>JBFWNE010000004.1:0-183607 GCA_050251215.1 Candidatus Nanopelagicales bacterium
GTCGTCGGTGATGCGACGGGTGCCGTCGCCGGCGTCCTCGCGCGGGACGTTGAAGTCCGCCCGCACGAGGACCCGGCGACCGGCGACGTCGAGGTCGTCGATCGTCTTCACGTGGTCAGTCCCGTGGGTCTTAGAGGGACTTGCCGACGTACTGGACGAGGTCGACGAGGCGGTTCGAGTAGCCCCACTCGTTGTCGTACCAGCCGAGCACCTTGGCGCTGTTGCCGATCACCTTGGTGATGCCGGCGTCGAAGATGCACGAGGCCGGGTTGGTGACGATGTCGCTGGAGACGATCGGGTCCTCGGTGTACTCGAGGATGCCCTTGAGCGGGCCCTCGGCGGCGGCCTTGATGGCGGCGTTGATGTCGGCCTCGGACACCTCGCGCGACAGGGTCACGGTGAGGTCGGTGGCCGAGCCGGTCGGGACCGGGACGCGCATCGCGTAGCCGTCGAGCTTGCCCTTGAGCTCCGGGAGGGCGAGGCCGATGGCCTTCGCGGCGCCGGTGCTGGTCGGGATCATGTTGGTCGCGGCGGCGCGCGCACGACGCAGGTCCTTGTGCGGGTAGTCGAGGATGACCTGGTCGTTGGTGTACGCGTGGATCGTGGTCATGAGGCCGTGCACGATGCCGAACTCGTCGTTGATGACCTTGGCCATCGGGGCGAGGCAGTTGGTCGTGCAGGACGCGTTGCTGATGATCGTGTGCGACGCCGGGTCGTAGATGTCCTGGTTGACGCCCATGACGATGGTGGCGTCCTCGCCCTTGGCGGGCGCGGAGATGATGACCTTCTTGGCGCCGCCGGCGACGTGGCCCGCGGCCTTGCTCGCGTCGGTGAAGAAGCCGGTCGACTCCACGACGATGTCGACGCCGAGGTCGCCCCAGGGCAGGGCGGCCGGGTCGCGCTCGGCGAGCGCCACGATCTTCTTGTCGCCCACGAGGATGGCGTCCTCGGTCGACTTCACGGTCTCGGGGAAGCGGCCGAGGATCGAGTCGTACTTGAGGAGGTGCGCGAGCGTCGCGTTGTCGGTGAGGTCGTTCACCGCGACGATCTCGACGTCTGCGCCCTGCGCGGCGAGCGCGCGGTAGAAGTTGCGGCCGATGCGGCCGAAGCCGTTGATGCCCACACGAACGGTCACTGGAGAGTCCCTAGGTCCGAGGACGACGCCGGCATCGTTGCCGGCTCTGGTTCGCACGTCGGGCTACGGGGTTCGTGCCCACGTGGCTAATGCGACCCTATCCGAATCCCGCAAGCGGTTGCGGGCCCGTCGGCGTACCCGCGAGTAGGGCGCCGATCACGCAAGGCGTGCCTTAGTCGGCGTCCACGAGATCGGCCGGGATACCCGCCTCGGTGTCCGGGATGCCGAGCTCCTGCGCCCGCTTGTCGGCGAGGGCGAGGAGGCGCCGGATGCGGCCGGCTATGGCGTCCTTCGTCATCGGCGGGTCGGCCAGGGCGCCGAGCTCCTCGAGCGAGGCCTGCTGGTGCTCCATCCGCAGCTTGCCGGCGTCCGCGAGGTGGTCGGGCACCTCGTCGCCGAGGATCTCCAGCGCCCGCTGCACGCGCGCTCCTGCCGCGACGGCGGCGCGGGCCGAGCGTCGGAGGTTGGCGTCGTCGAAGTTGGCGAGGCGGTTGGCGGTGGCGCGGACCTCCCGGCGCATGCGCCGCTCCTCCCAGGCCAGCACCGATTCGTGCGCGCCGAGGCGGGTGAGCAGCGCCGCGATCGCGTCGCCGTCGCGGATGACCACGCGGTCGACGCCGCGGACCTCGCGGGGCTTGGCGGCGATGCCGAGGCGGCGTGCCGCGCCGGAGAGCGCGAGCGCCGCTTCCGGACCGGGGCACGTGACCTCGAGAGCCGAGGAGCGGCCGGGCTCGGTGAGCGAGCCGTGGGCGAGGAAGGCCCCGCGCCAGGCGGCCTCGGAGTCGCAGAGCGAGCCGTTGACGATGGCGGTCGGCAGGCCACGGGCCGGGCGTCCGCTGGCGTCGACGAGGCCGGTCTGGCGCGCGAGCTGCTCGCCGTCGGCGTGGACGCGTACGAGGTAGCGGTTGCCCTTGCGCAGACCGCCGGGGTGGATCACGGCCATCTCGCTGGCGTGGCCGAAGACCTCGCTGATGTCCTTGCGGAGGCGGCGCGCGGCGATGGCGGTGTCGAGCTCGGCCTCGATGACGATCTTCCCGCCGACGATGTGCAGGCCCGAGGCGAAGCGCAGGATCGAGGACACCTCGGCCTTGCGGCAGCAGGGCTTGGTGACCTTCAGACGCGCGAGCTCGTCCTTGACCGCTGCCGTCATCGCCATGCGCGGCATCCTGCCACCCGCGTCAACGACCTCGCCTGCCGACCCCGCCAGGGAAACCTCGCCGAAACCGGCCCTGTGGACAGCACGTGACGGGGAATCTCTGCCGAAGGCAGTGAAAGCCACATTGACCAGGAAAGGGTCAGGGGGTGAGGACGCCGCCGAGGGCGGAGGCGAGGAGGTCGACGTCGTGGCGGGGGGTGCCGTCGCGGGCGGCGACGGGGGCGAGGGCGAGCCGGGCGCCGAGCTCGCGTGCTGCGGCGGCGAGGGCATCGACGTCCGGCACATGCTCGGGATCGGCCAGCACCGTGTCGACGCGCAGCGACGGCATCTGGCGGTGCAGCACCTCGAGGTGCCGCTGGGGGCTGAAGCCGTCGGTCTCCCCCGTCTGCGCCTCGAGGTTGAGCACGACGACCACGCGGCCGGGCGTACGGCTCACGGCCTGGCCGATGCCGCGCACCTGCAGGGGCGCCAGCACGCTGGTGAACCACGAGCCCGGCCCGAGGAGCACGGCGTCGGCCTCGCCGATCGCCTTCACGGCATCCGGGCAGGCCGGCGCCTCGCGGGGCTCGATGTGCAGGCGCACGACCTCGCCCCGCGTCGTCGCCACCGAGACCTGCCCGACGACCCGCTCGAGGATCGAGGGGTCCTCCGGGTGCAGCCCGCGAACGTCGGCCACCACCTCCAGCGGCACGGTCGCGACCGGCAGCACGCGGCCGTGCGCGCCCAGCAGCGCACCGACCCAGTCGAGACCCGTGACGATGTCGCCGGTCTCCTCCCAGAGCGCGGTGATCAGCAGGTTGCCGAGCGAATGCCCGGCGAGCGGGCCGTCGCCGGCGAACCGGTGCTGCACGACCCGGCTCCACGTGCGGCCCCAGGTGTCGTCGCCGCAGAGCGCCGCGAGGGCCATCCGCAGGTCGCCGGGAGGCACGACGTCGAACTCCTCCCGCAGGCGGCCGCTCGAGCCCCCGTCGTCGGACACGGCCACGATGGCCGTGACGTCGTCGGTGACCCGGCGAAGCGCCCGCAGGCTGGCAGCCAGCCCGTGCCCGCCGCCGAGCGCGACCACGCGGGCCCCGGACGACGTAGGTGGGCGGCGGCCGGCGGGGCCGCTCTGCGGGCCGTTCACTCGCGCCCGAGGTCGCGATGCACCACCAGCACCTCGACCCCGACCTTCACAAGGCGCGCGGCGAGGTTCTCGGCCATGGCCACGCTGCGGTGCTTGCCGCCGGTGCAGCCGATCGCGACCGTCACGTAGCGCTTGCCCTCGCGCAGGTAGCCCTCGGACACCAGGTCGAGCATCCCGGCCATCCGGTCGAGGAACTCGCGCGCCTCGGGCAGCTCGGTGACGTAGTCGCTCACCTCGGCGTCGAGCCCGGACAGCTCGCGGAGCTCCGGGACCCAGTACGGGTTGGGAAGGAACCGCACGTCGTTGACGACGTCGGCGTCGAGCGGCAGGCCGTACTTGAACCCGAACGACATGACGGTGGCGCGCAGCTGCACGCGGTCGCTGCCGCCGAACGCCGCGTCGACCTTGCGACGCAGGTCGTGCACGTTGAGGGCGCTGGTGTCGATGACCAGATCGGCCCGCGCGCGCAGGTCGCCGAGCGTCGCGCGCTCGCGCTCGAGCCCGTCGAGGATGCCGCCGGACCCCTGCAGCGGGTGTGGACGCCGGCTGCTCTCGAACCGGCGTACGAGCTCGTTGTCGCCCGCCTCCAGGAACAGCACCCGCAGATCGATGCCGGACGCGAGCACGTCGTCGAGCGCGCGCGACAGGTCGTCGAACATCCGCCCGCCGCGAACGTCGACCACGACGGCGAGCCGCTCGACGTCCGAGGCCTCCGAGATGTGGTCCACCGCCGCGGGCAGCAGCTCGGGCGGCAGGTTGTCGATCACGAACCAGCCGAGGTCCTCCAGCGCGCGGGCTGCGGTCGAGCGCCCCGCGCCCGACATGCCGGTGACGAGCACGAGCTCGAACGCCGGATCCATCACGGTCCTCCCGGTCGGCGGCCCCGGGCGTCCGAGGCGCGTGCGGAAAGCGTGGCACACGTGCTGCTGCGTACGGCGGTGCAGCGCCGCACGGCGGGTGAACGGACGGCGAACAACGGTGCGTCGGGCTCCCGCTGGGGACGCCGTCATGCCAAGGTGCCGCCATGCGCGCGGACATCCTGCTCGGCCTGCTGCTCCTGCTGGCCCTCAACGGCCTGCTCATGCTCTGGCTGTGGTTCCGCCCGGCGCGCCCGCTCGACGCCGACCACGGCGACCTGCGCCGCGCGGACGACGGGCTGGTGCAGGACCAGGGCCGCGGCCTCGGCAGCGCGTCCTACTGGCCCACCGCCTGAGCCCGATCAGTCGAGGATCTCCCCAATGCTGACTCCCCTACGGGGCCGCGGGCGCTGCGCGCGGCGGGCCCAGCGGGGGCCCAGCCGTTCGCTGATCAGTCGAGGATCTCCCCAGTCTCCCCTACTGGGCCGGGGGCGCTGCGCGCGGCGGGCCCAGCGGGGGCCCAGCCGTTCGCTGATCAGTCCAGGATCTCCCCAGTAGTCACATTCACGGCGGGGGCGGGGGCGTCGGCGGCGAGGGCTTCGACGACGGCCGCGGCCAGCGTCGGGCCGATGCCGGGCACCGTCGCGAGCTCCTCGGCGGAGGCGGCGCGCAGCCGCTTGAGCGAGGTGAACTGGCGCAGCAGCGCCTTCTTGCGCGCCTCGCCGAGGCCCGGCACGTCGTCGAGGATCGACTCGACCATCCGCTTGCCGCGCTTCTGGCGCTGGTAGGTGATGGCGAACCGGTGCGCCTCGTCGCGCACGCGCTGGAGCAGGTAGAGGCCCTCGCTCGTGCGCGGCAGGATCACCGGATCGGGGTCGCCCGGCACCCAGACCTCCTCGAGCCGCTTGGCCAGGCCCACCAGCGCGACGTCGGTGACGCCGATCTCCGAGAGCGCCGCCTGCGCCGCCTCGACCTGCGGCTGGCCGCCGTCGACCACGAGCAGGTTGGGCGGGTAGGAGAACTTGCGCGGCCGCCCCGTGGTCGGGTCGATCCCCGGCAGGCCGTCCTCCCCCACCTCCGCCTGCTCCTCGGCGAGCCGCCGGAACCGCCGCGTGACCACTTCGGCGATCGACCGGGTGTCGTCGCTGACGCCGTCGCCCGCGGCCCCGCGGATCGCGAACCGGCGGTACTCCGACTTGCGCGCGAGCCCATCCTCGAAGACCACCAGGGAGGCCACGACGTCGGTGCCCTGCAGGTGGCTGACGTCGATGCACTCGATCCGCAGCGGCGCCTCGGGCAGGCCCAGCGCCTCCTGCAGCTCCTCGAGAGCCTGGCTGCGCGAGGTGAGGTCGCCGGCCCGCCGGGTCTTGTGCAGAGCGAGGGACTGCCCCGCGTTGCGGCTCACCGTTTCGAGGAGGTCCTTCTTGTCGCCGCGCTGCGGCACCCGTACCTCGACGTTGCTGCCGCGGAGGCCGGCCAGCCAGGCCAGCGTCGACTCCACGTCGCTCGGCAGCTCGGGCACGAGGATCTCGCGCGGCACGGCGTCGGGCGGCTGGTCGCCGTACAGCTGCTGCAGCAGGTGCTCGATGAGGTCCGCGCTGGTGAGGTCCTCGACCTTCTCGACGACGAAACCGCGCTGGCCGCGGATGCGCCCGCCGCGCACATGGAAGACCTGCACGGCCGCCTCGAGCTCGTCGTCGACGAGGCCGATCACGTCGGCGTCGGTGCCGTCGCCGAGGACGACGGCGTTCTTCTCCAAGGCCCGCTCGAGCGCGCGGAGGTCATCGCGGAGCCGGGCCGCCCGCTCGTAGTCGAGCTCGGCGGCCGCTGCCTTCATCTCCCGCTCGACCCGCTTGGTGTACGCCGCGGTCTGCCCAGACAAGAACGCGCAGAAGTCCTCGACGATCCGGCGGTGCTCGGCCGCGTCGACGCGTCCGACGCAGGGCGCCGAGCACTTGCCGATGTAGCCGAGCAGGCACGGGCGGCCGATCTGGCCGTGCCGCTTGAACACCCCCGCGCTGCAGGTGCGCGCGGGGAACACCCGCAGCAGCGTGTCGACGGTCTCGCGGATGGCCCAGGCGTGGGCGTACGGCCCGAAGTAGCGCACGCCCTTGCGCTTGGCGCCGCGCATCACGGTGATGCGCGGGTACTCCTCGTCGAGCGTGACGGCGAGGTACGGGTACGACTTGTCGTCGCGGTAGCGGACGTTGAAGCGGGGGTCGTACTCCTTGATCCAGGAGTACTCCAGCTGCAGCGCCTCCACCTCGGTGCCCACCGTGACCCAGTCGACGGAGGCAGCCGTCGTGACCATGGCCTGGGTGCGGGCGTGCAGGGCGGAGATGTCCTGGAAGTACGAGCTGAGGCGGCTGCGCAGGCTCTTGGCCTTGCCGACGTAGACGACCCGGCCGTGCTGGTCGCGGAAGCGGTAGACGCCGGGCGAGTCTGGGATCTCGCCCGGCGCCGGCCGGTAGGTGGCGGGGTCTGCCACGAAGGGTCAGGCCTCCTCGGTGGTTCTACGAGACGGTGATGGAGTCGCCGGAGACGGTGGCCGTCAGCTCGGCGAGCGGGGCCCTGGCCGGGCCCTGCACCACCGAGCCGTCGACGGCGGAGAACGCGCTGCCGTGGCAGGCGCAGTTGATGCTCCCATCCTGCACCGACGACACGATGCAGCCCTGGTGGGTGCAGACCGCCGTGAAGGCCTTGTAGGTGCCCTCCTGCGGCTGAGTCACCACGATCCTGGCGTCCTGCACGATCACGCCGCCGCCGACCGGGACGTCGGCGGCCTTCACCGTGGCGCCGGCTGCGGAGGGCGTGGCCGTGGATCCCTCGCCGGAGCCCGAGCCGCCGTCGCTGGTGCCGCAGGCGGCCGTGACCGCGACCGCCGCGGCGACCGTGCCGGAGGTCAGCAGGACCTGGCGACGGGTGGGGGTGCTGATCGGGTCGGTCATCTCGTCTCCTCGTGTGTGGGGCGCGGCGCTGCGGCTCATGCCGCGCTGTCGCCGCCCCGGCCGCCCCGACGGGTCGGTCCCGTCTTCCGCCCGGACGAACGGCGGGCCGGTTTAGTTTCCACTTCAACCGTCGCCGTTCCGAGCATGGGGCGCAGGAACGCGCCGGTGTGGCTCGCCGCGACCCCGGCGATGTCCTCCGGCGTACCCGTGGCGACCACGGTGCCGCCGCGGGATCCCCCCTCGGGCCCCATGTCGACGATCCAGTCGGCGGTCTTCACGACGTCGAGGTTGTGCTCGATGACGAGCACGGTGTTGCCCTTGTCGACGAGGCTGTGCAGCACCAGCAGCAGCTTGCGGATGTCCTCGAAGTGCAGGCCCGTGGTGGGCTCGTCGAGCACGTAGACAGTGCGGCCGGTGGACCGCTTCTGCAGCTCCGAGGCCAGCTTCACGCGCTGCGCCTCGCCGCCGGACAGCGTGGTGGCCGGCTGGCCCAGACGGACGTACCCGAGGCCGACCTCGACGAGGGTGCGCAGGTGCCGGGCGATCGGCGGCACGGCCTCGAAGAACTCGAGCGCCTCCTCGATCGGCATGTCGAGCACCTCGGCGATGGTGCGGCCCTTGTAGTGCACCTCGAGCGTCTCGCGGTTGTAGCGCGCTCCGTGGCAGACCTCGCACGGCACGTAGACGTCGGGGAGGAAGTTCATCTCGATCTTGATCGTGCCGTCGCCCGCGCACGCCTCGCAGCGGCCGCCCTTGACGTTGAAGGAGAACCGGCCCTGGAGATAGCCGCGCATCTTCGCCTCGGGCGTCTCGGCGAACAGCTTGCGCACGTGGTCGAAGACGCCGGTGTACGTCGCGGGGTTGGAGCGGGGCGTGCGGCCGATCGGGCTCTGGTCGACGTGCACGACCTTGTCGAGGTGCTCGAGGCCGCGCACCCGCCGGTGCCGGCCCGCCACGGCCCGTGCGCCGTTCAGCTCGCGCGCGAGCGTCGTGTAGAGGATGTCGTTGACGAGCGTCGACTTGCCCGAGCCGCTGACGCCCGTGACGGCGACGAAGCACCCGAGCGGGAACGAGACGTCGACGTCCTTCAGGTTGTGCTCCTTCGCGCCCTCGACCGTGAGCTGACGAGCCGGGTCGACCGGGCGTCGGATAGCCGGCACCTCGATCGTGCGTCGGCCCGAGAGGTAGGCGCCCGTCACGGAGTCGGGGCTGTCGAGCAGGTCCTGCAGCGTGCCGGAGACCACGACCTGGCCGCCGTGCTCGCCGGCGCCCGGGCCGATGTCGACGACCCAATCGGCGGTCTTGATCGTGTCCTCGTCGTGCTCGACGACGATGAGCGTGTTGCCGAGGTCGCGCAGGCGCACGAGCGTCTCGATGAGGCGGTGGTTGTCGCGCTGGTGCAGCCCGATGCTCGGCTCGTCGAGGACGTACAGCACGCCGACGAGCCCCGCGCCGATCTGCGTCGCGAGCCGGATGCGCTGAGCCTCGCCGCCGGCCAGGGTGGCCGCGGCCCGGTCGAGGCTGAGGTAGTCCAGGCCCACGTCGACGAGGAACCGGAGCCGCTCGTTGACCTCCTTGAGCACCCGCTCGGCGATCTGCTTCTCGCGCGGCGAGAGCTCGAGGTCGCGCAGGAAGTCGGCGCAGTCGCCGATGGCCATGGCGGCGACCTCGGCGATGGACTTCTCCCCCAGCGTCACCGCGAGGCTAATCGGCTTGAGGCGCGCGCCGTCGCAGGCCGGGCACGGCACCTCGCGCATGTACCCCTCGAACCGCTCCCGGCTGGCGTCGGAGTCGGCCTCGGCGTGCCTGCGCTGCACGTACGGGATCACGCCCTCGAACGCCGTGTGGTAGCTGCGCTCGCGGCCGTAGCGGTTCTTGTAGCGCACGTGCACCTGGCTGGAGTGGCCGAACAGCACCGCCTTCTTCGCCTTGGCCGACAGCTCCTCGAACGTGCTGTCGAGGGTGAAGCCCAGCTCGTCGCCGAGGGCCTCGAGCAGGCGCTCGAAGTAGTCGCTGATGTGGCCGCTCGACCACGGGCCGATGGCGCCCTCGCGCAAGGTCATCGACGGGTCCTGCACGACGAGCTCGGGGTCGACCTCCATCCGGGTGCCGATGCCGGTGCACTCCGGGCAGGCGCCGAACGGCGAGTTGAAGGAGAACGAGCGTGGCTCGAGCTCCTCGAACGAGAGGTCGTCGTACAGGCAGGCGAGGTGCTCGGAGAACATGCGCTCGCGGTGCGGGTCGCTCTCGGGCAGGTCGACGAAGTCGAGAGTGACGAGACCGCCGGAGAGCTTGAGCGCGGTCTCCACGGAGTCGGTGAGCCGGCGCTTGGCGTCGGCCTTGACCGCGAGGCGGTCCACGACCACCTCGATCGTGTGCTTCTCCTGCTTCTTCAGCGTCGGAGGCTCGGCGAGCGAGTGCACGACGCCGTCGACCCGCGCGCGCGAGAACCCCTGGGTCTGCAGCTGGCGGAAGAGCTCGGCGTACTCGCCCTTGCGCTCGCGGATGACCGGAGCGAGCACCTGGAAGCGCGAGCCCTGCTCGAGCTCGAGCACGCGGTCGACGATCTGCTGCGGGGTCTGCCGGGCGATCGGTCGGCCGCAGACCGGGCAGTGCGGGCGCCCGGCCCGGGCGTAGAGCAGGCGCAGGTAGTCGTAGACCTCCGTGATGGTGCCGACCGTCGAGCGCGGATTGCGGTTGGTCGACTTCTGGTCGATCGAGACGGCGGGCGACAGGCCCTCGATGAAGTCGACGTCGGGCTTGTCCATCTGGCCGAGGAACTGGCGGGCGTACGCCGACAGGCTCTCGACGTACCGCCTCTGGCCCTCGGCGAAGATCGTGTCGAACGCGAGCGAGGACTTGCCCGAGCCCGAGAGGCCGGTGAACACGATCATGGAGTCGCGCGGGAGGTCGAGCGAGACGTCCTTGAGGTTGTGCTCGCGGGCGCCGCGCACGACGAGGCGATCAGCCACCGGGGTTCCTGTTCTGCGTGAGGAGCGGGCGGACGCAGCGCGTCCGGGGGTCAGGCTAACGAGGACCACCGACGGCGACATTCCGACGGACGGCGTCGGATGCGGCTAGCGTCGAGGATGTGACCGATTACCCGCGCGAGACGTACGCCCGCGACCTCGAGGACGTGATCGAGGCCACCACGAGGTTCACGCTCCGTGTCGACGGGCTCACGGACGACGACCTCGGCGCACCCTCGCTGCTCCCGGCCTGGAGCCGCGCCCACGTGGTGGGGCACATCGCTCGCAACGCCGAGGGCATGGTCAACCTCGTGGCCTGGGCCCTGACCGGCGCGGTGTCGCCGATGTACCCGTCGATGCAGGATCGCGACGCCGCGATCGAGGCCGCCGCGGCGCTCCCCCGGCACGACCTGCGCGCGCAGCTCGAGTCGGCGTGCGCGGCCTTCGCGGTCGCGGCCCGCCGGCTCGGCGAGGCCGACGACGAGGCGCTCGACAGGCTCCTGCTGTTCGGGGCGCCTCCGCCGGGCACCGTCCCGGACGTCCCCGCCTGGGCGCTCGCGTTCGCCCGTCTCCGCGAGGTGGAGATCCACCACCTCGACCTCGCGGCGGGTCTTCGGCCGTCGGACTGGCCCGAGCCCTTCGTGGACCGGATGGTGGCATTCCTCGACTCCCGTGGCGCTCCCCCCGCCGTGCTCGGGCCCCCCGCGGACGTGGTCGCCTGGCGGCTCGGCCGAGGAGAGGGGCTCGACGTACGACTGCCTGACGGCTCCCCGGCCGGTGAGCCCCCGCCCTGGTGAGACGCCCGGGGTGGAGTGGTCGGCTGCGGCTCGGTACGTTCGCCGTGTGAGCTACACCGGGAACGTCGCCGTGGGTGGTCCGGCCGCCGTGCACGAGCTGTCGGCGCTGTCGATCAGCAAGCTGGCCGTAGGCCCGTACGAGAACAACGCCTACCTCCTGCGCTGCACCGCCACCGGCCGCCAGGTGCTGCTCGACGCCGCGGCCGATGCGCCCGCGCTGCTCGACCTGATCGGCGCCGACGGCATAGACGCCGTCGTGACCACCCACGGGCACAAGGACCACTGGCAGGCCCTGGCCGACGTGCTCGCCGCCACCGGGGCCGAGCATCTGGCCCATGCGGACGACGCCGGCGACATCGGCGTGCCGGTGACACGCACGCTGGCCGAGGGCGACGAGGTCGCCGTAGGCGACGCCCGGCTGCGCGTGATCCACCTCGTGGGCCACACCCCCGGCTCGATCGCGCTCGTGTACGACGACCCCACGGGCGCCCCGCACCTGTTCACCGGCGACTCGCTCTTCCCGGGCGGCGTGGGGAACACGTGGGGCGACGCCGACCGCTTCGCGACGCTCTACGCGGACGTCGTCGGCAAGCTCTTCGACGTGCTGCCGGACGAGACGTGGGTCTATCCGGGCCACGGCAAGGACACCACGCTCGGCGCCGAGCGTCCTCACCTCGCGGAGTGGCGCGACCGCGGTTGGTGATCCCCTGGGCGGGGAAGGCACCCGCCCGTGATCCCCCTCCCCCGCAGGAACTCCCGTGACCGGTGCCGCCCCGGCTCGGGCGTCCCAGGGCACGGGTGGTCGGCCGGCACGACGCGCGGCGAGCTGCCGCTGCAGGAGCTCACCGGGCTCCTCCCCACGCTGCCGTCGACGCTCGAGCTCCGGCGGCGCTACTACGCCCGGGTGCTGCGGAGCTGCGGCCGCAACCTCGTCGTACGCCGCGACGTCCTGCTCCGGCACACGCGCAACATCTCGATCGGCGACGACGTCTTCATCAACCACGGCGTCGACATCACCGCCTGGGGCCAGATCCGGATCGGCGACGACGTGCTCATCGGCCCGGGCGCCGTGCTGCACAGCGGCGACCACGAGATGCGCGATCCGGACGTGCCCGTCCGGCTCCAGGGGATCAGGCCGGGCCGGATCGTGGTCGAGGACGACGTGTGGATCGGCGCCTACGCCGTCGTGCTGCGGGACGTGACGCTCGGGCGGGGCTGCATCGTCGCGGCGGGGGCCGTGGTCACGCACGACGTCCCCGCATACGCGATCGTCGCGGGCGTGCCGGCGCACGTGATCGGTACGCGGGGCCAGGACCCGGTGGTGGACCTGCGCCCGGTGCGCAAGCAGGCCGAGAGGTGAGGGGCATCGGCCTGTTTGGTCCGCCGAGGGACGGGTACGGCGGCGCCATGGCGAACCACCCGCGCCCGCGGCGCACACCTCTCATCGGTCGGCTGGCGCTCGTCGGCGCCCCGGTGCTCGTGCTCGGGGTCGCCGCCTGCGGCGATATGCAGCCCCCGAAGGACGCCGTCGGCGGCGTCACCACCGCGTCCTCCGCACCGACCGGCGAGCAGCTCCCCACCACGGGCTCCACCGGCTCTGCCGACTCGGGCGTGTCCGCCGTGATCGGGGCGTGGTCGGCGCGCTACGGCTCCGCGCGCAACGAGGTGCAGACCGCGCTCTCGGCGGTCGAATCGGCGGGAGCCCAGGGCCCGGCTGCGGTCAAGACAGCCGCCACCGACGCGCTCGCCGCGCTGAAGGACGCGGACGCCGTTCCGCCCTGCCCGGACGACGCGACCGAGCAGGCGTACCGGACCGCGCTGCAGGACCTGACCGCGAAGGCCACCGACGTGAAGTCATCCGGCGACGCGACTGCTGCCCAGCAGCTCGCGACCGACGGCACGACCGCCTTCGACGCCACCGAGCAGTCGCTGCTCGCGGTGTACAGCTGACGGCTCAGCGGCCCGAGCGCTTGTCGCGGTACAGCGCCTCGTCGGCCCGACGCAGGAGGTCGGCGGGCGTGCAGCCCGGGGTGCACACGGCCACCCCCGAGCTGATCCGGGGCAGGATCTCCTCGCCCGCCACGAGCAGCGGACGGGTGACGGCATCGGCCACTTTCAGGGCCAGCGCCATGGCGCTCGCGTCGTCGCGGATGCCCTCGGCGAGCACGACGAACTCGTCCCCGCCCATGCGCGCCACGACATCCGCGGTGCGCACCGCCCCACGCATGCGGTCGCCCACCGCGCGCAGAACGATGTCGCCGGCCTCGTGGCCGAGGGAGTCGTTGATGGCCTTGAGCCCGTCGAGGTCGCAGTAGAGCAGCGCGGCGGACCCGCCGCCCGCCGCAACGCGGGGACAGGTCTCGTCGAGGGCGTCGAGGAGCCGTTGCCGGTTGGCGAGCCCGGTCAGGGGATCGGTCAGGGCCTGCCGGGCGAGCCGCTGGCGCTGCTCCACCCGCTCGGTCACATCGCGCCAGGTGAAGCTGATGCCATCGCCGACCTTCACCGCGCGGTTGTCGAAGTACCGGATCCGGCCATCGCCCAGCTCGCTGCCGTACGGCGAGTCGTCGAGCTCGAGCGGCGTGCCGGACTCCACGACGTCGGCGTACTGCTGGAACAGGCCCGACCCGAGGTGGCCGGGCAGGAGCTCCAGCAGCGTGGTGCCCATGAGCTCCTCCCAGGAGAGGCCGTTGGCTGCGCAGGCGGCGTCGTTGGCGTCGCGGTAGGCGAAGTCGACGATGACGCCGTCGGCGTCGCGCACCGCCGCGAGCAGGACCCACGGGTCCAGCAGCGAATCGATGACGCCGCGCAGGGTCTCCCCCGCGGCCTCGGCCTCGCCGCGGGCCTCGACGTAGCCGGTGACGTCGACCGCCTGGGCGAGCAGCATCACCACGTCTCCGTCCGTGTCGCGGACGCCCGACACCGTCACGTCGACCACCGCGATCGAGCCGTCCGGCCGGACCCAGCGCCTCCGGTCGCTGTACGAGTCGCGGTCGCCCCGCGCCACCTCGATGAGCGCCCGGCGCGGGGTATCGGAGCCGTCGGGGCTGGTGAGGTCGAGGGCGGACATCGTGCGCAGGTCCTCGACCGTCCGCCCGACCATGCGGGCAGCGGCCTCGTTCACGTCGATGAACCGGCCGTCGGGCTCGCTCAGGAAGATGCCTACCGTGGCCTGGGACATGGCGAGGCCGAACAGGTCCACCCCGGACGCTGTCCTCGTCGACTCGTCGTGCACCGGCTCACCTCTCGCGCGGAGGCTAGCCTCCCCCGCGGGCGGAGTCGCGCCAGGGTGGTCAGTCGTCCGGCTGGTCGTCCGTCGCGCGCGGACGCGGATCGGTGACCGTGCCGGCGTGGGCCTGACGCGTGGGGTCCTTGCGCACGGCCCACCAGCTCGCCAGTCCGGTGACCACCAGGACGGCCGCGATCACGATCAGCGAGGTGGACGTCTCGATCTTGGGCACCGACGGCCAGGTCTCGTGCGCCCAGAGGAGCACCAGCTTCACGCCGATGAAGACCAGGATCAGCGCCAGGCCGATCGACAGGTAGACGAGCTTGTCGAGCAGGCCCTTGAGCAGGAAGTACAGGGCGCGGAGGCCGAGGAGAGCGAACGCGTTCGCCGTGAACACGAGGTACGGCTCCTGCGTCACGCCGAACGTCGCGGGGATCGAGTCGAGAGCGAACAGCAGGTCGGTGGAGCCGATCGCGATCATCACAAGGAACAGCGGCGTCGCCAGGCGCCTGCCGTCGATGTGCGTGAACAGCTTGGTGCCGTCGTACTCGTCCGAGACCGGCACGAACCGGCGCACGTTGCGGACGACGACGTTGTCCTGAGGGTTCGGGTCGGCGTCCCGGTGGCGGAACAGCCCGATGCCCGTCCAGATGAGGATCGCGCCGAAGATCACGAACGTGAACGCGAAGGCCGACAGCGCAGCGGCGCCGATCGCGATGAACACCGCGCGGAACGCCAGGGCGAGCACCACGCCGACGAGCAGGACCCGCTGGTGGTAGATCGACGGCACGGCGAACTGCGTCAGGATGATGACGAAGACGAACAGGTTGTCGACCGAGAGCGACTTCTCCACGAGGTACGCCGCGAAGTACTCCGTGCCGGGCGAGGAGCCGTACGTGAACCAGATCCACGCGCCGAAGGCGATGGCCACGCCGATGTAGAACACGGACCAGAGCGCCGCCTCGCGGAACTCGACCTCATGGGGCTTGCGGCTGACGGTGACGAAGTCGAGGGCGATCAGGATGAGGATGCCCGCGATCGTCGCGGCCCAGAGCCCGAGGGTGACATCCATCCGCCGAACCTACCGGTCGGGGCTCGATGCCTCACGTCGAGACGCCACGAGGCTCGCGACGGTCGTGACGGTCAGGACGGTGACGATGACGGCCAGGGACAGGCCGGTGGACGGCACCGGGACGCCGATCGGCTCGCCGCCGTTGAGGAACGGCACGGAGTTGGTGTGCAGGGCCTCGAGCACGAGCTTCACGCCGATGAAGCCGAGCACGATCGCCAGCCCGATCGAGAGGTAGACCAGGCGGTTGAGCAGGTCGCCGAGCAGGAAGTAGAGCTGGCGCAGGCCGAGCAGGGCGAAGACGTTCGCCGCGAAGACGATGTACGCCTCCTGCGTGAGCCCGAAGATCGCCGGGATCGAGTCGAGGGCGAAGACGAGGTCGGTGGTGCCGAGCGAGAGCAGCACGAGCAGCATCGGCGTCCAGAGCTTCTTGCCGTCGACCATCGTGTGCAGGCGCGTGCCGTCGAACTCCGGCGTCGTCGAGACGACCCGGGACACCCAGCGCACCAGGGCGTTCTCGCGGTACTCGTCGTCGTCGGTCTCGCCCTCGGTCGCGAGCTTCACGGCGGTGAAGATGAGGAACGCGCCGAAGATGTAGAACACCCAGCTGTACTGCGCGATGACGGCCGCGCCCAGCACGATGAAGACCGCGCGCAGGATCAGCGCGATGAAGATGCCGTACATCAGCACCGACTGCTGCAGCTCCCGGGGCACGAAGAAGCGGGCCATGATGAGGAGGAAGACGAACAGGTTGTCGACCGAGAGGCTGTACTCGGTGATCCAGCCGGCGAAGAACTGCACGGCGTGGTCGCGCCCGGCCCACCACCACATGGCCAGGCCGAACGCGATCGCGAGACCGACGTAGAGGCCCAGCCAGCGCAGGCACTCCGCCGTGCTGGGGATGTGCGGCCTGCGGCCGACGACCAGCAGGTCGATCACGAACAGCACGGCGTACAGGGTCAGGGTCGCGGCCCAGATCCAGCCGGGGATGTTCACGCAGGTCCTTCGGTCGCGGGGGGCGCGGCAGACCCCCATCCTGGCACGGCGGGCGGTGCCCGCCCGCCCGCGCCGGACCGGTCAGGCGTGCCCGGCGGCCTGCATCTGGCGGAGCTCCTTCTTCAGCTCGGACACCTCGTCGCGGAGCCTGGCCGCGACCTCGAACTGCAGCTCGGCGGCCGCCGCATGCATCTGGTCCGTGAGCTCGCCGATGAGCTCGGCGAGCTCTCGGGCCGGCATCCCCGTGACGTCGAGCGCTCCGGCACCGCCGCGCGACCCCATGCCGGGCACCGGCGCCTTGCCGCGCGACTGCGTGCGCCCCGATCCGCCGAGCAGCTCGTCGGTGTCGGCGTCCTCGCGCGTGATCAGGTCGCTGATGTCCTGGATCTTCTTGCGCAGGGGCGTCGGATCGATCCCGTGCTCTTCGTTGTACGCGATCTGCTTCGCCCGGCGCCGGTTGGTCTCGTCGATGGCCTTGGCCATCGACGGGGTGATGGTGTCGGCGTACATGTGCACCTGGCCGCTGACGTTGCGCGCCGCACGCCCGATCGTCTGGATGAGCGACGTGCCCGAGCGCAGGAAGCCCTCCTTGTCGGCGTCGAGGATCGCCACGAGGGAGACCTCGGGCAGGTCGAGGCCCTCGCGCAGGAGGTTGATGCCGACGAGGACGTCGTAGAGCCCGAGCCGGAGCTCGCGCAGCAGCTCGATGCGCCGCAGGGTGTCGACCTCGGAGTGCAGGTAGCGCACCCGGATGCCCTGCTCGAGCAGGTAGTCGGTGAGGTCCTCGGCCATCTTCTTCGTGAGCGTGGTGACGAGGACGCGCTCGTCGCGCTCGGTGCGCTGGCGGATCTCGCCCATCAGGTCGTCGATCTGGCCCTTCGTGGGCTTGACCACGACCTCCGGGTCGACGAGGCCGGTCGGGCGGATGACCTGCTCGACGACGTCGTCGTCGACCCGCGACAGTTCGTACTTGCCCGGGGTGGCCGAGAGGTAGACGGTCTGGCCGACCCTCTCGAGGAACTCCTCCCAGGTGAGCGGACGGTTGTCCATCGCGCTCGGCAGGCGGAAGCCGTGCTCGACCAGCGTGCGCTTGCGGCTCATGTCGCCCTCGTACATCGAGCCGATCTGCGGCACGGTCACGTGCGACTCGTCGATGACGAGGAGGAAGTCCTCCGGGAAGTAGTCCAGCAGGCAGTGCGGGGCGCTGCCCGCCTCACGGCCGTCGATGTGGCGGCTGTAGTTCTCGATGCCGGAGCAAAAGCCGACCTGGCGCATCATCTCGAGGTCGTACGTGGTGCGCATGCGCAGGCGCTGGGCCTCGAGCAGGTTGCCCTGCCGCTCGAGCTCCTCGAGCCGCTCGGCGAGCTCGGCCTCGATGCCGGCGATGGCCCGCTCCATCCGCTCGGGGCCGGCGACGTAGTGGGTGGCCGGGAAGATGTAGAGCTCCTGGTCCTCGGTGAGGATCTCCCCTGTCACCGGGTGCAGCGTCATGAGCCGCTCGACCTCGTCGCCGAACATCTCGATGCGGACCGGGTGCTCCTCGTACACGGGGAACACCTCGATGGTGTCGCCGCGCACGCGGAACGTGCCGCGCGTGAACGCGAGGTCGTTGCGGGTGTACTGGATCGAGACGAGGCGCCTCAGCAGATCGTCGCGGTTCCACTCCTGGCCGACCGTGAGCCGCGCCATGCGGTCGACGTACTCCTGCGGGGTGCCGAGGCCGTAGATGCAGGACACCGACGCCACCACGATGACGTCGCGGCGGGTGAGCAGCGAGTTGGTGGCCGAGTGCCGCAGGCGCTCGACCTCCTCGTTGATCGAGGAGTCCTTCTCGATGTAGGTATCGGACTGCGGGATGTACGCCTCGGGCTGGTAGTAGTCGTAGTAGCTGACGAAGTACTCGACGGCGTTGTTGGGCAGCAGCTCGCGGAACTCGTTCGCGAGCTGGGCCGCGAGCGTCTTGTTCGGCGCCATCACCAGGGTGGGCCGTTGCAGCTTCTCGATCAGCCAGGCCGTGGTGGCCGACTTGCCGGTGCCGGTCGCGCCGAGGAGCACGACGTCCTGCGCCCCGGACTCGATCCGGGCCGCGATCTCCGCGATGGCCGCCGGCTGGTCGCCGGACGGGACGTAGTCGGAGACGACCTCGAACGGGGCGACGGTGCGCTGCAGGTCGGTGACAGGGCGGGCCATGCGGCCACGCTACGACCAGGGTCCGACAACCGCCCCACCTGTTCACGCGGGGCGTACGGCGATCAGGCGGTGAGGGTGCTCCACAGGGCGTCGACCTGGGCGTCGAGCTCCTCGAGGGTGCCGTCGTTCACGATCACGTGGTCGGCCACGGCGCGGCGCTCCTCGTCGGTGGCCTGGGATGCGATCCGGGCCTCGGCGTCCCACTCCGGGAGACCGCGCGCCACGAGACGCTCGATGCGGACGTCCTCGGGCGCCTCGACCACCACCACGTGGTCGTACTCGTCCGTGGTGCGCTGACCGCGGGCCACGAGCTCGACGAGCAGCGGGACGTCGTACACGACCACGGCCTGCGGCGGCGCCGCCGCGATGAGCTGGCCGGACCGCTGCGCCACGAGCGGGTGCACGATCGCCTCGAGGGCCGCGCGCCGCTCGGGATCGGCGAACACGATCGCGGCCAGCGCCGCACGGTCGAGGGACCCGTCGGCGGCGAGCACGCCGGTGCCGAACTCGGCGGCGATGGCCGCGAGGCCGGGCGTGCCGGGCTCGACGACCTCGCGGGCGATCGTGTCCGCGTCGACCACGACCGCGCCGTGCGCGGCGAACCGCGTCGAGACCGCAGATTTTCCTGCCCCGATACCGCCGGTGAGCCCGATCCTCATGCCTGGAATGTAACCGGACGCACGAGGCCCCCCGCGCCCATTCGGGTGCGGGGGGCCTCGTGTCGTGCTGATCCGGGGATCAGCTCACGGTGCGGGAGCCGATGCTCAGGCGCCGGTGAGCTTGTCGCGCAGGGCTTGCAGCGCCTCGTCGGTCGCCAGCGTGCCGGCGGCCTCGGGGGCGGGCGAGGTGTAGGACTGGGCGCCGGACTCGGCGTCCGTGGCCACGCCGGCCTCGGCGTCGGCCTTGCGCTGCTCCTCGACCTGCTTCTTGTGCGACTCCCAGCGGGCGTGCGCCTCGGCGTACTGGCGCTCCCACTCGGCCTGGGCGGCCTCGTGGCCCGGGAGCCACTCGCCCGTCTCCGGGTCGAAGCCCTCGGGGTACACGTAGTTGCCGGCCTCGTCGTACGTCGCGGCCATGCCGTAGAGCGCCGGGTCGAAGTGCTCGTCGTCGACGCCCGAGATGCCCTCGGACGCCTGCTTGAGCGACAGCGAGATGCGGCGACGCTCGAGGTCGATGTCGATGACCTTGACGAAGATGTCGCTGCCCACGGTGACGACCTGCTCCGGCAGCTCCACGTGGCGCTCGGCCAGCTCGGAGATGTGGACCAGGCCCTCGATGCCCTCCTCGACGCGGACGAACGCGCCGAACGGCACCAGCTTGGTGACCTTGCCGGGGACGACCTGGCCGATCTGGTGCGTGCGGGCGAACTGCTGCCACGGGTCCTCCTGCGTCGCCTTCAGCGACAGGGAGACACGCTCGCGGTCCATGTCGACGTCCAGCACCTCGACGGTGACCTCGGTGCCGACCTCGACGACCTCGGACGGGTGGTCGATGTGCTTCCACGACAGCTCGGACACGTGGACGAGGCCGTCCACGCCGCCGAGGTCGACGAACGCGCCGAAGTTGACGATGGACGAGACGACGCCGGAGCGGATCTGGCCCTTCTGCAGCTGCGTGAGGAAGTTCTGACGCACCTCGGACTGCGTCTGCTCGAGCCACGCGCGGCGCGAGAGGACGACGTTGTTGCGGTTCTTGTCGAGCTCGATGATCTTGGCCTCGAGCTCCTTGCCGACGTACGGCTGGAGGTCGCGGACACGACGCATCTCGACGAGGGAGGCGGGCAGGAAGCCGCGCAGGCCGATGTCGAGGATGAGGCCGCCCTTGACGACCTCGATGACGGTGCCGGTGACGACGCCGTCCTCCTCCTTGACCTTCTCGATCGTGCCCCAGGCGCGCTCGTACTGGGCGCGCTTCTTGGACAGGATCAGGCGACCCTCCTTGTCCTCCTTCTGGAGGACCAGGGCCTCGACCACGTCGCCGAGGGAGACGACCTCGTTGGGGTCGACGTCGTGCTTGATGGAGAGCTCGCGCGAGGGGATGACACCCTCGGTCTTGTAGCCGATGTCGAGGAGGACCTCGTCGCGGTCGACCTTGACGATCGTGCCCTCGACGATGTCGCCGTCGTTGAAGTACTTGATGGTCTCGTCGACCGCTGCGGCGAACGCTTCGGCGTCGCCGATGTCGTTGACGGCGATCTGGCTCGTGGGGGTGTCGATGGTGGACGTCATGGAGTGAAAGAGCTCCGGTGGATGATGGATCGTGACGGATGCGACGGCGGGCCCTGTCCCTGCGGCGCGGCCAGATGTAGGGGCCCGCGCGGGCCAATCCGGTGGTCACGACGAACGACATGCGCGTGCCTGCTCGGTCTGAGGCGCGCGCAGGCCCGCGACGCACCAGTCAGGATACGGACGTGACGGATCAGGGGTCAAACCGCCCGGGCGCCTCCCCCATGCGCTCTGACCTGGGCAAACGCGAGTCGGTGCGGGCGTCGCGGGCCTGGTGGGACGCCGAGGCGCCGGCGTACGCCGCGGAGCACGGCGCGTTCCTCGGCGACGACCGGGCCGGATCGGACCTCGTGTGGGGGCCCGAGGGCTGGACCGAGGCCGAGCTCGGGCTGCTCGGGCCGGTCGAGGGCCGTCGCGTGCTGGAGGTGGGCGCGGGCGGGGCGCAGGGCTCGCGGTGGCTCGCTGCGGCGGGCGCCCAGCCGGTGGCCCTCGACCTCAGCCACGCGATGCTGGCCCACTCCCGCCGGCTGTCCCCCGCCGTCCCGCTCGTGCAGGCGGACGCCGGAGCCCTCCCGTTCGCTGCCGCGTCGTTCGACCTGGCGTGCTCGGCGTACGGCGCGATCCCGTTCGTGGCCGACGTCGGCGCGGTGTTCGCCGAGGTCGCCCGCGTGCTGCGGCCGGGCGGCCGGTGGGTGTTCTCGGTGACCCACCCCGTGCGCTGGGCCTTCCCGGACGCGCCCGGGCCCGCAGGGCTCGTGGCCGACCGGCCCTACTTCGACCGCACGCCGTACGTCGAGCGCGACGCGGACGGCACGCCGACGTATGTCGAGCACCATCGGACCCTGGGCGACACGGTCCGGGCGCTGACGGCTGCCGGCCTGCGGGTGCTCGACCTCGTGGAGCCGGAGTGGCCCGAGCGCAACGCCCACGTCTGGGGCGGCTGGTCCCCCACCCGCGGGCGCATCCTGCCGGGCACCGCGATCTGGGTCGCCGAGGCAGTGTGACCGGGTAGACACCACGCGGGGGTCGTCCGGACGGAGCAGCCGGTGTCCGGTCGGCGGTCGCGGCGCGTCGATCCCCGGTAGGTGAAGCATCCCGCGCTCACGACGCTGCTCGTCGCGCTGGTCACCGCCGGCGCCACGGCGGTACCTGCGGCGGGTCTGCTGCAGGGCGGCCAGCCCCGAGCGCCGGGATCGGGGACCGTGCCGCAGGCTCCGGCGGCGGCGTCCCTCGACCCGTCGCGCGAGGCACCCTGCGGCGCCGAGCCCGTCGACGCGGACGGCTGGGCACGGCTGTGGGGATCGGCCAGCGGAGCCTGGGCCGGGGGCGACGGCGCCTCGAGCACCCGGCTCCCCGACGGCCGCCTTCTCTGGGTCTTCGGCGACACCTTCACCGGCAGCGTCGATCCCGATGGGATCCGGGGCCCGGATGCCGGCATGGTGCGCAACAGCCTCGTCGTCACCGACGGCACCTGCTGGACGTCGGCCGCCGCCGGCGAGGCGGCGCTCCCCGGGCGCGACGACACCTGGCTCTGGCCCACCCATGCGGTCGTCGTCCGGGACGCCGACCCCGCGGTCGTGGCCGTGTTCGCCCAACGCCTCGCACCCGACCGCGGCGACGCGCTCGGGTTCCGGCGCGTGGGCGCGGCCATCGTGACGCTGACCGTCCCGGCCGGCGGCCGCCCGGAGGTCGGCGCGGTGCGAGATCTGCCGCCGTCCGACGTCCTCTGGGGCGCCGCGATCGCGCGCTCGGGCGGGACGGTCTACCTCTACGGCACCCGTCCGCGTGCCGGTGCCTTCGGCCGCGACCTGCTCCTCGCCCGCGCACCCCTCGCCCGCGTGGCCGATGTCCGGTCGTGGACCTTCCGCACAGCCCACGGGTGGTCGTCGCGCGCGCAGGAGGCGGTGGTGGTCCTCCCCACGGGGGTCTCGACAGTGCTGGCGGCCCGTGCGAGCGCGGAGGGGATGCTGCTCGTGACCAAGCCCGAGGAGTTCCTCGACGAGCACGTCGTGGCCCTGACCTCCGACCATCCGTGGGGCCCGTGGCGCGCACGGCTCCTGTTCACCGCGCCGTCCGACGACGACGAGCTCGCCTACGCCCCGGGGCTGGTCGCGGTCCGGCCGGGGCGGGCGGACGTGGTCGTGGTCAGCCGTACGTCGCTCTCGCTCGACCGGCTCATGCGCGACGCCTCGGCGTCGATGCCCGCGTTCCACGACATCGGGCGGCCGCGCCCCTGAGACGAGCAACGGCCCCGACCGGAGGGTCGGGGCCGTTGGTTCGTCGCAGGATCAGGCGTCCGAGCCCTCGGGCCGGCGGGCCAGCAGGATGCCGAGGACGAGAAGCACCAGGCCGACCACGGCGGACACGACCGGGATCGTGTTGGCGACCAGTCCCAGCTTGGCGGAGTTCGTCTTGGCCTGCTCCACGGCCGAGGCCTTGTTCTCCGGGGTGAACCCGATCTTGGCCTTGATGATCGTGATCTTGTCGGTGCCGTCCGGGCCGCGGAAGGTCTGCAGCTGGTCCTCGAACCCGTCGACGACCTGGCCGGTGAGCGGCTCGGCGTAGATGACGCGGTAGTTCGTGTAGAACCGCGGCGCCTTGTAGTTGGGGTCGGTGGAGCCGACCTTGTCCGCCAGGCCCTCCTGCTCGCCGATCTGCGTGGCGGGGATCTTGGACTCGAACTTGTAGACCGTGAGGCCGTCGATCTGGGTCTCCTCGACGAAGGTCAGCGGGAAGCCCTTGAGCAGCGAGGTGTCGAAGTAGTTGTACGTCGCGTTCTTGTCGACGAAGAACGGCAGCTTCAACGGCATGATCGCGTCGTCGGCGATCATCGCGTCGGTGATCGGCTCGCCGTCGATGTTGGCGTTCGACCCGGTCGACATGATGTTGGTGGTGCGGTCGAACGCGTAGCGCTGCGTGCTCGCCGTCACCAGCTCGCCGCCCTCGCGGTTGACCCGGCTGAACGTCTCGTACACGCCGGTGTTGCCGCCCGCGGCGGCGGCCGCGGCCACGTCGGCCGTCGTGTACCGGGTCGAGGTGACCGGCACGTTGGTGAGCTCGGTGAGGGTGCCGATGTCGAGGAGCTTCTCGGCCACGCCCTCGTTGAGGCTCGGCTCGTTGGGGTCGAGGTCCATCGGGGCCACCGCGAGCTTGGGCACCGCGTAGAACTTCACCATCGGCGCGAGCACGAGGAGCGCTGCACCGAGAGCGATGAGCACCAGACCGATTCCTCGGCGCATTCCAGACCTCCGCGAGTTGTGTCGCGCGGAACGTACCGGACAGTAACCTCGTTGGCCAGCATCCGCGGGAAACCGGAAGGTCACGAATCGACACCGGCCCGTGACCTGGGACGCCGTCCGCATGTCGGCAACGTCGGGACGAGTCCCAGTGCTCACGTGGGGCACAATCGCGGCGCAGGAGGCCGCGGACCGAGGGGGACCATGACGACGGAGGCGCCATCGCGGCCAGACATGGTCGTGCCGGCACAACTCACGGACGGATCCCAAGCTCGACGCGCGGTGTGGGGCCTGGTCCTATTCGGGGTACTCCTCCGCATCTGGGTGGTTGGCGCAGGTTGGTTCTACTGGGACGACTACATCTTCCAAGGCCGCGCATACGGGAGTGATCTCACCCTCGGCTACCTGACGTACGCACACGACGGTCACCTCATGCCGGGCGCGTTCGCGCTTCAGTGGCCCATAACGCGTGCCTGGCCCTTCGGTTACACCCCGATCGCCGCCACAATGATCCTGGGCCAGGTTCTGCTGGTTACGGCAACCGCGAAGTTCTTCCTCATGCTCTGGGGCGCCCGCTGGGCTACCACGGTGGCGGTCGCGATCGCCGTCGTCACGCCGTTGACGTTGCCGACGAACACCTGGTGGGCGGCTGCGCTCAATGGAATCCCCATGCAGCTCTCGCTGGTCCTCATGCTCATGGCGGTGCTGCACTGGACGCGCACGGGACGCCGATGGCCGTTACCCCTTGCTTTCGTGAGCTGGGTGCTGCTCCTCACGTTCACGGAGAAGGCGGTACTGGTTCCGTGGGTGGTCCTCGCGGCGGTTCCCGTATTCACGTCGGCGGGAATCTGGAAGAGCATCCGCAACGCACTCCGGCGCGGTTGGGCCCTCTGGGCGGCCGCCGCACTCGTAACGGTTGCTTATGCCACCGGGTACATCACGTTGGTAGGCAAGGCGCCGAGCGCTGATGCCTCCCCCTCGCAGATCGCCGAGGTCCTGACTCGTGGGTTCGTCGGCGGCGTCGCTCCCGCCATCCTCGGGGGACCGCTCGACTGGGATCCCGTCGGGTATGGATCGGCGGTAGGCAGCCCGCCGATCTGGCTGTCAGTCGTCGCGGTCGAGCTGCTCGTTGTGCTCGTTGTCTCGACGATGGCGACGTCCAGGCGCTCCGCCTACGTGTGGATCTGGGCCGCCATGTACCTCGTCGGTGATCTCACCCTGGTCGCCCTGGGGCGCTTGAACCCTGCGGTGGATCCTGTCATCGTCGCAGGACTCCGATATACCGCGGACGCAGCCGTCCCCCTCGCGCTGGCGGTCGGCTCCTCCTTGGTCGCGGTCTCCCCTGCCGCCAAACGGGCCTTGCGACGATGGGCGCCTGGTGCGCCGGCAGACGTACTTCGGACGACCGCGATCTCGTCGGTCATCGTGATGCTGCTTTTGAGCTCCGCTTCCACCGCGCGGTACCGGGAGATCTGGTCCGGCAACGAGTCTCGGCCCTGGGTCACGAACGCCATCGCTGACCTCGCCGCAGCGGCGTCAGGACCGAGCCTGATCGACCAGCCCGTCGCCCCGCAAGTCCTCTATGGACTCGCCTATCCCTACAACCAGGCTTCTTGGCTCCTCGGACCTGCGTCGCCACGACCGGCCTTCACCGATCCAACCACGCAGTTGCGCGTCTTCGACGCGGACGGCAGATTGCGGCCGGCGCTCGTCGAGGGAGTGGCATCTCCACCCGGTCCGACTCCGGGTTGTGGATGGGCACTTAAGGGATCTGGCGACATTCCCCTCACAGCCCTGGTCATTCCCTTCTCGCACACTGTCCGTGTCGGATACCTGGCAAGTGCGGCCGGAGCCATGACCCTCGAACTGCCCGGGGGCGAGCCCCGCCCGGTGCAGATCCAGGCTGGGCTTGGTGAGGTCGTCCTCACCCTGAGCGGTGGAGGGGCCTACCTTCGGATCACGTCGATCTCACCTGGAGTCACGGTGTGCGTTGACGCAGTTCAGGTCGGGCAGCCCAAGGCCATACAGCCATGACAGCGACGCCTTTGCTTCAAGCCCCTCAGCGTGCCAACTGCGTCAGCGCCCCGGCCCAACCGGCTTCCACCATCACGCTCGTTGCATGGTCTATGGTCGCGATCCAGTCCGTCGTCGTGGCTTGGGCCTGCTTCCGCGGCTTCTACTACTTCAGCGATGACTACGTGTTCCGCGGCCGCGGGGCCGCCCTGCCTTGGCTTTCCCCGGAGTACCTGCTTGACCACTGGGGTGGCCACTTCATGCCAGCGGCATTCCTCGCGGCTCAGCCGTTCGCGAAGCTCACCAATTTCGGCTACGGCTGGGTGGCGCTCTCACTCGCCCTGGGCCAGCTGCTGGTGGCGGTGTTGCTTCTACGGACGCTCTTCCGGCACTTCGGTCGGCGTTGGAGGGTCTTGCTGCCCCTTGCGATCTACCTGACCGCGGTGCCCGTGGTCCAAGCGTCAACGTGGTGGGCGGCCGCGCTCAACATGGTTCCGCTCATGGCCTGCACAGTGATCGTGGTGGATCGCACACTCCGGACACACGGCGGTCGGAACTGGTCGTCCTATGTATGGATCCTGTCGACCACCCTGGTGGGCCTGCTCTTCTTCGAGAAGGCGGTCCTCCTGCCCCTGGTCGTCCTCGGTGTTCTCTGGGCACTCACACCAGTTCAGGGACTTCAGTCGTTCGTGTCGGTCGTCCGCGTCCATTGGCCTGTGCTGGTGGGACTCTCGACCGCTCTTGTCGGCTGGGCCGTCCTGTACACCGTCACCAAAGGTGGCCCGACCTTCCCCTGGCCAGGTCTCGACGCCATAGCAGCGCAGTCCGGCAACACGATGATGCACGGCGTGCTGCCCTCGTTCTTGGGCGGGCCGTGGGAGTGGTTCCGAGCCGGCCTCGGTGGGTACGACCTCGCCCGCACCAGCCCCCTCATTCAGATGGTGGCGGCGTGCTCCGTGACCACCGTCGTGGTTCTGTGCTGGATCAGCGGAAGCCGTGCCCGCAGAGCTCTCTCCACGCTCTTCGTTTACGCGGCCGCAAACCTTGTGCTGCTGAGCGTCGGCCGACCCTACTGGGGCGCCGGCGAAGCAGCGCTCCCCCGCTACACAGCGGATCTCTCCGTCGTGGCTGCGCTCATGGTGGCGCTCGCCACCACGCGGATTCGGGACGATCCCGCCCCCGCAATGCTCGTTGAGCGAAATCCCCGACCCTCGCCTCGCGTCGTCCTCGCACTGGTCCTCGTCGCACAGCTGCTCGTACTTGTGTGGGTCGGGTCGACTGCCCGACTGGTTCAACTCATGGGCACGAGCCCTGACCGTCCCTGGGTAGAAGCCGCGTTGGCATCCATGCGGGCGACCCCGGACCGCGCCCCCATCTTGGATCGCAACGTGCCAAGGACCGTCATGAATCCGCTGCTTCCGCCGAACACCCTGTACTCATGGTTCTTCGCTGGGACCGGCGGAATACCTCCGATATCGGACGAGACGGACAGATTGCGGGTACTCGACGACAGGGGCGCGCTGGTAGAGGCTCACGTGAAGGGCCCGACTGCTCTTCAGGGCCCCGTGCCCGGCTGTGGATGGCGTGTCGACGAGAGGGGCACAAGCATCCCGCTGCAGGCGGACGTGATCCCCTGGGTCCACACCGTTCAGGTTGCCTACGTTTCGAACCAGCCGTCCCCTCTAGAGGTCAGCTTTGCCGAAGGCACCCCGCGCACGCTGAGTGTGGTTGCGGGTCTTCACGACGCCTACGCCAACATCGCAGGGGGCGGCCGCACCATGACCCTGCGTGCGACAAGCCCCGGTGCCCTGATCTGCGTCGGTGCCATCAGAGTCGGAGAACCGGTGCCCGGCCCGCTCCCTGCCGAAGCCCAGCCATGACGGTCGACGCCGCGCAGCGGCGACCGGACGCCGTCGCGGCGGTGGTGGCCGAGGGACGACTCGCGTCCCTGGACGGCTACCGCGCGATCGCGGCGTTCCTCGTGCTCATCACGCACGTGGCGTTCCTGACCGGATGGGTGCAGGTCGACCCGGTCGGCAAGCTGGCGTCGCGGTTCGACTGGGGCGTCACCATCTTCTTCCTCCTGTCGGGCTTCCTGCTCTACCGCCCGTGGGCCCGCGCGGCCATGACCGCCGAGCGCACGCCGCGCATCCGCGGCTACCTCTGGCGCCGGGCCCTGCGCATCCTGCCCGCCTACTGGCTGCTGGTCGTCGTCGTTCTGCTGTGGCTCCCCGCCGCCGCGCCGCCGCATCCGCTGCGGACGTGGCTGACGTACCTCGGCGTCGCCCAGACCTATACGCGTGACCCGCTCGTCGAGGGGCTCACGCACACCTGGAGCCTCGGCGCCGAGATCTCCTTCTACCTCGCGCTCCCGGTGATCGCATGGGTCATCACGCGCGTGGGGCGCGGCGATCCGGACCGGTCGGCGCGCGCCCAGCTCGTCGGACTCGGCGGCGTAGCCGCGGTGGGCCTGGCCTTCACGGTGGCACGCGGCACGCAGGTCTGGGCCGACCCGCGCACCGGCTTCTGGCTGCCGACGTTCCTCGACTGGTTCGCCCTCGGCATGGCCGCGGCCGTGATCCACGAGCGGCGACGGCTCGCCCCGGTCGGACGGCGTACGGCGAAGCTGCTCCGCCTCGCCGACGACACGGGCACCTGCCTCGTGATCGCGATGGCGCTCTTGCTCGTCGCGGCGACGCCGGTCGGAGGCAGCTATCTGCTCGAGCAGTCGTCGGCCTGGAGCGTGGTCGCGCGCCACATGCTGTACGCCGCCGCCGCCGCGTTCTTCCTCGCGCCCGGATTCCTCGGTCACCGGCACGACCTGTGGCAGCGCCTGCTCACGTTGCGGGTCGGGCTCGCGCTCGGCCGCTGGTCGTACGGCGTGTTCCTCTGGCACCTGGCCGTGGTGTGGACGCTCATGCACCTCGCCGGGCTGAGGCCGTTCACCGGCGGCGCCTGGTGGCTGCTGCCCTCGGCCGCGGTGTGCTCGACGGCCGTGGCCGCGCTCAGCTGGCGGCTGGTGGAGCGCCCCGCATCACGGCTGCGCGGACGCGTCCGCGCCTGACGCATCACGCGCCGGCCAGGCCACGACGATCACGGCGGAGAGGGCGAGGAGCGACGCCGCCCCGCCGAACCACGGGCGCTCGAGCGATCCCGGCCAGGGCGCGAGGGCCGCGAGGACCCCCGCCGCTGCCGCGAGCAGCGCGACCACCAGCGCTCTGGGACGCGCCCGCGAGGCGAGCGCGCCGACGACGAGCGGCACAGGCGCCGCGATGCCGGCCACGGCGACGGCGAACAGGGCGGCGGCCACGACGGATCCGGGGATCCGCAGCAGGTGCACCGGCCGCCTCGATGCAGGAAGCACGCCGGGCACGGCGCCTCGCCGTACAGGCCAGAGAGCGAGCACCACCAGCACGAGCACGGCGGCCGCTCCCCCGACCAGGCCCGCCCGGTAGAGGCGGTCGGGCGCGTAGGTCAGCGCGATGTCACCGCCGGCGCCGGCCGGCAGCACGAACGCCTGCCGCCATCCGTCGACGACGATCGGTTCGAGAGCGGACCCGTCCAGCGTCGCGGTCCAGCCGGCGTTGGCGTTCTCCGCGAGCTCGAGCGTGCGCACGCCGCTGGACGCCGGAACGCGGACGAGCCGGGAGGTCGGATCCCACCGCTCGACCGTCGCGGCACGGGGCCGTACGCCGTTGGGCGCACCGGACGGCCGCAGTCGCACCGACACCACGGCGAGCTCGGGCGTGGACATCACCCGGATGCGGTGCATGCCGGGAGCGAGGCGGATCGTGCCGCCGCAGCCCGTGGCCGCCACGCGACGCCCGGTCAACAGGTCGCCCACAGTGGTGGCCACGCGCGTCTGGACAGCTGCCTCGCCGTCGATGGAGACGAGCGGTCCGCCGCCGCACTCGACCCCGGTCCTCGTCTCGCGCGGGACTCCTGCGCCGAGGTCGAGCGCGCCGCGCACCACGGCCTCGGACACACCGACGGGGAGCACGGTGGTGACGCCGCGGCTGAGGTCGATCGAGCGCAGCGGCGTTCCTCCCCGGAACTCGATCGAGACCGAGTCGTCCACGAGCGGCGGCAGCTCGACGGCGCCGTCCTCGTCCACGGCGGTCTCGATCGTGCGACCGCCTGCCCGCACCGTGATGAGGAACGGCCGCGAGGCTCCGACGTCCGGCTCGGTGCGCAGAATCAGGCCGGTGATGGTCCGCGTCGTCGGCAGGTCGAGCGTGAGGACCGGCCGGGTGTCGCCCACGGCCGCTATCCAGGCAGTGGACGGATCGCTGTCGACGGCCGCCTGCGGGCGGTTGCGCGGGTCTTCCACGAGGACCGACGACGCCGAGGCGCGGATGACGGCGCCGGGCGCGTCGAGGAGACGCCCGGCGGCAGCGACCGGCCGCTGACGGACGGCCACCTCTACCTCGTAGTCTCCGCCGTCTGACACGTCGACGAGCCGGTCGATGCCCGTCTCGTCCTCGCCGGCGCGCGGCAGCGCCGCGCCGCACGGGAAGCGGAGCGGGACGGTGGAGCAGCCGTCGCGGCCGCCGTCCCTCGCCGTGAGGACGATCCCGCCAGCCGCCGACGCCCGGGGCAGCTGCAGGGGCGCGGTCGTCTCCAGGCCGGGCACAACGACCTCGCGCAGCCCGCCGACCCGGGCACCGGTCGCGGGCTGGGCGCCGTCGAGCTCCACGGCCAGCGTCGTCGTGGGGCCGTCGGGCACCGTCACGCTCTGCAGGCTCTCGCCGCGCGCCAACCGGGTGGTGGACCAACCGGCGTCCGTCACGACCGTCGCCGTCGTGGGCTGCGCCCCCGTCACGGGATCGACGAGCAGCGCGATCCGCAGCCCGGCAACCGATCGCGCCGACACGAACGTCGTACGCCACCACGTCGGCGAGGCCACCGTGGCGTCGGCTGCCTGCCAGGCCGTGGACAGATCACCGTCGAGCGCCGCGCGCGGGGCCGCCCCCGGCACGAGTCCGTCGAGCGCCCCCACCCACGCCTGGCTGGAGGATGCGGTCACCGACGCGACTCCGGCAAGCGTGGCCGTCGCCGGGACCGAGGCCGGGCCCGCGCTGTAGTCGTGGGCCTTGCGGCTGCGCTGGTAGGGGTCGGAGGCGCCCAGCACGGCAGTGCGGTTGTCGTGCACGAGCCCGAAATCCACCTCGCTGCGCCGGTACGAGTCGGTGAGGACCGGCGTCGCGCCGATGGTTGCGGGCGCGGCAGAGCCCAGGATGGCAGCCTGTCCGTCCAGCATCCCGGCGTCGGCGAGGTCGAGCACCGCGTCGCTGGTCGTCGTCGGCGACGACAGAGCGCCCGTGGCCCCGCGCACCACCGCACGCGCGTCCGCGGGCTCCCCGGGTGCGCTCACCCGGTAGATCTCGACGGCCGTGTACGCCGCGTCGAGCCGCGCATCCACCACGGTCGTCTCCGTGCCGAACGGGATGATGGGCGGCCCGAACCCCTGCACGAAGCGGAGTCCGGGCGAGGCGTCGATCGCCTCGTGCACGAGGATCGAGCGGGGTGTCTGGGCCGCGACGGTGTCGAGGTCGTTGCGCACGACGAGGTAGCGCACCCCGGCGCGGGCCAGCGTCTCGGTCAGTCCCGCCGATCCCCTGCCGGTCGCCAACCGCGCCTCGACCCTGTCGAGCAGGCGGATGTTGCCGCCGGACGACAGCGGCACGGCGTCCCTGACCGCCCACGGCGAGGACGCGAGTGGCTGCAGCGGCTCGTCCTGGCTGCGGCCCCAGAGGTAGACGCCGAACGGCGCCCCCGGCACCACGAGCGCCGTCCCCTCCGCCACGCCGTCCGCGGCGAGCCAGTCGGCGGCCTGCTGCCAGTAGCCCGGGAGCGACTCGTACGACCGGCCGCGCGTGACGCCGCCCGTCGCGAGCGGCCACGCCGCCCCGACGACGAGGACGGCCGCGACCACCACCGCCGTACGGCGGGCGACCGCAGCGCTCATGGTGCGGAGAGATCGCAGGCGCTGCGCTGCGGCCATGACGGCGAACCCCACGCCGAGCGCGAGCGGCAGCCGCAGAACGACGTCGAACTTGTGCGTGTTGCGCAGCGGCGAGAGAGCGCCGTCGAGCATCTGCTGCACGAACGGGGCGCCGACTCCCTGCACCACCCCCGTATGCCCGAGGGTCGTCAGCAGCACGCCGAGGAGCAGCGCCGACACGAGGAACCGGCGCTCCCGCCGTACGACGGCGAGCCCGGCGAGCCCCGCGGCCGCCACGACGCCCGTGAGCAGGATCAGGAGCGGCTCGGTGACGAGGCGCCACCCGGCGGGCCAGCTCGGGCCGCCGGGGCCCGCGACGTACGCGACCCAGTCGTCGGTCCCGCGCAGCACGGTCGCCACGTCGGACCGGCCCGTCGTGATGGCGGCCGACTCGATCCAGTCGAGGAACGGCGGCGAGTAGCGCCCGAGGGTCAGCAGGGGAACTGCCCACCAGAGCGAGGCGAGCGCGACGCACCCCGCCCACCACAGCAGGAGCCGGCGCCGGGCGGGCCCGCCGGCGCGCGTCACCAGCCAGAGCGCGGGCAGCACCAGCGCGGCCGCGGTCGCCACGGCGTTGACGCCGCCGGCGGCGAGAACGGCCACGGCCGAGACAGCCCCGGCCCGGCGCGCGGTCCAGCGCGGAGCGCCGTGCGAGCACAGGACGAGCGGGATGAGAACCCACGGCGCGATGGCCACGACGAGCGTCTCGGACGAGATGGGCCCGAGCGTGGAGACCACGCGCGGGGCGAGCGCGAACGCGAGGCCCGCAGCCCAGCGCGCACCCGGGCTCGAGATGCCGAGCAGCCGCGCGAGGCGCACGGCGCCCAGGAACGCCGCGATGAGCAGAAACGACCACCAGAGCCGCTGCACGACCCAGCCTGGGAGTCCCGCGCTGGTCAGCACGCCGAAGAACGGGCCCATCGGGAAGAAGTAGCCGTACGCCTGGTTCTGCAGCTGGCCGAAGAAGCCCTGGTCGTCCCACAGGTGCAGGGCCCGCTCGAGGAAGCCCCAGGGGTTTGCGGTGAGGTCGAGCTTGGTGTCGGCGGCGAGCCTGCCCGGGTCCTGCAGGAAGGCGAACGCGACCAGCACGAGGCTGGTCGCGACGAGCCGGAACCGCCAGACCGCCCGCGTCACGTCCGACGTCCGACCACGACGACGTTCCAGCAGAGCACCTCGCGCACGGCAGGCACCCGAGCGATACCCGCTGCCCACGACGGGAGGTACCGGGGCACGAGGCGTGCGTCCCTGAGCCGGCCCGAGGCTTCCGCCGTGCGCACCCAGCGCGCGGCCGCCGCAGCGGTGACCCGGAACAGCGAGGAGCCGTAGACGTTCTTCGGGTCGTGCCCGGTGCGGCGGCGGTAGCGCTCGGCCGCCCGGTCGCCGCCGAGGAGGTGCCACGGCGACGTCTCGTGCCCGCCCCAGGGCCCGTACCAGAGCGTGTACGACAGGAAGACGAGCCCGCCGGGCCGGGTCACGCGGACCATCTCGTCCGCCATCCGCCACGGGTCCGGCACGTGCTCGGCCACGTTGCTGGAGTACGCGACATCGACGCTGCCGCTGAGGAACGGCAGCGCGAGGCCGTCGCCGAGCACGGTGCGCGGTCCCGGTGTGCGGCCGTGCAGCGCGAGCTCGCCCGCGTCGGCGTCGAGCGCGACGTACCGCGCCCCGCACGCGGTGAACGCGTCCTCGAAGTACCCGGGGCCGCCGCCCACGTCGAGCAGCGTCTGGCCGCGGAGCGCGTGCAGCGCATCGACCTGCGCGGCCGAGTCCCGGGCCAGCGCGCCGTAGAAGCGGTCCGGGTCGTCCTGCTCGTGCCGGAAGTCGGCCAGGAGACGCACCGAGCGTCCGAGCGTCGCCCGGAACCGCGTCGTCTCCACGGCGCGGGACGCTACCCGACCGGATGACGGGAGTCGGCACGGAGGTGACTGATGAGTAACATTCGTGCCGCACCCGTGATCTGACCCCCAGCAGATTGAGCTCCCGTGCCCCAGTCGCCGTCCGCCGGCGCGCCCTCCGCGGCGCCGCTGCGCGTGCTCGTGTGCAACTGGCGCGACACCCGCCACCCCGAGGGCGGCGGCTCGGAGGTGTACGTCGAGAGCGTGGCGAAGGCGCTCGCCGCAGGCGGTGACGACGTCACGGTCCTGTGCGCCCGCTACCCGGGATCGGCGCCGGAGGAGCTGCGCGACGGCGTGCGCTATGTGCGCCGCGGAACCAAGCTGGGCGTCTACCCCACTGCGTTCCTCACCCAGCTCACCCGCCGGCTCGGCACGTTCGACGTCGTGGTCGACGTGCAGAACGGTGTGCCGTGGGCGTCGACCTGGGCGACGCGCTCGCCCGTGGTCAACCTCGTGCACCACGTCCATCGCGAGCAGTGGCCCGTCGTGTACGGACCCGTCCGGTCCCGCATCGGCTGGTTCCTCGAGTCGCGCGTCGGACCGCGGGCCTACCGGAGATCGCGGTACGTCGCGGTGTCGGACGTCACCCGCGACGAGCTCGTGCAGCTCGGCATCGACCGCAGCCGGATCACCGTGGTGCACAACGGCATCGAGCCGCCCCGCCTCGCCCCTCGGCCGAGCCCGGATCCGACGCTCATCGTTCTGGGCCGCCTGGTGCCGCACAAGCAGGTGGAGCACGCACTGGAGGCATTGTCCCGCCTGCTCCCCCGCTTCCCCCGCCTGCGGCTGCGCGTGGTCGGCGACGGCTGGTGGTCCGACGAGCTGCAGGCGGCGGCCCGGCGGTTGGGGATCGAGCAGTCGGTGGACTTCGTCGGCTTCGTGGAGGAGGACGACAAGCACCGGCATCTGTCCGAGTCGTGGGTCATGGTGCTGCCCTCGCTCAAGGAGGGCTGGGGCCTGGTCGTCATGGAGGCTGCGGGGTACGGCGTACCCACGGTGGCGTACCGCAGCGCCGGCGGTGTGCGGGAGTCGATCGAGGACGGCGTGACGGGCGTGCTCGTGGACGACCTCGACGGCCTCGTCGACGCCGTCTCCGGGCTGCTGTCCGACGCCGTGGAGCGGCGCAGGCTCGGCGCCGCCGCGGCCGCGCGGGCGGCGACCTTCGGCTGGGACGAGACCGCGCGCAGGTTCGCCGCCGTGCTCGGCGGGGCGGTCGGCCGGGAGGCGCCGGTCGAGCCCGTCGCCCCGGCGCACGTGCACCACCCGCACGCGGACAGCGACGAGGCGGCCACCCCCGCGGGGTGACCGCCTCGTCGGACGTCGAGCGGGCGCTAGTTGGTGCCGTACACCACGATCGCGCCGGGGACCTGCTCGGGAAGGCCGCCGCCGCCCTGGCTCTGCACGAGACCGAAGGCCCCGCCCACGCCGACCACGACGCCGATCAGGGCCGCGATGATCGCGGCGAGAAGCCCAGCACCCACGGAAAGCCCTCCTCAGGACAAGTCCCGCGCAGACTACCAGCCAGTAGCCTGAGGGCAAGAACCGTGACCGAGCTGTTGCCGCGTCACACCCGCACGGGCGATGACCTGCGACGACGCAGCAGCGATAGGCCCGCCGCGAGCAGGACGAGCGCGTACGCCGCGAGCGCCGCGGCCGGAGCCGCCACCGGCCGCTCGGGCGCCGGCCCCGCCGGCAGCGCGAGCGCGTAGAGGCTGAACGAATCTCCGCGGACCAGCGCCCGAGCGCCCTCCGGCAGCTCGTCGCCGGCGCCTGGCACGTCCGTGGCGACCACCGCGTACCCGACGCCGAGCCGGGCGAGCACCGGACCGAGCGGCTCGCCGGCAACGAGCGCGGCGTCGACCTCGGCGGCACGCGGGTCGTCGCCGGGCACCGTCACCACCTCGCCGCCGCTGGACACGGGCAGCGACGACGACGCCAGCACCGTGCGCGGCATCGCCCGGGGCACGGGATCGAGCGAGACCCGGCCGCCGTCGTTCCACGGGAACGCCCGGAACGTCTGCCACGGCAGGCTCACGACGTCGCCCGGGGGCGTGTCCTCGAGCGCGGCGCGCACGGCGGTGAGGTCGTCCGGGTACGCCGCTGCCGCGAGCCGGCCCGCCGCACCCCACGCCAGGTCCGGCAGCGCCGCCACCGGCAGCAGCGCGAGCCCCGCGAGCAGCGCCGCCCCCGCGGCGCGATCGCCCGACCGGCGCGCCACCGCGCGGGCGAGGCGGGCCGCTCCCACGCCCGCGGACATCGCCACCAGCAGCGCCCACGGGGCGAGCCACTTCTGCGCGTCGCGCAGGAGCCCGCCCCCGGGCAGCGACGCCACCGCCCACTCGGCGGCCGGCGCCGTCGCGGACCAGCCGCCGAGCAGGCACCACCCGAGGCCGAGCGTGGCCAGGACCGCCAGCGGCAGGGCGATCGAGCGTCCCAGCACGGCGATCGCGCCGCGCGCGCCGACCGCCGCGACGAGGAGCACGAGGACGCCGACCGCGATGCCCCACCACGTCGTGCGCGAGCCGGGGACGGCGGACGCGTTCCACGCGCCCCCTGTCGTCAGCACCGTGAGCAGCAGCCCCCACGGGCCCTCGGACCGTGCCGCGAACACGTCGGCGCCCGTCGCGCCAGCCACGGCGCCCGGGTGCAGCAGGGCCGCCACCGCCCAGGGCAGCTGCAGAGCGGCGCCGACCCCGACGAGGATCCACCGGCGGACGCGCGGGCCGCGGCCGCCGGGCACCAGCAGCGCGGGTGCCGTGGCCGCGAGCACCAGCAGCCCGCCGCTCGGCGTCAGGGACGCGAGCCCCAGCCAGAGGATCCAGCGCGCGCCCGCGCGCGGCGCTCCGGCCCGGACCGACCGCGCGGCCTCGAGCGCCCACGGCAGGGCCGCCACCGCCAGCAGCAGCGACCAGTGGCCGAGCAGCAGCCTCTCCGCGACGTACGCCGACCACACCGCGACCACGGCCGTCACCACGGCCGCGCCCGTCCCCCGCGGCCGGACGAGCCGGCCCGCGCCGACCGCGAGCAGCACGAGCGCGGCGAGCAGCGCGGACTTCTCCAGCACCCAGCCGGGCACAGGCCCGGACAGCACGGCGACGACCGCGTCCTGAGGCACGGCCCGCGGCAGCCCTGCGCCCACGCCGAGCATCCACGGGAGCAGGTCCTGCACGGGCACGAACACCTGGTCGGCGTGCAGGACGTACCCCGCGCCGAGCGCGGGCCCGAGCACAGCCGCCGCGCAGCCCAGCGCCACGAGCCAGAGCCGCCCCGCCCCGGCCGCGCGCGCGAGCGATGACGTCGCCGTGGAGGCGGCCACGCGACCTCCAGGCTTCGACGGGGCGGACGGGCCTATTCTGACGCGTCCGCCTGCCGCGAGGGGAGCCGCGTGAGCGCGTCGCCCGACAGTTCCGCTGCCGCCCGGCGCCCGCCGGCGCTGCTCGGCAGCAGCGCGCTGCTCGCCCTCGGCCTCGCTGTGGGCCAGGTGCTCGGCTACGCCGTCAACGTCGTGGGTGCGCGGGTGCTGGGGCCCGTCGCCTTCGGCGAGCTCGGGGCTCTGCTTAACATCCTGCTCATCGGCAACGTCGTGTCGCTGGCCGTGCAGGCGGTCGTCGCGCGCCGCATCGCGCGCGGGGAGGACCGCACGGTCCTCGGCCGCGTCGCGCTGGCGGCCGCGGCCGCCGAGACCGCACTGGCACTCGTGGCCGTGCCGGTGCTCGCGGTCGTGCTGCACCTCGGGCCGCTGCCGCTGGTGGCGCTGGCGCTGGCCTTCCTGCCGCTCACCCTCACCGGGTTCGCGCTCGGCGGCGCCCAGGGGCTCGAGCGGTTCGGGGCCCTGTCGGCCCAGTACGCCGTTGCGGCCGCGCTGCGCAGCGGCCTCGCGCTCGTCGCGCTGGTGGCCACCCGCAGCGTCACGGCCACGGCGCTCGCCGTGCTCCTCGGCTCGATCCTCGGATGGTTCGCCGTACGGCCGTGGGGGTCGGTGCCGACGCCGTCCCGGGGCCCGGTCGACCGCGCCCTCGCCGCCGAGACGGGCCGTGCGGCCCTCGCCCTCCTGGCGATGTTCACCCTCACGTCCATCGACGTGCTGCTCGCCCGCGCCCTGCTCTCCCCCGAGGACGCCGGCCAGTACGCCGCGGGGGCGATCCTCGCGAAGATCGCCTTCTGGCTGCCGCAGGCCGTGGTCGTGGCCGTCTTCCCCCGGCTGGCCAACGCCGAGCCCGGTGCGCTGCGCCGTGCCCTCGCGCTGCTGTGCGGGCTCGGGGCGCTCGAGGTCGCGGTGGCGGCCGCGACCGGGGGCTGGGCGGTGCCGCTGCTGCTCGGCGACGGCTACTCCCTCATCGCCGGCTCGGCCGGCGTCTTCGTGCTCGCGGGCGCCGTCCTGTCGGTGGCGTACCTGGTGCTCTACGACCGCCTCGCCGCCGACGACCCGCGCGCCGCCGTTCTGGTGTGGGGAGCGGTGGCCGTGCTGGTGCTGCTCGTGGCCACGATCGGGCGCACCTCGCCCGTGTCGGTGGCGTGGTGCGTCGTGGCATCGGGGACACTGCTCGCACTCGTGGGCGCCGTCCTGCGCGGCCGACAGGAGGGTGCATCGTGAGCACGGCGACCTCGCTCGTGTCCGCGCTGCGCCCCCGGCAGTGGGCCAAGAACGTCCTGGTGCTCGCGGTCCCCCTCGCGGCCGGGCGGCTGCTCGAGCCCGCGGTCCTCGGTCCGACGCTCGTGGCGTTCGTGGCGTTCTGCCTCGTGTCGAGCGCGACGTACCTCGTCAACGACACCATGGACCTCGAGGCGGACCGCGCCCATCCGGTCAAGCGCGAGCGCGCGCTCGCCCGCGGCGACGTCTCGCCGCGTACGGCGCTCGCGACCGCCGTCGTGCTGGTCGTGGTCGCGCTCGGCCTGGCCTGGGCGCTCACCCGCCCGCCCCTGGTGTGGGTGCTCGTCGGCTACCTCGTGGCGACGATCGCGTACTCGACGCGGCTCAAGCACGAGGCGGTCGTCGAGCTCGCCCTGCTGTCGGCCGGGTTCCTGCTGCGCGCAGTCGCGGGCGGAGCGGCCACCGGCATCCCGGTGTCGGAGTGGTTCCTCATCGTCGCGGCGTTCGGCTCGCTGTTCATGGCCGCGGGCAAGCGGTTCTCCGAGCTGCTCGCCCATCCCGAGGGCACCGATCCCATGCGCCGCAGCCTCGCGGGCTACACGGTCACCTACCTGCGCTTCGTCTGGGGGATCGCGGCCGCGGTGACGATCACGGCGTACTGCCTCTGGGCGTTCGAGGTGGGCAGCCGCGCCACCGGCTCGTGGGCGGCGTGGTCGGTCGCGCCGTTCGTCCTCGCGGTGCTGCGGTACGCCGTGCGCATCGACGCCGGGCAGGCAGAGGCCCCGGAGGAGGTCGCCCTGCGCGACCGCACGCTGCAGGTGCTCGCGCTGCTGTGGGTCGCGACGTTCGCGCTGGCGGCCAGCGGTGCCTGAGCAGCTGCTGCACGGCTGGGGCCGCACCTCGCCGTCGTACGCCGACGTCCTCGCCGTCCGCGACGTGGCCGACGTCGAGCGCGCCCTCGCCGCGGCCGGCACGCGCGGCGTGCTCGCCCGCGGGCTCGGCCGGTCGTACGGCGATGCGGCGCAGAACGCGGGCGGCACCGTCCTCGACCTGTCGGCCCTGCACACGATCGAGGTCGGCGAGGACGACGTGGTGACGTGCGGCGCGGGCGCGCGCCTCGGCGACGTCATCGACGCCCTCGCCCCGCACGGCCTGTTCGTCCCCGTCTCGCCGGGCACGAGCCGCATCACCCTCGGCGGAGCGGTCGCCGCCGACGTGCACGGCAAGAACCACCACCGCGACGGCTCCTTCGGGGACCATGTGGTGGCGATCGACCTGGTCACCCCGGCGGACGGCCTGCGCAGGATCGGGCCCGCCTCGGAGGGGCCTGACCTCGCGCTCTTCCACGCGACGGTCGGCGGCATGGGTCTCACCGGCGTCGTCGTCTCGGTGGCGTTCCGCGCGATGCGGGTGGGCTCGCCGGACGTGCTCGTCGACACGCGCCGCCTCGGCTCCCTCGACGCCGTGATGGAGCACCTCCGCTCCACCGACTCCTCCCACCGCTACTCCGTCGCGTGGATCGACGCCTCGGCGCGGGGGTCGCGGCTCGGCCGCGGGATCGTGACCCAGGGCGACCACGCGCCGGCCGCGGGCGGCAACGCGCCGGTGGGGCCGCCGGCCCGGATCGCAGTGCCGCTCACCCCGCCGGTGGGCGCCATCAACCGCGCCACGGTCGCGGCGTTCAACGAGGCGTGGTTCCGCCGGGCGCCGGGCGCCCGCGACGGGGAGCGCCAATCGGTCCGAGCCTTCTTCCACCCGCTCGACGGCGTCGAGGGCTGGAACCGGGTCTACGGACCCGGCGGGCTCATCCAGCACCAGTGCGCGGTGCCGGACAGCGCGGCGCACCTGATCCCTCGCGTCCTCGAGCGGATCCGCGACGCCGGTGCGCCGTCGTTCCTCACGGTCCTCAAGCGGTTCGGCCGCGGCAACGCCTCGCCGCTGTCGTTCCCGCTGGACGGATGGACCCTCGCGATCGACGTGCCCGCACGCGTTCCGGGGCTCGCCGCCGTGCTTGACCGGCTCGACGAGGAGATCGCCGCCGCCGGCGGACGCATCTACCTCGCCAAGGACGCGCGCACGCGGCCGGACCTGCTGCGCACGATGTACCCGCGTCTCCCCGAGTGGCGCGAGGCGCGCCGCCGCGCCGACCCCCACGGCATCCTGGTGTCCGACCTGAGCAGGAGGCTCGAGCTGTGATCGACGCCCACGGCCGCCCTCAGTCCGTCCTCGTCCTCGGCGGCACCAGCGAGATCGGTCTCGCGACGGTGCGCGCGTTCGACCGTGGCGCGCTGCGCCGGGTGGTGCTCGCCGGCCGCCCGTCCCCCGAGCTCGACGCCGCCGCCGAGTCCCTGCGGGCGCAGGGCGTCGCAGGCGTCACGACCGCGGTGTTCGACGCGGCGGACACCGCCTCGCACGAGGACCTGCTGGCGCGGGTGTTCGCCGAGGGCGACCTCGACGTCGTGCTCCTCGCCGTCGGGGTCCTCGGCGACCAGTCCGCGTTCGAGGCCGACCCCGCCCTCGCGGTGGAGGCGGCGCAGGTCAACTACGTCGGGTCGATGTCGGTGTCCCTGCGCGCGGCGCGGCGGCTGCGCGCGCAGCGGCACGGCGTCCTCGTCGTGCTCTCCAGCGTCGCGGGCGAGCGGGCCCGCCGGTCCAACTTCGTGTACGGCTCCACCAAGGCAGGGCTCGACGCCATCGGCCTCGGCCTCGTCGAGGTCCTGCGCGGGTCGGGCGCGCGCGCGATGGTCGTGCGCCCCGGTTTCGTGCGCACCCGCATGACCGCCCACCTGCCCGACGCCCCGCTGGCCGTCACCGCCGAGGAGGTCGGGGCCGCCGTCGTCGAGGGCCTGGCCAAGGGGCGGGAGCTCGTCTACGTGCCGGGGCTCATGCGCCCGGTCATGTCGGCGCTGCGGCATGTGCCGCGCCCGCTGTTCCGCCGCCTTCCCCTGTAGAGCGCGTACGGTCGCCCCATGACGCCGGAGGAGCTCGCCGACCTCGCGCACCTGCGCAGGGCGCGCGACCTCATGGATCGCGAGTACGCCCAGCCCCTGGACGTCCCCACCATGGCCCGCGCGGCCCTCATGTCGCCCGCGCACTTCTCCCGGAAGTTCCGCGCGTCGTACGGCGAGACGCCGTACGCCTACCTCATGACCCGCAGGATCGAACGGGCCGCGGCGCTGCTGCGCACCGGCATGTCGGTCACCGACACCTGCATGGCGGTGGGCTGCACGTCGCTCGGGTCGTTCAGCTCGCGGTTCACCGAGATCATCGGCATGACGCCGTCGGAGTACCGCGCACTGGACCACACGGCGCTGGAGTCGGTGCCCGCCTGCGTCACGAAGGCGGGCACGCGGCCCCGGCGTACGCCGTCGTCCGCCTGATCAGCCTGCGGCCACGACCGGCCACGGCCCGGGGGCGAACAGCGGCGAGTAGCCGGACTCGGTGCCCATCGCCCTCTCGATCGCGGCCGCGCCGGGGAGCACGCCGTTCTGGACCCATCCGGTTAGCAGGTCGATCACCGCCACCCGCGACTGCGACGTGAAGTTGCAGTGGCCTGCGCCGTACGGCGCGCCCGGGTCCTCGGGGTACGTGGACGGCGCCACGGTGTAGAGCTGGACGAGCCCGCCGGGAGCCTGGCCCGCGGCTTGGGCCGCGGTGTAGCGGTCGCGGAAGTACGTCTCGTTCTGCACGATCACGAGCGGGTCGGCCGCGGTGTGGATCGTGATGGTCGGATGCTGGACGGTGCCCTTCGGGTCGCCGCCCTCCGCCAGCGCCTTGTCGCGCGCGGCCTGCTCCGGCTCGACCCGCTGCCCCGCTGCCATGAGGGTGTTGTTCGCCGCCGTGGCGCCCGCAGTGACCGAGTCGATGAGCGCGCTCTCCGACTCCGACACGCGCGCGGCGTAGTCGGTGCCGACGTTGCCGGACGGGTTGCCGCCGAAGCGCTCCTCGAGGTCGTAGCGGGCGAACGTCGCGTAGCCCAGGGCCGTGGCGAGGGCCTCGACGGTCGCCTTCACCTTGCTCTCGATGCTCGAGCCGTCGAACCGCTGCGTCTGCGTGGGCGCGTCGACGAGCGCCGCGATGTACAGGACCTTCGCCGTCCCGCCGCCGGCGGTGTCCTGGGCGGCGGCGAGGACCGCCTTGGCGGCCTCGGTGAAGTTGGTGACCGCCTCCTCGTAGGAGGTGTACCCCGTGAGCTTCAGCTGCGGGTAGATGAGCGTCTTCACGGCGTACGACACGTCGAGCGCGAGGTCCATGTTCGGCACGACGCCGGCGAGCGCGCCGCAGAAGGGTGCTGCGCCGTCGACCCACTCGGGATGCTTCTCCGCGATGGTCTGGGTGATGAGCCCCCCGAGCGAGTCGCCCCACACGAGCACGCGGTACGGGTCGCCGACGTTGGCCTTGAAGTAGGCGTACAGGTCCTCCGCGGCCTTCACGCCGTCGGCCACGGCCCAGCCGTTGCTCGCATACGCCGAGCCGGCCAGCGCGTACCCCTGCGAGAGCAGGGTCTTCGCGGTCTCCTCGTCGGGGGCCGACTGGGGCCGGGTGTTGACCGGCTCGAAGTTCGGCGGCGCCGGCTGGGCATAGCGATAGCCGTGGCTGTAGAGCAGCAGCGTGCCGTTCCAGGTGGTGGGCAGCTGGATCTCGTACGCCGCGCCGTCGAGGGTGTCCGTGCATTTCGCGACGTCGCACCCGGTGAACGGCACATCCGGCGTGACCTGACGGGCGCGGGGCACGTCGGCGCCGGAGCTGCACGCGGTGAGCGCCAGCAGGACGGCGGAGGCGAAGGCGGCGACGGACAGCGGGCGGCGGAGACGGCGCATGGGCGCGATCTTCGCACGCCGCAAGGCCTCCGGCCCGTCGGCGGACTCCGCGCGCCGCCATCTGACGCGACCGCTCCGGGCCGTCAGTTCGAGGTGTGCGGTCAGTGCCCGGCGTCCTGCCAGGTCCGCCCGACGCCGACATGCACGTCGAGCGGCACGGCGAGCTCCACCGCGCCTCCCATGCCCTCATGCACGACCTCGCGGACGGCGTCGAGCTCGCCCGGCGCCACCTCGAGCACGAGCTCGTCGTGCACCTGCAGCAGCATCCGCGAGGACAGCGACCGGGCGGCGAGCGCAGCGGCCACGCGCAGCATCGCGACCTTCACGATGTCGGCGGCCGAGCCCTGGATGGGCGCGTTGAGCGCCATCCGCTCGGCCATCTCCCGGCGCTGGCGGACGTCGGAGGTGAGGTCGGGGAGGTAGCGGCGGCGGCCGAGCATCGTCTCGGTGTAGCCGGTGCCGCGCGCCCGGTCGACGACCTCGCGGAGGTAGTCGCGCACTCCCCCGAACCGCTCGAAGTACTCGTCCATGAGCCCGCTCGCCTCGGCCGGTGTGATGCCGAGCTGCTGCGACAGGCCGAACGGCGAGAGGCCGTACGCGAGGCCGTAGGACATCGCCTTGATCTTGCTGCGCTGGGCTGCGTCCACGTCGGACGGCGCGACGCCGAAGACACGCGAGGCGACGTAGTTGTGCAGGTCCTCCCCCGAGTTGAACGCCTCGATGAGGCCGGCGTCCTCCGAGAGGTGCGCCATGAGGCGCATCTCGATCTGGCTGTAGTCGGCCGTGAGCAGGCACTCGTACCCCGGGCCCACGACGAACCCGCTGCGGATGCGCCGGCCCTCGGCCGTGCGGATCGGGATGTTCTGCAGGTTGGGGTCCTGCGACGACAGGCGCCCGGTGGCGGCGACGATCTGGTTGAACGTGGTGTGGATGCGTCCGTCGTCCGAGACCGACGACAGCAGCCCGGTCACCGTCTGGCGCAGCTTGGAGACGTCGCGCCAGCGCAGGAGCTGCTCGAGCAGCGGGTCGCCGGTCTGGACGAACAGCGACTGCAGGGCGTCGGCATCGGTGGTGTAGCCGGTCTTGATCTTCTTGGTGGTCGGCAGGCCCCGCTCGCCGAAGAGGATCTCCTGCAGCTGCTTAGGGGATCCGAGGTTGAAGGGCCGCCCCGCCAGCTCGTGCGCGGTCGCCTCGGCTGCGCGCATCGACTCGGCGAACTCGCCCTCGAGACCGCCGAGGTGGTCGAGGTCGACGGCGATGCCGGCCTGCTCGAGGTCGGCCAGCACGTGCAGGAGCGGGAGCTCGACCTCGGCCATGAGGGCGGCGCCCCCGCGAGCCTCGAGCTCGGACTCGAGGGCGCCCGCGAGGTCGAGCACGGCCTTGGCCTGCAGGCCGAGCGCCGCAGCGGTCGCCTCGTCGGGGTCGGTGTCGAACGAGAGCTGGTCCGAGCCGGACGCCGCAGCGCCGGCCAGGTCGCGCTTGAGGAACCGCGGCACGAGGTCCGACAGGTCGAAGCTGCGCTGGCCGGGCAGCACGAGGTACGCCGCGAGCGCCGTGTCGCAGGTCAGCCCGGCCAGCGCGAGGCCCCGCGCCCGAAGCGCGAGCTCGGGCCCCTTCGCGTCATGCATGGCCTTGGGCCGCTGGGCATCCGCGAGCCACGCGGCGAGGGCGCTCTCGTCGTCCGGGAGCAGCGTCGCCACGGACCACCAGGCGACCGCGCCATCGGGCGCGGCCACCGCGAGGGAGTCGACGTCGCCGGTGCCGCGGCCCCAGCGGCCGTCGAGCACCAGCCCCGTGCGCGCGCCCGGCGGCGCATGCTCGGCCAACCACGCGCCGAGTCCGCCGGGGCCAGGGGCGGCGACCTCCACCTCCTCGGCGGCGCCGGCGGGTGCGGCGTCGTCCCCGTGGAGGGCGAAGAGGCGCTCGCGCAGGACGCGGAACTGCAGCGCGTCGAACACCTCGTGCACGGTGTCGCGGTCGAACGGCCGGCGCTCGAGGTCCGCGGGCGACAGATCGATCGGAACATCGCGTACGAGCTCGGTGAGCCGCCGGTTGCGCACCACGTCGGCGAGGCCCTCGCGCAGGGCGTCGCCCGCCTTCCCCTTGACCTCGCCCACGCGGTCGACGAGCTCGGCCAGCGACCCGAATTCCCGGACCCATTTCGCAGCCGTCTTCTCCCCCACTCCCGGGATCGACGGCAGGTTGTCGCTGGGGTCGCCGCGCAGCGCGGCGTAGTCGGGGTACTGCGCCGGGCTCAGGCCGTACTTCTCCTGCACCGCCTCGGGCGTCATCCGAGCGAGGTCGCTCACGCCCTTCTTCGGGTAGAGCACGGTGACGTGGTCGTCGACGAGCTGGTAGGCGTCGCGGTCGCCGGTGATGATGAGGACGTCGTACCCCTCGGCCTCGGCCTGCGTCGTCAGCGTGGCGATGAGGTCGTCGGCCTCGAACCCGTCGGCCTCCACGTACGGCACGTTGAGGGCGGTCAGCACCTCGCGGATGAGCGCGACCTGGCCCTTGAACTCGTCGGGGCTGGCCGACCGGGTCGCCTTGTACTCGGGGTACTCCTGCGACCGGAAGGTCTGGCGCGACACGTCGAACGCGACCGCGAGGTGGGTGGGCTGCTCGTCGCGGAGGGCGTTGATGAGCATCGAGGTGAAGCCGTACACGGCGTTGGTCGCCTGGCCCGTGGTGGTGGAGAAGTTCTCCACCGGCAGCGCGTAGAACGCGCGGTAGGCCAGGGAGTGCCCGTCGAGCAGCAGGAGACGGGGCCGGCCCGACGACGCAGTCATGCCGCGATCCTAGGGTGGGCCTATGACGGACAACGCGGAGCAGGTCGCCCGGTTCGGCCTCGGCGAGCTGGGCGAGTCGATGGGCATCGAGATCCTCGAGGCGAGCGCCGAGCGCATGGTCGGGCGGATGCCGGTCGCTGGCAACCGACAGCCCTTCGGGCTGCTCCACGGCGGGGCGAGCGTCGTGCTCGCCGAGACTCTCGGATCGATCGCCGCGGCGCTGCACGGCGGCCCCGAGAAGGTGCCCGTGGGCATCGAGATCAACGCCACCCACCACGCGAGCGCCACCGAAGGCCATGTCACGGGGACGGCGACGCCCATCACGCGCGGCCGCACCCTGGCGACGTACGAGGTCGTGATCGTCGACGACGCGGGACGCCGCACCTGCACGTCGCGCATCACCTGCCTGCTGCGCGACCGCCCCGGCGCCTGATCGGCGTCAGGGGCGCACCGGCCGCCGCGGCGTCAGCAGAGCGCGCCGACGGAGGGAGCGCTGCACGGGGGTGAGGTCGATCGTCGTGTCGCGCGGGTCGAGCCGCGGGTCGACGCCGAGCCGGCGGCGCAGCTGCCCGATCGTGGCCGAGCGGCGTACGACCATGGGGGCGAACCCGTACCGAGCGAACCACCGGTTGACCTCGCGCTGGGCGGGCGGGACGTTGACCACCACGTCGCCCGCACCCACCTCGTCGGCGAAGCCGGCAGCCTCGCGCAGGAGCGCCGTGCCGACGCCGTGCTTGCGGTGGCTCCCGCTCACGTGCACCACGTCGACGACCACGGCGGCGCTGGCGGACAGCAGGCCGCGGTCGACGACGGACAGCGACGCGAACCCGACCGGCGCGCCGTCGATCTCGGCGACCACGACGCGGTAGCTCGCCCGCCTGCCCGCCGCCACGGCGGCCTCGGAGTCGAGCATCCGTTCGCGGACCCGCTCGCCGATGTCGAGGGTCCCGGGGACGCTGAGGACCGCCTGGTCCTGCGACAGGAACTCCGTCCAGAGGGGCGCGAGCGCCTCGATCTCGAGCGCTCCGAGGGGGCGGACGACGACCGGGGACCGGCCCACTGAACCTCCCACGACGACGACGGGCACGGCCCGCCTGGCGGTGACCCCCCGTCACACGTCCCGCACTCTAGGTCCCCCGCCCGGTGGCGCGGCAACCCCTTCGCGCAAGAATCTGCGTCACCCGGGCCCGCCCCGGCACGGATCCCGTCGTACCGGCCCCGCCCGGCCGCAGGATCCACCCGTTGGAGTGAGGAGCCGCCGTGCCGCCCGGAACCGGGACGCTGGTCAACGTCGCAGCGATCCTCGTCGGCTCCGGCATCGGCGTCGCCCTCGGCGACCGCCTTTCCGAGCGCACCCGCCAGGTCGTGACCGATGCGCTCGGCCTCGTGGTGCTGCTCGTCGCAGCGCTGTCCGCCGTCGCGGTCCTGGACCCTGCGCTGCGCGAGGCGACCGGCACCGGCGCCCCCGTCCTGATCGTGCTGGGCTCGCTGCTCGTGGGATCCGTGCTGGGCTCGCTCCTGCGGCTCGAGCATCGGCTCGAGGCGGCAGGCGGCTGGCTGCGCCGACGTCTCGTGCGCGGCGGGGACGCGCCTGGCGGACATCGGTTCGTCGAAGGATTCGTCACCGCCTCCCTCGTGTTCTGCGTCGGCCCGCTGGCGATCCTCGGAGGCCTGTCGGACGGGCTGGGCAACGGCATCGAGCAGCTCGCGCTCAAGGCCACCCTCGACGGCTTCGCGTCGATCGCCTTCGCCGCCGCCCTCGGCTGGGGCGTGGCGGCCTCCGCCCTCGCGGTGCTCGTCTACCAGGGGTTCTGGACGGTGCTCGGGCTCGTGCTCGGCGACCTCCTGCCCGCCGCCGAGGTCGCCGCCATCACCGCCACCGGGGGGCTGCTCCTCGTCGGCGTCGCCCTGCGGCTCCTGCGCATCCGCGAGGTCCCGGTGGCCGACATGCTCCCGGCCCTCGTCGTGGCGCCGCTGCTCACGGCGGTCGTGGCGGCGCTCGTCTGACCACGACAGGGCGGCCCCGGACTGCCGTACCGGGCCGTCCGTGTCGCGTGCGTGTCGGCGACGTGACGGTTCGCCGCCCCTTCGTCGCAACATTGTCCCGATGTGCGCACGAAGCCGACACGGACCGCCCGGGGGTGTCCCGCAACATCGTTTACATGGCTATGCTCCGGCGCGACCGTCCCGGTGGGCGGCACGCTGCCTGGGATCCCCCAGGCCCGGCGAGGGCCTCGGCTCTCTCGCTCGAAGGAGGACCGAGTGCGCGCACGCGCTGCGGCTGTGCTGGCCGCCCTGCTCGCTGCGGCATCCCTGATCGTCGGCTGGGGGGCCGGTCCCGCATCGGCATCCTCGTCCGGGCCCGTGCTCTTCGGCACGGTGACCTCGAACGACACGGGTGTCGCCGGCGTGAAGATCACGGCCAGCAGCGACGCCGGGTTCTCCGGCGAGGCGACGACCGACGACAAGGGCGCCTGGGAGATCAAGACCCCGAAGTCCGGCACGTACACCGTGGTGCTCGACGAGGCGACCCTGCCGGAGGGCGTGGCGCTGGCCCCCGACTCGGGCAACACGCGCACGGTGAACGCCTTCCTCGGCAAGGTGCGCATCCAGTTCCCGACCGGCGAGGGGCTGGTCGAGACGACCTCCAAGGCGGAGCAGGCCATCCAGCTCACCGTGGACGGGCTCCTGCTCGGCCTGATCCTGGCGCTGGCCGCCGTCGGCCTCTCGCTGATCTACGGCACCACGGGCCTCACCAACTTCGCCCACGGCGAGATGGTCACCGTCGGCGCGCTGGCCGCGTACTTCTACTCGTCCGTCCTGCACGTGCCCTTCATCCTCGCCGCGCTCCTCGCGCTGATCACGTGCGGGATCCTCGGCGCGGTGCAGGACAAGGTCCTCTGGAAGCAGCTGCGCAAGCGGGGCACCGGGCTCATCGCGATGCTCGTCGTGTCCATCGGTCTCGCCATCTTCGTGCGCTACCTGTTCCTGTTCTTCTTCGGCGGCGGCACCCAGCAGTTCCCGGAGTACAGCGCCCAGGCCGGCCTGCAGCTCGGCCCGCTCTCGATCACCCCGAAGGCGATCATCGGCGCGCTCGCCGCGATCATCGCGATCCTCGCGACGATCTACTGGCTGCTGCGCACCCGGATGGGCAAGGCGAGCCGCGCGGTGGCCGACAACCCCGCTCTCGCCTCGGCCTCCGGCATCGACGTCGAGCGCGTGATCAACACGGTCTGGATCCTCGGCGCCACCCTCGCAGCCCTCGCAGGCATCCTCGTCGGTCTCACGTCCGGCGTCTCGTGGAACATGGGCCAGCAGATCCTGCTGCTCATCTTCGCCGCGGTCACCGTCGGCGGCCTCGGCACGGCGTTCGGCGCCCTGCTCGGCTCGCTCATCGTCGGCCTGCTCATCCAGCTCTCGACGCTGGTGATCCCCCCGGAGCTCAAGAGCGTGGGAGCGCTGGTCATTCTGATTGTCATCCTTCTCGTGCGGCCCCAAGGCCTGCTCGGGCGACGCGAGCGGATCGGGTGAGGGACTCGTCATGGACTGGAACTCGATCCTGAGCCAGACGCTGACGCAGGCGATCGGCGTCTCGGCCGTCATCTACTGCCTCGCGGCCGTCGGCCTCAACGTGCACTTCGGCTACACCGGCCTGTTGAACTTCGGCCAGGCGGGCTTCCTGGCGGTCGCGGCGTACGGCCTCGCGGTCAGCGTGTCGAAGATGGGCTTCAGCCTCTGGGTGGGCCTGCTGGTCGGCCTCATCGCGTCGGTCGTGCTGGCGCTGCTGCTCGGCGTACCGACGCTGCGGCTACGAGCGGACTATCTGGCGATCGTCACGATCGCCGCGGCGGAGATCATCCGCCTCATCGTGCGTTCGGTGACCTTCCGCGAGTACTTCGGCGGGTCCGACGGCATCACGCGGTTCGCCGACAGCTTCTACGAGCTGAACCCGTTCCCCGGCCCGGTGACCCTCGGCCCGATCACCTTCAGCAAGAACGACATCTGGGTCGTGACCGTCGGATGGGTCCTGGTGGCGATCTCGTCGCTGGCGATCTGGTCGCTCATGCGCTCCCCGTGGGGCCGCGTCCTCAAGGGCATCCGCGAGGACGAGGACGCCGTGCGCTCGCTCGGCAAGAACGTCTACTCCTACAAGATGCAGGCGCTCATCCTCGGTGGCGTCATCGGTTCGCTCGGCGGCTTCGTCTCGGCCATCGCCTTCCAGTCGGTGCAGCCGGACAGCTTCTCGACCGACTTCACCTTCTACGCCTACACGATCCTCATCCTCGGCGGCGCCGCGCGCGTGTTCGGCCCGATCGTGGGTGCGATGATCTTCTGGGGCCTGCTGGTGTTCGTCGGCGAGACGCTCAACGAGGCGGTCCGCACCGGCGCGATCACCTTCATCACGAGCACCCAGGTCGGCCAGATCCGCTTCATGCTGGTGGGTCTCGGCCTGATGCTGCTCATGATCTTCAGGCCACAGGGAATCTTCGGCGACCGGAAGGAGCTGGCGCTCGATGCCCGCTGACACCACCTACGGAAGCCGCAAGGAGGCGGCCGTCGCCGCCCTGGCCGGCGTGGAGAGCCGCCCCGGCTCGAAGAAGCCCGACCCGATCGTGGTCGCCGACGGCATCGTGCGCCGCTTCGGCGGCCTCACCGCCGTCAACGTCGACCACGTCGAGATCCAGCGCGGCGCTATCACCGCGCTCATCGGGCCGAACGGTGCCGGCAAGACCACGTTCTTCAACCTGCTGACCGGCTTCGACCAGCCGAACGAGGGCGAGTGGTCGTTCAACGGCACGGCCCTGAAGGGCGTGCCGCCGCACAAGGTCGCGCGCATGGGCATGGTGCGCACGTTCCAGCTGACCAAGGCGCTCTCCAAGCTCACGGTCATCGAGAACATGCGGCTCGGCGCCACCGGGCAGAAGGGCGAGAGCTTCTTCCGCGCGCTGTTCCCGTTCTTCTGGTCGGCCCAGGAGAAGAAGAACACCGAGCGGGCCGACGAGCTGCTCGTGCGCTTCAAGCTCGACGCCAAGCGCGAAGACTTCGCCGGTGAGATGTCCGGCGGTCAGCGCAAGCTCCTCGAGATGGCCCGCGCGCTCATGGTCGGACCCGAGATGGTCATGCTCGACGAGCCCATGGCCGGCGTGAACCCGGCGCTCACGCAGTCGCTCCTCGGCCACATCAAGGACCTGCGCGAGCAGGGCATGACCGTGCTGTTCGTCGAGCACGACATGGACATGGTCCGCGACATCAGCGACTGGGTCATCGTCATGGGCCAGGGGCAGGTCATCGCCGAGGGCCCGCCGGACACCGTCATGTCCGACCCGGCCGTCGTCGACGCCTACCTCGGCGCGCACCACGACCAGGCGCTCACCGAGACCGGCGAGGCCTTCACCGCGGACGCACCCGCCGCGGGTGGCACGGAGGAGCAGGCATGAGCGTCACCCCCGACAACCCGGGCGAGTTCCAGCGCGAGCTCCACATCGACGCGGAGCAGCACCACGACCACGAGCACGGCCACCACGGGCATGCGGCCCAGCAGCCCGTCGACCGCACGGCGCACATCGCCGAGGCGGAGGGGGCGCTCGTGCGGGTGGACGACGTCATCGCCGGCTACCTCCCGGGCGTCAACATCCTCAACGGTGCCGACCTCTACGCCCAGGAGGGCGAGCTGGTCGGGATCATCGGCCCCAACGGCGCGGGCAAGTCCACGCTGCTGAAGGCGCTGTTCGGCCTGGTGCGCATCCGCGAAGGCGCGGTCACCCTCCGGGGCGAGGAGATCACGAACATGCGCGCCGACCAGCTGGTCAAGCGCGGCATCGGGTTCGTGCCTCAGACCAACAACGTGTTCCCCTCGCTCACCATCGAGGAGAACCTCCAGATGGGCTCCTACCAGGCGCCCAGCAACTTCAGCGAGCGGTTCGACTTCGTGACGAACCTCTTCCCGACCCTCGGCGACCGCCGCAAGCAGCGCGCCGGCTCGCTGTCGGGCGGCGAGCGCCAGATGGTCGCCATGGGCCGGGCGCTCATGATGAACCCGTCGGTGCTGCTCCTCGACGAGCCCTCCGCCGGCCTGTCCCCCGCGCTCACCGACGAGGTGTTCGTGCGGGTGAGGGAGATCAACAAGACCGGCGTCACGGTGATCATGGTCGAGCAGAACGCCCGCCGCTGCCTGCAGATCTGCGACCGCGGCTACGTCCTCGACCAGGGCCGCAATGCCTACACCGGCACCGGCCGCGACCTCGCCACCGATCCCAAGGTGATCCAGCTCTACCTCGGGACCCTCGCCAAGGCCTGAGCGCCCCCACGACGCCCCAGGAGCCCCGGACCGGACGGTCCGGGGCTCCGTCATGTGCCGGCGCCGCCACCGCCTCCAGGGGCTCGAGGGAGCCTCGGGGTCCAGGCGCCGGCGGGCGGACCTCCCCGGACGGCTCCCCTCACCGCTCCCCCGGACAGCCCGCGGCCCCCGGAGCGTCGCTCCGGGGGCCGCGGGGCCGTTCAGTCGTGCAGGTCGATCATCCTGCGAGCGTCAGCTCGACGGCGGGACGTCGCCCGGGATGAAGTCCAGAGCGCTGATCTTGTCGTCGGCGCCGAACTGGTACACGCCCATGGTGGCCTTGGTCGGGTCACCGTTGGCGTCGAAGTCGCACGGACCCGACTGGCCTTCGTAGTCGATGTCCTTGCCCTCGTCGAGCAGCTTCTTGCAGTCGGCGAAGGTGCTGCACTTCTCGCCACCGGCCGAGACCGCCTGCAGCTGCGAGGCGATCGCCACGCCGCTGGTGTTCCCCGCGGCCTGGGCCGCGAGCGCGATGAGGTTCATCGCGTCGTACGACTCCGGGGCGTACGAGAAGTCGATCAGGTCGGGGTTGATCGCCTTGAGCGCGGACTGGAACGCGTCCGAGGCCTTCGAGCCCGGGATCGTGCCCTTGGCGCCGTTCAGCGTGCCGGCCGGGAGACCCTCGGCCAGGGCGTTGCCCATGTTGCCGTCGCACAGGTACAGCGGCAGGTTGTCCGGGCCGATGCCCTGCTTGATGAGCTCCTGGAGGATCTTCTTGGTCTCGTCGAAGCCGATGATGACCAGAGCCTCGGGCTTGGCGGCCTTGACCGCGGTCACCTCGGCGGCGTAGTCGGCAGCCTTCGGGTCGTAGATCTTGCTGAAGACGACCTTGTTACCGGTGCTCTCGTAGGCCGCGGTGAAGGTCTTCGCGAGACCCTCGCCGTACGCGTCCTGAAGGGCGAGGACGGCGGCGGTCGCGTGGTTGTCGCCCGCGACGAGCTGGCCGAGGATCGCGCCCTGGAACGTGTCCGGCGGCGCGGTGCGCCAGTAGAGGCCCTTGTCCGCGTAGGTCGTCAGCGCGATCGAGGTGTTGGCGGGCGACATCTGCACGACGCCAGCCGACGTGATCTTGTCGATGATGGTCAGCGAGACCGACGACGACGCCGCACCGATGAACGCGTCCACGCCCTTGGCGAGGCCCGCGTCCACCGTCGCCGAGGCGATGTTGGTGGACGTGTCGCCCGAGTCGCCCTCGATCTTCACGACGGGCTTGCCGAGCACGCCGCCCGCGTCGTTGATCTCCTTGAGGGCCAGGTCGACGCCCGCGAACTCGGGCGGGCCGAGGAAGGCGAGCGAGCCGGTCTGCGGAAGCACGGTGCCGACGGTCAGGACACCGTCGTCGGCCGGGAAGGTCGAGCTCTCGCTCGGGGCCGGCGCGCTCGAGGTGGCGTCGCCGCCTCCGCTGCTGCCACAGGCGGCGAGCAGCAGCGCCGAAGCGCCGGCCACCGCGAGCGACCGCACCAGGGTGGGTCGGGTCATGAAGTGTCTCCTTGTTTCCGTGGCACCCGCTGCGTGACCGCACGGGTGTGGGGGTGGGGGAAACGTAGTCGAGCGCTGTTACGAGCGCATGACCTGGGACGCGACCGTCGCTGCCTCGTTGCTCATTCGTGACCTAACGGCCTCTATCGGGTGACACGCCTCAGGATCCGGTCTCGCCGACCTCTCGGATCACGACGTCCGCGACCTCCCGCATGGTGAGCCGGCGGTCCATCGCGGACTTCTGCAGCCACCGGAACGCGTCGGCTTCGGAGAGCTTGTAGGCCTGTTGCAGCAACGACTTCGCGCGTTCCACGCGTTTACGGGTCTCGAACCGCTCGCCGAGGTCGGCGACCTCCGCCTCGAGGGTCACGATCTCGGCGTGCCGGCTCACCGCGAGCTCGATCGCGGGCACGAGGTCGCCCTGGGTGAAGGGCTTCACGAGGTACGCCATGGCCCCTGCGTCACGGGCACGCTCGACGAGCTCGCGCTGGGCGAACGCGGTGAGCATGACCACCGGGGCGATCCGTGCGCCGGCGATCCGCTCCGCAGCGCTGATCCCGTCGAGCACCGGCATCTTCACGTCGAGCATGACGACGTCCGGGCGCAGCTCCTCGGCGAGGCGTACGGCGCTCTCGCCGTCGCCGGCCTCGCCGACGACGTCGTAGCCCTCCTCGCGCAGCATCTCCACGAGGTCGAGGCGGATGAGGGCCTCGTCCTCGGCGACGACGATGCGCAGCGGGTTCTCGTTCGCGGTCACGGGCCCACCCTACGGAACCGGGCGCGGACGTCCGGACGAGAGTGCCCCGAGTGGGATTCGAACCCACACTGGATGGTGTTTGAGACCACTGCCTCTGCCGGTTGGGCTATCGGGGCGCCCGCCGAGCGTACCGGGAGGCCGTGCGCGGACCCCGCCCCGCTAGGCCTCGGCCAGGGACTCGAGGTCGTGCTCGGTGAGGGCATAGCGGCCGAGAACGGGGAGGCTGACGAGCATCAGCAGAGCGGGCAGGGCGCCGAATCCGAGGCCGATGGCCACGAGCGCTCCGTCAGGCTGGGCCGCCGTGGTGCCCGACGTCGACTCCACGAAGCCCCCGAGCGCGAGCACCATCGCGAACAGGAACGGCCCGAGGGCGAAGCCGAGCGTCTCCCCCGCGGTCCACACCCCGGTGAAGACTCCCGACCGGAGCCGGCCCGTGCGCAGCGCGTCGGCCTGGATCGTGTCCGGCAGCATCGCGAGCGGGAAGAGCTGCTGGCCGGCGTACCCCGTGCCCGCCCCCGCCACCCCGACGAGCAGGAGCCAGGTCGGGATGCGGCCGGCGAACGCCATGACGATCGCTCCGGCCAGGAAGAGCACCGTGGCGAGGCGGAAGCCCGCCTGCTTCCCGCGGCGCGCGGCGAACAGCCGCCACAGCGGCACCAGGACGATCGCCGGCGCGACGAGCGCGACGAAGAGCACCGTGGTCATGCCCTTGCTGCCGAGGAGGTACTCCGCGACGTACGCCGCTCCTGCGAGCGCCGTGGAGGTGCCGAGCGCCTGGATGACGAACGCGGCGAACAGCACGCGGAAGTCGCGGTTCTCCCCCACCGCGCGCAGCTGCTCGCGCAGGTCGCCGGCGGGCTCGGCCCGCAGCAGGGTGGGGAGTGTGCGCGTGGCGAGGATCGCGACGCCGAACCCGAGCAGGAACAGCGCGCCGCAGACCGCGCCCATGAGCCGGTAGCCCGGGAGCCCGTCCCCTCCGGCCTTCACGAGCTCCGGAGCACCGGCTCCGAACACCAGGATCGCCAGGGTCAGGAACGCGATGCGCCACGTCATGAGCGACGTGCGCTCGGCGTAGTCGTCGGTGATCTCCGCGGCCTGGGAGATGTACGGCACCTGGAAGAACGCGAAGCCCGTGGCCGCGAGCAGGAAGCACCCGGCCACCCAGAGCGCGGCCCCGCCGCCGGTGAGGCTTCCTGGCGCCCAGAACATCGCGGCGAACGCGAGCGGGAGCAGCACGGCTCCGCGGATCATCCACGGCACGCGCGCGCCCCAGCGCGACGACGTGCGGTCGCTCCACGACCCGACCAGCGGGTTCAGGAGGACGTCCCACGCCTTGGGCAGCAGCACCACCAGGCCGGCGGCCGCGGCGGCGACGCCCAGCTCGTCGGTCAGGTAGTACAGCAACAGCAGGCCGGGGACCGTGGCGAAGCCGCCGGTGCCGACCGATCCTGCGGCGTACCCCACCTTGTGGCGGGTCTGCAGTCGCGTGCTCACCGCGCGACCGTAGCGCCCGGGAGGTGCCTAGAGGGCGAGGCTCGGCTTGACCGACAGGATCCGGGCGAGCAGGCCGTTCACGAACGCGGGCGACTCGTCGGTCGACAGGGACCGCGCGAGCTCGACCGCCTCGTTGATCGCCACCGCGTCCGGGACGTCGTCGCCCCACAGGATCTCGTACGTGCCGATCCGCAGCAGGTTCCGGTCGACCGCGGGCATGCGATCGAGCGTCCACCCGCTGCTGTACGTCGCGAGCAGGTCGTCGATGCGGTCCGCGTGCTCGACCACGCCCCACACCAGCTCGGCGGTGTAGGGGTTCAGCGGCTGCTGCGCGGCCTCGGTCGTCGCGTCGAGGACGTCGGCCGCGGCGATGCCGCGGGCCTCCGCCTCGTACAGGACGTCGAGCGCCTTCTTGCGGGCCTTGCTCCGTGCCGACACGTCTAGTTGACGCGGCCGAGGTACGACCCGTCGCGGGTGTCGACCTTGACCTTGGTGTCGTTCTCGATGAACAGCGGCACCTGGATCTCCGCGCCGGTCTCGAGGGTGGCGGGCTTCGTGCCGCCCGTGGAGCGGTCGCCCTGCAGGCCCGGCTCGGTGTACGTGATCATGAGCTCGACCGAGGCCGGGAGCTCGAGGTAGAGCGGCACGCCGTCGTGGAGCGCGAGGATCGCGGACTGGCCCTCGAGCATCCAGCGGGCGTTGTCGCCGACGACGGCGTCCGGCACGTGCACCTGGTCGTACGACGTGGTGTCCATGAACACCCAGTCGTCGCCGTCGCGGTAGAGGTACTGGTAGTCGCGGCGGTCGACGTTCGCGGTCTCGACCTTGACGCCGGCGTTGAAGGTCTTGTCGACGACCTTGCCGCTGACGACGGCCTTGAGCTTGGTGCGCACGAAGGCGGGACCCTTGCCGGGCTTGACGTGCTGGAACTCGACGACGGACCAGAGCTGGCCGTCGATGTTGAGGACCAGGCCGTTCTTGAGGTCGTTCGTGGTGGCCACGGTGAAGGTCTCCTGGGTGAAGGACTAGAGGACGAGCAGCTCGCGCGTCGTCGTGGTGAGCGACACGGGCCCGCCGGCGCGGACGACGAGGGTGTCCTCGATGCGAACCCCGCCGCGCCCGGGGAGGTAGACCCCTGGCTCGACGGTGACCGGCGTGCGGTCGCCCAGGATACCTGCCGTGGAGTAGCCGATCATCGGCGCTTCGTGGATGTCGAGCCCGACGCCGTGCCCGAGGCCGTGCCCGAAGTGCTCCGCGTGGCCGGCATCGGCGATCACCGAGCGGGCGGCGTGGTCCACGTCACGGAGCTCGGCCCCGACGGCGAGCGCCTCGACCCCGGCCTGCTGGGCGCGTGCCACCAGGGCGTGGAGCTCCCGCTGCCAGGGCTCGGGCTCGGCGCCCACGACGAAGGTGCGGGTCTCGTCGGCGTGGTAGCCGGCGAAGAGCGCCCCGAAGTCGATCTTCAGGAGGTCCCCGGCCTCGATCGCTCGGCCGGTCGGGCTGTGGTGCGGGATGGCCGAGTTCGGACCGGACGCCACGATCGTCTCGAACGAGACCGCCTCCGCGCCGTGGTCGAGCATCAGACCATCGAGGAGGCGGGCCACCTGCCGCTCGGTCAGGCCGACGCGGACCTGCGGCAGCAGGTCCGCGAGCGCGGCGTCGGAGATCCGGCAGGCCTCGGCCAGAGCGTCGAGCTCGGCATCGTCCTTGATGATGCGCAGCTCCTCGACCGCGCCGGTCGTCGGTACGAGGTCGAGGTCGCGGTGGGCGGCCCGGAGCGCGTCGTGCGCCGCCACGGTCAGGCGCGCGGCCTCGAACCCGAGGCGGGAGGCTCCCACGGCCACGGCGTGCGCCGCTCCCCCGGCGTCGACGGCGCGCTCGACGAGGACCGCGATGCCCGGGCACTCCGCGGCGGCCTGGGTCACGTAGCGGAAGTCCGTGACCAGCCGGTCGTCCTTCGGCTCGCGTCCGACGAGCACAGCCGCGTTGGACCCGCTGAACCCCGAGAGGTAGCGGACGTTGGTGAGGTAGGTGACCAGCAGCGCATCGACACCGAGGCCGGCGAGCGAGGCACGGACGCGGTCCCGGCGCTCGCGCGCGCTCATGAGGCGGCGATCGCGCGCAGCGCGAGGCGGTAGCTGTCGACGCCGAACCCCGCGATCGTGCCGGTCGCGACGGCGGCGACCACGGACGTGTGCCGGAACTCCTCGCGCGCGGCGGGGTTGGACAGGTGCACCTCGACCAGGGGCGCGGTGCGCTGGGCGATCGCATCGCGGACGGCGTACGAGTAGTGCGTGAACGCCGCGGGGTTGAGCACGACAGGCGTGGAGCCGTCCGCCGCCTCGTGCAGCCAGCGCACCAGCTCGGCCTCGTCGTCGGTCTGGCGGACCTCCACCTCCAGGCCGAGCGCGACGCCCTCCGACGTGCAGAGCTCGACGAGCTGCTCGTACGTCGTGGCGCCGTACACATCGGGCTCGCGCGTGCCCAGCCTCGACAGGTTGGGACCGTTGAGCACCAGCACGCGGGTCATCCCGCCACCTCCGACACCTCGGCGTACGCGGCCTCGAGCAGGGCCTGGTCGGGGCCCTCGAGGAGCCCCGGGCGGCCGATGCCGTCCAGGACCACGAAGCGCAGCAGGTCGCCGCGCGACTTCTTGTCGATGCGCATGGCGGCCAGCAGCTCCTCGAACCGTCCGGGAGCGTACGTCGTGGGCAGGCCCAGCTGGCGCAGCACGGACACGTGGCGTTGCGCGTCGGCGGCCGGGAGACGTCCGGCGAGGCGGGCGAGGGCCGAGACGTAGTGCAGGCCGACGGCGACGGCGTCGCCGTGCCGCCACCGGTAGTCCTCGACCTTCTCGACCGCGTGGGCGAACGTGTGCCCGTAGTTGAGGACCTCGCGGCCGAGGCCCCCCTCGCGCGACTCGCGGAAGTCCTCGCCCACGACGTCGGCCTTGACCTGCACGGCGCGCTCGACCAGCTCGCGCAGCACGTCGCCCGCAGGGTCGGTCGCGGCGTCGACGTCGGCCTCGACGAGGTCGAGGATCGCGGGGTCGGAGGTGAACCCGACCTTCACCACCTCCGCGAGCCCGGCCGCGAGGTCGGCGCGCGGCAGCGTGGCGAGCGCGTCGAGGTCGGCGAGGACGGCGGCCGGGTGATGGAACGCGCCGACGAGGTTCTTCCCCTCGGGTGTGTTGATCCCGGTCTTCCCGCCCACCGCCGCATCGACCATGCCGAGGAGCGTGGTCGGCATCTGCACGAGGCGGACGCCGCGCAGCCAGCTCGCGGCGAGGAAGCCGGCCAGATCGGTCGTCGCTCCCCCGCCCACGCCCACGACCACGTCGGAACGGGTGAACCCCGCCTGCCCGAGGGCGGACCAGCCCTGCACGAGGACCGCGGCGGTCTTGGCGTCCTCCCCGTCCGGAACCGGGATGAGCAGCACCTCGTGGCCCGAGTCGCGCAGCGCCTCGGCCGCCCGCGACCCGTCGGCGGGGCGCGACGCCGCGTGCACCACCGCTACGCGGTGCGCACCGCGCACGGCGGCCGGCAGGGAGTCCAGGAGGCCGCGGCCGACGACGACGTCGTACGGCTTCTCCCCTGCGACCGCGATGCGGGTCGGCAGGCTCATGGGGCACCATCCAGTCCCAGGCCGACGACGATCGCCTCGGCGACCTCGTCGGGCGTCAGTGCGTCGGTCTCGATGCTGAGGGTGGCGACCTCGGCGTACAGCGGGGTGCGCTCGGCGACCAGGGCTGCGAGCCGTCCCCGGACGTTCCCGAGGAGCACCGGCCGCGGGACGTCGAGCCCCACCCTTTTCGCGCCGCCCGCGGCGCTGACCTGCAGCCACACCACCGGCTGCTCGCGCAGCAGCGCGCGGGTGCCGGCGTCGATCACGGCCCCGCCGCCGAGCGCGAGGACGCCGTCGTGCTCGGCGAGAGCCGCGGCGACCGCCGCGCGCTCGAGCTCGCGGAAGTACGGCTCGCCGTCGTCGACGAAGATGTCGGCGATCCGCCTGCCGGTGCTCTCCTCGACGTCGCGGTCGGTGTCCCGCAGGGCGACGCCGAGCCGCTCGGCGAGGGCGCCGCCGACCGTGGTCTTGCCCGATCCGGGGACACCGACCAGGACGACGCGAGGCGACACGGGACTACGAGACCACGAGCGCAGCACGGTACGCAGCCGCGTTCCGCGCGGTCTCGGCCACCGAGTCGCCGCCGAACTTCTCGAGCACGGCGTCCGCGAGGACCAGGGCGACCATCGCCTCGGCCACCACGCCGGCCGCCGGCACGGCGCAGACGTCGCTGCGTTGGTTGATCGCCTGCGCAGGCTCGCCGGTGGCGACGTCGATCGTCCGCAGTGCCCGCGGGACGGTGGAGATGGGCTTCATCGCGGCGCGCACCCGCAGGACCTCGCCGGTCGACATGCCGCCCTCGGTGCCGCCGCTGCGGCCGCTGGCCCGCACCACGCCGTCGGGACCCGGCAGGATCTCGTCGTGCGCCTTCGAGCCTCGGGTGCGCGCCAGCTCGAAGCCGTCGCCGACCTCGACACCCTTGATGGCCTGGATGCCCATCAGGGCCGCGGCGAGGCGGGCGTCGAGACGGCGGTCCCAGTGCACGTGGCTGCCGAGGCCCGGCGGCAGGCCGTGCACCACGACTTCGACGACGCCGCCGAGGGTGTCGCCGTCCTTGCGGGCCTGCTCCACCTCGGCCGACATCGCTGCCGACGCCGCGGGATCGAGGCAGCGGGCGTCGTCGGCATCGATCGCGTCGAGGTCGCTCGGCTGCGGCACGAGGCCCGCGGGCGCTGCGACCGTGCCGAGCTCGACGACATGGGACAGCACCTGCGCGCCGACAGCCTGCTGCAGGAACGCCTTGGCCACCGCGCCCAGCGCGACACGTGCCGCGGTCTCGCGGGCGCTCGCGCGCTCGAGGATGGGACGGGCGTCGTCGAAGGCGTACTTCTGCATACCCACCAGGTCGGCGTGGCCGGGGCGCGGACGGGTGAGCGGCGCGTTGCGCGCCTGAGCCTCCAGCACCTCCGGGTCCACCGGGTCCGCGGCCATGACCGTCTCCCACTTGGGCCACTCGCTGTTGCCCACCTCGATCGCCACCGGGCCGCCGAGAGTGGAGCCGTGACGCACGCCCCCAAGGATGCGCACGGCGTCCTGCTCGAACTTCATGCGGGCGCCTCGGCCGACGCCGAGGCGGCGCCGGGCGAGGTCGCGGTCGACGTCCGACGTCGTGACGGCCACGCCGGCGGGGAGGCCCTCGAGGATCGCGACGAGCGCGGGGCCGTGCGACTCACCGGCGGTCAACCAACGCAGCATGCGGCGATCATCCCATGCGGCAGGTCGCGGACCGGAGCGGGTAGCCGGCCCCCGCCAGGACGACGGGAGGGCCGCACCGATGCGGTGCGGCCCTCCCGATCAGTCGTGCTGTCCCGGCGTCACGGGGTGACCGTGACCGACTTCCCGGAGCAGACCGCGACGCTCTGGTCGCCCATGAGGACTCCGACGCACTGCGCGTTGAAGACGCTGTACATGACGTAGAACTTGCCGAACTCCTCGCCCACGACCGCCTTGTACTTCTTGCCGTCGACGGAGATCGTCGCCGACTGGGTCTCGGGCTTGATGCCCGACACCGCGAGCACGACAGCCGGGTCCGTGACCGGCGTGGATGCCGACGCGCTCGCCGACGGGGCCGGCGTCGCCGTGCCGTCGGTGGCCGCGGGGGCGCTGGCCTTGGGCTCGGGGAACAGCGGCTTGAACGGGTCCCGTGCGGCGACCACGACGGTCGACGGCTTGACGACCACGGTGGGCTTGGCCGGCTTGCTCGTCGCGCCGGGCTTGGCCGCCGCCGACGCCTTCGGCGGCGCCACGATCGGCGCCTCGACCTCGTCGCCGCCCCCGGAGGAGAGCAGGAAGAACGCACCCGCGCCCGCCACGAGGAGGGCACCCACGCCCGCCAGGGCGAGCAGTGCCTTGCGGTTGTTTCCGCCGCCAGGGGCGTCGACCTCAGGCTCGGCCGGGGCCGGTGCCGTCATCGTCGCCGTGGGCGCCGGGAAGATGGGCTCTGACATGGTGACTGCCTCCGGGTCCTCAGCTTGCCGTCGTGTCGGACGTGGATCCGGCAGTGCCGGTCGACGAGCCGCCAGCCGTCGAGGTGGTCGACTTGGCCGGGGCGGCCTGTCCCTTGTTCGCGATGAACACCCGGCTCGTGAGGTCGACCTTGAGCTGGTTGCTCGTGCCGCTGTCGGCGGCTTCGTCGCGGGCGATGGTCAGGCCGGTGACGAGCATCGCCCGCTGCATCTTCTCGACGCCCGAGAGGAACAGACGGACGTTGGCGAACCGGCCGGTCACGGCGACCGCCACGGGGATCTGGTTGACCTGGCCCGGCGCATTGAGCGCCGCGCTCGATCCGGCGGCGCCGACGACCAGCGGCGTCGGCTGCGACGGCGTCACGGCCACGAGCTTGACCCCGGACGTCTTCGCCAGCGTCGAGAGCTGGCGCAGCAGCGAGGCCATGCCCGGCGTGGTCGGCATCTTCGAGCGGATCGCCGCCGTCTGCTTCTGCAGCTCGGGCAGGTCCTTGAACTGGGCCTTGAGCGTGGCGATCTGGGCCTCGGTGGCCCGGTTCGCCTGCTCCTGGGCGTCCACGGACAGGCGGATCTCCTCGGCGGTCGCGCGCTGGGGCGAGACCAGGAGGAACCAGCCGGCCACGAGGACCAGGACCGCGGAGACTCCCGCGGCGATGTACCAGCGTGCGGCGTGTCCGACGGACATGTCAGCCACCGTCCTTGATGTCGTAGCGGTGGGAGAGCGCCTTGTCGCTGACCGACGCGGTCGCGTTGAAGGTGTAGCCCTTGCCGCCGCCCGTGCTGCCCGAGCCGGTCGCGGCGGCCTCGGCCACCTGGACCGCGCCCGGGTACGGGTCGACGAGCGTCTTCTGCTTGGCGAGAACGTCGAGCAGGGCCGCGACGTCCGTGTAGCCGCGGGCCTCGCCGGCGTACGTGATCTCGCCGATGGCGGGCTTGCCAAGGATGCTGACGCTGGTGGCGTCGTTCGGGCCGGCTGCGGTGGCCGCCGCGGGGGCGACGCCGTCGATGAGGCCCTTGAACTCGGTCAGCGACGTGCCGCGAGGCATCGTCAGCGACAGGTTGTTGAGCAGGAACGACCAGCGCACCTCGCCACCCATCGCGAGGTACTGCTGCGCCTGGGCGCTCGCGAGGTCGGCACGGGCCTTCGGCACGTCGGCGTACTGCGCGACCTCGGTCGCGAGCACGGCGCCGCGGGCGGTCGCCTGGTCCAGCGACTCCTGGGCGGAGCTCACCTCGGACCCGGCGAGCATGTACAGGGAGCCGACGACCGCGACGGAGACGGCGGCGGCGCCGACGAGAGCGAGCTTGGCGCGGCGGATGCGCGCCTCCTCCGCGATCTCGTCGGGCATGAGGTTGACGCGCGGGAACGCGGCCGAGGACTGCGGCACCGCCGGGGCGGCGACGGCAGGGGTCTCCTCGACGGAGTTCTCGTCGACGACGGCGGCGGAGGAGCCGCGACGCAGGAGTGCCATCACACGGCTCCCATCGCGAGGCCGACCGGGACGGCCGACAGGGGCTCGACGAACTGCAGCTGCTCAGGCGTGAGGCCGGTCTTGCCGACCGACACCTGGCTGAACGGGCGCCCGTACTCGACGGGGGTGCGGACCGCGGTGGCGAGGCGCTGGGCCAGGCCGTCGGCGAGCGAGCCGCCGCCGGAGAGGACCACTCGGGACAGCGGCCGTCCGCCGCTCATCGCGACGAAGTAGTCGACCGAGCCGCGGACCTCGTCGACGAACTCGGCCTGGGCCGCGTCGATGATGCGGCGCGCGTCGGCGGAGGCCGGGTCGTTCAGCGAGAACCGGTCGCGCTTGAGCCGCTCCGCCTCGGCGGTCGGGATGCCGAGGCGCTCCACCACCGCAGCGGTGACGTCGTCGCCGCCGAGTAGCAGGATGCGCACGAACTTCGGCACGCCGGCCTCGTGCACCACGATGTTGGTGACCTTGGCGCCGATGTCGACGACGGCCTCCGGGCCGGACAGCCCGAGGGAGTCGCGGGCACCGGCGACGCGCAGCACGGCGAACGGCGTGAGGTCGACGGTCGAGACCTTGAGGCCTGCGCGCTGCGCAGCCCGGATCGCGTCGAGCACGGCGTCCTGCGAGGCCGCGACCAGCAGGCCGCGCACCATCCGCGCCTGGTCGGTGCTGACCTCTTCGAGGGCGACGAAGTCCAGGACGGCTTCCTCGACCGGCATCGGCACGAGGTCAGCGACCTGGAACTTGAGGCTCGCCTTGAGCTCGTCGGCCGGCAGCCACGGGAGGTCGACCAGGCGTACGACGACCTTCTGGTTCGAGACGCCGAGCACGACCTCCTTCTTCGTGAACTTGGCCTGGCTCCACAACGTCTTGATCGCGTCGCCGACAGCGTCGGGCTCCACGACCTCGCCGTCGCGCACCACGCCCGGAGGCAGGGCGACCTGGCCGAAGCGGTCCAGGACCGCCTTCCCCTTCGACACGGTGACCTGCGCCGCGCGGACGCTCGACGTGCCGATGTCGAGTCCGATGGCGGTTCGACCAGCCACGGTTCCCACCTCTCACCTGTCACCACCGCTCCGGTGGTCTTCCCCCTGGGTTTCGGCCGCGTTGAGGCCCGCCTTGAGCGAACCGCGAGGGAAAAGGTCCGGGACCGAGAGGGGATGGCTCCGGACGGGTGACGCCGCGACCTGGGGGCGGCGGGGCTAGAGCCCGAGGCTGCCGACGTACCAGTCGACGAGGGGCTGGGCGAACGCGAACGCGACGTACGTGCCCATGAACATGAAGGGGCCGAACGGGACCTTGGTCTTGCGGTCGCCCTTGCGCGCCGCCATGACGACGAGCCCGACCACGGCCCCCAGGATGAACCCCGCGAACGTCCCCACGACGACCGCGCCCCAGCTGAACCAGCCGAGGTAGAGCCCGAGGATGCCGCCCAGCTTGACGTCGCCGAACCCCATGCCGCCCGGCTTGATGATCGCCAGCAGGAAGTAGAAGGCGAAGACGGCCGCGCCGCCGAGCACGCCGCGCAGCAGGTCGGACCACCGGTCCTCCGCCAGGGCGGCAGCACCGAGGAGCACGAAGGACACGACGTACGACGGCAGCACGATCGCGTCGGGCAGCCTCTTGGTGTCGAAGTCGATCATCGACAGCGCCACGGCGATCGCGGCGAGGTAGAGGAACGCCGGCAGCTGCCAGGACAGGCCGATCCACCAGGCGGTGGCGCCGAACAGCACCCCGGTGGCGAGCTCGACCAGCGGGTAGCGCACCGAGATCGGCTCGCCGCACGCGCGGCAGCGCCCCCGCAGGATCAGCCAGGACAGCACCGGGATGTTGTCGTAGGCCTTGATCTCGGTCCCGCACCGGGGGCATCGGCTCCGCGGGGAGACGACGGACTCCCCCGCAGGCACGCGGTAGATCACCACGTTGAGGAACGAGCCGATGAACAGCCCGACGAAGCCGCAGATACCGGCGAGCAGGGCGGTGTCCATCTCGGGCGATCCAGTCAGCACGTCGCGACCCTAACGAGCCGGCGCGCGGCGCGGCGGATGCCTCGCCGCGCGCCGGTCCCGTGTCAGCTGGTGTAGGCCGGCTTCGGCTCGGACCAGAGGCTCGGCTGGTACGCCGACTGGATCGGGTCGAGGAACTTCGGCGGCGACGCGTAGCGCAGACGAGCGTCGTAGACGTAGTTCTTCGCGAAGCCGGCGCTGCCGGACCCGACGATGCCGCGGTAGCGCTGGGCGATCGCGCCGGTGACGTTCAGCGTGCCGAGGCTGGAGCCCCAGCGGTAGTTCTGCACGCGGAACGAGTGGTTCACCGACAGGATCGCCGCGTTGATGCGCGAGTTGGTGAACACCGAGGTGTGCCCGGTCGGCGTCAGGTTCGTCCCCGCGGTGCACTCGCCGCGGCTGGTGCTCGTGCACCGGACCGGGTGGTACACCTCGACGTAGTTGTTCGCCACGAGGCCGAGCAGGTCGGTGCCCGCCGAGCCGCCTGCGTAGTCGACATGCCAGGTAACGACGATGTTGTTCTCGGCCGCGATCGTGAGCTGGCCCTTCAGGCTCCCCTCGAGGAACACGTCGCCGTCGCGGCACCCGTAGGTGGACATGTCGTTGGTCTGCGGGTAGCCCAGCGGGTTGCCCGCGCCGGAGTTGATGCAGGCCGTCGTCGGGCTGACGCGCGTGTAGGCGTCGCGCACGGCCGGGACCGACTCGACGTAGATCACCCCGTTGGCCGGCAGCGGCAGGTTGTTGCCGACTCCGCACCAGGCGGGCCCGCCGTTCTGGGTCCACGGGCTGGTGACGTTCATCGTGCCGGTGGAGTTGAGCACGATCTTCGTCGGGCCGACGTACAGGCAGCCGACAGGGTTCGAATAGAGCGGGTCGACCTCCTTGCGGATCGAGTTGTTGCTCGGAGGCATCGTCAGCGGGGCGGCGTACTTCGGGTCGCCCGCGAGGGAGAACACCGGGTTGCCGGAGCATCCGGTGTTGCGGATGTACCGGTTGCCGCTCGCGGGGTTCCACGAGGTCGACGTCGCGCCGCGGAACTGGGGCGAGCCGCAGGTGTAGAACGAGTCGTTGGAGTGCAGGGGACCCTGGATCACGTCGGTCACACCGCTCGTGCCGATGAAGTTGATCGCGGTGCACCCGGTGCCGACCCCGTTGATGGCGTCGATGCGGCCCTCGTACTTGTGCTTGTGGCAGTTCTGCTCCGCCTGGGTCGGCGTGTAGTCGTCGCCCACGACGGTCTCGTACGCGGCCGGGTCCTTGGTGTCGTAGTCGGTGAAGTACAGGTAGTCGATGAAGCCGCGTCGACGGATCTGGACCTCGACGGTCCGCACCTCGTCGCCGACCTTGCCCGACGCCCTCAGCTTGAGGATGCCCTGCGAGGTGAACAGCGCGTTGTTCACGTCGTAGCGGAACTGCGAGCGCGTGACGACGCCAGGAGTGTTCACCCAGCCGGTGAATGCCGGGTTGGCCGCCGCTCCGATGGGCAGCGTCATCGTCGAGCCGGCGGAGTACGGCGACGACGGGTTGCCGAAGCGCCAGTAGGTGCCGTCGGAGTTCAGCCGGGAGATGTACTCGTCGACACCGGCCTGGGCGGCGGCCAGCGCGCCGTTCCAGTCCTGGTCGCCGCGCACCTGCTTGACCTGGTTCAGGGCGAAGCCGGTGGCGGCGAACATGATGAGCGTCAGCATCGTGCCGATGCCGAGCACGCTGATCAGCGCCATGCCCCGGTCGCCGCGCACGGCGTCGATGCGCCGCCGGAGGGAGATGTAGATGCCGTTCATCGCTTCGCGATCCCCAGGTTGGGCAACACGACCGTGTTGCTGACGGTGACCGGACCCCCGCCGCGCGCCGGATCGACGTCGACGGTGAGGGCGATCTTGACGCTACGGATCTGGATGAGGTCGTCCTCGTTGGTCGAGGTCTGGTTGGCGATCGGATTGCCGTTCGCGTCGTAGTAGGTGAACAGCACAGCCCCGGCGGGGATCTTGCGCGCCACGACCGTGGTGCGGGCCGTGTTGCTGAAGGTCCAGTACGGGTTGCTCGCGGCGTTGCCCACGTACCACTTCTCCACCAGCTCGCGGTTGGCGTTGATGGAGTAAGTGATCTTGGTCGGCACCGGCCCCAGGCTGGCGTACACGGTGAGCTGCGTCGGCGAGATCGCGGCGAGCGCCGGGAGGTCGTCCAGCCCGGACCGCTGGATCGCCATGCCCGAGCGGACGTTCTTGGTGAGGCGGGCCATGCCGACGCGTGCGACGTCGAGGCTGTCCGCCGACGCCTGGGCCTTGGTCACGGTCCGGGTCACCTGGATGACCGCGTTGATCATGATGGTGCCCACGATGCCCATCAGCACCATCGTGACCATGAGCTCGGCCAGCGTCAGACCGTGATCGCCGCGGACGGCGCGCAGCCGTGCCAGCAGTCCTGCTCGCGGAGCGTTCACGGCACCCTCACCTCGACGTAGTACTCGGACGAGCTCGGCGCGAAGGTGGGCGTCACGGGGTACACGAGCCCGTACCCGGCCACCTGCAGGTCCCACGTGCCCCACGGGAGCGACGCCTTGAGCCGGCCGCCGGCGTCGGTCGTGCCCAGGCTGTAGGACTCAGGGAAGTCGCAGACCGCATCGCCCGCGTGGGCCGCGCTGACGGTGGCGTCCGGGACCGGCGATCCGGTCGCGTCGCTCACCACGACGACCCGCACCTTGGCCATGGCCACCGGCACGGTCGGTGCGGCACCCGAGGTCGTGGCCTGGGTGACGACCCCGCGCGTGGCCGTCGGGTAGTAGGGGCCTGCGCTGCCCGCTCCCTCCGGGTCGGCGTCGAGGCACGACCCCGCCCACATGGTGTAGCCGGACGCGAACGGGAACAGGTTGGTGAGTCCGCGAGGCGTCCCCGAGCCCTCGTACGCCGTGTGCCCGTCGGGCAGCAGCGCGGTCTGGCCGATGGTGAGCGTCACGTTCGACGGGGCCGGGTACTCGCTCGTGCCGAGACCGGCGGACAGCGAGCCGACGAGGTCGTAGTCGAACACGATGGGCGTCGTGGTGCCGGTGGCGACCGACGCGGGCTGGGTGGGCGCGAACACGCCCGCCGACGTCACGTAGCCGGAGGCCGACGCCTGGACCGTGAACATGCCGGGCGTCAGCCCCTCGAAGAAGGCGCACCCCGCGTCGTCGGTGTACTGGACGCGGTTGGTCGCCGATCCAGTGACGCGGACCGAGATGCCCTCCACGGGCTGCCCGAGGGCGTTGAGCACCTTGGCCCCGATGTTGCCCTTGGTGGGGTCGAAGCTCGACGCTCCGGGGGCGAGGAGGGTCTCCGCGCGCACGGGGGCGGTGCCGGACTTCATCCGCGGCCAGGTCACGCGGACGGCGATCTTCTTGTACTTGATGAAGGCGCCGGCGGTGCCGTCGCACGGCGACGCAGTGCCCAGGCTGGAGTACGACGTGACGGTCCGCAGGATCGTGTACGTCTGGCCGTTGACCACCTGGGTGGTCGAGCTGCCCGACAGGGCGATGTAGTCCGTGGTGGCCCGAGCCGTGTCGATCGCCTCCGCGGCCAGGTTCGCGGCGACCTCGCGCTCCCGGGAGTCCTTCCCGGTCCACAGCGCCTGCGAGACGCCGTAGGCCACGCCGGTCATGACGATGCTGGCGATGACGAGCGCCACCAGCAGCTCGACGAGCCCGAAGCCCTCGTCGCCGTGGAGACGTACCGCCCGCTCGCGCACGATCGCACGCATGTGCCGGCCCCTTCCGATAGTGGTCCACGGATTCCTTCGGCGGCCCGAGAGCGTGGCTTGAGCGAGTCGTGCGCCTGGTCACCCGCCCGGACGCGCAGCGGCCCGGGAGCGCGAGGCGCTCCCGGGCCGCTGTGGTCAGCAGGTCCCCTGCGTGGGCGACCCGATGGCCTTGTCGAACTTCCACGCCTCTGCAGCGGTGAGCGCGTCGTTGACGCCCTCGAGGCAGTACGTGAACGGTGTCGCGGACTTGACGACGACGGTGTTCCCGACGGACGAGGCGAACTCGACGCCTGCCACCGGGAACGCAGTGTTGGCGCCGACCGCGCCACCCAGGGTGAAGTCCCCGAACTTGTCCACGGCGGAGGACTCGAGTGCCGTGGCGGCGTTGCGGAGGTCGCTCTTCAGGGCGGTGCGGAACCCGTTCTTCCTCTGGGTGAGGAAGGTCGGGATGGCGATCGCGGCGAGGATGCCGATGATGATCATGACGACGAGGAGCTCGATCAGCGTGAAACCGTGATCCTCGTCCTGGAGCGATGACCGAATGCGCGAGAGCATGCCAGTCTCCTGACGGATGACGTGCCGCCCGGCCCTCGATCGGCGAGCTGTGTGGATGGCACCTGGTGGGTACCGGCCTCCTTCTGGTTCGCCGAGCGACGGACGGTGGGCAGGAAAGGAATGAAGATGACCCTCTGGTCATCGACAGCCGGATACCTGCCTGGAGCACGCGTGACCCGAACGGACGCGCGAACTCACCCGTCCGGCCCACCCTCGCGCCCAGCGGCTCGCCTGGTGAAGCCAGCGCGGCGAGGACGCCGGCGGCCTACCCTGCCTCGCCGCCCGGGCATGCGGAAGGGGCGGGCCCATCGGGCCCGCCCCTTCCTGTGTCTTACTCAGATCAGCAGTTGCCTGCGACCGGCGCACCGGTCTGCTTGTCGAACTTCCAGGGCTCGCCCGGGAGCGAGGCGTTCTCGGCCTCGATGCAGTACGTGGTGGCGTCGACCGAGATCGTGGTCACGGTGTTGCCGTCGGTGGGGGTGAACTCCACGTCGTTGGCGACGAGGTTGCCGGCGGTCGCGACGGCGGAGAAGTCGCCCTGCTGGTCGACAGCAGCGGACTCGATGGCGGTGGCGGCGTTCTTGAGGTCGGCCTTGAGGGCCGAGCGGTAGCCGTTCTTGCGCTGGTTCAGGAACGTCGGGATCGCGATGGCGGCGAGGATGCCGATGATGATCATGACGACCAGGAGCTCGATGAGCGTGAAGCCCGAGTCCTTCTCCTGGACCGACTGGCGGATACGAGAGAACATGCGTGTTCCTCCTGCTGGTGTGACCGCCGTCGACCTGTCGACCGAGGTAGCTGGGCTGGCCCCGCGGGGCTCCCTGGCTTTGCGACCCCGCCTCGCGGCGGGTGTGCCCGTTCTGGTCTCGAGCGATCATGGATTTCCATGACAGAGCAGGTATCGACGATCGTGAGCAGGGCTTGAGCCTTCCGGAGCAGAAAGTTTCCGGCTCACCCGCCCGGAGCAAGCAGGAGGGGCGGACCGGATCGGCCCGCCCCTCCTGGGGGTGCTACGAAGGTCAGCAGGTGCCCTCGACCGGTGCGCCGGTGGCCTTGTCGAACTTCCAGGTCTCACCGGCCAGCGAGGCGTTCTCGGCCTCGATGCAGTACGTGATCGAGTCGACCGAGACCGTGGTCACGGTGTTGCCCTCGGTGGGGGTGAACTCGACGTCCGCGTCGACGGTGTTGCCGGCGGTCACGACGGCGGAGAAGTCGCCCTGCTGGTCGACAGCAGCGGACTCGATGGCGGTGGCGGCGTTCTTGAGGTCGGCCTTGAGGGCCGAGCGGTAGCCGTTCTTGCGCTGGTTCAGGAACGTCGGGATCGCGATGGCGGCGAGGATGCCGATGATGATCATGACGACGAGGAGCTCGATGAGGGTGAAGCCCGAGTCCTTGTCCGAGATCGACGTGCGGATGCGAGAGAACATTGTGTTCCTCCTGCGAAGCGACCGCCGTCCGGCCCGACCGAGGCGACTGGGCTGACCCGGAGGGTCCCCTGGCTCTGCGACCCCGTCTTGCGGCGGGTGTGCCCGTTCTGGTCGTCCAGCGGTCATGGATTTCCATGACAGAGAGGCTGTCGGCACCCGCGCAGGCCGGTCCTTAAGGTTCCCGAGAACTTTCTCCGCACGTCACCCGAACGGGGCATGAAGGAGCGGGCGGCCCCGACAGGACCGCCCGCTCCAGGTGCTCGCTGCCGGCTACTTGCTGCCGCCGATGAGGTCGAAGATCTTGAAGATGGGCATGTACAGGGCGATGATCATCGACCCCACGATGCCGCCGAGGACCGCGATCATGAGCGGCTCGATGAGCGCCGTCATCTGCTCGGTCGTCGACTCGACCTCGGCGTCGTAGAAGTCGGCGATCTTGGCGAGCATCGAGTCGAGCGCACCCGTGTCCTCGCCGACTGCGAGCATCTGAACCACCATGGCGGGGAACACGTCGTGCTGGCTGAGCGGCTGGGTCAGGCTCTCGCCGCGCCGGACGCTCTCCTCGATGTCGTGCACCGCGTGGGTGATGACCTTGTTGCCGGAGGTGTCGGCGACGATGTCGAGCGACTGCAGGATCGGCACGCCGGACTGCAGCATCGTCCCGAGGTTCCGGCAGAAGCGGGCGAGCGCGATCTTCTGGAACAAGCCGCCGAAGATGGGCAGCTTGAGCTTGATCGGGTCGACGAAGTTGCGCACCCGGTCGGTGTTCTTGATCCGGATCCACACGATGAACCAGATGACCGACAGCACGACGAGCGGCCCGATCGCGACCTTGAGGAAGTCGGACAGGTTCACGAGCAGCTGCGTCGGAGCCGGCAGCTCGCCGCCGAGATCCGAGAACAGCTTGGTGAACGTCGGGACGACGAACAGCAGCATGCCGATGGTCAGCAGGACCGCCATGACGAGGACGGCGACCGGGTAGGTCATGGCCGACTTCACCTTGCCGCGGAGCTTGACCTCGGCCTCGTAGTTGTCGGCGATCTGGTTGAGCACGCTGTCGAGGAATCCCCCCACCTCACCGGCCTTGATCATGTTGATCATCAGCGGCTGGAAGATGTCGGGGTGCTTGCTCATCGAGGTCGAGAGGGCGGACCCGCTCTCGACCTCGCCGCGGATCTCTCCGATGACCTCGGCGAACTTCTTGTTGGGCTGCTGCTCCTCGAGGATCGACAGCGCCCGCAGCATCGACAGGCCGGAGTTGATCATCGTGGCGAACTGCCGGCTGAAGACCGCGATCTCCTTCAGCTTGACCTTGCTGCCCATCGTGGGCAGCGAGATCTCGGTCTTGAGGCCGCCCTTCTCGACCGAGCTGATCTTCAGCGGGGCGTACCCCATGCTCTTCAGCTTGGACGCGACCTGGGCCGGGCTGTCGGCCTCGATCTTGCCGGTGACTACCTTGCCGCTGCGGTCGCGGACCGCGTACTGGAAGGTCGCAGTGGCTGCCATGGCGTGATGCCTCTCCTGCTCGCTCAGGCCCGGCCGACGAGCCGGTTGAAGTCCTCGATGTGGTGGCACTTCTCCACGCCGTGCTCGTACGTCACCCGGCGGGTGCGGACGAGCTCGGCGAGGTGCTGGTCGAGCGTGTGCATGCCGAACTGCGCACCCGCCTGCATGACCGAGTAGATCTGGTGGGTCTTGCCCTCGCGGATGAGGTTGCGCACGGCCGGCGTCACCACGAGGACCTCGGTGGCCACGACGCGGCCGTGGCCGTCGGCGGTCTTGCACAGGGTCTGGCAGACCACGCCCTGCAGGGACATCGCGAGCTGCTGGCGCACCTGCTGCTGCTGGTGCGGCGGGAACACGTCGATGACGCGGTCGATCGTCTGCGCGGCGTCCTGCGTGTGCAGGGTCGCGAAGACCAGGTGGCCCGTCTCGGCCGCGGTGAGCGCCACCGAGATGGTCTCGAGGTCGCGCATCTCGCCGACGAGGATGATGTCGGGGTCCTGGCGCAGCACGTGCTTGAGGGCGTTGGCGAACGACCAGGTGTCCTCCCCCACCTCGCGCTGGTTGACGATGCAGCTCTTGTGCCGGTGGAGGAACTCGATCGGGTCCTCGACGGTCATGATGTGGTCGTGCCGGGTGCGGTTCGCGAGATCGACCAGCGCCGCGAGGGTCGTGGACTTGCCGGAACCGGTGGGGCCGGTGACCAGCACGAAACCGCGCGGGAGGCTGGCGAAGTTCGCCACCGCCGGCGGCACTCCGAGGCTCTCGAGGGACTTGATCTCGAACGGGATGATGCGGAAGGCCGCACCCAGGCTGTCGCGCTGCTTGTAGATGTTCACGCGGAAGCGAGCCCGCCCCGGCAGCGAGTACGCGAAGTCCAGCTCGAGCTCCTCCTCGAACTTCAGCCGCTGGCCCTGGGTGAGCACGCTGTAGATCACGCGCTGCAGCACGGGCGGGGTGAGGATGTCGAACTCCTCGAGCGGCACCAGCGAGCCGCTGACGCGGATCGTGGGCTTCGCCCCCGACGTCAGGTGCAGGTCGGACGCCCCGCGGTCGAGCATGGCGAGGAGGGCGTCCACGAGGCTGAAGTCGTCCTCGCGCACCGTCTGCTCGGTGCTCTGACGGGTCGGCACGGCCTGCGGGACGCCCGAGCCGTGCTCGTTGAGCGGGTTGTTGACGACCGATGCGGGAGCCGCGGCCGGCTCGGCCAGCGGCGGCGCCGCCGGGACCGGCATCGGCGCCACAGGCATCGGTGCGACCGGCATGGGCGCCGCGACAGGTGCGGCCATCGCGGCCGCGGGCGCGGGGTAGCCGACGGGAGCGGGCACCGGTGCGGCGACCGGTGGCGCGGACGTCTGTCCGGCGTACGGCAGGGACTCCACGGCCACTCCTCGTTCGGGCCGGCACCTCGCGTGCCGGCGTCCTTGCTGTGCATCGGCCCGTCGAGAGCCGCGCTTGAGCCTTCCGACCACCCGCTCGGCGCAGCGGGCGCCGCGCCGCGGTCCGTGCCGGCGCTCACGCGACGACGCGGAAGACCTCGTCGATCGTCGTGATGCCCTGCGACGCCTTGAGCAGGCCGTCCTCCCGCAGCGTGCGCATCCCCTGCTCGATCGCGACGGCGCCGATGCGGGTGGACGACGCGCGCTCCACCGTGAGGCGCTCGATCTCGTCCGTGATGGCCATGACCTCGTGGATGGCCACGCGGCCCTTGTACCCGGTCTTGGCGCAGCTGGCGCAGCCCACCGGGCGGAAGAAGGTCGGCTCGGGGTCGCCCGGGTACGGCTTGAACCGGATGGCCTCGAGCTGCTCGGGCTCCGGGACGTACTCCTCCTTGCACTTGGAGCACAGGCGGCGCGCGAGGCGCTGGGCGAGCACCGAGTCGACCGCCGAGCCCACGAGGAAGGGCTCGATGCCCATCTCGGTCAGTCGGGTGATCGCGCTGGGGGCGTCGTTCGTGTGCAGCGTGGAGAGCACCAGGTGGCCGGTGAGCGAGGCCTCGACCGCGATCTGCGCGGTCTCGTGGTCGCGGATCTCACCGATGAGCACGATGTCGGGGTCCGAACGCAGGATCGAGCGCAGCGCGGCGGCGAAGTTCAGGCCGGCCTTGTTGTTGACCTGCACCTGGTTCACGCCCGGCAGCCGGTACTCGACCGGGTCCTCCACCGTGATGATGTTGACCTCGGGCTTGTTGACCACGTTGAGGGTGGCGTACAGCGTGGTCGACTTGCCGGAGCCCGTCGGCCCGGTCACGAGGATCATGCCGTACGGCTTCACGTACGACTTCTCGAAGATCCCGAAGTTGTGCGGGCTGAAGCCGAGGTCGGCCAGGTCCATGCGAGCCGTGGAGTTGTCCAGGATTCGCATGACGACCTTCTCGCCCCAGACCGTGGGGAGCGTGGCCACGCGGAGGTCCACCTTCTTGCCGTGGGCGGCGACCGACAGGCGGCCGTCCTGCGGGATGCGGCGCTCGGCGATGTTGATGTCCGCCATGATCTTCAGGCGGCTGATGACGCCGGACTGGATGGCCCGCGGCGAGCGCATGACCTCGTGCAGCACGCCGTCGATGCGGTAGCGCACACGGAGGTCGTGCTCGGTCGGCTCGAGGTGGATGTCCGAGGCGCGGTCCTGGATGGCCTGGGTGATGAGGAGGTTGACGTACCGGACGATCGGGGCGTCCTCGGTGATCTCCTTGACCTTGGACAGGTCCTCCTCGTCCTCGCCGGTGTCGAGCTCGGAGGTGAGGTCGTTGAGCTCGTCGCCGGCGCGGTAGAACCGGTCGATCGCTGCCGCCACGTCGTTGCGGGTCGCGACCACGGGCTTGACGTCGATGCCGGCGGCGGAGCGGATGTCGTCGATGGCGAACACGTTGGCCGGGTCGGCCATGGCCACGACGAGCTTGCCCTCCTCGTACCCGATCGGGATCGCCGTGTGGCGGCGGGCGACGTGGCCCGGCACCCGGCCGAGCGCCGAGCCGTCGATCTGGATGTCGCCGAGGTCGACGAAGCGCATGCCGATCTGCGCGGCCAGCGAGGCCACGAGCTGAGCCTCGGTGAGCACGCCCTGGTCGACGAGGACCCGGCCGAGGCTGCGGCCCAGGCGGTTCTGCTCGTCGATCGCCACGGCCAGCTGGTCGTGGGTGACGAGGCCGCCCTCGAGGAGGATGTCCCCCAGCTGCTTCACGATGCGCTCTCCCGGCTCGGACGCCCCCGGCCTGCACCGGGGCGGTCAGGGGCACGAGGTGCTCCCCTTCACCTGTTCGGCACAGCGGCACGTGGTCTGTAGCCCGGACGGCTGAGCCCGTGCCGCGCGGCTATGCGTGCGGCGCGTCGAGCAGGGCGTCCGCAGCCGCCCGGAACGTGCGCACGCGCGGGTCGTCGGGGGCGAGCTCCACGCTCGCGCCGTCGGCGAAGCCCAGGGTCACGGGATGTGACGACGGCTCCCGTACGGCCGCGTCGGCCCGCACGGCCTCGACCACGGCGCTGGTGCTGACGAGGGCTGCGGCGGCGCCCGGCACCCCCACGCCCGTGAGCGCGCGCGAGTGCCGGCCGACCGGCTCCGGTCGGCGGTGGGGCCATCGCAGCAGGCGCACGGCGTCTCCTAGGCGTGGGCCGCGGTCGCTTCGATGTCGTCCAGCACGCAGTAGAGCAGCGCCAGCAGGACGCTCTTCACCGAGTCCTTGTCGGTCGCATCGCACGGCACCACGGGCGTGCCGGGAGCGAGCGCCAACGCGTCGCGGACGCGGTCCTCGGCCCGGGGGTCGAGGTCGCTGGTGCGGTTCAGGGCCACCACGAACGGCACGTGCGCCATCCGCCGGAAGGCGGCGAGGATGCTCGCCGCCTCGTCGAGCGTCTCGGGCCTCGAGGCGTCGACGAGCAGGACGTAGCCCAGCATCCCCTCGCCGAGGATCTCCCACATGAAGTCGAACCGCTCCTGGCCGGGGGTGCCGAACAGGTAGAGCACCAGGTCCCGATCGATCGTGATCCGGCCGAAGTCCATCGCGACGGTGGTCTCGGACTTGCGTGCGCGGGTCTCGTCGGTGATCCCGCGCTCGGTCGAGAGCACCGTGATCTCGCTGATCGTGCGGATCAGCGTGGTCTTGCCCGCGGCGAACGGGCCCGTGACCACGATCTTCACGGCCTGGCCGCCCTGACGGCGGTGCTTGCGCGCAGCCATCAGAGCCCCCTCACGCCGGCGATCAGGCGCAGCAGCAGGCTGCGGTTGACCGCGGGGTCGCGCTCGATCATGGCGTCGTGCCGGGGGTCGGGCGCGGGCAGGGGCGCCGGCGCGGCGAGGGTACGGGCGGTGGCGCCGTCGACGGAGACCTGTGGCGCCGTCGGAGCGGACGGCGCGCCGTACGCCGGGGCCGCGGGCATCCCGGGCGCCGACGCGTGGGCGGAGGCACCGGCGACGCGCTCGGGCTCCGGCTCCGGGTGCTCGGGACGGCGTCCGGGCAGGAACGGCTCGGGCCGCGGAGGCACGACCTCGTGCCGCGGGCGACCGCCGGCCGGGCTGGGGACGCCCGGCGAAGGCAGGCCCTGAGCCGCCCGCGCCGCTGCGAGAGCGGCTGCGGCGGTCATGCCGAGCGAGCCCGGCGCCGGGGGCAGCTCGTCCACAGGGTGCGGGGCCTCGGACGCGGGCGCGGGGGCTGCGGGCGCACCGCCCTCGATCGACGCGAGCATGCCGAGCCGGCGCTCGACGATGCTGACGTGGTCGGGAGCCGCGGCGTCCTTCACGTGCAGGAGCCCGCGCTGCACGAGGCGGGCGAGGATGGTCGTGACGGCGAACTCGCCCGCGCCGGTGAGCTCGACCAGGTCCTGCACACGGCGGTGGCCGTCGACCAGCGACAGCAGGGCCCACTCGTCGCGGGAGACCTCCGGGTCGTGCCCGAGCACGGTGGGGACGGCGAGCACGGCCTCGGGGCTGGGGATCACGACGACGAGGGACTCCCACGCCTCGATGCGGGCGCGCGCCTCGGCCAGCAGCCTGTCGTGCTCGACGGCCAGGCCGATGTCGTCGGGGTCCGAGGCGCCCGGGTCGAAGGCGAACTCGCCCTCGCGCCAGCGCAGCAGGTCGAACACCGCATCCACGGCCTGGTCGTCGGCCGCCTGGCGCAGCAGCTCCGGGTCGACCGAGCCCGCCTCGAGCAGCGCGCGAGCCACTCCCCCGCCGCCGGCGACAGCACGGGCGACGGCCTGCCGCAGGGCGTTGTCGTCGACGGCGCCGGATCCCACCACGCGGCGCACGAGCGAGGCTCGCGAGCGGTCCGAGGTCGCACCGCACACGCGGCCGTCCCGGAACCACACCGCGCCCTCGGTGCGCGGCCGGTCGCCGTCCGGCGCACGGCGCAGCAGCAGGCCGCCGGACTTGCCGGTGGTCGCGAGCAGCGCGAGGACGTCCGGGAGTCCGAACGCGTCGAGGGAGCCCTCGAGGTTCACGGGCGCGCCCCTCCTTCAGGTGGTGGTGGGGCCGGTCAGGACCAGGAACGGGCGGTGGTGACGGGCGCGGTGGCGTACGGATCCCACGACGCGGCGGGCTCCAGAGTCTCGGGCGCGGCCGGGACGGGCTGGGCGGCCTGCGAGGCGCGGTAGGCCTCGTACGCCGCCTCCGCCTCGGCCAGGGCCTGGTCGTCCACGGCAGGCTCGACAGCCACGGGGGCGGACTCACGCAGCACCTCGCCGACGGCGGCTGCTGCGCGGCGCACCTCGTAGAGCATCAGACCGGCCTTGGCGCCGGCCGCCGCCACGGCGACCAGCACGGCCTCGTCGTCGGCGGAGATGAGGAAGACGGTGCCGGACTCGCCCTCGACGTACACCTGGGACAGGTCGCCCCGTCCGAGGCCCTGCGCAGCCTTCTCCCCGAGGCTCAGCAGGGCGGCGCTCATGGCGGCCACCCGGTCCTCGTCCATGCCGGAGGGCAGGCGCGACGCCATGGCCAGGCCGTCGAAGGAGACGACCGAGGCGGCCTCGAGCTCGGGTGCTTGGGCCAGCAGCTCCGCGAGCGCACGGTCGAGGCGGGCGGCGCGACCGGTGGGGGGAAGCAGGCCGGACATGGGGCACCTCGGCGGCTCGGACGGACGGGGGTCAGATGACCCTCCGAGCATGCTTTCGGCGCGCCGGGAGCCCGGCTTGAGGATCCGGCGGGGACGGTCTGCTCAGCCGCGCCGCGCGGCGGCCGCGGCCTGCAGGGCCGTCCGCATGGCGGGCACCGGAGGCGTCAGGCCGGTCATCAGCTCGACCTGGCGCACAGCCTGGTGCAGGAGCATGTCCAGCCCCGAGGCCACGGTGCCCCCCGCCGACGACCAGGCGGCCGCGAGCGGCGTGGGCCAGGGGTGGTAGACGACGTCGAGCAGTGCCCCGCGGGTCCCCTGCGCCGCCGCGACGTCACCCGCGACGGGGTCGAGCACCCCGGCCGGAACGGTGGAGACCACGACATCGGCCTCGAGCGCGTCGAGCAGGGAGTCCCAGCCCAGCACCTCGAGCGCGACGCCCACCTCCTGCGCCGTGGCACGCACGCCCGCGGCGGCCTCGGGCCGTCGGGCCACGAGCAGCACCTCCGTGGTGCCTCGCCGGGCCAGAGCGGCGACCGCGGAACGGGCGGTCGCCCCGCCGCCGACGACCGCGCCCGGCCCGGTGCCGGCGCCGTTCTCGTCGAGCGCGGCGACGATCCCCTGGACGTCGGTGTTCCACCCGTGCCGGCCGTCGTCGTCGAGCACGACCGTGTTGACGGCTCCGGTGGCCAGGGCCACGAGGTCGACGTCGTCGAGCAGCGGGACGACCGCCTCCTTCAGCGGCATCGTCAGCGACAGGCCGGCCCACGACGAGTCCAGACCCCGGACGAAGGCCGGCAGGGCCTCCTCGGTCACGTCGTGCAGGCCGTACTCCCAGTCGAGGCCGAGGGCCTCGTACGCCGCGCGATGCAGGACCGGGGAGAGCGAGTGGGCGACGGGGTGCCCGAGCACCGCGGCGCGGCGTCGCTCAGCCGACATTCGCCTGGAACTTGCGCTTGAGCGCGAGGAACTCGTCGTACGTGGTGGCGAACTCGGTCGTCTTGGTGTCCGGGTCCGTCGTCACGAAGTACAGCCAGTCGCCCTTGGCGGGGTTGAGCACCGCCGTCAAGGCCGCCTCCCCGGGCGAGTTGATCGGCCCGGGCGGGAGACCCTTGTTCGCGTAGGTGTTGTACGGGCTGTCGGTCTTCAGCTCCTCGGCCGAGAGCTGCAGGTCGCTCTTGCCGAGCGCGTAGTTGACCGTCGAGTCCAGCTGCAGCGGCATGCCCTGGTCGAGCCGGTTGAAGATCACGCGGGCGACCTTGTCGTAGTCCTCCGGCGCGCTCTCGCCCTGCACGAGGCTGGCGATGATGACGACCTCGTACGGCGTCAGCTTGCGCTTCTTGGCCTCGGCGACGAGGTCGACCTCCTTGGCGGCGACCCGGAAGCGGCTCAGCATCGCCTTGACCACGGCATCGGCGTCTACTCCGGGCTCGAACTCGTAGGTGGCCGGGAAGAGGAAGCCCTCGACGTTGCCCTCGGCGTAGTCCGGGAGGCCCAGAGCACCGGCGCGGGACAGCGCCTCCTTCACCTGGTCGGCGGTCAGATCGGTGCCCTTGGTGATACGGGCGATGGTCTTCTCGAACCGGAGGCCCTCCGGCACCACGACCTTCTGCACGACGCGGGAGTCCGGGTCGAGCATGAGCGTGAGCGCGGCGGCGCCGCTCATCCCCTTGCGCAGCTGGTAGGAGCCAGGGGCGATGCTCTGGGCCCGCTCGTCCCCGGACGCTGCTCCTACGAAGGCGTCCGCGGAGGCCACGACCTCGGCGTCGGCCAGCGTCCGGCCGATGGCGGTGAGCGAGTCGCCCTTCTTGACCACGACGGTCACGCTGCCCGTGCCCTCGCCCTGGAAGTCGCTCGAACCGCTGCCGGTGAGCGACTTGATGCCGAGGAAGGCGCCGAACGCGATACCCCCGAGCAGGAGGAGCGCCACCAGGACCGCCAGGGGTCCAGAGGCGCGCCGACGTCGGGTGTCGGGCTCGTCGTACTGCATACCGAGTCCGAGCTGGCTCATGCGAGGTCCTCCGGGGGCTCCGCGAGGGCGCCTGGCGGGGCGCCCGTGGCGCGCTCGGCGTCGAGCGCGTGCTGGACGATCATGACAGCCGCGGCCTGGTCGACCACGGCACGACTGCTGCGCGCGTCGCGGCCGGCGGCCCGCAGCTCCTTGGTGACGGCAGCGGTGGTCATCCGTTCGTCGACGAGCCGCACCGGCACGGGAGTTCCCCGCTGCGCGAGGACGCGGTGGAGGTCGCCCACCCAGGCCCGCACGCCCGCGGCGGCCAGGCCCTCCGAGCCGTCGAGCGCGACCGGCAGACCCACCACGACCTCGAGCGGCTCGTGCTCGGCGACGAGTGCTGCGACGCCGAGCAGGTCGGTCCGCGGCGCCGCGACGGCCTTGGGCCGGTCGAGGGTCGCCACGGGGACGGCGATCAGGCCGTCAGGGTCGGTGCGGGACACGCCGACTCGGACGGATCCGACGTCGACGCCGATCCGGATCCCGCGGCGGAATCCGGCGTCTGTGGGCGACGTCACGCCCCGGTGGCGGCGCGTACGGCGCCGGCGGCTGCGGCGAAGGCCGCCTCCACGCCGGAGACGTCGGTGCCGCCGCCCTGGGCCATGTCGTCCTTGCCGCCGCCCCGGCCGCCCACCGCGCCGAGCGCGGCCTGCAGGACGGCGTTGGCCGAGGCTCCTGCGGCCCGACCGGCCTCGTTGGTCGCCACGACGATGCTGACCTTGCCGTCGGTGACCGCAGCGCCGAGGACGACCGATGGGATCTCGCGGCGCGCGGCGTCCCGGCCCTTGGTGACGAGCTCGCGCAGGCCGCCGGCATCCGTGCCGTCGGGGGCGGTGAAGGTCCAGACCCGTACCGCCCCGATCTCCTGGGCGGTGCCGAGGATGCCCTCGAGGTTGGCCACGAGGTTGGCCGAGCGGACCTTGGCGATCTCGCGCTCGGCGTCCTTCAGGCGGCTGAGGATGCCGTCGATGCGCTCGGGCAGCTCCTCGGGCCGGGCCTTGACGATGTCGGCGAGCTGGGCCACGAGCAGGTGCTCGCGGGCGAGGAAGCGGTAGGCGTCGACGCCGACGAGGGCCTCGACGCGGCGCACGCCGGTGCCGATCGAGCCCTCGGACAGGAACTTCACGAGGCCGACCTGCCCGGAGCGCTGGGCATGGGTGCCGCCGCAGAGCTCGCGGGCCCAGTCGCCGACGGAGACCACGCGCACGCGGTCGCCGTACTTCTCGCCGAAGAGCGCCATGGCGCCGGCCGCGCGGGCCTGCTCCTGGCTCATGATCTCCGCGGTGACCGCGAGGTCCTCCGCGAGCACATCGTTCACGCGCGCCTCGACGTCGGCCATGACCGAGGCCGGCACGGCGCCGGAGAGCGGGAAGTCGAAGCGGAACCGGCCGGGCGAGTTCTCCGAGCCCATCTGGGTCGCGGTCTCCCCCAGCGCCTCGCGGAACGCCTTGTGCACGAGGTGGGTGGCGGTGTGCGCGCGCGAGATCGCGCGCCGGCGCTCGAGGTCGACGCGGCCGACGGCGGACTGGCCGACCACGGCCTCGCCCGACACCACGCGCCCGCGGTGGACGTACAGGCCCGGCACCGGCTGCTGGACGTCGGCCACCTCGACGACCGCACCGTCGGCGAGCGTGATGAGGCCGGCGTCGGCGAGCTGACCGCCCCCCTCGGCGTAGAACGGGCTGCGGTCCAGCACGACCTCGACCGCGGTGCCCTCGCGGGCGCTGCGCACGTCCTCGCCGTCGACGAGGATGCCGCGCAGGGTGGCCTCGGACACGACCTCGTCGTACCCGGTGAACGACGTGAGGCCCGCGGCGTCCATGACGTCCTTGTAGACCGTCAGCGGCGTGAGGCCGGCCTTGCGCGCCTTGGCGTCGGCCTTGGCGCGGTCGCGCTGCTCCCCCATGAGCCGGCGGAAGCCCTCCTGGTCGACCTCGATCCCCTTCTCGGCGGCCATCTCCAGGGTGAGGTCGATGGGGAAGCCGTAGGTGTCGTGCAGCGCGAACGCCGCGTCGCCGGCGAGCGTGGTGCCGCCCGACTTCCTGAGGTCGCTCACCGCCGTGTCGAACAGGGTCGTGCCCGTGCGCAGCGTCTCCGCGAACACGGACTCCTCGTTCTCCGCGATGGAGACGAGGCGGCCGAGGTCGTCGACCAGCTCGGGGTACTGCGGCCCCATCGCCTCGACCGACGCGCGGATGAGCTCGCCCATCACCGGGTCGTCCGACCCGAGCAGGCGCATGTTGCGCACGACGCGGCGCAGGATGCGGCGCAGCACGTAGCCGCGGCCCTCGTTGCCGGGCAGCACGCCGTCCTGCATGAGGAACGCGACGGTGCGGGCGTGGTCGGCGACCACGCGCAGGCGCACGTCGTCCTCGTGATCGGCGCCGTACCGCGCGCCCGACAGCGCCGCAGCGCGGTCGAGGATGAGGCGGGTGGTGTCGATCTCGTAGATGTTCTCGACGCCCTGCAGCAGCGCGGCCATGCGCTCGAGGCCCATGCCCGTGTCGATGTTCTTCGCCGGCAGCGGCCCGCGGACGTCGAAGTCCATCTTGCTGCGGACGGCGGAGAGCTCCTCCTGCATGAACACGAGGTTCCACACCTCGAGGTAGCGGTCCTCGTCCGCGACCGGGCCGCCCTCCTTGCCGTGCTCGGGGCCGCGGTCGTAGTAGATCTCCGAGCACGGTCCGCCGGGGCCGGGCACGCCCATCGACCAGTAGTTGTCCTTCGCGTCCCGGCGCTGGATCCGCTCGAGCGGGATGCCGGCGACGCGGTGCCAGATGTCCTGGGCCTCGTCGTCGTCCTCGTAGACGGTGACCCAGAGCTTGTCCTCCGGGAACCCGAAGCCGCCGTCGGCCTCCGAGGACGTGAGGAGCTCCCAGGCGAGCGGGATCGCGCCCTCCTTGAAGTAGTCGCCGAAGGAGAAGTTGCCGGCCATCTGGAAGAACGACGCGTGCCGCGTGGTCTTGCCGACCTCGTCGATGTCGAGCGTGCGGACGCACTTCTGGACCGAGGTGGCGCGGTCGTACGGCGCGGGGGCCTCGCCGAGGAAGTACGGCTTGAACGGCACCATGCCGGCGTTGACGAACAGCAGCGTGGGGTCGTCGAGCAGCAGCGACGCCGAGGGGACGGGCGTGTGCCCGCGCTCGGAGAAGAACCGCAGGAAGCGGCTACGGATCTCGGCGGAGTCCATCAGGATCGTGCCTCTCGGGTGGGGCTGCTCGGGTCTGCGGGGGTGCTCGGGGCGCTGGTGGCGGCGGTACGGATGCTGGCGGCGGTACGGGACGCGGAGGCTGCCATCCTGCTCGCCGTGGTGGCGGCGAGGGACACGTTGCCGACGACGCCCCGCTCGCGGGCGCGCTCCACCATCTCGTCGCCGCGGCGGGCGGCGTAGTAGCCGGCAGCCGCACCGAGGCCGAGCCAGAACAGGCGCTTCATGCTCGGCTCATCCCTCCTGCTCGCTGCTCGTGTCCCGGCCGGTTCCAGCGACGTCCGGCGCAGGGTCCGACCCTACCGGCGGGGACCCGGCCGGCTCGTCGGAGTTCGCGGGGGCGGGCTCCCGGCCGAGCGCCACGCGCAACCGGTCGAGGACGTCGGCGTAGCGCGCCTCGGCGCCGTACCGGGTCGGGGCGTAGTAGCGCCGGCCCGCGGCCTGGTCGGGCGCGTACTGCTGGGCGGCCACCCCGCCGGGCACGTCGTGGGGGTAGACGTAGCCGACGCCGTGCCCGAGGTCGGCGGCGCGGGAGTAGTGGCTGTCGCGCAGATGGGCCGGCACCTGGCCGATGAGGCCCCGGCGTACGTCGGCCTCCGCCTCGGAGATCGCGAGCGTCACGGCGTTGGACTTGGGGGCGAGCGCGATCGCGACGGTGGCCTGCGCGAGGGTGAGCCGGCCCTCCGGCAGACCGATGAGCTGCACCGCCTGGGCCGCCGCGACGGCGGTCTGCAGCGCGGTCGGGTCGGCCATGCCGACGTCCTCGCTCGCCAGGATGATGAGGCGGCGCGCGATGAAGCGCGGGTCCTCCCCCGCCTCGAGCATGCGCGCGAGGTAGTGCAGCGCGGCGTCGACGTCCGACCCGCGGCAGCTCTTGATGAACGCGCTGATGACGTCGTAGTGCTGGTCGCCGTCCCGGTCGTACCGAGGCGCTGCGTGGGCCACGGCTCGCTCGACGGCCGACAGGTCGATGAGGTTCGTGCCGGCGTCGAGCGCCGCCCCGGCCGCCGCCTCGAGACTCGTGAGCGCCCGTCGGGCGTCGCCCCCCGCGACCCGCAGCAGGTGGTCCTCTGCCTCGGCCGACAGCTCGACCGTGCCGTCGAGCCCGCGCGGGTCGGTGACGGCCCGGCGCAGGAGGCCGCGCACGTCGGCGTCGGTCAGCGGCGCCAGCGTGAGCACGAGCGAGCGCGAGAGCAGCGGTGAGATGACGGAGAACGAGGGGTTCTCCGTGGTGGCGGCGACGAGGGTGACCCACCCGTTCTCGACTGCCGGCAGCAGCGCATCCTGCTGGGTCTTGGAGAAGCGGTGCACCTCGTCGACGAACAGCACCGTGCCCTGCCCCTGCATGCCGAGGGCGTCGCGGGCGCGGTCGACCACCTCGCGGACGTCCTTCACGCCCGCCGTGACCGCCGACAGCTCCACGAACCGGCGGCCGGTGCTCGTGCTGACCAAGGACGCGAGCGTGGTCTTCCCGGTGCCCGGCGGCCCCCACAGGATCACGCTCGTGATGCCGGCGCGGCCGGTCGTGCTGTCGCCGACGAGCCGCCGGAGCGGGCTGCCGGGCTCGAGCAGGTGGCGCTGGCCGACGAGCTCGTCGAGCGTGCGCGGGCGCATGCGGACCGCGAGCGGGGCGCCGGCGCGGGTCGGCCCGGCCCCCTCGTCGAACAGGCTCGCGGTCACGCGCCAACCCTAGGCGGCGCCCCCGGCCGCGTCTGGTTGGGTGCAGGGGTGAGCCCCGCACCCGACGAGCGCCAGACCGCGCTGTTCCACGATCTGCAGCAGGCCCTCCCCGACGACCTCTGGATCCGCTACGACGTCGACCCCGGCCATCTGCAGCGGGTGGCGGTCCGGGGCGGCATCGCGGGCGCGACCGTGAGCCACCACGCCTGGCGCGGCGCGCGCTGGGTCAGCGGGTACGCCGCCGACCCTGGCGACGCCGCGCATGTGCGGACCGCGGTCGACCTGGTCGTGGGGCTCGCGGCGTCGGCCGCGGCCGACGGCGAGGCCGTCACCGGAGTGACCGTGCCCCGAGGCGGCCTGCCGCTCCTGCCCGCCGACCTGCGGCCGGCCGAGCACGACGAGTGGGACGCCTGGTGCACCCTGACGCCCCCGCCGCGCCAGCTCACGCCGTACGGCGGCGACGCCCGCGTGATCGATCTGGCCGCGGGCGACCCGCGCATCGCCGCGCTCCTCGAAGCCTCGTCCCCCACCGCCTCCATCGCCGCGGGCGACCCGCGCGTGGTGCGCTGGGCGGGGATCGAGGACCCCGAGGGGGGCCTGCCGGGCACCGGCGGGCTGGCCGCCGTGCTGGCCGTCACCCGGCAGCGCTCGGGCAGCCACCATCTCAACAGCGTGGCCACGCATCCCGAGCGCCGCGGCCGCCGGCTCGCGCGCCTGCTGTGCGCCGAGGTGACGCGCGACGCGCTCGCCGCGGGAGCGCCCGCGGTCAGCCTCGGGATGTACGCCGAGAACGACGCCGCGCGGCGCGTGTACGCCGGCCTCGGCTTCCGGTGGCTGCGCGGCAGCACGTCGGGCGCTCTGGCGTCCTCAGGAGCCGACCACCACTGACGACCGGCGTCAGCCCTCGCCCTGCTCGCGCCGTGCGGCCGCGACGGGCTCGGGCATCGCCGGGAGCGCCGGCGGCCGCTCGTGGACGACCTTGTGCGCCTCGACCGCCTGGCGGTGGTAGTCCTCGAGCTGCGCGACGAACTCCGGCTCGACGTACCCCCGGCCGTCGACCAGCGGGCCCTCGACGCCCTCGATCACCGCCGCGACGTCCTCGCCCGACAGCGTCTTGTACGTCTCGAGCGCATGGGTCACGGCCAGGACCTCGCGGCGGTTGGCCTCGAGCACCTGCACCGTGCGGTCGTAGAGCTCGCGCAGCTTGGCCTCGACCGCGGCCGCGGTCTCGCCCTCGAACGGCACGCCCTCGACGAGCGGGATACCCCCGGAGACGAGGCCCGAGCGCGCGAGCATGCCGGCGTTGAACGCGCGGAGGTTCGGGCCCATCGCGTGCGAGAGCATCGAGCGGGTGACGATGCCCGTGGCGGCCGCCATGTCGCCGCCCACTCCCTGGGTGTGGTCGCCGTCGTAGAACATCCGCTCGCCGGCGAGAGAGGCGAGGAACGTCATGACGTCGACGTCGACCTCGGTGCGCCACTCGACGAACCGCTCCTCGATCGGGATCGGCGACACGAAGCCGCCGACGTCGCCGCGGCGCTCGATGGTGGCGGTGTCGATGATGCTCGAGTGCTGCAGGCGGTACATGACGACCGCGTGGCACGCCTCGTGGATGGCCAGCGAGTGCCGCTCGCGGTCGACGTAGTTGAAGCCGTCCGGCAGGCCGTGGTCCTTGAGCGACTTGGCCTTGATGAGGTCGGCGTACGTCACCGAGTCGCGCCCGTCGCGGATCGCGATCACCAGCGCCTCGTTGACGGAGTCCTTGATCGTGGCGCCGGTGGCGTAGGGCGAGATCGTGGCGAGCGTGTCGATCTGCTCGTCGGTCACCTCGTGCTTGATCTTGTCGAGGTAGTTCTTGTACGTGACGACGCGGCCCGCCTTGGACGGGTAGCCCATGCGGTAGATGCGGTCGATGCGCCCCGGGCGCAGCAGCGCCGGGTCGAGGGCGTCCGGCATGTTCGTCGCCATCATCACGAGGATGCGGTACTTCGGCGGTGGCTTGGGGCGCATCCCGAGGGTGCGGCGTACCACGCGGTTGACGAAGCCGCGCGGCTTCTTCAGGCCCGACAGCTCGGTGAGCAGCGCCTGCAGGGTGCCCATGCCGCCCATGCCGCCACCGCCGCCGGCACCCGTGGGCACGAAGAGCTGACGGTCGGCGAGGTCGGCCTCGTACAGGTACTGCTGGGTCTGCGGCGAGGCGTAGTAGCGGCCGTTGCAGGACGGGCCGTGGGCGAGGTCGAACGGCGTGCGCGTGCCCTCGAGCGCCGCCCGGCGGGCCTGGCTGACCGCTCCGCCGCGGCTGCCCAGGGTGTCTGCCTCGTCGAAGAAGACGATGACGCCGCCGTACCGCAGGGACAGCTTGCGCAGCTTGCGGAACAGGCCCTTGACCTTGAGGACGCCGACCCCGAAGAACATGTTGATGAACGCGCCCGGGTCGACGAAGACGTACGGCTTGCCGGTCTCGCCGGCGACGGCCTCGGCCAGCAGCGTCTTGCCCGTGCCGGGAGGCCCCCACAGGAGGATGCCGCCGGGGACGTAGCCCCCCTTGGCCTCGATCTCCTCGGGGTTCTCCATGAAGACGATGTTCTCCCGCACGCGCTCGAGGACGCCGTCCTGGCCCCAGACGTCGTCGAAGCGCGTCTTGACGTCGTCCGGGAAGTAGACGTCGACGCCGCCGCGCGACAGGAACCAGAAGATGAGGGCGAACTGCGCGACCGCGATGAAGAGGTAGAGGACGAGCTGCAGGATCATCGGCAGCTGCTGGATGAACCAGGCCGGCACCTGGAACAGCGCGATCACGGGCGGGAGCCCGGAGATGGCCGCGAGCACCATCGACACGACGGCGAGACCGACGACCCACTTGACCACGCGGGCGACGCGGTAGCGCGTCCACGCGCTCCAGCGGTTGGACACCTTCTCGGTGCGCGCGAACAGCCGCAGCCAGGCCTGGTGGTACGACGCCGAGTGCTCGGCCAGGACGAAGTGGATCTGGCGCAGCGACTCCAGCGCGATGAGCACCAGCAGGATCTGGCCGAAGCCCGAGGCGGCCGCGGACTGCTCGGCCGTCGGGAACGAGACCAGCGGGTTCTGGGCGGCCTGGGCCCAGATGATGATGCCGAAGGCGACGCCGAAGAACAGCAGCAGCTTGATGCGGTCCCAGAACACCAGCGGCTTGCGCGTCAGCCGATCGGGGTTGTCGCGGCGCCCGTGCTGCGGCGACACGACAGGGCCGGCTTCGGGCTCCGGGAGGCCGGTCGGCAGGCCGGGGAGGTCGGATCCGTCGATGGGGTCGGGCACGGTCGCTCCTCTTGCTCCCGCGGCGGGTCCGCGGAAGCGTCCAGTATGGGGCGTTATGCCCCGCCCAGCGCCAGAGGGCACGCCCGTGCGACGTAACGGTCGGCGCGGAGCATCCTGGCCCCGCGGGCGCCGCGCCTACTCGGCCGCGGCGTCCTCCGGCTCGGGGACGAAGTCGACGCCCGCCTCGGCGCGCTGCTGGTCGCTGATCGCCGCCGGGGCCCCCGTGAGCGGGTCCTGCCCGCCACCGGTCTTCGGGAAGGCGATCACGTCGCGGATCGAGTCGCTGCCCGACAGCAGCGCGACGATCCGGTCCCAGCCGAACGCGATACCGCCGTGCGGGGGCGGGCCGAAGGCGAAGGCGTCGAGCAGGAAGCCGAACTTCTCCTGCTGCTCGTCGGGGCCGAGGCCCATCATCGCGAAGACGCGCTGCTGCACGTCCTTGCGGTGGATACGGATCGAGCCGCCGCCGATCTCGTTGCCGTTGCAGACGATGTCGTAGGCGTACGCCAGCGCCTCGCCCGGGCTCTCCTCGAACCGGTCGATCCACTCGGGCTTGGGCGAGGTGAAGGCGTGGTGCACGGCGGTCCAGGCGCCGGCGCCGACCGCGACGTCGCCGCTCTCGACCGCCTTGGACGACGGCTCGAACAGCGGGGCGTCGACGATCCACACGAACGCCCAGGCCGACTCGTCGATGAGGCCGCACCGTTTGCCGATCTCGAGGCGCGCCGCGCCGAGCAGCGCCCGCGACGGCGCCGCGTCGCCGGCCGCGAAGAACACGCAGTCGCCAGGCTGTGCGCCCACGCGCTCGGCCAGGCCCGCCCGCTCGGCGTCGCTGAGGTTCTTGGCCACCGGGCCTCCGAGCTCGCCGTCCTCGCCGATGAGCACGTAGGCGAGGCCCTTGGCGCCGCGGGACTTGGCCCAGTCCTGCCAGGCGTCGAGTTGCTTGCGCGGCTGCGACGCACCGCCCGGCATGACCACCGCGCCGACGTACGGCGCCTGGAACACGCGGAACGTGGTCTCGGAGAAGTAGTCCGTGCACTCGACGAGCTCGTTGCCGAAGCGCAGGTCGGGCTTGTCGTTGCCGTAGCGCGCCATGGAGTCGGCGTACGTCATGCGCGCGATGGGGGTGGGGATCTCGACGCCGATCTCGCGCCAGATCGCGGACACGACCGCCTCGCCCACGGCGATGACGTCGTCCTGGTCGACGAAGCTCATCTCGATGTCGAGCTGGGTGAACTCGGGCTGGCGGTCGGCGCGGAAGTCCTCGTCGCGGTAGCAGCGCGCGATCTGGAAGTACCGCTCCATGCCGGCGACCATGAGCAGCTGCTTGAACAGCTGCGGGCTCTGCGGCAGGGCGTACCAGGTGCCGGGCTGCAGGCGCGCGGGCACCAGGAAGTCGCGGGCGCCCTCCGGCGTCGAGCGCGTGAGGGTCGGGGTCTCGATCTCGACGAAGTCGTGGTCGTAGAGGACGTCGCGGGCCACGCGGTTCACGCGGCTGCGCAGCCGCAGGGCCGCACCCGGTGCGGGACGGCGCAGGTCGAGGTAGCGGTGGCGCAGGCGCGCCTCCTCGCCGACCTCCACGTGCTCGTCGATCGGGAACGGGAGGGGGGCCGCGGTCGAGAGCACCTCGAGCTCGGTGGTCACCACCTCGACCTCGCCGGTCGGCAGCTCGAGGTTGGCGTTGCCCTCCGGGCGCGCCGACACGACGCCGACGACCTTCACGCAGAACTCGTTGCGCAGCGGGTGAGCCACCTCCGGGTCGCGCACGACCACCTGGACGACGCCCGAGGCATCGCGCAGGTCGAGGAAGGCGACGCCGCCGTGGTCGCGGCGGCGGGCCACCCAGCCGGCCAGCGTCACGGTCTGTCCGACGTGCTCGGCCCGGAGGCTGCCGGCGGTGTGCGTGCGGATCACGACGTGCTCTCCTCGATGTGCGCCAGCGCGACGACGGGGACGAGGTCCTCCGCCGGCGGCGTCCAGCTGGTGGGGTCGGCGTCGACCTGGTCGCCCGACCGGATGTCCTTGACCGAGTGCGTGCCGTCGTCCGCGACGAACCAGACGAACGGGATGCCACGTCGGTCGGCGTGGCGGATCTGCTTGCCGAACTTCGCCGCGCTGGGCGCGACCTCGGTGCTGATGCCGCGACCGCGCAGAGCGGCCGCGACGTCCTCGGACGCCCCGCGCGCCGACTCGTCGGACACGGCCACGAGGACCGCGGTCGGGACCGAGCGGCTCGCCGTCACGATCCCCCGTCCGATGAGCACCGACAGCAGCCGCGAGACGCCGAGCGAGATGCCGACGCCCGGGTACGTCGTGCGGCCGTCGCTCGCCAGCGAGTCGTACCGGCCGCCCGAGCACACCGAGCCGAACGACTCGTAGCCCACGAGCTGGGTCTCGTAGACGGTGCCGGTGTAGTAGTCGAGGCCGCGGGCGATCTTGAGGTCGGCCACGACGGCGCCCGGCATGCGCGCCGAGGCCGCGCCGATGACCGCCGCCAGCTCCTCCAGGCCCTCCTCGAGCAGGGGGTGCTCGACGCCGAGCGCCCGCACCTGCTCGACGAAGGATGCGTCGGCGCTGCGGATGCCGGCGAGAGCCAGGCACTTCTGCGCGCCGCCGGGCGTGAGGCCGGCGTCCGACTCGAGCAGCGCAGCGACCTTCTCGGGCCCGATCTTGTCGAGCTTGTCGATGGCCCGCAGCGCCGCGGCGGCGTCGGACGCGCCGGCGCCGAGGAAGAAGCCCTCGGCGAGCTTGCGGTTGTTGACGAGGATCACCGCGGGCGGGCACGGCAGCGCCCGGAACACCTCGGCCATCACCAGCGCGACCTCGACCTCGTGGTGGAAGGCGAGGGTGTCGCGGCCGATGACGTCGATGTCGGCCTGGGTGAACTCCCGGAACCGGCCCTCCTGCGGGCGCTCGCCGCGCCAGACCTTCTGGATCTGGTAGCGGCGGAACGGGAAGTCGAGGTGGCCGGCGTTCTGCAGGACGTACCGGGCGAACGGCACGGTGAGGTCGAAGTGCAGGCCCAGCCCGGCGTCCGGCTCGTCGCCGTCGGCGTGCAGCCGGCGCAGGACGTAGACCTCCTTGTCGATCTCGCCCTTGCGCAGCATCTGCTCGAGCGGCTCGACCGCGCGCGTCTCGATCGAGGCGAACCCGTGCAGCTCGAACACGCGGCGCACGGTGTCGAGCACCTGCTGCTCGACGATGCGCTCCGCGGGCAGCCACTCCGGGAACCCGGACAGGGGGGCGATTCGGCTCATGTGGTCACCTACAGCCCGCGTCCGGGGGCTGCGCTCGAGGTGCCCTGGCGCACCAGGGCGGTGAGATACGGGTTCGTGGCTCGCTCGTCGCCGATGGTCGTTGTGCCGCCGTGCCCGGGCAGCACGACGGTGTCGTCGTCGAGCGGCAGAACCTTGGCGGCGAGGCTGTCGAGCATGGCGGCGTGGTCGCCCCCGGGGAGGTCGGTACGCCCGATGGACCCCTCGAAGAGCACGTCGCCGGACAGCAGCAGCGGCGGGATCCCCTCGGACGCCCCGTGGCGGAACATGACCGAGCCGCGGGTGTGGCCGGGGGCGTGGTCCACGACGAACGAGAGGCCGGCGAGGTCGAGGACCGCGCCGTCGGAGAGCTCCCGGACGTCGTCCGGCTCCCCCGCGGCCAGGCGCCCCTCGGTCATGGCGGCCAGCATCTGGGCGGTCTGGGCGCTGATGCCCGCCATGGGGTCCTCGAGCATGCCCCGGTCGGACGGGTGGATGTACGCCGGGATCCCGCGGGCGCCGCAGACGGGGACGACCGACCAGACGTGGTCGATGTGCCCGTGGGTCAGGAGGACCGCGACGGGCGACAGCCCGTGCTCGCGGACGGCGTCCTCGATCCCGGGGGCGGCGTCCTTGCCCGGGTCGACGATCACGCACTGCTCGCCGGCGCCGGTTGCGAGGACCCAGCAGTTCGTGCCCCAGGGACCGGCGGGGAAGCCGACGACGAGCACGGGCTCTCCTCCTGGGGCAGGTCCTGCGGGGTCGAGCCACCGGGGCGCGACGAGGCAGCCGGAGCGGGAATGTCCGGCGGGCGCAGCCTACCTTCCGGCCCGCCTCCCCCTGATCACGTATCGACTGCCTAGACTCGCGGGGCGCGAGGTGCGCGGGCGGGCGCCGTCGATCGGCGTGCCGTGAGGACGGACAGGAGCCCCAGGGCGTGTCGAGCAGCAACAAGCGCGAGCGCGAGATCGCCCGCGCCAAGTACGAGCGCCAGCAGCAGCGCCGGGCCGAGCGCGCGGCGCAGAGCAAGCGTCGCAACCAGATCGTCGCCGTCGTGGCGGCGCTCGTGGTCGTGGTCGCCGGCGTGCTCGCCCTCGTCCTCACCAACCGCAGCAGCAACGACGTCGCGGACGGCGGCAGCACGCCGTCGGCCACACCCTCGAGCTCGGCCTCCGCGAGCCTCAGCGCGTCCTCCAGCGGCTCCCCCAGCGCCTCGCCGTCGGTGAGCGTGACGGGCTGCACGAAGGCCCCCGAGCCGACGCAGAAGACCGACACGTGGACCTCGCCGCCCGCCGACACCCGGCCCGCGGGCGCGGTCTCCACGCTCACGCTCGCCACGAACTGCGGCGACATCGTGATCGAGATGGTGCCGAACGAGAAGGCGCCGCAGACCACGACGTCGATGGTGTTCCTCGCCGAGCAGGGCTACTACACCGACAGCGACTGCTTCCGCCTCACCACCAGCGGGATCTTCGTGCTCCAGTGCGGCAGCCCGAACAACGACGGGACAGGTGGCCCGGGGTATTCGCTCCCCGACGAGAACCTGCCGACGGCCACCGGAGTCAACTACCCGAAGGGCACCGTGGCGATGGCCAACGCGGGCCCGGGGACGGCCGGCAGCCAGTTCTTCATCGTGTACAAGGACACAACCCTCCCCGCGAGCTACACGATCTGGGGCACAGTGGTGTCCGGCCTCGACGTCGTCCAGAAGGTGGCGGACGCCGGGGTCGCCGCAGGCAATGCCAACCCGAACGACGGATCCCCCGCACAGCCCATCGTCATCACGAAGGCCACGGCCACCACGCCGGCCGGCTGAGGAGTGAACACCAGCATGAGCAGCGACAGCAGCGCCCCCGAGGGCACCGACGAGCAGACCATCCCGACCCCGGACGGCGCGGTGGACCCCACTGCGACGGTTCCGGCCCCCGCCGAGGAGGCGCTCGAACCCGCGGACGCGCAGGTCCCCGCCCCGGGCGGGGAGGCGGTATCGGAGGCTGCGCCGACAGCACCTGAGGTCGCGCCCGAGGCCCCCGCGGTCGAGGCCGCGCCCGAGGCCCCCGCGGTCGAGGCCGCGCCCGAGGCTCCCGCGGTCGAGGCCGCGCCCGAGGCCCCCGCGGTCGGAGCCGCGCCCGAGGCTCCCGCGGTCGACGCGCCCGCAGAGAACGCATCTGCCGCAGCTCCCGCGCCGCGGCCCGGGCCGCGCCCGAGCCCTGCTGCGCTCGCCGGCACCGTGCGCCCGGCCCCTCCTCGGCCGGTCGCCGCGCAGGCGCCTGCGGCGGTGGCGCCGACGGCCGAGCCGGAGGTGCACGACGCCGACCGTCCGACCGACTCGGCCACCTTCGGCCGCGTCGACGACGAGGGCAACGTGCACGTGGCGCTCGGCGACGGCTCCGAGCACGTCGTGGGCCAGTGGGCCGCCGGCACGCCGGACGAGGGCCTCGCGTTCTTCGTCCGGAAGTTCGACGACCTCTCGGTCGAGGTCAGCCTGGCCACCCGCCGGCTCACGGAGGGCAAGGCCTCGCCCGAGCAGGCCGGTGCCGTCGTCAAGCGGGCCAAGGAGTCGCTCGAGAGCCCGTCGATGGTGGGCGACCTCGCCTCTCTGCGCGCCCGCGTCGATGCTCTCGACGTACTCGTCCAGGACAAGCGCGCGGCAGCCGCCGAGGCCCGGGCCGCGGCCAAGGCGGCAGCCCTCGCCGCGCGCGAGGCGATCGTCGCGGAGGCCGAGGGTCTCGCCGAGTCGACGCAGTGGAAGGCCAGCGGCGAGCGTTTCAAGGAGCTGCTCGACGCCTGGAAGGCCGCCCCGCGCGCCGACCGGGCCGGTGAGCAGGCGCTCTGGAAGCGGTTCAGCCACGCTCGCTCGCAGTTCGACAAGCACCGCCGCCAGCACTTCGCCCGCCTCGACGGCGAGCGCAGCGAGGCCAAGCAGGTGAAGGAAGCGCTCGTCGCCGAGGCCGAGGCTCTCAAGTCCTCGACCGACTGGGGCTCCACGGCGTCGGCGTACCGCGATCTCATGGCCCGCTGGAAGGCAGCCGGCCGTGCGGGGAAGGCCGACGAGGAGGCGCTGTGGCAGCGCTTCCGCGCCGCGCAGGACGAGTTCTTCGCCGCCCGCAACGCCGAGCTCGGCAAGCGCGACGCCGGGTTCGCCGAGAACCTCACCGCCAAGGAGGCCCTGCTCGTCGAGGCCGAGGCGATCGACACCTCCGACCTCAAGAGCGCCAAGGCGGCGCTGCGCTCGATCCAGGAGCGGTGGGAGGCGATCGGCCACGTGCCGCGCGGCGACAAGGAGCGCGTCGAGGGCCGCCTGCGCCGGGTCGAGGACGCCATCCGGCGCGGCGAGCAGGACCAGTGGAAGCGCAGCAACCCCGAGGCCAAGGCCCGGGCTGCCTCCACGGTCGAGCAGTTCAGCGCGTCGCTGGCCAAGCTCGAGAAGGAGCACGAGAAGCTCGTGGCTGCGGGCGACACCCGCAAGGCGGCCGACGTCGAGGGCCGCATCGCCACCACGCGGGCGCTCCTCGAGGCCGCCGAGCGCGCCGCCGCCGAGTTCTCGGGCTGACCCGAGGGCTCGGCACGAGCGTCGAGCGTGGAGGGCCTTAGACGCGGTAGACGTCGTAGACGCCCTCGACGCCGCGCACGCTCTTGAGGACCGAGCCCAGGTGCGTGGCGTCGGCCATCTCGAACGTGAAGCGCGAGAGCGCGATGCGGTCGCGGGTGGTGCTGACCGACGCCGACAGGATGTTGACGTGCTGGTCCGACAGCGCGCGCGTGACGTCCGACAACAGGCGCGAACGGTCGAGTGCCTCGACCTGGATGTTGACCAGGAAGACGCTCGTGGCCTTGGGCGCCCAGGTGACCGGCACGATGCGGTCGGGCTCCTGGCGCAGCGAGGCGATGTTGACGCAATCGGTCCGGTGCACCGATACGCCGTGCCCGCGCGTCACGAAGCCGAGGACGTCGTCGCCCGGCACCGGCGTGCAGCAGCGCGCCAGCTTCACCCAGACGTCGTCGTCGCCGTCGACCACGATCCCGGGATCGCCCGCGGGGCGCGCCTTGCCGGTGGCGATCTTGCCCGGCGTGACGACCTCGGCGAGGTCCTCGGTGGCGCCGTCCGCTCCCCCGTGCGCCACGACGAGCCGCTGCACCACCGATGTCGCCGACACGCGCCCCTCGCCGACCGCGGCGTACAGCGCGGTGACGTCGGAGAGGTGCAGGTCGGCCAGCAGCCCCTGCAGCGCCCCGGGCGACAGCAGCCGATGCAGCGGCAGGCCCGCCTTGCGCATCGCGCGGGTGATCGACTCCTTGCCGCTCTCGACGGCCTCCTCGCGGCGCTCCTTGGAGAACCACGCCTTGATCTTGGAGCGGGCGCGCGGGCTCTTGACGAACTGCAGCCAGTCGCGGTTCGGTCCCGCGTTCTCCGCCTTCGAGGTGAAGACCTCGACCACGTCGCCCGAGGTGAGCGAGGACTCCAGCGGCACGAGCTTGCCGTTGACGCGCGCCCCGACGCAGCGGTGGCCCACCTCGGTGTGCACGGCGTACGCGAAGTCGACCGGTGTCGAGCCGCCCGGGAGCGCGACGACGTCGCCCTTCGGCGTGAACACGAAGACCTCGCTCGACGCCAGGTCGTAGCGCAGCGAGTCGAGGAAGTCGTCGGGGTCCTCGGTCTCGCGCTGCCACTCGAGCAGCTGGCGCAGCCACCCCATGTCGTCCGGGCCGGACTTCCCACCGACCGAGCCCTGCTTGTAGCGCCAGTGCGCGGCCACGCCGTACTCCGCCGCGCGGTGCATGTCCATGGTGCGGATCTGCAGCTCCACGGGGCGGCCGGTCGGGCCGATCACCGTCGTGTGCAGCGACTGGTACATGTTGAACTTGGGCATCGCGATGAAGTCCTTGAACCGGCCGGGGACCGGGTTCCACCGCGAGTGGATGACGCCGAGGACGGCGTAGCAGTCGCGCACGGAGTCCACGAGGATCCGGATGCCGACGAGGTCGTAGATGTCGGCGAAGTCGCGGCCCCGCACGATCATCTTCTGGTACACGGAGTAGTAGTGCTTCGGGCGGCCGGTGACCGTGTGGTTGATCTTCGCCGCGTTGAGATCCGACTCGACGATCGCCTTCACCGACATGAGGTACTCGTCGCGCTCAGGGGCCCGCTGCCCCACGAGGCGCACGATCTCGTCGTACATCTTCGGGTAGAGCGTCGCGAACGCGAGGTCCTCGAGCTCCCACTTCATGGTGTTCATGCCGAGTCGGTGCGCGAGCGGTGCGTAGATCTCGAGCGTCTCGCGGGCCTTCTGCTCCTGCTTGGCCGGCGGCATCCAGCGCAACGTGCGCATGTTGTGGAGACGGTCGGCCAGTTTGATGACGAGCACGCGGATGTCGCGTGCCATCGCCACGACCATCTTGCGGACCGTCTCCGCCGCGGTCGCCTGCCCGTACTTCACCTTGTCGAGCTTGGTGACGCCGTCGACGAGCGCCGCGACCTCGTCGCCGAAGTCCTCGCGCAGCGCGTCGAGGGAGTACTCGGTGTCCTCGACTGTGTCGTGCAGCAGCGCCGCGGCCAGGGTCGGCGGCGTCGTTCCGAGCTCGGCGAGGATGGTGGCGACGGCAAGCGGGTGCGTGATGTACGGGTCGCCGCTGCGGCGGTGCTGGTCGCGGTGCAGGTACGCCGCCCGCTCGTACGCGAGCTCGAGGATCTTCAGATCGGCCTTGGGGTGGAACTGCTTCACGGTGCGCAGCAGCGGCTCGAGCTCGGGATGGGCGCTGGACCGGCCGCCGCCGCGACGGGCGGAGATGCGCGGGAGCAGGGAGCGCCGGCTCGTGGCCTCGTACGCTGGGCTGACGGTCTGGTCCGGGGCAGCGGGAGCCGCAGCGGGCACCTCGGTGCCCGTCTTCGCCACGACGTCCTCGGCCACTCGGCTCCTCGCGCGTGCTCGACCGCTGGTCGGAACAGTCTACGGGCGGCCCGGGGCCCACGCGGCCCGGGCGCGGCTCACAGGTAGCGGAACGCCACCATCGCCGCGATCACGGCGAGCACGAGCAGCGCCACCGCGGTGTCCGCGCCCAACCGCACGTACCTCTCCACCGTCTCCTGGTATCGGCCGAAGGTGATGTTGCGGTCGAGGATGTTGACGCGGGTGATCGAAGTGAACACGAGCGTCGTGGCCGCCGTGACGAGCAGGCACCAGGGGCAGAGCGCACCGATCACGAAGTAGGCCTGCAGGAACAGCCAGTACGCGAACGCGACGGCGATCGTGTAGAGCGCGTGCGCCCCGAGCATGAACCGGCGCGGGAACCGGACTCCGGACAGCGACGCCAGCGCGACCGTGATGACGACCGACTCGAAGATGAGTCCGAGGTAGGCGTTGGGGAACCCCAGCAGCGTCGCCTGCCACGACTCGGCGACGGTGCCGCACGAGATCTTGTTGTTGACGTCGCAGGAGAAGATCGCGTTCGGGTCCTTCGCCAGGAGCCAGGCCTCGACCGAGAGGACGAGCGCCGCCACGAGCGAGGCGATGCTCGACAGCAGCATCTCGACGAACGTCCAGCGGTGCCGCACCTCGTGCATCGGCCAGGGCGGGCCCTCGGGCTCAGACACGCACGTTCCTCCGTCGTACGACGGGCTCCGCGCGCCGTCGGCGTCCTCGAGCCTAGTGCTCAGGCCGCGCGCAACGCGACGACGGGGACGTCGAGCCGGTCACGTCCGCCGAGCACCGGGAGCTCCAGGAGGCAGGCCAGCGCGAGCACCTCGGCGCCGGCCGCGCGCAGGAGGTTGACCGCCGCTGCGGCCGTGCCGCCCGTCGCCAGCACGTCGTCGACCAGCACGACGCGGTGGCCGGCCGCCACCGCTCCCACCTGCACCTCGAGGGTGGCCTGGCCGTATTCGAGGTCGTAGCTCTCGGCATGCACGTCGCCGGGCAGCTTGCCCTGCTTGCGCACGGGGACGAAGCCCACGCCGAGGCCCACGGCCAGCGGGGTGCCCAGGATGAAGCCGCGCGCCTCGACGCCCGCGACCAGGTCGCAGCCCTCGACCCCCTGGGCGGCAAGCGCCGCGGTCAGCCCGTCGACGACCGCCGGGATGCCCGCGGGGTCGGCCAGCAGCGGCGTGATGTCGCGGAAGACGACTCCGGGCACCGGCCAGTCGGGGATCGACCGGATGCGCGTGTCGAGCAGGTCGTCGAGCGGCGACATCAGCGCTTCTTGCGCTGCTGCCGCGGCACGTTGCGCTTGGGCTGCTGCCTCGGGCCGGTCGCGATCGGCTGCTGCGGGGCCGCGAGCTGCTCGGCGACCGTCTGCCCGGCGCCGTCGACGTCGGACTCCTCCACCACAGCGGTGGCGGTGGCCCCGCCCCCGGCGGGACGGCGACGCGTGCGGCTGTCGAGCCCGGCCCGACGCGCAGCCACGCGCGCGGCCAGCGCCTTCATCTCCGGACGCCGTTCCTGCAGCTGGCAAGCGACCGGCGTCGCGATGAAGATCGAGGAGTACGTGCCCGCCGCGGTGCCGATGAACAGCGCCAGCGCGAGGTCCTTGAGCGTGCCCGCGCCGAGCAGTCCCACGCCGATGATGAGGATGGCCGCGACCGGGAGCAGCGCCACGACCGAGGTGTTGATCGAGCGCACGAGGGTCTGGTTGAGCGCGAGGTTCGCCGCCTCGCTGTAGGTGGCACGGTTGCCCGAGGTGATGTTGCGGGTGTTCTCCTTCACCTTGTCGAACACCACGACCGTGTCGTACAGCGAGAAGCCGAGGATCGTGAGCACACCGATCACCGTGGCGGGCGTGACCTCGAACCCGGTGAGGGCGTAGATGCCGATCGTGATCACGAGGTCGTGGATGAGCGCCACCAGCGCCGCGACCGCGAGCCGCCACTCGAAGTAGAACGACAGGAAGATCACCACGAGCACGAGGAACGCCACGAGGCCCTGCAGCGCCCGCTGGGTGACCTCTGCGCCCCACGACGGCCCGACGAGCTGGACGCCGATGTCGGCGACCGGGGCGCCGAGGTCGTCCGAGAGCTGCTGGGTCACGGCGGCGGACTCGGTCGGCGTCAGTGCGGGGGTCTGGATGCGGATGACGCCGTTCCCGAGCTCGGTCACGATCGGGTCGGCGATGCCGGCGGACTCGGCCGACGCCCGCGCCTCCTCGACCGTGGCGGTGGTGCCCGGCACGCGGAACTCCGAGCCGCCCCGGAACTCGATGCCGAGGTTGAGGCCGCGGCCGAACAGGCCCACCAGAGCCAGCACGAGGATGACGCCGGAGACGGCGTACCAGCGACGGCGCTTGCCGACGAAGTCGTACGAGACCTCTCCGCTGTAGAGGCGGTGCGCGAGGGAACCGAGGCTGCTCATCAGGACTCCTTGGAGGCGGCGCGGCTGGCAGCCAGGGTCTGGCGCGGGGCGTCGTCGGAGATCGTCTGCTTGACCCCGAGCCGGTCGGACGACAGGCCGGTCCAGGGCTTGCCCGAGGTGAAGGCCTTGTTGCGCATCAGGATCTGCACGAGCGGACGGGTGAAGAGGAATGCGACGGCGACGTCGACGAGGGTCGTCAGCCCGAGCGTGAACGCGAACCCGCGGACGCTTCCGACCGACAGGAAGTACAGGACGACGGCAGCGAGGAGCGAGACGAAGTCGGCCGCCAGGATCGTGCGCCGGGCCCGGATCCAGCCGAGGTCGCCGGCCTGGCGGTGGGTGCGGCCTTCGCGGATCTCGTCACGGATGCGCTCGAAGTACACGACGAACGAGTCGGCGGTGATGCCGATCGCGACGATCGCGCCCGCGACGCCCGCGAGCGAGAGCGTGAAGCCGATCGAGCGCCCGAGGATCACGATGAGGGTGTACGTGATCACCGCCGCCACGAGCAGCGAGGCCACCGCCACCAGACCCAGCGCGCGGTAGTAGATGCAGAGGTACACGACGACCAGCAGCAGTCCGAGCGCGCCGGCGATGAGGCCGGCGTCGAGCTGGTCCTGGCCGAGGGTCGGCGAGAGCTGCTCGACCGAGGACACGGTGAGCGAGACCGGCAGTGAGCCGTACTTCAGGACGTTGGCGAGGGCCTTGGCCTCGTCGGCGGTGAAGTTGCCGGTGATGACGGCGTTGCCGCCGAGGATGGCCTGCGAGACGTACGGCGCGGACTGCACGAGGCCGTCGAGCGTGATCGCGAACTGGTTCTGCGGCGACGGGTTCTGCGCGAGCTTCCCGGTGACCTCGGCGAACTGGGTGGCGCCGGTCGAGGTGAAGGTCAGCTGGACCTCCCAGCCCACGCCCTGCTGGGCGAGGGTGGCCTGCGCGCTCGCGATCTCGGTGCCCTCGACCGCCGCAGGGTCCAGGAGGTACTTCAGCGAGCCGTCCTGCTGGCAGGTCGCGATGTACTTCTTCGGGTCGGCCGGGCCGCCCTTCAGGTTGCCGGGCGCGAGGCAGTCGAGCGCGGTGAACTTCGCCTGGAACGCGGCGTCGTTCGCCACCGACTGGATCGGCGGGACGTCGCCGGATGCGGCGGTGCTCGACGCCGACGGGCTCGCCGACGGCGAGGGGGACGCGGAGCCGGACGCCGCGGCCTGCGGCACGAGCGCGCCGTTCGCCGACGTGGACGGCGAGGCGCTCTCGGACGGGCTGGGCGAGGCGGTGTCGGACGGGCTCGCGGACGGCGACCCCGAGGCCGACGCGGAGGCGGACCCGGACACCGAGGCCGACGGGCTGGCGCTCGGAACCTCGGTGGGCGAGCCGTAGTCGACGGCGAGCACGGGGCGGAAGTCGAGCTTGGCGGTGGTGGCGAGCGAGTCGAGCACGGCCTGGTTGGTCACGCCCGGGATGGAGACCACGATCGTGGCGTTGGAGCCCGACCCCTGCGTGGTGACCTCGGACTCCGCGACTCCGAAGCCGTCGACGCGCTGGCGGATGATCTCGACCGTCTGCTTGAGCTGGTCGTCGGTGATCGCGCCGCTGCCGTCCGCGGAGGTCGGCGTGAGGATCACCTGCGTGCCGCCGCGCAGGTCGAGGCCGAGCTTCGGGGTGCGGGGGTCGCCCACGAGCGTCCAGGCGACGAGCGCCAGGACCGCGAGGCCGAGGATGAGCAGGGTGCGCCCGGGGCGGGCGCCTGCCTGGGTCGGTGCTGCCACCGTGGTGTCTCCTGTGCGTCCAGCCCGGGGGCTCCCCCAGGTGGTGGACCGTCGTGCCCGCCGGGCGGGACCTGCTGCGCGGCCGGGGCCGCGTTGGACCGTGCGGGACCGGACGGCCCCACGCCGGGCTCGGCCCCGAGGGACCGTGCCCGAGAAGTATGGACGACCCGGAGGGCTGCTCCGGACCGCGGGTGGCTAGGAGCCAGGCGTGTCGCCCTCGATGATCGACGGGCGGCTCTCGCCCGCGGTTCCCTCGACGGGGGCCGCGTCGACCGGCTCGATGACCTTGGCGATGGCGGCGGCGACGTACCGGACCGTCACCCCGGGCGCGATCTCGAGCAGCACGTCGTCCCCGTCGACGGCCTCGACCGTGCCGTAGAGCCCCGCGGTGGTCATCGCCCGCACGCCGGGCGCAAGGCGGGACTGGGTCTCGCGCTGGGCCGCCTGCCGTGCCTTGGTCGGGCGCAGGATGAGGAAGTAGAAGGCCACCGCGATCAGGAGCAGCGGGAGCAGGGCGCTGATGTTCTGAGGCACGCGGATCCTTCGTTCGGGGCGCCGGGACCGGCGCGACCCGCCGAGTCTAGGTGCTCTCCCCCGGGTCGCCGACCTCGTCGAACGGGAGGGCCATGGTGGCGGCGACCGAGCCCGCGGGAGCCGAGAGCCCGAGGTGCGACCAGGCGGCGGGGGTGGCGATGCGACCGCGCGGGGTGCGCGCCAGCAGGCCCGCGCGCACGAGGAACGGCTCGCACACCGTCTCGACCGTCTCGGCCTCCTCGCCGACGGCGACCGCCAGGGTGGACAGGCCCACCGGGCCGCCGCCGAACCGGCGCAGGAGGGCGTCGAGCACCGCGCGGTCGAGCCGGTCAAGCCCGATGGCGTCCACCTCGTAGAGGGTGAGCGCGGCGTGCGCCACCTCGAGGTCGACGTGCCCGTCGGCCCGCACCTGGGCGAAGTCCCGCACGCGGCGCAGCAGGCGGTTGGCCACACGGGGCGTTCCGCGGCTCCGGCCGGCGATCTCCGACGCGGCCGCCGGGTCGAGGGGTACCTCGAGCAGCGACGCGCTGCGCGTGAGGATCCGCTCGAGGTCGGGCACGTCGTAGAAGTCCATGTGCGCCGTGAAGCCGAACCGGTCGCGCAGCGGCCCGGGCAGCAGGCCTGCACGGGTGGTGGCCCCCACCAGGGTGAAAGGCGGCAGCTCCAGCGGGATCGCGGTGGCCCCCGGGCCCTTGCCCACGATGACGTCGACGCGGAAGTCCTCCATCGCGAGGTAGAGCATCTCCTCGGCGGCACGCGACATGCGGTGGATCTCGTCGAGGAAGAGCACCTCCCCGGGCACCAGGCTCGAGAGCACCGCGGCGAGGTCGCCCGCGTGCTGCAGAGCCGGGCCGCTCGTGACGCGCAGCGGCACCCCGAGCTCGGCGGCGATGATCATCGAGAGCGTGGTCTTGCCGAGGCCCGGCGGGCCGGCCAGGAGCACGTGGTCGGCCGCTCGGCCGCGGGCGGACGCCGCCTCGAGCACGAGGCCGAGCTGGTCCTTCACCCGCTGCTGGCCGATGAACGTGTCCAGGGTGCGGGGGCGCAGGGCCGACTCGAGCGCCGCCTCCTCCGAGCCCGCCTCGGGCGCGACGAGCCGGTCGTCGGGCGAGGCGTCGTACGAGCCGTCGTCGTACGTCATGCGCGGTCCAGGGAGCGCAGGGCGAGCCGCAGGACCGTCGCGACGTCGGCGTCGGGGGCGACGTCGTCGGCGACGGCGGCCACGGCCGCGTCGGCCTCCCGCGCCGACCAGCCGAGGCCGACCAGCGCGGAGTGTACGGATGCCTGCCAGGCCGGTCCGGAGTGCGCGGCCGGCGTGAGATCGACCGTGGCGCCGGTGGGCGCGCCGAGCTTGTCCTTGAGCTCGAGCACGAGGCGCTGGGCACCCTTCTGGCCGACGCCGGACACCCGGGTGAGGGCCTTGACGTCGTCGGTGGCGATCGCGTGGCGGAGCGAGTCGGGCGTGTGGGCCGCGAGCAGGGCCTGGGCGAGGCGCGGACCCACCCCGGTGACCGACTGCAGGCGGTCGAACACAGCGCGCTCGTCGGCGTCGGCGAACCCGAACAGGGTCATGGAGTCCTCGCGCACGACCATCGTCGCCGCGAGCGTGGCCTCCTGGCCCACCCGCAGCTCGGCGAGGGTGCGCGGCGTGCACTGCAGCTCGTAGCCGACTCCGCCGACGTCGAGCACCGCCGTCGTGGCGCCGACCGAGACGACCGGGCCGCGCACGAACGCGATCATGACGCCCCCCGTACGGCGGCGACGGTCCGTGGGATGCGCGGCTTCGGGGCGGCGGCCGCCGCCGCCGCGAGCCGGGACGAGGCGCTGCCGCGCCAGAGATGGCAGATGGCGAGCGCGAGCGCGTCCGAGGCGTCGGCCGGGCGCGGGACCGCCTCGAGCTGCAGGAGCCGCGTGACCATGAGCGCGACCTGCTCCTTGTCGGCCCGGCCCTGGCCGGTGACGGCGGCCTTCACCTCGCTCGGGGTGTGCAGCGCCACCGGGATGCCGCGCCTGGCGGCCGCCGCGATGGCGAGGGCGCCCGCCTGCGCGGTGCCCATGACGGTGCGCACGTTGTGCTGGGCGAACACGCGCTCGACGGCGACGGCGTCGGGACGGGTGGCGTCCAGGACCGCCTCGATCCCCTGCTCGATCGCGAGCAGCCGGGCCGCGAGGTCGAGGTCGGCACCGGTGCGCACCACCTCCACGTGCACGAGCCGCACCTGGCGTCCGGGCGCTCCGTCCACGACGCCGATACCGCACCGGGTCAGGCCGGGGTCGACGCCGAGCACACGCACGCGGGAGCCTTCCGAGTCGCCGAGCCGTACAGGTGTTCGGATGCTAACCCGCCGCCGCGACCACGCAGCCGCGCCACGCCGAGGCCGCTCGTAACCGGGGCAGGGACCGGCGGAACCCAGCGGCGTGGCATGGCGCTGCAGGGCCGGAGGCCGGAAGGGCGCCCGCAGGGTGCCCGCACCGGCCGACCGCGCGAAGCGCCTGGCCCTGCCGTCCCGACGCGGGCCCGCCACCCACCGCAGGGCCGGAGGGCCCGAGCGGGCCCGCAGGGTCCGCGCAGGGACCGACTGCGCGAAGCGCCTGGCCCTGCCCGCCGCGCAGCGGCCGGAAAACACAGCGGCCAACAACTACGCGTCCAGGGACTCCATGATCTCGTCGGAGACGTCGAAGTTGGCGAAGACGTTCTGGACGTCGTCGCTGTCCTCGAGGGCGTCGATGAGCTTGAACATCTTGCGGGCGCCGTCCTCGTCGAGGGGCACCTGCATGCTGGGGAGGAACGGGGTGTCGGCGGACTCGTAGTCGATGCCGGCGTCCTGCAGCGCCGTACGCACGGCCACGACGTCGGACGCGGCCGAGACGACCTCGAACGACTCGCCGAGGTCGTTGACCTCCTCGGCGCCGGCGTCGAGGACCGCACCGAGCACGTCGTCCTCGGACAGCCCGTTCTTCGGCACGATGACCACGCCGCGGCGGGAGAAGAGGTACGACACCGAGCCGGGGTCGGCCATCGAGCCGCCGTTGCGGGTCATGGCCACGCGCACCTCGGCGGCCGCGCGGTTGCGGTTGTCCGTGAGGCACTCGATGAGCACCGCGACGCCGTTGGGGCCGTAGCCCTCGTACATGATCGTCTGGTAGTCGGCGCCGCCCGCCTCCGCACCGGAGCCGCGCTTGACCGCGCGGTCGATGTTGTCGTTGGGGACCGAGCTCTTCTTCGCCTTGTAGATGGCGTCGTACAGCGTCGGGTTCGCTGCGGGGTCGCCGCCGCCGGTGCGCGCCGCGACCTCGATGTTCTTGATCAGCTTCGCGAACATCTTGCCGCGCTTGGCGTCGATCGCGGCCTTCTTGTGCTTCGTGGTCGCCCACTTGGAGTGGCCGCTCATGCCTGCTCTCTCACCATCTCGACGAAGTACTCGTGCACACGGGTATCCCCGGTCAGCTCGGGGTGGAAGGAGGTCGCGAGCAGGTGACCCTGCCGGACCGCGACGATCTTACCGGCGGCCGGACCGGACGGGACCGCACCGAGCACCTCGACCGCGTCCCCGGCCTCCTCCACCCACGGGGCACGGATGAAGACCGCGTGCATCGGGTCGGGACCGAAGGCGGGGATGTCGAGGTCGGCCTCGAACGAGTCGACCTGGCGGCCGAACGCGTTGCGCAGCACGGTGACGTCGAGGCCGCCGATGGTCTCCTGGTCAGGGCGGCCGCCCTCGATCCGGTCGGCGAGCATGATCATCCCCGCGCACGAGCCGTACGCCGGGAGGCCGCCGCGCACCAGCTCGCGCAGCGGCTCCATGAGGCCCCACCGCAGAGCGAGGTTGCTCATGGTCGTGGACTCGCCGCCCGGCACCACGAGGGCGTCGATGCCCGCGAGGTCCTCGACGGTGCGCACCCGCCGCGTGGCGACGCCGCACGCCGCGAGGGCGTGCTCGTGCTCGCGGAAGTCGCCCTGCAGGGCGAGGACCCCGACGAGGGCGTCAGCCCCGGTCGGAGCGGAGGTCACCAGCCACGGTCCTCGAGGCGGTGGTGCACGGGCAGGTCGGCCACGTTGATGCCGACCATGGCCTCGCCGAGGCCGCGGCTCACCTTGGCCACGATCGACGGGTCGTCGTAGTGCAGCGTGGCCTGGACGATCGCGTTGGCGCGCTCGGCGGGGTTGCCCGACTTGAAGATGCCCGAGCCCACGAACACGCCGTCGGCGCCGAGCTGCATCATCATCGCGGCGTCGGCCGGGGTGGCGATGCCGCCCGCGGTGAACATCACGACGGGCAGGCGGCCGAGGCGCGCGGTCTCCACGACGAGCTCGTACGGCGCCTGGAGCTCCTTGGCTGCGACGTACAGCTCGTCCTCGGCCATCGACGCGAGTCGGTTGATCTCCGCGCGGATCGTGCGCATGTGCTTGGTGGCGTTGGAGACGTCGCCGGTGCCAGCCTCGCCCTTGGAGCGGATCATCGCCGCGCCCTCGTTGATGCGGCGCAGGGCCTCGCCGAGGTTGGTCGCGCCGCAGACGAACGGCACCGTGAAGGGCCACTTGTCGATGTGGTTGGCGTAGTCGGCCGGGGTGAGCACCTCGGACTCGTCGATGTAGTCGACGCCGAGCGACTGCAGCACCTGCGCCTCGACGAAGTGGCCGATGCGGGCCTTGGCCATCACCGGGATGGACACGGCGGCGATGATGCCGTCGATCATGTCGGGGTCGCTCATGCGCGACACGCCGCCCTGGGCGCGGATGTCGGCCGGCACCCGCTCGAGCGCCATGACGGCGACGGCGCCGGCGTCCTCGGCGATCTTGGCCTGCTCGGGGGTGACCACGTCCATGATCACGCCCCCCTTGAGCATCTCGGCCATGCCGCGCTTCACGCGGGCGGTGCCGGTCTCGGGGGTGGTGGGCTCGTGGGACATCAGGACCTCGGGTCAGTCGGGGGCGGCCCCCTGCGGGGCCCGTCGGGGCTGACGCCGCGCGCGGCGTCCGGGCATCAGGATACCGGCCCGCGCCTGACGCGCTTCCGGGCCCGCCTGGAGCACGGTCACCGGTCGCCGCTCCACTGCGGCAGGTGACCGCTCAGCTCATCGAGATGGGCTTGGTGCGGTTGACGAGCACCACCCAGATCTGGCCCGGCGCGAACGGCACGACCTGGCCGTCGGCGCCGACGAACGTGGTCGGCGACTTCTTGTCGTCGCGCGTCCACGTGATCTTGTACGCCTTGCCGTTGCGGAAGACCCAGCCCTTGCCGGTGCCGATGGTCTCCTCCTTCGGCGTACGGCCGCCGAACTTGTCGCCGAAGCCGGAGTCGTACTGCTTCACGTACTGGACGACCACGGTCGTGGCGCGCTGCGTGCCGCCCTCGGTCGCGCGGGCCGGCGCGCCGTTGAGGCGGACGTCGTACCCGCCGCTCTTGACGTTCCAGACGAACTTCGCGCTCGAGGAGGGGTACGACGCGGTGATCGTGCCGACGGCCTTGCCGCCCGCGGGCGCCTTCTTGCTGAACTCGAAGCCGATGCTGGGGGCGTCGGAGGCCTTCTTGGCGCGGGCGATGAGCTTGTCGGGCTGGCCCATGAAGTTGTACGGCGCGCGCCGCGAGCCGTCGCGGTAGTAGCCGTAGGGCCCCTGGTCGCCGCTGACGTCGATGAGGGCGCTCGCCGCGATGAACGGGCGCAGCTTGTGCTGCGCCCCGGAGTAAGCGAACGCCGGGGTGCCGTAGTTGGCGAAGAGGTCTAGGTCGGAGATGCGCGCGCTGCGCACCGGCCCGACCACCTTCGGCAGGTCGGTCGCGAACACGGCCGCGAGACGGGTCAGGCCGTACTCGACCTCCTCGACGTACACGACGTCGGCCTTCGTGAGGCCGGAGTGCGGCTGGGCGTTCGGCGTGTTGTCGAACTTCACGATGAGCGTGGGCTTGCCCGCGCCGCCGGGGCGGCCGGACAGCGGCGAGGCGTCCGCGGGCATGCCGTCGGACGGAGTCGCCTCGGGGGTGGCCTCGTCGCTGGACGTAGTGGGAGATGCAGACCCCGCCGCAGCGCCCGAGATGGCCGGAGCGGCAGCGTCGCCGCTCGAGCACCCGGTGAGGACGAGGGCGCCGGCCACGAGGGCGGTCGCTGCTGTGGTGATGGTCGAACGTCGCGCCCGCACGTGCCTCAAGACTCCCCTGTACGCGGCCGCGCTGGGGTGCGCGCCGTCCCGCGACTGTAACCCGGCGACCCTCAGCGAGTCGCGAGGCCTCCGGGGGGCGTGTCGTCGAAGTCGATCGGCGAGGGCAGCGGCGTGTGGCCGGCGAGCCGGAACCACCGCGAGATGCGGCGGCGGCGCAGGTCGAGGCAGCTGCGCACGACGTCGTTGTGGAAGCGCCGCGCGAGCTCGACGCGCCGGCAGGCCACGGCGAGCTCGTCGAGCAGCTGCTCGGCCACGCCCGAGTCGGGGCCGGCGGCCTCGACGACGTCGTCGGCGTCCTCCCGCGACTCGAAGACGGTCCCGAGCGTGCGCGTGAGCTCGCTCTCGACGAGCGAGCGATGGGTGTCGTCCTCGGCGTCGACCACGAAGGCGGACTGGGCCGCGGATGAGAGCACGAGGGCGGACGCCGGGTCCAGCAGGCCGGACGACGCGAGATCCTGCGTGGCGGCGACCCGCCGCAGGAGCTGGGCGTCCAGGGCGGCGTGCGCCGTCTCGATCTTGCGGTGGAGCCGGTCGAGCCTGCCCGCCAGGGACGAGAGGTAGACCGTGACCGCGCCGAAGAACACGACCGCGATCAGGAACCAGGTGAGCGCATGCTCGTTCATCAGCCACCGCCCCGCGCGAGACGGCCGACGAGCTGGCCCCGCAGGTCCTCGGTGACCTTCTCGCCCGTGACCGTCACCGACTCGTACACCTCGACCACCCGCTTGGCGACGGTCTCCCAGTCGAACTCGCGCGCCCGCAGGAACCCCTCCGCGCGCAGCCGGGCCCGCTCTGCGGAGTCGTCGAGCAGCGCGATAGCCGCGCGCGCGAGGTCGGCCGGGTCCTCGTTGGCGAACAGCGCGCCGGCCCGGCCGTCGTCGATCACGCGCCGGAACGCCTCGAGGTCGCTCGCGAGCACGGGGGTGCCGCTCGCCATCGCCTCGAGCAGCACGATGCCGAAGCTCTCCCCGCCCGTGTTGGGCGCGACGTACACGTCGGCCGACAGGAAGGCCCGGGCCTTGGTCTCCTCCGACACGAGCCCGAGGAACGTGATGCGCTCGTCGACCTCGGGCGGGAGGTCGCCGCGGATGTCGTCGATGTCGCCGGGGCCGGCGACGAGGAGCCGCACGCCAGGGCGGGCCGCGATGATCTCGGGCATGGCGGCGAGCAGGACCTGCAGCCCCTTGCGCGGCTCGTCGATCCGCCCGATGAAGAACAGCGAGCCGCCGTCGCCCGGCCAGCCGTCGAGCGGCTCGCCCTCGCCGAAGAGGGAGCAGTCGACGCCGTTCGGGATGAGGACGGCGTCGCCGCCCATGTGCTCCACGAGGGTCTGCCGCGCCGCCTCGCTCACCGCGATGCGGGCCGACACCTTCTCCAGCGCCGTCTGGCCGATGGAGAAGCCTGCTGCGAGCACGCGCGAGCGGGCCATCGACGAGTGCCACGTGGCGACCATCGGGCCGCGGGCGGCCCAGCACGACAGGATCGACAGGCTCGGGGCGAGCGGCTCGTGGATGTGCAGGACGTCGAAGCCGCCCTCGCGGATCCAGCGGCGCACCCTGCGCGTGGAGATGGGGCCGACGGCGACCTTGGCCCGGGATCCGTTGTAGGCCACGGACACCGCGCCGCCGGTGGACACGACGTACGGCGGCAGGTCGGTCTCGTCGTCCGCGGGGGTGAGCACGCTCACCTCGTGGCCGAGCCGCTGCAACGCGACCGCGAGGTCGCGGATGTGCACCTGGACGCCGCCGGGCGCCGACCAGTCGTACGGGCAGACGATGCCGACCCTCATGCCGTCGGCGCCTTCGCCGGATCGAGGTCGTCGACCCACAGCCGCTGCATCATGTGCCAGTCGGTCGGGCGCGCCCGGATGCTGTCCTCGAAGTTGGTCGCCACGAGCTGGGTGGTGCGGAAGATGCGGCGCGAGCGCTCGCCGTCCTGCGGCACCTCGATGGGCGGCTGGAACCGCACCCAGTTGCGGCCGTCCTCCAGGTAGAGCGACGCCGTCAGCAGGACCGCGCCGGTGTCGACGGCCAGTGCCGCCGGACCGGCCGGCATCTTCGCCTTGGCGCCGAAGAACTGCACGGGCACGCCGGAGTTGGACAGGTCGCGGTCGCCGAGCAGGGCGATCAGGTTGCCCTCGCGCAGCCGGTCGGCGAGGTACGGGAACACCGGCTCGCCGCCGGTGAGGGGCACGACGTCCATCCCCAGGCCGCGCCGGAAGGCGAGGAACTTCTCGTACAGGTCCTCGGGCTTGAGCCGCTCGGCCACCGTGACGACGGGCGAGTGCTTGAGGGTCGCCCACGCGCCGGCGTGGTCCCAGTTGCCCATGTGCGGCAGCGCCACGACCACGCCGCGGCCCGTCGCGAGGCCGTCGGCGAGGTGGTGGTCGTCGATGATGCCGATGGACTCGACGATGCGCTCACGGCTCCAGCCCGGCAGCCGGAACGCGTCGCACCAGTACCGCAGGTACGCCCGCATCGCCGTCTTGGACAGCACGCGGAGCTCGGCGTCGCTGACGTCGGGGCCGACCACGCGGCGGAGGTTCGACTCGAGCCGCTGGACCGACGGCCCGCGCCGAGCCCACGTGGTGTCGGCGATGCGCTCGAAGGTCGCATTGGCGGTGCGGTCGGGCATCCGCTTCACGACCGCCCAGCCGGCGCCGAACCCGAGCGAGGTGAACTGGTCTGCGAGCGCGCTCACGCAGCGTCCTCCGCGGGCAGGACGCGCAGCTGGCGGCGCACGTGCAGGATGCGCTGCCCGACCGTCACCCAGGTGAGGACCGCCAGGATCCAGACCGCTGCGGGCAGGACGTACGGAACGCCGAAGCCGGTGAGGAAGGTCGCGACGAGCAGCAGGATGACCCGCTCTGCCCGCTCGGCGATGCCGACGTTGCACTCGACGCCGATGCTCTCGGCCCGGGCCTTGGCGTACGACACGACGCCGCCGCCGACGAGCGCGAGCAGGCACGCCGCCGCCGACAAGGTGTCGCCCATCATCGCGAGGCCGAGCACGACGCCGCCGAAGATGGCGCCGTCCGCCACGCGGTCGAGCGTCGAGTCGAGGAACGCCCCCCACGGGCCGCTGCGCCCGGACATGCGCGCCATCGTGCCGTCGAGCAGGTCGGCGATGACCGACGCCGTGATCACAAGCGTGCCCGCGATCCACTGCTGGCGGGGGAAGAACCACAGCGCCGCCGCGCACGTGGCGACGGTGCCGATGAGGGTCACGGCGTCCGGTGAGAGGCCGATGCGCAGCAGGCCGCGGGCCACGGGGTCGACGAGGCCCGAGACGGCGCGGCGTGCGGCGGCGTTGTTCAGCATGACGGTGACGAGAGTAACGGCGCACGCATGCCGCGAATCGGTTGCCTCGCGGAGGTCGCAGGAGAAAGGTGTGAGCCAGTGCCGCGCCCCCAGCGCGGCAGGAGCCACCGCAACGACGCTGGAGGCGATCGAGATGGCCGACAAGAACACCCCAGGAGCCGCCGGGAGAGCACCGGAGGCCGACCGGCCCGACAGCATTCGCAACGTGGTCCTGGTCGGCCCGTCCGGCTCCGGCAAGACGACCCTCGTCGAGCATCTGCTCGTCGCCGCGGGCGCAATCCCGCGTGCGGGCCGCGTCGAGGACGGCAGCACCGTCTCGGACTTCGACGAGGCCGAGCTGCGCCAGCAGCGCTCCGTCGGCCTGGCCCTCGCCCCGCTCGAGTTCGAGGGCGTGAAGATCAACCTCGTCGACACCCCCGGGTACGCCGACTTCGTCGGCGACCTCCGTGCCGGCCTGCGCGCCGCCGACGCAGCGCTGTTCGTCATTTCCGCCGTCGACGGCGTCGACGGCTCCACCCAGCTCCTCTGGGAGGAGTGCGCGGCGGTCGGCATGCCCCGCGCGGTCGTCATCACCAAGCTCGACAAGGAGCGCGCGGACTTCGACGACGTCGTGGCGATCTGCCAGCGCGTGTTCGGCGACGGCGTTCTCCCGCTGTACCTGCCCATGGCCGCCGACAACGGCGACGCCGCGGGCTTCATCGGCCTGCTGTCGCAGCAGGTGTACGACTACTCCTCCGGCACGCGCACGCAGCGCGACCCCGACGCCGAGCACCTGCCGCTGATCGAGAGCGCCCGCGGCAACCTCATCGAGGGGATCATCGCGGAGTCCGAGGACGAGACCCTCATGGACCGGTACATCGCCGGCGAGGAGATCGACATCGACACGTTGATCACCGATCTCGAGACCGCCGTCGCGCGGGGGTCGTTCTACCCGGTGCTGGGCAGTGCGGTAGCGCCGTCCGGCTACGGCATGGTCGAGCTGCTCGAGCTCATGGTCCGCGGGTTCCCGTCGCCGCTCGAGCACCCGCTGCCCTCGGCCACCGGCCCTGACGGCTCGCCGCGCGAACCGCTCGCGTGCGACGTCGACGGACCGCTGTGCGCCGAGGTCGTGAAGACCACCACCGACCCGTACGTCGGCCGCATCTCGCTCGTGCGTATCTTCAGCGGCACGCTGCGCCCGGACGCCGTCGTCCACGTGTCCGGCCACTTCGCCCCGGACCGCGGGCACGAGGACCACGACGTCGACGAGCGCGTGGGCTCCCTGTCGAGCCCGCTCGGCAAGGCGCAGCGCACCGTCACGCACGCCGTGGCCGGAGACATCGTGGCCGTGGCCAAGCTGAGCCGCGCGGAGACGGGAGACACGCTGTCGGAGAAGGAGCGCCCGCTGCTCGTCGAGCCGTGGGTGATGCCCGACCCGCTGCTGCCCGTCGCGATCGTGGCGCACTCCAAGGCCGACGACGACAAGCTCGCGCAGGGCCTCGGCCGGCTCGTGGCAGAGGACCCGACGATGCGGCTCGAGCGCAACCCCGAGACGAACCAGCTCGTGCTGTGGTGCATGGGCGAGGCCCACGTCGACGTGCTCCTCGACCGCCTGCGCAACAGGTACGGCGTCGCCGTCGACTCGGTGCCGCTGCGCGTGTCGTTGCGCGAGACGTTCGCATCCGCGGGCAAGGGCCACGGGCGCTTGGTCAAGCAGTCGGGCGGCCACGGCCAGTTCGCCGTCTGCGACATCGAGGTCGAGCCGCTCCCCCAGGGCTCGGGCTTCGAGTTCGTCGACAAGGTCGTCGGGGGCGCCGTGCCGCGCCAGTTCATCCCGAGCGTGGAGAAGGGCGTGCGGGCGCAGATGGAGAAGGGCGTGGCCGCCGGCTACCCCGTCATCGACATCCGCGTCACCCTCGTCGACGGCAAGGCGCACTCGGTCGACTCGTCCGACATGGCGTTCCAGCAGGCGGGCTCCCTCGCGCTGAAGGAGGCGGCCGCCGCGGCGTCGGTGTCGCTGCTCGAGCCGGTCGACCGGATCAGGGTGCTCGTCTCCGACGAGTACGTCGGGGCCGTCATGGGCGACCTGTCGGGCCGGCGCGGACGCGTCGGCGGCAGCGAGCCCGTGGGCACCGGCCGCACGGCGATCACCGCCGACGTGCCGCAGCTCGAGCTCACGCGGTACGCCGTCGAGCTGCGCTCGCTCTCGCACGGCACGGCCACCTTCACCCGCACGTACATCGGCCACGAGCCGATGCCGCCGCAGGTCGCCAAGAAGGTGCAGGAGGAGGCCGCGGCGTCCTCCCACTGACGCCGCACCCCTCCCCGATACGGGGATAGCAGCAGGGCCCGGACCGCACCACGCGGTCCGGGCCCTGCTGCACTTTCCGGCCCTTAGGGTCGATCACGGCAGTTCAGCTGCACGATCTGACCCGTACTCGTGATCTTGGTGCGGTGCTGCGAGGCGCAGGGGTACGCCGTACCCGCACGGCTCAGGCGCTGCGCGGCATGGCGCACGCCGGCGTCCCGCCCGGCATGCGCTGCCGGTTCGCGGCCACCACGGCGTACACGACGTCGGCGAGCAGCGACACGGGCACGACGTCGGCCACCGTGCCTGCCGCCCGCCAGGCCGCCCCCATCACTCCCCCGATGCTGCGGCCGCCGTGGCGCACCATCGCCGCGACGGCTCGGGCGCCCTCGGACCGCGTGGTGCGCGGAGCGGCGACGTCCTCGATCCACTGCACCTTGTCGTTGCACTCCTGCTCGGTCAGCCCGAGCGACTCGAGGTCGGCGAACTGGTACGGCGTGGTCGCGAACGCGTCGGGGAAGCGGCGCTCGAACCACCGCACCGACGTGGTGCAGAAGCCGCAGTCGCCGTCGAAGACCAGGAGCGCACCGGTGCGCAGCGCCGTCGTCATGGCTCGATCCTCTCCCGGCGGACGCGTCCGGGCACGCCGACGCGACCAAGATCACGACTACGGGTCAGATGGTGCAGTTGAACTGCCTTGATCGACCCTAAGAGCCCGAAAGTGCAGGTGGGGGGCTACCAGTGGGCGGCGATGAGGTCGCGGGTGGCCTCGAGGAGCTGGGGCATGGTCCTGGTGTGGCCGACGACCGGCATGAAGTTGGTGTCGCCGCCCCAGCGGGGCACCACATGCTGGTGCAGGTGGCCCGCGATCCCGGCCCCGGCGATGCTGCCCTGGTTCATGCCGATGTTGAACCCCTGCGCCCCGGACGCCGCCCGCAGCGCGCGCATGGTGCGCTGGGTGTACGCCGCGAGCTCCACGACCTCGGCGTCGTCGAGGTCCGTGTAGTCGGCCACGTGGCGGTACGGGCAGACCATCGTGTGGCCCGCGTTGTACGGGTACAGGTTGAGCACGGCGTACACGTGCTCGCCCCGCGCCACCACGAGGCTGTCCTCGCCCTCGAGCCCGGGCGCACGGCAGAACGCGCACTCGTCGCCGGCGTCGGTGTGCCTCGGCTTGTTCTCGCCCTTGATGTACGCCATCCGGTGCGGCGTCCAGAGCCGGTCCCAGGCGTCGCTGCCCGACGGTCCGACGGCGTCCATGGCGCTCACACCTGCACGCGCCGCTGCACGGCGTCGAGGATCTCTGCGATCGCCTCGGACACGGGTACGCCGTTCTTCTGCGACCCGTCGCGGTAGCGGAACGACACGGCGCCCGCCGCGACGTCCTCGTCGCCCGCGATGAGCATGTACGGCACCTTCTGCTTCTGCGCGTTGCGGATCTTCTTCTGCATGCGATCGTCGCTGGTGTCGACCTCGATGCGGATCCCCTGCGCGCGCAGCTGCTGCGCGACGTCCTGCAGGTAGTCGACGTGGCCGTCGGTGATGGGGATGCCCACGACCTGCACGGGCGCGAGCCACGCCGGGAACGCACCGGCGTAGTGCTCGAGCAGCACGGCGAAGAACCGCTCGATCGAGCCGAACAGTGCCCGGTGGATCATCACGGGCCGCTGGCGGGAGCCGTCGGCGGCGGTGTACTCGAGGCCGAAGCGCTCGGGCAGGTTGAAATCCACCTGGATGGTCGACATCTGCCAGGTGCGGCCGATGGCGTCGCGCGCCTGCACCGAGATCTTCGGCCCGTAGAAGGCCGCACCGCCCGGGTCGAGGACGAGCTCGAGGTTCTGGCGCTCGGCCGCCTCGCGCAGGGTCTCGGTCGCCTTCTCCCATACGTCGTCGCTGCCGACGAACTTGACCGGGTCCTTGGTCGACAGCTCGAGGTAGAAGTCGTCGAGGCCGTAGTCGCGCAGCAGGTCGAGCACGAAGGTGAGGAGCGAGTCGAGCTCGTCGGCCATCTGCTCCGGGGTGCAGTAGATGTGCGCGTCGTCCTGGGTGAAGCCGCGCGCGCGGGTGAGCCCCTGGATGACGCCCGACTTCTCGTACCGGTACACGGTGCCGAACTCGAACAGCCGCAGCGGCAGCTCGCGGTAGGACCGGCCCCGCGCGTCGAAGATCAGGTTGTGCATGGGGCAGTTCATGGGCTTCATGTAGTACTTCTGCCCGGCCTTCTTGAGCTCGCCGTCCGGGCCGTACTCGGCGTCGAGCTCCATGGGCGGGTACATGCCCTCGGCGTACCAGTCGAGGTGGCCGGAGATCTCGTAGAGCTGGCCCTTGGTGAGGTGCGGGGTGTTGACGAACTCGTACCCCGCCTCCTCGTGCCGCAGCCGCGAGTAGTGCTCCATCTCGCGCCGGATCACGCCGCCCTTGGGGTGGAACACCGCGAGGCCGGAGCCGATCTCCTCCGGGAAGGAGAACAGGTCGAGCTCGCTGCCGAGGCGGCGGTGGTCGCGCCGCTCGGCCTCCTCGAGGAACGCCAGGTGCGCCTTCAGCGCGTCACGGCTCTCCCACGCGGTGCCGTAGATGCGCTGGAGCATCGGGTTCTTCTCCGACCCGCGCCAGTACGCCGCCGCCGAGCGCATCAGCTTGAACGCCGGGATCACGCGGGTGGTGGGCACGTGCGGACCGCGGCACAGGTCGCACCACGCGCGCTGGCCGGTCTTGCCGTCGAGGTTGTCGTAGATGGTGAGCTCGGCGCCGCCGACCTCCATCACGTCGCTCATGTCCGGATCGGCGGCCGACCCGCCCTTGAGCCCGATCAGCTCGAGCTTGTACGGCTCGTGCGCGAGCTCGGCGCGGGCCTCGTCCTCCGACACGACGCGCCGGTGGAACCGCTGGCCGCTCTTGATGATCTCCTGCATGCGCTTCTCGAGCGCCGCGAGGTCCTCGGGGGTGAACGGGCGCTCGACGTCGAAGTCGTAGTAGAAGCCGTCGCGGATGGGCGGGCCGATGCCGAGCTTGGCCTCGGGGAACATCTGCTGCACGGCCTGCGCGAGCACGTGCGCGGTCGAGTGCCGCAGCACCGCGCGGCCGTCCTCGGAATCGACGGCGACGGGCTCGAGCACCTCGCCGCCGGACACGATGTACGACAGGTCCTTGAGCTCGCCGTCGACACGGGCGACGACGACGGCGCGGTCGGTGTAGACCTCGCCGGCGGTGGTGCCCTCGGGCACCTCGCGGACCTCGTCGTTGCCGGACAGGTCGCGAACGGTGATCTGGGGCACGCTGACTCCATACGCAGGGGGCAGGCCGTGACGAGGGACCTGCCGACGGGCCCGGCGGGTACGAGGCGCCGGAGCCGTCAGCCTAGCGGCGCGGACCACGGTGTCGCGCCGCCGAATCGCGCCGCGGGGACGTACGCCCGGTGAACAACCGGGGCACGCGGCTCAGACGGCCGAGAAGCCGACCTTGTACAGGCGGCCGCCGTACGTCACGGCGTAGATCTCGCGGGTGTCGGACAAGCCGAAGCCGGTCACCTGCCCGAGCGCGTGGGACGGCGTCCAGCCGTCGCCAGCCCGGTACCCCCACATCTTCCCGGTGATGAAGTCGGCGAAGACGTACACGCCCGCCGCCCGCGGATACTGGCCGCCGCGGTAGACGAACCCGCCCGTCATCGACTCGCCGGTCCGCCCGGCAGGGCAGCCGGAGGCGACGCTCGGGTGGCAGACCACGATCTGCGGGAAGCGGTACGTCGTGGACGACGAGCAGCGCGCGGCGTTGTAGCGGGACCGGGCCTCCCAGCACGACCAGCCGAGGTTCGCGCCCTTCTGCGTGGCCCGCGAGAGGTACGTGACCTCCTCGTACTTGTCCTGGCCGACGTCGCCGACCCAGATCGTGCCGTTGGTGTCGAACGACCAGCGCCACGGGTTGCGCACGCCGCGCATCCAGACGAGCTGCGCGTTGGCGTTGGAGTTGCCTGCGTAGGGGTTGTCGGAAGGCCGGCAGTAGAGGGCGGTGCCGCACCGAACGTCGATGCGCAGGATCTTCCCGAGCAGCGACCGCGCGTTCTGCGCGTTGGCGAACGGGTCGCCACCGCCCCCTCCGTCGCCGGTGCCGAGGTAGAGCATGCCGTCGGGCCCGAACGCGATGTTGCCGCCGTTGTGGTTGGCGTACGTCGGGTGCGGGATCGTCAGGACCGTGCGCCGGGTCGACGGGCTCACCGAGGTGGCGCCCGGCGTCGCGGCGCGGAACCGGGCCAGCACCAGGGAGCCGGACGTGTTCGTGTACGTCACCCACAGGTAGCGCGAGGTCGCGAAGTCGGGGGCGAACGCGAGCCCGAGCATGCCTCGCTCGCCGTTGTCGGAGGCCAGGCCGCGGATGTCGAGGTAGGTGCCGCCGATCCGGCCGCCCTTCACCCAGCGGATGCGCCCGGCCTTCTCCACGACGTACAGCCGGTCCGCGCCGTCCTTGGCGGAGGTCACGAGCACCGGCGCGACGAAGCCTGAGGCGGACAGCGCCGTTCGGACCCGCAGCCTCGCCGCCGGCGCGACGGCCGCCGGCGCCACGACGGCCGACGGGACGCCGGCGCGCACCTCGCGGAGCGGTGCCGCCGACGAGGGCGCCGCAAGCAGCCCGGCGCTGGTCGCGGTCGCGGCGGCGAGCAGCACGAGCGTGTGGAGCCTGGACGTCATGGATCCCTCCCGAGGTCGGCCTCGACCGTACGTCGGTCCCGCACCGCCGCAACAGGCCCGATCCCCGAACGGCCGACCTCCGGACGCGGCGTGCGCACGGTCCCCACAACGACGAACGGCCCCCCGCAGGGAGCCGTCGGCATTTCACGGTGGGCGATACTGGGTTCGAACCAGTGACCTCTTCGGTGTGAACGAAGCGCGCTACCACTGCGCCAATCGCCCGTGCGGCGGCGACTCTACCAAAGCCGCGACGGTGCTCCGAACCGGCAGGCCTCAGATCCCGGGCAGCCAGCGCAGCCCGTCGAGGGTGAGCCCGTAGGTGACGTAGTACCACCAGGCGACGGCCGCGGCGATCACGATCAGCACCGACCCGATGATGAGGTTGCGGGTGCGCTGACGCGGATCGGTCGCCGCCTCGGCCGCCTTGCTGGCGAAGCGGCGGACCGGGTGCAGCACGCGGTTGAACCACGCGAACTCGGAGGCCAGCACCACGAGCCCGAGGATGATCGCCGCCCAGCCGGGGCCGGGGAACACGAGCATGACGAGGCCGAGCACCAGCAGCGTGCCGCCCACGACGAGGACGGTCGTGCGCCAGAAGACGCGGCGGGCGAGCCCGCCCTCGAACGACCACCGCCGGATGCGGTCGAGGGGGCCGAAGACCCTGCCCTCGTCGACGTCTCCGGGCTCGCCAGGGCCGACGTGCGCGTGCTCGTCGGCGATGTCCGGTTCGTCCTGTGCCACGACTCACACCCTAGGCACGGGTCCGGGACGGCGCCTCCTGCATCTGATCCTGTGCGCGCACCTCGCGCGCATCCCCCCGAAGGAGCGTTCCTCGATGATGCCCGTCCGCGCCGACCTCGAGCTCCGCCTGGTGCTCGGCGGCGACCGGTCCGCGACCGTCCCCGTGCGCCTGGGCTACCGCCCGAGCGATCCGTGGGCCGTCACGGCGGTCTTCCGCACGGGCGACGGCGACGTCACGTGGGTCTTCGGACGCGAGCTCCTCGAGGAGGGTCTGGCCGGCCCCACCGGAGAGGGCGACGTGGCCGTCTGGCCGGTCAGCACCCCTCGCGGGCGCCTGCTCTACCTGTCGCTCGCCAGCCCCAGCGGCAGCGCGCTCCTCGAGGCGGACCCGGAGAGCGTCCGCGACTTCCTCGACCGCACCTACACGCTGGTCCCCGTGGGCACCGAGGCCTCGCTGCTCGACCTCGACGCCGAGCTCGCCAAGCTGGTCGAGGACCTGGCCTGAGCGACGGTCAGAACTGGGCGCGCACGGCCCAGAGATCCGGGAACACCGGTGTGAACAGCGTGCCGCTGAGGTAGCCGACGCCGCTCGAGCCGCCGGTGCCCATCTTGGAGCCGATCGTGCGCTCGACCATCTTCACGTGGCGGTAGCGCCACTCCTGCAGGCCCTCGTCGAGGTCGATGAGCCGCTCGGCGAGCAGCGCGGCGGCGTCGTCTCCGCGGTAGACCACCGCGAGCATGTGCTGCACGGCCTCGCTCGGCTCGTGCGGCAGGAACGGGTCCTGCTCGAGCACCTCGGAGGGCACGGCGTGGCCGCGATGCGCGAGGAAGGCGAGGTACGACCCCCACACGCTCGGCCGCGTGGTGGCGGCGCGGACTCGGTCCCAGATCGCGTCGCCCGGGATCGCATTGGTGAGCAGCCGCGGGTCGCGGCGCCCGAGCACCGCCTCGAGCTCGCGGAACTGCGCGGACTGGAAGCCCGACGACGACTCGAGGCGCGCGCGGAACGAGTTGAACTGCAGCGGCGTCATGGTCTCCAGCACGTCGACCTGGGACACGAGCGTCTTCAGGATCTTCAGCACGCGCCCGAGCAGCGCCATCGCGCCGTACGCATCGCCCTCGGCGAGCGCCCCCTGGACTCCGCCGGAGCCCGGAGCTGATTCGTCGCCGCGCAGCTCGTGCAGCACCTGCTTGAACCACAGCTCGTAGACCTGGTGGATGGTGATGAACAGCAGCTCGTCGTGCTCGGCGATCCGGCCGTCCTCCTCGCTGCGCGGGTGCTGCAACGACAGCAGCCCCGGCACCTCGAGGTAGGACGAGTACGTGACGGCGGACGCGGACGGGTCAGGGTTGTCGGCCACATCGGCACCCTAGGCGCGCCGACGCCGCCGACGCAGCACTGTCGGTGGCGGAGTCGGGCGCCACGCTCTGGGAGGATCGCGTCATGCCCGCCGTGACGCTGACCGAGGTCGACGCCCCCGACCCCCGCCGCGACCCCGCGACCGGGGCGGTCGTGCTCGACTGGTGGGTCGACCTCGCCTGCCCCGACGTCCTGGACTCCGCGGAGATCCTCGACGAGCTGCGCGAGGAGCTCGGCGACTCGCTCGTGGTCCGCATCCGCCACTTCCCGCTCGTCAGCCACGTGTGGGCCGTGGCGGCGGCGCAGTGCCAGGTCGAGGCCGCGGCCCAGGGCCGCGGCGAGGAGTTCGCCGCCCACGCCGTGGCCCAGCACGAGACGGTCGAGGGCCCGGGCGACTACGTCGAGCTCGCCGAGCACCTCGGCCTCGACGCCGACGAGGTGGCGCTCGCGCTCTTCGACGGCCGGCACGCCGCCGCGGTGAAGGCCGACCACGACGCCGGCCGCGCCCTCGGGGTCACGGGGACGCCGACGTTCGTCGTGGACGGGCTCCTGATCGACGGCGGCGACACGCTCGTCGGCGCGAAGGACGCCGTCCTCACCCGCGTGAGGCGCGCGCTCGCCTAGGTGAGTCGCATCCGCATCCGCGCGCTCTCGTCCACGAACCCGAGCTTGCGGTAGAGCGCCTTCGCGCCGTCGTTGCCCTCCCACACCGTGAGGCGCACGGACCGCGCCCCGGCCCCCTCGGCCTCGCCGGCGGCGTGGGCGAGCAGGGCCTCGCCGTACCCGCGACGCCGGAACCGCTCGAACACCTCGAGGTCGTAGACGAACAGCGTGGGCTCGTCGGTGCCGTCGAAACCCGTGAGCGCCCAGCCGATCACGCCGACCCACTCCTCGTGGCCGTCGACGTCGGCGTAGCCCGCGACGTACGTCGTGCGCCCGCCGACGTCGAGGTCGGCGTAGTCCGCCGCGGCCTTGCGCCGCGCGGTGTCCTCGTCCATCGCGCCGGCCCGCAGGAGGTCCTCGACGTACCCGGTCTGGCTGTGGGCCAGGTAGAACTCCGCCTGGTCCGGCGTGAGGGGTGCGACGCGCAGGCTCACGGGTCGGCGTCCAGCGCCGCGCGGCGCGCGAACTCCGCCGCGACGTCCGACGTGACGGGTCCGACCGCGAGCGTGCGGTCGTCGATGCGGTCGACGGGGTGCACATCACGGGTGCTCGAGGTGATGAAGACCTCGTCGGCGCTCATGAGCACGTCGTAGGGCAGGTCCGTCTCGCGCACGGGCACGACGGCAGGCGCCCACTCCAGGACGAGCTCGCGCGTGATGCCGGCCAGGGCCCCGCAGCGCAGGTGCGGGGTGAGGAGCTCGCCGTCGACCACCACGAAGACGTTGCTGCCGGTGCCCTCGCACAGGCGGCCCTGGGTGTCGGCGAACACGGCCTCGGAGGCGCCGCGCCGGTGCGCCTCGGCGAGGGCCACGGCGTTCTCGGCGTACGACGTGGTCTTCAGCCCGGCCACCGCCGAGCGCTCGTTGCGCACCCACGGGACGGTGGCGAGCGAGGACGTCGCCGGCCAGGGAGTGGCAGGGACGCAGGTGACCACCAGCGTCGGGTCGACCCTGCCGCGGTCGCTGCCGAGCGGCCCGATCCCGGACGTGACCGTGATGCGCAGGCGCGCGAACGCGGCGCTGTCGCCGGCGTCCTGGACCACGGCGGCCACGGCCTCGCGGACGCGGTCCTCCCCCGGCCCGGCGAACCCCAGGCCGGCCAGGGACCGCTCGAGGCGCGCGAGATGCCGGGTCAGGGCGAAGGGCACGCCGTCGCGCACCAGGATCGTCTCGAAGACTCCGTCGCCGACCGTCAGCCCGTGGTCGAGCACGCTCACCTCGGCCTGGGCCGGGTACACCAGGCGCCGGTCGACCCAGAAGCGGTTCCCGAGGTGGCTCACGACGGATCAGCCTGCCATGCGCCCGATGCCACCTGCAGGAGCCGCGCGGCCTTCAGCTCGGTCTCGTCCCATTCCCGCGAGGCGTCGCTCCCCCACGTGATCCCGGCGCCGGTGCCGAAGCGCACCTCGCCGTCCTGCAGCCAGAACGTTCGGATCGCGACGGCGAGCTCGGCCGTCCCCCGGTCCGCGTCGACCCACCCCACGGCGCCGCAATAGGGACCGCGCGAGGCCCGCTCGACGTCGTCGATGATCCGCAGCGCCGACGACTTGGGGGCGCCTGTCACCGACCCCGGCGGGAACGACGCGGCGAGCAGCTGCGGCCAGGTGGTCCCGGCGCGCAGCTCCGCGCGGACCGTCGAGACGAGGTGCACGAGGCCTGGGTGCTCCTCGACCGCGAGCAGATGCGGCACGGTCACCGAGCCGGTCCGCGCCACGGCGCCGAGGTCGTTGCGCACGAGGTCGACGATCATCACGTTCTCGGCGGAGTCCTTGGGCGCCAGGTCGTCGGCCGTGCGGCCGGTCCCCTTGATCGGGCCGCTCTCCACCACGTCCGCATGGCGGCGCAGGAACAGCTCCGGCGACGCGGTGGCCACGTGCACCTGCTGCTCGGGCAGCCGGACGAAGCCGCCGTACGGCGACGGGTTGCCGCGACGCAGCAGCGCGGCCAGCCCGGCGACGTCGGCGCGATGCGGATCGGGCAGCGGCGCGGACAGCACACGGCACACGTTGGCCTGGTAGACGTCGCCCGCGGCGATCCGCGAGCGCACCTCCTCGACGGCCTCGACGTACTCCTCGCGGGACGCCGACGACGTCCACGCATCGGGGGCAGGACCGGTCCACGCGCCGGCCGGGGCGTCGGCCTCGATCACCTCGGCGAACCGCGCCAGGACGGGGGGCCCGTCGTACGGGATCACCACCGCCCACCAGCCGCCGCGGTCGAGCACCGACGCGTCGGCGCTCACCTCCACCAGCCCGGTGGCGAGCCGGCCGCCGAGGTGGGCGCAGGGCTCCCCGGGCGCGAGGCTCACGCGCGGGCGGCGAGCCCCGCCGCGGCCTCGAGGACGGCGAGGGCCGCGAGTCGCACGGTGCGGCCGTCAGGGGTGTCCGTGGTCGCGTCGACCTCGGCGATGTCCACCGACCCCACGCGTGGGTCGAGCGCGAGGAGGTACGCCGCGCGCCGCAGCTCGTGCGCCGAGATGCCCCCGGGCACCGACGCCGGGCAGCCCGGCGCGACGGAGCGGTCGCAGACGTCGACGTCGATGTCGACGTGGATCGGCCCTCCGGCGGCCCCGGCGACGGCGAGGGCCTCCGCGACCGCCGCGCCGATGCCGCGGTCGGCGACGTCGTCCCGCCCGATCACCGTGATGCCCGCGTCGCGCGCGCGGTCGGCGTAGACGCGGGAGTTGGCGAAGTCGGCGATGCCGATCTGCACGACGCGAGACCCGTCGAGGCCGGCGTCGAGCAGGCGGCGCACGGGCGAGCCGTTGCTCTCGCCGTCGCGCAGGTCGTGGTGCGCGTCGAGCGTGATGAGCCCGGCCGTGGGCAGGGCTGCGCCCCACGCCCCGAGGGCCGTGGCGTACGTCACGGAGTTGTCGCCGCCGACGGCCACGACCAGGCGCGCGCGCTCGGCGGCGCCTGCCACGGCGGTGCGCACGCGCTCCTCGCCCTCGCGGCCGTCCGGGTCCACGACGTCGCCGAGGTCGGCCACCACGAGGGCGTCGAGGTCCAGCCCGTGCGCATGCGTCGAGTAGCGCAGCAGCGCCTCGCGGACGGCCGCCGGCGTCGCGTGGGCACCCGTGGGCGAGAGCGACGTGCGGAACGCCGGGATCCCCAGCAGCGCAACGTCGAGCGAGCCGTCGAGAGCGTGGTCGGCCGTCTCCCGGCGCAGCCACGACCCCGCGCGCGGCCACGACGGGTCGAAGGAGAGTCCGGGCGCGAAGGGGTCGGCGTCGCTCACGGCGGTCATCATCGCGGGTCGCCACGCCCTCGGGCCCGCTTTGGTGACTCCGACGGCGATGGGTTATGGTTTCGTCCCGCAGCGCAGGGGACATCCCCGGGGCTGCATCGCGGACGTAGCGCAGTTGGTAGCGCATCACCTTGCCAAGGTGAGGGTCGCGGGTTCGAGTCCCGTCGTCCGCTCGGAAGACCTCTCTCCTTCGCGGAGCTGAGTTCTGCTCGGTGGAGTGGCCGAGAGGCGAGGCAACGGCCTGCAAAGCCGTGTACACGGGTTCAAATCCCGTCTCCACCTCGGTCACCACCGGGGGCACCACCCCACGGGCGATTGGCGCAGGGGCTAGCGCGCTTCCTTGACACGGAAGAGGTCACAGGTTCGATTCCTGTATCGCCCACCGACACGAAGGCCCCGGCTCGCGCCGGGGCCTTCGTCGTTCCCGGCCCTGCCCCTCGGTCACGGTCCGATCACCACCCGTACTGACCATTCACCTGTCACCGCGTGCAGGAGTAGGCAGAGGCCGGAGGGGTCCCCTCGGCACCGAAGCGGGTGGTGCACGTGTACGGAACGGTGATGGTCGGGCGGCTCGCGGTCCCGTTCGCGGAGGTCGACGCCGTCGTCCGCGCCTGGGAGGACGAGCGAGGCTCGCGTCTGGCGGGGTACCTCGGGCAGTCCGTCCTCCTGAGCGCCGACGGCACCACGGTCGTCGCGGCGATCCGGTTCTCGGATAAGGCGAGCTACGAGGCGTTGGGCGACGACCCGGCGCAGGACACCTGGTGGACCGAGCAGATGGCGCCGTGCTTCGACGGCGAGGTCCGCTGGACCGACGGGCAGTGGATGCGGTGATCACGAAGGAGCTTGTGATGCGCAGATTCGCCAGCGGCATGACCGAGCCCGTGCACCTTCCGTTCGAGGAGACGGCGCTGCTGTGGGAGCTCGCCGGGGAGACGGCGTTCTCCGATCCCGAGGCCGTGCCTGGCTACAACGGCACCGGTCACGACTCGGTCGACCTCGCCGAGGTCGACGTGCGCGACCGCATGCCGGCGCAGGTCGACGCCGAGCATCGGATCCGGCCCGAGATCCTCGGGCTCGAGGCCGGCCACTTCCTCGGCTAGGAGATGCCGGAAGGCTAGGAAAGCCTTGCCTCACAAGAGATCCCGTCGGGCGTGTCACACGCCGGGGGGTGTTCGGAGCCGCACAACCTACGGTAACGTAACCGAAAGGTGACGGACCGATCCCAGGAGCGACGCATGGCCCCGAGCACTCTCCCCCGTGTCATCCAGGGCGGCATGGGCGTCGCGGTGTCGTCGTACCGCCTCGCGCGCGCGGTCGGTGCGGCCGGCGGCCTCGGCGTGGTGTCCGGCACCGCGCTCGACATCGTGGTGGCCCGACGGCTGCAGGACGGCGACCCCGACGGCGACGTCCGTCGCGCCCTCGCCTGCTTCCCGGTGCCGGAGATCGCGGCCGAGGTGCTCGAGCGCTACTACGTCGAGGGCGGACGCGACGCGTCGGCGCCGTACGCGCCGACCTCGCGCCCGTCGATCGACCCCAGCGTCCGCGCGCAGCGGCTGATCGTCGTCGGCAACTTCGTCGAGGTGTGGCTCGCGCGCGAGGGCCACCAGGGCTCCATCGGCATCAACTACCTCGAGAAGATCCAGATGACCACGCCCGCGGCCGCGTACGGCGCGATGCTCGCCGGCGTCGACGCCGTGCTCATGGGCGCCGGCATCCCCGCCCACATCCCCGCGATGCTCGACGACCTCGCGAAGAACCGCGCGACCTCGCTGCCCGTCGACGTGCACGAGGCGGGCGAGCGGTCGTTCGCCGTGTCGTTCGACCCCGTCGAGGTCATGGGCGCCGAGGTCCCGGTGCCGCACCGCCCCACGTTCCTCGCGATCGTGTCGAGCCACGTGCTCGCGGGCTACCTCGCCCGCTCGGACGAGACGCGGCCCGACGGGTTCGTCGTCGAGGCACCGACCGCGGGCGGGCACAACGCTCCCCCGCGCGGCAAGCTCGTGCTCGACGACCTCGGGCAGCCCGTCTACGGCCCGCGCGACGCGTGCGATCCCGAGGCGATGGTGAAGATCGGGCTCCCCTTCTGGATGGCCGGGTCGTTCGGCTCGCCCGACAGGCTGGCCGAGGCCGAGGCGCTCGGCGCCTCGGGGATCCAGGTGGGCACGCTGTTCGCGCTCTCGCTCGACTCCGGCTTCCGCGACGATCTCCGCTTGCGCCTGCTCGGCCAGCTCGCCGACGGCACGCTGGTCACCCGCACGGACGCCCACGCCTCGCCCACGGGCTTCCCCTTCAAGGTCGCCCAGCTCGACGGCACGCTGTCGGACGTCGCGCTGCGCCAGGACCGCACCGCCGTGTGCGACCTCGGCCACCTGCGCCAGCCGTTCCTCAAGGGCTCCGGCGAGGTGGACTACCGCTGCCCGGCCGAGCCGGCGCGCATCTTCGAGCGCAAGGGCGGCGAGGCGGAGGCGACCGCAGGCCGGGTCTGCCTGTGCAACGCGCTGTGCGCGTCGGTCGGCATCGGCCAGGTGCGCAAGGGCGGCGAGCCGGAGCTGCCGCTCGTCACGCTCGGGGACGACCTCGACGGCCCGCGCACCATGCTGGCGACGTACCCGACAGGCTGGACCGCCGACGCCGCGGTGCGCTGGCTCGAGGGCGCCTCTGCCTGACTAGGGTCGTCGGCATGACCGACGTGCCCCCGTTCTCGATCGACGACCCCGCCACCGTCGCCGACCCCTACCCCGCGTTCACCGCCATGCGCGCGGCCGGGCGGCCGGTCTGGAACGACGGACTCGGCATGTGGCTCGCGTTCCGCCACGCCGACGCCAACGCGGTGCTGCGCGACCGGTCGCTCGGCCGGGTGTGGAAGGCGCGCGTGCCCGAGGACGCCTGGGAGACCTTCAACTGGCTGCACGCCGACGCGCTGCTGGAGAACGAGCCGCCCAAGCACACCCGGCTGCGTCGGCTCGTCGCCGCCGCCTTCGCCCGCGGCAACATCGACGCGCGCCGTCCCCGCATCCAGGAGCTGTGCTCGGAGCTGCTCGACGGCTGCGCCGCCACGCTCGCGGAGAAGGGCACGTTCGACGCCATCGCCGACTACGCCGAGCCGCTCCCCGTGCTGGTCATCGCCGACCTGCTCGGCGTGCCCGACGACGAGATCGGCCCGCTGCGCCCCTGGTCCCAGGCGATCGTGAAGATGTACGAGTACGACCGGACGCCCGAGGACGACCGCCGGGCCGAGGCTGCGTGCCGGGAGTTCGCGGCGTACGTCGCCGAGCTCGTCGAGCGCCGCCGCGTGGAGCCGGGCGACGACCTCGTGACCCACCTGGCCCAGGTCGAGGCCGAGGGCGAGAAGCTCACCGCGCACGAGCTCGCCGCCACGGTCGTGCTGCTGCTCAACGCCGGGCACGAGGCGACGGTCAACGGGTTCGGCAACGGCCTCGTCGCGCTCATGGACCACCGCGACCAGTGGGACCGCGTCGTCGCGGATCCGTGGGGCCTTGCCACCACCGCCGTCGAGGAGATGCTCCGCTACGACACGCCGTCGGCGCTGTTCGAGCGCACCGCGCTCGCGGACGTCGACATCAACGGGTCGACGATCCGCGAGGGTCAGAAGATCGCGGCGCTGCTCGGATCCGCCAACCGCGACCCCGAGGTGTTCGAGGACGCCGACTCGTTCGACGTCGGCCGCGGCCCCAACCCGCACATCGCCTTCGGCGCCGGCATCCACTTCTGCCTGGGCGGCCCGCTCGCGCGCCTGGAGATGCAGCAGTCGCTGCCGATGCTCGCCGAGCGCTTCCCCGGGCTTCAGCTCGTCGGGGACCCCGTGAAGCGCGGAACGTTCGTGCTGCGCGGCTACGACACCGTCCCGGTCACGGTCGCCTAGAACGCAGTCGCGCGGCTCGGAGCCGCTTTGGTTGGATCGGGGCCATGAAGGCGCCGAACCCCGAGCACGAGCCGTTCCATGTGGACCCTGAAGCCCTCGAGGCCGGACTCGCGCAGGTGCGCCTCTCCCCTGCCGACTCAGGCAGCCTCGAGCTCATCGTCACCCGGCCGCAGGTCGACGCCCGGGTCCTGCAGGACGAGGCGCAGCTCGACCTCGCCCTCGGTGTTGTCGGCGACACTTGGGTCGAGCGCGGTTCGAGCCGCACTCCCGACGGCTCGGCCAACCCCGAGGCCCAGGTGACCGTCATGAACATCCGTGCCGCGCGGCTCATGGCCGGCACGGAGGACCGCGTGCCGCTCGCGGGCGACCAGCTGTACGTCGACCTCGACCTCAGCACCGAGAACCTGCCGACGGGGACGCTGCTCGAGATTGGCGACGCGGCGCTGCGGGTGACCGACGCGCCGCACACCGGCTGCGCGAAGTTCTCCGAGCGGTTCGGCGTCGAGGCGCTGCGCCTCACGGCCAAGCCCGACGGGAAGTTCCTACGGCTGCGCGGGATCAACACCGCGGTCGCGCGTCCCGGCGTCGTCCGGCGTGGCGACACCGTCCGCGTCGTCCGGCCGTAGCAGGCCGCGCAGGCTCTGCCCGAACGTCGGGAAGCTCGGCATCTCGCGCCACTCCTCCAGCACCCGGTTGACGAGGGCGCCGATGAGCACGACGTACGACGTGACGTAGGCCCACAGCATGATCGCGATGGGGGCGCCGACGATGCCGTAGAGCGAGCCGCGCGAGAAGCTGTACGCCAGGTAGACACGCAGCCCGATCGAGCCCAGGACCCAGCCCGCGACGGCCACGAGGGCGCCCGGCAGCGCGCGCCGCAGCGGCCTGCGGGGGACGAGGGAGAAGTGGTACAGCGCAGCGAACAGCACCGTGGTCGCGCCGAGGAAGCCCACCCAGAACAGCAGCGTGCCCGAGGCCCCGAACCACCGCGAGAACAGGTCCGGCCCGGCGAGCATCAGGATCGTCACGGGGATGAGGACGACGAGCGCGCTGGCGTACATCAGCAGGGCGCGGGCGCGCGTACGGACGTAGCCCGCGTACCGGTCGCCCGACACGATCACCACGGCCTGCACGGCCGTGCTGACGAGCCGCGACCCCGACCACAGCGCGATCACGAACGAGATCAGCGACAGCCCGGTCGATCCGTACGTGAACATCTCCGCGACCAGCGGCTCGACGAAGTCCTCGACCACCTGCGGCGTGAGCACCTTGGAGGCGGTCTCCAGGATGAGCTGCTGCGCCTGCGCCAGGACGTCCAGACCGAACTGCGACTGCACCCACGCGAGACCGGCCACGGCTCCCAGCAAGACCCAGGGCAGGGCGAACAGCCCCCAGAACGCCATCTCGGCGGCGAGCCCCGTCATGCGGGCCGACACCATGACGCGCGCCCCGATGGCCACCGACTCGGTGATGGTCGTGGCGCTGCGGTTCTGCGCCGGCGTCCACGACGAGGACGCCGAGTCGACCCTGGCCCAGAACGAGTCCGACATCGCGCGGGCGCGCGAGCGGGCGTCGTCGCCGGCCGGGCCGGCCTCGGGTGCGGTCACGGGACCACCGTAGGGGTGCGCGGCCTCCGATCTCAGTCGGCGGCGGCCAGCAGCCGCTTCTGCTCCGCGACGTCGAAGTCCGCGGGCGGGAACCGCGGGCTCATCTCGCGCAGCGCATGGACGAGCAGGTTGGCCACGACCCAGTCGCGGTACCACTTGCGGTCGCCGGGCACGACGTACCACGGGGCGCTGTCGGTGCTGCACCGGTCGAGGGCGTCCTGGTACGCCTCCTGGTAGTCGTCCCAGAACGCGCGTTCGGTGAGGTCGCCGGCGTTGTACTTCCAGTGCTTGGTGGGATCGGCGAGCCGCTCGGCGAGCCGCTGCTTCTGCTCCTCCTTGGAGATGTGCAGCATCACCTTGATGAGGTGCGTGCCGGCATCGACGACGCGGCGCTCGAACTCGTTGATCCGGTCGTAGCGCGTCGACCACTCGCTCTCCGGCACGAGGTCGTGCACGCGGACGACGAGGACGTCCTCGTACTGCGACCGGTTGAAGACGGCGACATCGCCCGGAGCGGGCAGCGCCTTGTCGATGCGCCACAGGAAGTCGTGGTTCAGCTCCTCCGGCGTCGGCTTCTTGAACGACGTGATCCGCACGCCCGCCGGGTTCATCGCCCCCACGACGCGTCGCACGGTGCCGTCCTTGCCCGAGGTGTCCATGCCCTGCAGGAGGAGGAGCAGCGAGCGCTGGCCGCCGCCGACTCCCTCGGCGTAGAGCTGCTCCTGCAGCAGGGCGAGCTCCGCGACGATCGCGGCGGTGGCCGCCTCGGTGGCAGCCCGGTCCCCCGGCGCGGTGTCGGGGTCACGGGTGGAGCGGTCGGCGAGCCGATCCCCCGGCCGGAAGGTCACGGCCTCCACGACATCGCTGGCGGCCACGGACCGGGTTCGGGACTTGCCCATCGTGCCTTCCTCCCCTTTGGCAGGATGCCGCCATGGAACCGAGCGGCATCATCTCCGGCATCTTCGTGGGTCTCATCATCGGTGGTCTGGCCCGCCTGGTGATCCGGAACAACGAACCTGTCGGCTGCCTGCTCACGATCCTCATCGGCCTCGTCGGCTCCGCGATCGGCACCGCCATCGGCCGTGCGCAGGGCTGGGGCTTCTGGCCGGTCTTCCTCCTGCAGATCTTCATCGCCGCCGTGATCGTCGCGCTGTTCACGTTCCTGGCCCGCCCCAAGCGCTGAACCCGCGCCCCCGCGGGGCCGTGCGAGGATCGCCGGGTGCGCATGCTGCTCCCCCGACCGGCCGACGACCTGACCGACGACGCGCTCGACGCGGCGTACGCCTGGCCGGGCTGGCCGGAACCGCAGCCCTGGCTGCGCGCCAACATGGTGTCCACCGTCGACGGCGCCGCACGCGGGCCCGAGGGCCTGTCCGGCGCCATCAGCGGCGAGGCCGACAAGCGCGTGTTCGGGCGGCTGCGCGGGCTCGCGGACGTCGTGCTTGCGGGCGCCGGGACCGTGCGCGCGGAGGGCTACCGGCCGGCGCGCGCGAAGCCCTCGTTCGCCGAGCGCCGCGCTGCGGCGGGACAGGCGCCCGCGCCCGTCATCGCGGTGGTCAGCAGGTCCCTCGACCTCGACCTGTCCTCCGAGCTGTTCACCACGCCGGGCTCGCGGCCCGTCGTGATCACCACCGGATCGTCCGACGCGAGCCGCCGCAGCGAGGTCGGCCGCCTCGCGGACGTCGTCGTCGCGGGCGACGAGGACGTCGACCTCGGGGCGGCGGTCGCGGCGCTGCACGATCGCGGACTCGTCCGCATCCACGCCGAGGGCGGCCCCAGCCTGCTCGGCGACCTCGCCGCCGCCGACCTGCTCGACGAGCTGTGCCTGACCGTCTCACCCGTCCTCGCGGGCGGCTCGTACGGCGACGGCCCGGTGATCCCGCGCATCCTCGCCGGCGCGCCGCTGGCCGACGCCCCGCGCCCCCTATCGCTCGTCCACGTCCTCGAGGACGCCGGCACGCTGTTCCTCCGCTACACCAGCGGCTGATCCCTCGCTCTGGATGCCGGATGTCGCTGCATAGGGCGAGTTTCACCATCCAGATCGACGGCGGGGGCAGGATGGCGGGATGAAGCTGCCGGTGATGCCGCCTGTGAAGCCGATGCTCGCCAAGCCTGTCGACGGCGGCGTGCCGCTGCCCGACGCGGTCGCCGGAGGCCTCGTCTACGAGCCCAAGTGGGACGGTTTCCGCTGCATCGTGTTCAAGGACGGCGACGACGTCATCCTCGGCAGCCGCAACGAGAAGCCGATGACCCGCTACTTCCCCGAGCTCGTGGAGGCGCTGCGCGAGCAGCTGCCGGCCCGCTGCGTGGTGGACGGCGAGATCGTGGTGGTCACAGGAGACCGGCTGGACTTCGGCACGCTGCAGTCGCGGATCCATCCCGCCGACAGCCGCGTGCAGATGCTCGCGAGGGAGGTGCCGGCCTCGTTCGTGGCCTTCGACCTGCTCGCGCTGGGGGACGACGACCTCATGAAGCGGCCGTTCTCCGAGCGCCGCGCCGCCCTCGAGTCGGCGCTCGGCGGTGTCAGCGGCAGCGTGCATCTGACCCGCATCAGCGCGGACGCCGAGGAGGGCCGACGCTGGTTCGAGGTGTTCGAGGGCGCAGGGCTCGACGGCATTATCTGCAAGCCGCTGGCCTCGACCTACCAGCCCGACAAACGCGTGATGCTCAAGGTGAAGCACGCGCGCACCGCCGACTGCGTCGTGGCCGGCTGGCGGCCGCACAAGCAGAAGGGGTCGCGGGGCGAGGAGCTCGTCGGGTCGCTGATGCTGGGCCTGTACGACGAGGCTGGCGCGCTGCAGTCGGTCGGGGTCTCGGCCACGTTCACGATGGCCCGCCGCGCCGAGCTGGTCGCGGAGCTCGCGCCGTACGCCCTGGCCGACGGCGACGAGCACCCGTGGTCGGCGTGGCAGGACGAGGAGGCGCACAAGGGCCAGAGGCTGCCGGGCGCGGTGTCGCGGTGGAGCTCCGGGAAGGATCTTTCCTGGACGCCGCTCCGGCCCGAGCTCGTCGTCGAGGTCGGGTACGACGCCATGGAGGGCAACCGGTTCCGGCACACCACGCAGTTCAAGCGGTGGCGGCCGGACCGCACGCCGGAGTCCTGCACGTACGACCAGCTCGAGCGGCCGGTGCGGTACGACCTCGCGGACGTGCTGGAGCGCTGAGCGGGGCTCAGCCGCGGATGTTCTTGCCCTTCATCATGCGGATGCCGACCACCACGAGGACGGCCACGAGCGCGATGAAGATGAAGATCATGGTTGCGATCATGCGAGCACCCTAACGGCTCCCCCGGCGTCCGCACTCACTGCTCAACAGAGCCGCCCGTGGTCGCCGGGCGGCGGATCCACCAGGTGGGCGGTCCGTCGGGGATCTCGACCGGCCGCACGTCGGTGAAGCCGCGGCCAGCGTAGAAGGGCTTGTTGGCGGGCTTGGACGTCTCGAGCCAGGCGTCCCAGCCGTCGGCGTCGGCGCGGTCCAGCCCCGGGCGCATGACCGCGGTGGCGAGGCCGCGGCCCTGGTGGTCGGGATGGGTTGCCAGCACCCCGAGGTACCAGAAGGGCGCGGGGGGCTGCAGCATCTTGACCGCGGCGTCGTAGGCCTCGACCCGTGCCACGACCTCCGGACCGGCGATCTCCTGGAAGGCGGCCCACAGGTCGTCCATCCCGCCCAGGCTCGTTCCGCCGACCCGGTCCCACATCGACACGGCCGCCAGGTCGTCGGTGACCCACACGGTCTCTCGGCGCACGCGGCCGACGTACAGCAGCGTGGCGAATGCGCGGGCAGCGGAATCGTTGCCCGGTCCGCACATGTAGTCCCAGGCCGGATCGCCCACGAAGGCGCGGACGACGGTGTCGACCACCGCGTCGTGGTCGGCCAGGGTCCCGAGGCGCACCGTCGTCATGGGCGCGACGCTAGCGCGACGATCAGTGCTTGAGGTGCGCGACGGCGCCGAGCACGTCGGAGATGACGATCGTGGTCACGCCGATCGCCGCGCCGGTCGCCACAGCTGCGGCGAACGGCGCCGTGAGCAGCATCCCTCCGAGGAAGGTCGTGGTCGTCATGCGGACGATCCTGCCCGCCTCCTGCACGGCCCAAACCTCAACCGCGCGGCCGGTCCTTGTCCTTGCTGGGCTGCACGCGCTTGGGCTCGCCCGCCATCTTGGGGTAGTCGGGCGGGTAGGGAAGATCGGGGAACCCGTCGGCCTCGTCGCGGGCGTACATCTCGAGCAGCACCGAGAGGTCGTACGCCGCGTCGTCGATGCCGGCGTGCAGGTCGCCAACCTCCGCGAACCGAGCACCGGCGGTGCGGACCGTGAAGTCGAAGGGTGAGACGTCGTCGAGCTCGTCCCAGCGGATCGGCATCGACACCGGGGCGTGCGGCTTGGACCGGATGGAGTACGCCGAGGCGATCGTGCGATCGCGGGCGTTCTGGTTGTAGTCCAGGAAGATCGTGCCGTCGGGCCGCTCCTCCTTCCACCACTTGGTCGTGATGCGGCCGGGCATGCGGCGCTCGAGCTCGCGGCCGGCGGCGATGGCCGCGTGCCGCACGTCGGTGAACTCCCAGCGCGGCTCGATGCGCACGTACACGTGGATGCCGCGGCCGCCGCTCGTCTTCGGCCAGCCGACCATGCCCAGCTCCTCGAGCAGCGCCTTGAGCTCGTGCGCCACGGCGACGGCGTCGGAGAAGTCGCTGCCCGGCTGCGGGTCGAGGTCGAGGCGCAGCTCGTCGGGATGCTCGACGTCCTGCATCCGCACCGGCCACGGGTGGAACGTGATGGTCCCGAGGTTCGCGGCGTACGCGATCACGGCGAGCGACGTCGGCGCGATCTCGTCGGCGGTGCGGCCCGACGGGAACGTGATGCGCGCGGTCTCGACGTACGACGGCGCTCCCTGCGGCACGCGCTTCTGGTAGAACGCCTCGCCCTTGAAGCCCTCTCGGGTGGAGATGCGCGCGCCCTCGACGACTCCACCGGGCCAGCGCTCGAGCGTGGTCGGCCGCTCGCGCAGCGCGCGCAGGATCCCCTCGCCGCAGTCGAGGTAGTGCTGCACGACCTCGCGCTTGGTGATCCCGACCGTCGGGAAGTACGGGCGGTCCGGGTTGCTCACCTTCACGGCGTGACCGTCGACCTCGATCTCGATCGGCTCGCCGAACTCCTTGGCCATGCGCCGACGCTAGCCGGAGTGCGGGAGCAGCGGGCGCAGGTAAGCCTTTCGTCATGGGTTCGGGGTGGCTGACGGCACTGAGGCGACGTACGTTCGGTGCCATGAGCAGCGGACCCATGCCCACCGTGAAGCCCGACGGCACGACGTACGACGTCGTGAAGTCCGAGGACGACTGGAAGGCGCTCCTCTCGCCGATGGAGTACCACGTGCTCCGCGAGGCGGGCACCGAGCGCGCGTTCACCGGCGAGTACACCGACACCAAGACCGAGGGCACCTACACGTGCCGCGCGTGCGACGCCGTGCTGTTCACGAGCGACACGAAGTTCGACTCGCACTGCGGCTGGCCGTCGTTCTGGTCGCCGCTCGCGGGCGACTCGGTGGTGCTGCTCGAGGACCGCACGCTCGGCATGAAGCGCGTCGAGGTGCGGTGCGCCAACTGCGGCAGCCACCTCGGGCACGTGTTCGAGGGCGAGGGGTACGGCACCCCCACCGACCAGCGCTACTGCATCAACTCCGTGAGCATCAAGCTCACGCCGAAGACCTGATCCGTCAGTCGAGGACCACGACAGGGTCGCCGACGGCGACGCGTCCGGGCTCGACCACCTCGGCGTGCACGCCGAAGGGCAGCGGCTCGGTCGTCGGCATCTGGCCGCGCGCTGCCTGGATGAGCTTGAGGGTGTCGAAGCTCTTGATGCCGGTGTCCGGGTCCTGCTGGGTGATCGAGCACCGCCCGATGTTGCCGCGCACTCGCACGACCGCCGAGCCGATGCGCACGTCGCGGCCGACCCAGTGGTCCTCGCCGTTCGAGGGCAGGCCGTCGAGCAGGAACGTCATGCGGAAGCGGCGTCCGTCCACGGGCTCGACCGCGCCCGCCTGGTCGGCCATCGCGGTCAGCGCGGACGTCGACAGCAGCGACACCAGGCCGTCGCCAGGGCGGTCGACGCCCTCGCCGTCGTCCATGCGCACGAGCCGCAACGGCGACCCGTCGACCTCGCTGAGCGCCGCGGCGAACGGCCCCTCGACGAGCCGCCCGCCCCGCTCCTCGCCGTAGAAGACCGGTGCGATCGCGTCGCCGAGGCGCACCTCGTCGCTGACCTCGGTGCCGTCGGGCAGCGTGAGCGTGAGCCGCTCGCCGTCGTACGCCGACCGCACCCGGACCAGCGGCCCGTGCTTCGTGCCGTTCGCCAGCCTGCCGTCGGCGTCGATCACGGCGAACTCGCGGTCGCCCACCACGCCGTGCGCGGTGAGCTCGACCGACTCGGGGTGGACGAGCGCGAGGCTCTTCACGGGTGCGATCGAGATGCGCGCGACGGTGCAGGAGGTCATGCCCCCGACCCTCTCACCCGAGGGGGAGGAATCTGCCCCCGGTTCGGTGGTGACTTCACGACACAACGGGCCGGGAAACGACGAGCTTGGGGGCAGATTGCCGGGACGTGCGACTACGGGAGCGCCGCGATCAGGTCCGCCACAGGACGCCGGCGGCCGGTGTAGAACGGGATCTCCTCGCGCACGTGCAGGCGCGCGCGGCTGCCGCGCAGGTGGCGCATGAGGTCGACGATGCGGTGCAGCTCGTCGGCCTCGAACGCCAGGATCCACTCGTAGTCGCCGAGCGCGAACGACGCGACGGTGTTGGCCCGCACGTCGGGGAAGTCGCGGCCCATCTGGCCGTGCTCGACCAGCAGCTCGCGGCGCTCCTCGTCGGGCAGGAGGTACCACTCGTAGGACCGCACGAACGGGTAGATGCAGACGTAGTCCTTCGCGTTCTCGTCCGCGAGGAACGCCGGCACGTGCGACTTGTTGAACTCCGCCGGTCGGTGCAGCGCCATCTGCGACCACACGGGCTCGAGGGTCGAGCCGAACGCCGTACGCCGGAACCGGTGGTAGGCGTCCTGCAGCGCGTCGGACGTCTCGGCGTGCATCCAGAGGACGACGTCGGCGTCGGCGCGCAGGGCGCTCACGTCGTAGAAGCCGCGCACGACGACGTCCTTCGCCGCGAGCTGCTCGACGAGCGCCTCGACCTCGGCCGCGAGACCGGCGCGGTCGGCGTCGCCGATGGGCGACGCGCTCTTGAACACCGACCAGGTGGTGTAGCGGATCATCGCGTTGATGTCCTTGGCCACCTTGCCCTGCTGCGGCCGCTTGCCCTTGCCGCTCTTCGTCGTCTCAGCCATGACGCCATTCTCCGTGAGATCCCAGGCCCTGCGAGATGTGGGCCGCAGCCTTGTCGGCGCGTGCGATGCACGCCGCGATGCCGACGCCGTCGTACGCCGCTCCGCACACCGCCATCCCCGGCAGCGACTGCAGCGCCGCGGTGATGCGCTCCGCGCGGTCGACGTGGCCGACGGCGTACCGCGGCAGGCCGCCGCCCCAGCGCGTGACCCGCGAGGCCACCGGACGCGCGCGACCGAGGCGGGCGGCGAAAGCAAGGTCGTCGGCCGCGAGGCGGGCGAGCTCGTCGTCGTCGCGCTGCAGCACCTCGACGTCGTCGGCCATGCCGAGCGAGCAGCGGACGGCGACCAGGCCGCGCGGGGCGACCGCGTCGTCGATCCACTGCCACTTGTGCGAGGCGAAGGTCGCGGCCTTCACGGGACGCCGCGCGTCCGAGGGCGTCAGGTAGCCGCTGCCCTCGGGCAGGTCGCCGCCCGGCAGGTCGTCGCGCCGGTAGAGGTGGGTCACGACCGCGACCGAGGTGACCTCGAGCTCCGAGAGCTCGGTCTCGGCCTGCACCGACAGGCCCTTCGCGAGCCTCGTGGCGACGGGCGCCGGGACGGCCAGGATCACGGCGTCGGCGTCGATGCTGCGCTCGTCGGTGGTCGCTCCGGTGATCACGCGCCAGCCGCGAGGCGCCCGCACGACGTCGCGCACCGTCACGCCCGTCTCGATGCTGACGCCGGCCGCCTGCAGCTTCTCGGCCAGCACCACCGGGAACCGGCCGACCCCGCCGCGGATGCCCGCGAACACCGGGCCCGCTGTCGCGATCGCGGTCGACTGGCTGCGGGCGGCCTTGGCGGCCTCGAGCAGCGAGCGGTCGGCCTTGGCCGCCTCGAAGAGCGCGGGCGCGGCGACGCGCATGGAGATGTTGACGGGGCGGTCGGCGTACACGCCCATGAGGAGCGGCGCGACGAGGCGGACGACGACCTCGGGGCCGAGGCGGCGGGCGACGTACTCGCCGATGGAGACGTCGTCGCCGATCGGCGTCGCGGGGATCACGTGGTCGAGCGGGATGCGCGCGAGGCTCTGCGGAGTGATGACGCCGGACCGCGCGAGCGAGGCGAGGTCGGTCGGCACTCCCATCATGAGACCGGACGGCAGCGGCACCAGGTCGTTGTCGAGGAAGAGGCTCGGCGCCGAGACCGCCGGGTGCACGAGGTCCTCGCCGAGGCCCACCTCGCGGGCGAGGAGCACCGCCTCGGGGCGGGTCGCGATCATCGACTCGGCACCCTCGTCGACCGCGATCCCGTCGATCTCGCTGACGCGGAGCTTCCCGCCGACGGCGGCCGAGCCCTCCAGCACGGTGATGTCGAGGTCGTGGCGCAGCCGGGCGAGTCGCCACGCTGCCGCGAGGCCCGAGATGCCTCCGCCCACGACCACGACGCGAGGGCGCGTCGGCGTCGGATCGGTCACGGGGAGAGCCTGCCACTCCCCCGGGACCGTCGCCGATCCGAGACCTTCCGAGCCGGAACCGCTGTGCGCCAGGTCACGTCCCACCGGCGACCGCACCGCCGGATCCGGGAGGACGCCATGACCACCACCAGCCCGACCCGGAGGCGCGCCGCCCTGCTCGCCGCCTCGCTCGGCGCGACCGCGCTGCTGCTCACCGCATGCTCGGTCGCGTCGTCCTCGGACTCCGCCGGGGCGGCGGGCGCGCCGGCTCCGGCCGTCGCCGAGGGCCAGGGCTTCGCGAGCGACGGCGGCGTGAAGGCGGGCGACGCCGCGAGCGGCCCGCAGGCCGTGTCGCTGGACCGGCAGGTGATCGTGCGCGCCGACATGACGGTGCGGGTCGACGACCTCCGCACCGCAGCCGACGGCCTCACCCGGGCGGCGGCCGCGCACGGAGCCACCATCGCGAGCCAGACGACCTCCAGCGGCGACGGCCTGCCCGTGCCGATGCCGGACATGACCACGTCCGGCGACACGGGCGCGACGGCGTGCCCGAGCACCGGCTGCCCGACGACGTACGCCTCGTCGACGACGACGCTGCGCGTGGACAACGACGAGGTCGACGCGCTGATCCGCGACCTGTCCGCGCTCGGCGCGGTCGAGGCGTCGTACCGCACGAGCGAGGACGTCTCGGCGCAGGTGGCCGACGTCGATGCGCGGCTGCAGACCGCCGAGGCCTCGCTGGCGCGCGTGCGCGCTCTGATGACCAAGGCCGTGACGATCGGCGACGTCGTGACCCTCGAGGCCGAGCTCAGCCGGCGCCAGGCCGATCTCGAGTCGCTGCAGGCCCAGCAGCGCGTCCTGGCCGACCAGACCGCGCAGGCCACGGTGACGGTCCGCCTCATCGACGAGCAGGCCCCCGCGCCCGTCGAGGCATCGACCGGCTTCGTCGCGGGCCTGAAGGCGGGCTGGGACGCGTTCACCGGCGCGATGGTCGTGGCGCTCACCGTGCTCGGCGCGCTCGTGCCGTTCCTGATCGTGCTCGTGCCGGTCGGCCTGCTCGCGTGGTGGCTCGTACGCCGCAACCGCCGTACCGACGCCGTCCCCGCCCCTCCGGTCGAGACCTACTAGCGCGCGGTCTCGGCGTGGACGAGGTCGACGACGCGCGCGAGGACGTCCGGGTCGGTCTCGGGCAGGACGCCGTGGCCCAGGTTGAAGATGTGGCCCGGGAGCCCCGCGGCGTCCGCGAGCACCTGGCGGGTGCGGGCCTCCACCGCCGGGGCGTCCGCGAAGAGCACGCCGGGGTCGAGGTTGCCCTGCAGTGCGTGGTCCGGACCGACGCGACGGGCGGCCTCCGACAGCGGAACGCGGAAGTCGACACCGACCACGTCCGCGCCCGCGTCGCGCATGTCGGCCAACAGCTCGCCGGTGCCCACGCCGAAGTGGATCTTCGGCACGCCGAGGTCGGCGACGTACGACAGCGCCGTGCGCGAGTGCGGCTGGACGAGTTCGCGGTAGTCGCGCGAAGGGAGCGCGCCCACCCAGGAGTCGAAGAGCTGCACGGCGCTCGCGCCGGCGAGCACCTGCTGGCGCAGGAAGGTGCCCGCGATCTCCGCGAGACGGCCGAGAAGCGCGTGCCACACCTCCGGTGCGCTGTACATCAGGGACTTCGTCCGGGCGTGGTCGCGGCTGGGGCCGCCCTCCACCAGGTACGACGCGAGCGTGAACGGCGCGCCCGCGAAGCCGATGAGCGGGGTGCTTCCCAGCTCGCGGGTCAGCGCCGTGACGGAGGCGAGCACGGGTGCGACGTCGTCCGGCGTGAGGTCGCGCAGCCGCTCGACGTCGGCGGCGGTGCGGAACGGCTCGGCCACGACCGGGCCGACGCCGGGCTTGATGTCGAGGTCGACGCCGATGGCCTTGAGCGGCACGACGATGTCGCTGAAGAAGATCGCGGCGTCGACGCCGTACCGGCGTACGGGCTGCAGGGTGATCTCCGTGACGAGGTCGGTCGTGAAGCACGACTCGAGCATCGGGATCCCCTCGCGGACCCGTCGGTACTCCGGCAGCGACCGCCCGGCCTGGCGCATGAACCACACCGGCGTGTGCGGCACCGGCTGTCGCCGCGCCGCGAGCACGAGCGGCGCGGCGGCCGTCCGGCCGTCGACGAGCGGGTGCGAGGCGGGCAGGGCGGAGGCGGCGGAGTCGGTCACCGGCCGATCGTCGCATCGGGCTGTGGCCGGGTCGAATCGGCGACGCGCCGACGCGGGCGCGGCCTCCCCGGCAGGACGGCCCGCGAGACCTACCCTCGGCCTCGTGAGCGCTCGTCGGCGTGAGTCGGGCGGCGGCACCGAACCCCCGGTGCCGGCGTCGTTCACGGCCGCGCTCGAGAGCATCCGGAGCGTCTCCCTCCGCACCGAGATCAGCATCGAGGAGACACCGGCCCCCCAGCGCCTGTCGCCCTACGCCGTGGCCCTGCAGGCCGAGGTCGTCGTCGACGACGAGGAGGTCGCGAGCGGCCGCTTCGTGCTGCTGCACGACCCCGCCGGGCAGGAGCCGTGGGACGGCCAGTTCCGCGTCGTGTCCTTCAGCAAGGGCACGGTCGAGCTCGACATCGCCCAGGACCCCATGCTCACCGAGGTGGCCTGGTCCTGGCTGCAGGAGTCGCTCGACGAGCGGGGGGCGCTGTCCCGCGCGGAGTCCGGAACGGTCACGCGCACGGCATCCCAGTCCTTCGGAGCGATCGAGGACCGCCCGCCCAGCGGCGATGTCGAGATCCGAGCCTCGTGGACCCCCGAGACCCCGGACATCGGCCCGCACGTGCTCGCCTGGGCCGACGTCCTCGCCCGCGTGGCCGGCCTGCAGCCCCTCCCGGCGGGCGTCGCCAGCCTGCCGCTCGCCCGTCGCTCCTAGACCCGTCGGACCACCGGCTGGTCGCGCAGCGTCACCGCCGGGTCGGGCCCAACCACCCCATCGGGTGACAGGTTGGGGCGCTCCCGCAGGTCAAGACCCCTCCGGGTCGGACCGATACCTCATGTGAAGCCGGACGGACAGTGACCGGCACGAGGTGAAGGGGCTAGCCGTGGTCGCACTTGTCGAGCGCCCGTCGGCGGTCGTACCGCTGCCGAGGGCACGCTTCTCCGCCCTGGTGGTCGCGGAGTCGGCGTCACGACGTCAGGGCCTCACCGGCCGCCTGCGCATGCTGGGCGCCCGCGAGGTGGTCGAGGCCGCCAGCGGCACCGAGGCCCGCGTCCGCGCCGCGTACGACGGCCCCCGCGATCTCGTCGTCATCGACGGCGCGCTGCCCGACGGTCCCGCGCTCCCCCTGCTCGCCGACCTGCGTGCCGCCGGCTGGCGCCGCGTGGTGCTGCTGACGGTCCGGGACGACCCGTACGCCGTCCGCGCCGCCATCACGGCCGGCGTCCGCTGCTACATCGTGACCCCCGACGAGCCCGAGGGCGTCCCCGCGATGCCCGTGGCCCGGATCCGCCCGCGCGGCGGCGCCCCGGACGAGCTCTCGGCCCGCGAGGTCGAGGTGCTGCAGCTCGTGTCCGAGGGCCGCTCCAACAAGGAGATCGGCGACGCGCTCGGCCTCTCCGCCCTCACCGTGAAGAGCCACCTGGCCCGCATCGCCCGCAAGGTGGGCACCGGCGACCGCGCCGAGATGGTCGCGCACGCGATGCGCGCCGGCCTGGTGCGCTGACCCCGAACGCCCGACCGATGCCGCCCTCCGGGGCGGCATCGTCGTGTCCGGGGCCCTGACCAGGGCGGGAGTCCCTATCCTGTCGGGCGTGAGCGACTCCGAGGGCACGGCGACGGACGCCCTCGACGCTCCCACGCGCGAGGTCGTCGCCCTCGTGGCCCCGCGCGACGGCGTCCCCCACGTCGTCGCCACCCCGGCCGCGCTGCAGGCGGCCGCCGACGCCCTCGCCTCCGGCACCGGGCCCGTCGCCGTCGACGCCGAGCGCGCCTCGGGCTACCGCTACGGCCAGCGCGCCTACCTCGTGCAGCTGCGGCGCGCCGGCAGCGGCACGCACCTCGTCGACCCCATCGCCGTGCCCGATCTCGCGCCGCTGGCCGAGGCCCTCGCCGGCACCGAGTGGGTGCTGCACGCGGCGTCGCAGGACCTGCCGTGCCTGCGCGAGATCGGGCTGGAGCCCGCGAGCCTCTTCGACACCGAGCTCGCCGGCCGGCTCCTCGGCTTCCCGCGGGTGGGCCTCGCCGCGCTCCTCGAGGAGGTGCTGGGCTACAGCCTGGCCAAGGAGCACTCGGCGGCGGACTGGTCCACGCGCCCGCTCCCCGAGCCCTGGCTCCGGTACGCCGCCCTCGACGTCGAGCTCCTCGTGGAGCTGCGCGACGCCCTCGAGGAGCAGCTCGTCGAGCAGGGCAAGCTCGCGTGGGCGCGGCAGGAGTTCGACGCCGCCCGCGACGCCGCGCCCGCCCCGCCGCGCGTCGATCCGTGGCGGCGCACCTCCGGCGTGCACAAGCTGCGCCGGCCTCGCCAGCTGGCCGTGGTCCGCGCCCTGTGGCTGCAGCGCGACGCCGTGGCCCAGCGCCGCGATGTGTCGCCCGGGCGGATCCTGCCCGACTCCTCGATCGTGGCGGCGGCGACCGCCGCCACGGCGCCCGGCTTCACCACCCTCGAGTCGGTGCAGGGCTTCACGGGCCGTGGCGCGCGGCGCCACATGGGCGAGTGGCAGGCCGCCGTCGACGGGGCGCTGGCCCTGCCCGACTCCGCGCTGCCGGCGCAGTCGGTGCCGTCGGACGGGCCGCCGCCTCCGCGCGCGTGGGCCGACAAGGACCCCGATGCTGCTGCCCGCCTCGCGTGCTCGCGCCGTGGCCTCGCCGCCGCCGCCGAGCGCGCCGGGCTGCCGCTGGAGAACCTCGTCTCGCCCGACCTGGCCCGGCGGATCCTCTGGCAGCCTCCGGTCCCGGCCGACGACGCCGGCGTCTCCGCCGCGCTGCGCGCGGGCGGCGCCCGCCCCTGGCAGATCGAGCAGGTGCTCCCCGTGCTGCTCGAGGCGCTCGCCTGGACGGCCGAGGACGAGCGCGCGCGCACGACCGCCATCGCCGAGGAGGCCGTGGCCGAGGACACAACCGGTCCGGTTGAGACGCCGAACGCGAGTGTGGTTAGGTAAGCCTAAGTTTCCGCCGCCTCGTACGGAGTGAGCATGTTCGCCAACTACTTGATCGGCCTGCGCGAGGGCCTCGAGGCCTCGCTCGTCGTGGGCATCCTGGTGGCGTACCTCGTCCGCACCGGCAACGGCGGCCGCGTGAAGATGGTGTGGCTCGGCGTCGGCATCGCCGTCGCCGTCTCCCTGCTCTTCGGCGCGCTCCTCACGTTCACGAGCCAGCGCATGAGCTTCACCGCGCAGGAGGCGTTCGGCGGCATCATGTCGCTGGTCGCCGTCGGCTTCGTGACCTGGATGGTCTTCTGGATGAAGAAGGCCTCGCGCAACCTGCGCGGCGAGCTGCACGGACGGCTCGAGAACGCCCTCGCCGTCGGCGGCGGCGCGCTCGCCGTCGTGGCGTTCATCGCGGTCGCCCGTGAGGGCCTCGAGACCGCGCTGTTCCTGTGGTCGGCCATCAACTCGACCTCGTCCGACGGCGGCGCCTGGAGCGCGGTGCTCGGCGCCGTCCTCGGCCTCGCCACCGCCGTGGTCCTCGGCTGGCTGATCTACCGCGGCGCGCTGCGGCTCAACCTCGCCACGTTCTTCAGGTGGACCGGCGCCGGCCTCATCGTGGTCGCCGCGGGAGTCCTCGCGTACGGCATCCACGACCTGCAGGAGGCGGGCATCCTGCCCGGCCTGGACAACATCGCCTTCGACCTCACGTCGGTGATCGTGCCCGGCACGGTCCTCGCCACGCTCCTCAAGGGCATCTTCAACATCTCGCCCGCGATGACCGTGCTCGAGGTGACCGCCTGGCTGCTCTACCTCGTGCCGGTGATGTTCCTGTACTTCCGTGCCAGCAAGCCCGTGGTGGTTCCGGCCAGCGACGCCGAGCGCGCCGCAGCAGCAGCCGCCGTCGCGGGCACGGCCGAGCCGGCCCCCGAGCCCGCGCTCGCCGAGCGCGCCCCCGACACCACCACCTCCTGACCCCTCGCTCCCCCGCGCCGCCCGCTCCGAGCGCGCCGCACTCCGGAAGGCACCCTCGTGAACCGCTTCGCCCTGCCCGCTGCCGCTGCCCTGCTGCTCGTCCCGGCCCTGGCCGCGTGCTCCAACAGCGCGTCGTCCGTCGCGACCATCACGGTCAAGGCCGGCGTCGGCACATGCGATGTGGCGCCGACGAGCGTCCCGAAGGGCCAGATCACGGTGTCGGCGACGTACACCGGCGACGGCACGGGCGAGGTCTACCTGTACGCCGAAGAGAACGGCGCCTTCACCAAGATCCTCGGCGAGGTCGAGGACCTCACCAGCGCCACGAAGACCTTCACCGCCGACGTCGCCCCGGGCACGTACGAGGTCAAGTGCGAGGGCGGCGGTCAGGAGAAGCGCGTCCAGGTCACCGTCACCGGCTGATCCGGCCCGCGACAATGGGCGCGTGACCCGCGCGCCCGACCCTGATCTGCTCGCCGAGGTACGGGGCGTGCTGCGCTCGGCCGCCGACCCCGGGCGCGCTCCGGGGATGCAGGCCTACATGAAGTCGGAGATGCCGTTCCTCGGCATCGCCCGCCCTGCGCTCCTCGCCGCGCTGCGCCCGGTCTGGGCCGCCCACCCCGTGCCGGACCGCCCGACGTGGGAGGGCTGCGTCCGCGCGCTGTACGACGAGGCGGAGTACCGCGAGGAGCGCTACGCCGCCCTCGCGCTGCTCGAGCGCGGCAGGCGCTGGCGCGACCCGGCGCTCCTGCCGCTCCTCGAGCACCTGATCGTGAGCGGAGCCTGGTGGGACCTCGTCGACCAGGTCGTCGGCCGCACCCTCGCTCCCCTGCGGCGGGCCTGCCCGGCCGAGACGGACCCCGTGCTCCGCTCGTGGTCGCGCGGGGACGACCTGTGGCTGCGCCGGGCCTCGGTGCTGAGCCAGCTCGGGGGCCGGGGGGACGTCGACCGCGATCTGCTGACCGAGCTGGTGCTGGCGGCCGCGCCGTCGCGGGAGTTCTTCCTGCGCAAGGCGATCGGCTGGGCGCTGCGCGACCTCGCCCACCACGACCCGGACTGGGTACGCCGCTTCCTGGACGAGCACGGCGACGAGCTGAGCCCGCTGTCGGTGCGCGAGGCGGCCAAGCACCTGTAGATCCGCGCATCTCCTGGATACACCCGGGTGCGGCGTCCGGGAAGGGTGCCGCGCGGGTGTTCCGCGCGCGGCGTAACTGCGTGGAGGAGCGCTCCCACGGGTGCGAGGATGTGCCGTCGCCCCGGCGACGCCTGCCCGCCCGGGGGCTCGCGCCGCGTACGACAGGGCGTATGGAGGACCTGGTGCTCGTCCGCCTGCTGACCCGCTACCTGAAGCCCTACACGGGCCTCCTGGTGGCGGTGGTGGTGTTCCAGCTCGTCGGCACGATCGCGTCGCTGTACCTGCCGACGCTGAACGCCGACATCATCGACAACGGCGTCGCCAAGGGCGACACGACGTACATCGTGCAGGTCGGCGCGATCATGCTCGGCGTCTCGCTCGTGCAGGTGGTCTGCTCGGTCGCCGCCGTGTGGTTCGGCGCGCGCAGCGCGATGGGCTTCGGCCGCGACGTGCGCGCAGGGATCTTCACCCAGGTCGGGCGCTTCTCCGCCAAGGAGATGGGCCGCTTCGGCGCCCCCACGCTGATCACCCGCACGACGAACGACGTGCAGCAGGTGCAGATGCTGGTGCTGCTGACCTGCACGATGATGGTCGCCGCGCCGATCACCGCCGTCGGCGGCGTGTTCATGGCACTCAAGCAGGATGTCGGCCTCGCCTGGATCATCGTGGTCAGCGTGGCGGTGCTGGTGGCCGCGATCGCACTGATCATCAGCCGGATGGTTCCGCAGTTCCAGCGCATGCAGAAGCGCCTCGACGCCGTGAACCGGGTGCTGCGGGAGCAGATCAGCGGCATCCGCGTCGTGCGCGCCTTCGTCCGGGAGGACGAGGAGCGCGCCCGGTTCGGCATCGCCAACGACGAGCTCACCGACACCGCCCTGCGCGTCGGACGGCTGATGGCGTTCATGTTCCCGACCGTCCTGCTCGTGCTCAACGTGTCGAGCGTGGCGGTCATGTGGTTCGGCGGCCACCGGGTCGACCAGGGCGACATGCTCGTCGGCTCGCTGACCGCGTTCCTCAGCTATCTCATGCAGATCCTCATGTCGATCATGATGGCGACGTTCATGCTCGTCCTCGTGCCGCGCGCGTCGGTCAGTGCCGACCGCATCAGCGAGATCCTCGACACCGACCCGTCGGTGCTGCCGCCCGTCGGCCCGGTGACCACCACGACCTCGCGCGCCACCGTGGAGCTGCGGGAGGCCACGTTCGCCTACCCCGGAGCCGAGGACCCCGTGCTCCGCGGCATCACGATGCGGTGCGGTCCCGGGATGACCACCGCGATCCTCGGCGGCACCGGCTCCGGCAAGACCACCCTGCTGAACCTCGTCCCCCGCCTGTTCGACGCCACCGAGGGCCAGGTGCTCGTGGACGGCGTCGACGTGCGCGAGCTCGACCCCGCCACGCTGCACAGCATCATCGGCCTCGTGCCGCAGAAGGCGTTCCTCTTCTCCGGCACCATCCGCAGCAACATCCTGTACGGCAAGGAGGACGCCACCGACGAGGAGGTCTGGGACGCCCTGCGCGTCGCGCAGGCCGAGGACTTCGTCGCCGCGCTCGACCAGGGCCTCGACGCACCCGTATCGCAGGGCGGCACCAACTTCTCCGGCGGCCAGCGCCAGCGGCTCGCAATGGCCAGGGCGATCGTCCGCCGGCCCGAGATCTACCTGTTCGACGACTCGTTCTCCGCGCTCGACATGGCGACCGATGCACGCCTGCGCGCCGCGCTGCGGCCCATCACCCGCGAGGCCACGGTGATCGTGGTCGCGCAGCGGGTGTCGAGCGTCGTGGACGCCGACCAGATCATCGTCCTCGACGACGGCGCGATCGTCGGCACGGGGACGCACGACGAGCTCCTGGTGACCTGCCCGACGTACCAGGAGATCGCCGCCTCGCAGGAACTGGTGGACGTCGCATGAGCACCACCCAGCAGGCCCCGCGCCGCCCCGCTGGCGGCGGCGGTTTCGGCCCCCGCGGCGGGATGATGGGCTCGACGATGCCGGCCGAGAAGTCGCTGAACTTCTGGCCGTCCGCCCAGCGCGTCCTCGGGCTGCTGCGTCCGGAGCGGGCGCTCATGATGCTGATCCTCGTGATGAGCGTCGTCGGAGTGACGCTCAACGTCATCGGCCCGAAGATCCTCGGGAACGCGACCAACATCATCTTCGAGGGCGTCGTGGGCCGCCAGCTCCCTGCGGGGGTCACCCAGGAGCAGGCGGTCGCGGCGCTGCGCGCGCAGGGTCAGGACCAGCTGGCCGACCTCGTCGCCTCGATCCAGAACGTCGTCCCCGGCCAGGGCATCGACTTCGACGCGCTAGGCCGCGTCCTCATGACGGCGCTGCTGGTGTACGTCGCAGCGTCGGTCGTCATGTGGGGCATGGCGTGGGTGCTCAACGGCGTCGTCCAGCGCACGGCGATGCGCCTGCGCCGCGACGTCGAGGAGAAGCTGCACCGGCTGCCGCTGTCGTACTTCGACACCGTCCCGCGGGGCGAACTGCTGAGCCGCGTCACGAACGACGTCGACAACGTGCAGCAGACCATGCAGCAGACCTTCAGCCAGCTGCTCACCTCGGTGCTCTCGCTCATCGGCGTGCTCGGCATGATGATCTGGATCTCGCCGCTCCTCGCGCTCGTCGCGCTCGTGTCCGTGCCGCTGTCGATGGTCGTCACCGCGCTCATCGCCAAGCGCAGCCAGCCGCTGTTCATCAAGCAGTGGACCGAGACCGGGCGCCTCAACGGTCACATCGAGGAGGCGTTCACCGGCCACACCCTGGTCACCGTCTACGGGCACCAGGCCACGTCGGAGGCGCAGTTCGAGGAGCGCAACGAGGAGCTCTTCAAGGCCGCGTCGGGCGCGCAGTTCCTGTCCGGCCTGATCATGCCGCTCATCATGTTCATCGGGAACTTGAACTACGTCTTCATCGCCGTCATCGGCGGCCTGAAGGTGGCCTCGGGCCAGATGAGCCTCGGCGACGTGCAGGCGTTCATCCAGTACTCCCGCCAGTTCACCCAGCCGCTCACCACCGTGGCGTCGATGTCCAACCTGCTGCAGTCGGGGGTCGCGTCCGCTGAGCGCGTGTTCGAGCTGCTCGACGCAGAGGAGCAGGTGCCCGACCCCGAGGAGCCGGCCGCGCCCCGGCACACCGGCGGCCGGGTGGAGTTCCACGACGTCTCCTTCAGCTACTCGCCCGAGACCGACCTCATCGCCGACCTCTCGCTCGTGGCCGAGCCCGGGCACTCGGTGGCGATCGTCGGCCCGACCGGTGCGGGCAAGACGACGCTCGTCAACCTGGTGATGCGCTTCTACGAGATCGGGTCCGGCCGCATCACGCTCGACGGCGTCGACATCTCCACGATGACGCGCGACGAGCTCCGCGGCCAGATCGGAATGGTTCTGCAGGACACCTGGCTGTTCGAGGGGACCATCCGCGACAACATCGCGTACGGCAACCCGGACGCGACCGAGGAGCAGATCCTCGCGGCAGCGAGGGCGACGTACGTCGACCGCTTCGTGCGGGCCCTCCCCGACGGCTACGACACGGTGGTGGACGAGGACGGCGGCAACCTCAGCGCCGGCGAGCGCCAGCTCATCACCATCGCCCGGGCGTTCCTGTCCGAGCCGTCGCTGCTGATCCTCGACGAGGCGACCAGCTCGGTCGACACCCGTACCGAGGTGCTCGTGCAGAAGGCGACCACGACGCTGCGCTCGGACCGCACGAGCTTCGTGATCGCGCACCGCCTGTCCACCATCCGCGACGCCGACCTCATCCTCGTGATGGAGAACGGCCGGATCGTCGAGCAGGGCACGCACGAGCAGCTGCTGGCAGCAGGCGGGGCCTACTACGCCCTGCACCAGGCGCAGTTCGTCGGCGCCTACGACGAGGACCCGGCCCCCGCCTAAGACACGGGCGGGGGGCGGGTACCGAGATCGGTTACCGGCGGGTAGCATCGGGACATTACCCGCGGGTAACCGTCGTACGGCGGGCCCCGGGCCGTCCTGGCCACCGCTCGCGAGGAGTCCCCGTGTCCCCCACCCGCGCAGTCCGCGACGTCGTCCTCGTCGACGCCGTCCGGACCCCCTTCGGCAAGGCCGGAGCCAACGGCATCTACGCCGAGACCCGCGCCGACGACCTCGTCGTCGCGGTCTTCCGCGAGCTGCTGCGCCGCAACCCCTCCCTTCCCGCCGAGCGGATCGACGACGTCGCCGTCGCCGCGACCACGCAGATCGGCGACCAGGGCCTCACCCTCGGCCGCACCGCGGGCATCCTCGCCGGGTTCCCCAACACCGTGCCGGGCCAGAGCGTCGACCGCATGTGCGCCGGCGCGATGACGGCCGTCACCAACCTCGCGAGCGGCATCGGCGTCGGCGCGTACGACGTGGTGGTCGCCGGTGGTGTCGAGCACATGGGCCGCCACCCCATGGGCGAGGGCATGGACCCCAACCCGCGCCTCATCGCCGAGAAGCTCGTCGACCCCGAGGCCCTGTTCATGGGCAAGACGGCCGAGAACCTGCACGACCGATTCCCCCACCTCACGAAGGCGCGCGCCGACGAGTACGCCGTGCGCAGCCAGGAGAAGACGGCCAAGGCGTACGCCGACGGCGTCATCCAGCAGGACCTCGTGCCCGTCGGGGTCCGCAGCGCCAGCCTCGGCTACGGCCTCGCCACGGTCGACGAGCCGCCGCGCGAGACGACTGTCGAGACCCTCGCGGGCCTCAAGACCCCGTTCCGCGCGCACGGCCGCGTCACCGCCGGCAACAGCTCGGGCCTGAACGACGGCGCCACCGCCGCACTGCTGGTGGCCGAGGACGTCGCCGACGAGCTCGGCCTGCAGAAGAAGGCGCGCCTCGTGTCCTTCGCGTTCGCGGGCGTGGCGCCGGAGGTCATGGGCGTCGGCCCGGTGCCCTCCACCGAGAAGGCCCTGGCCAAGGCCGGCCTCACGATCGAGGACATCGGCCTGTTCGAGATCAACGAGGCGTTCGCCGTGCAGGTGCTCGCCTTCCTCGACCATTTCGGCATCGCCGACGACGACCCGCGCGTGAACCCGTACGGCGGCGCCATCGCCGTCGGCCACCCGCTCGCCTCCTCCGGCATCCGGCTCATGGCCTACCTCGCGCGCTCGTTCGAGGCGCACCCCGAGGTCCGCTACGGCCTCACGACCATGTGCATCGGCCTCGGCATGGGCGGCACGGTCATCTGGGAGAACCCCCACTTCGACGGCAAGGACGCGTGAACGACGTGAGCAGCCAGATCACCACCGACACCATCCCGGCAGGCGCGGGCGACGAGGTCGTCACCGAGGCGAAGTACCGCCTCGTCGACCTGCCGGCCGGCGCCGGACGAGCCGCCCTCATCACGCTCGACAACGGCCACGACCACACCAAGCCCAACACCTTCGGGCTCGCGGGCCTCCGCTCGCTGTCGGCCGCGCTCGACCAGGCCGAGGCCGCCGCGTCGGCGGGCGAGATCGTCGCGGTCGCCGTCACGGGCAAGCCGTTCATCTTCGCGGTCGGCGCCGACCTCACCGGCGTCGCCCAGCTCACCGACGCCGCCGAGGCCCGCGCCACCGGCGAGGTCGGCCACGCCGTGTTCCGCCGCCTCGGCGAGCTGCCGGTGCCGTCGTTCGCGTTCGTCAACGGCGCGGCGATGGGTGGCGGCCTCGAGGTGGCTCTGCACTGCACCTACCGCACCCTCTCGACCGGTGCCGGCATGCTGGCGCTGCCGGAGGTCTTCCTCGGGCTCGTACCGGGATGGGGCGGCGCGTACCTGCTCCCCCGCCTGATCGGCGCGCAGAAGGCGCTGAAGGTCATCGTCGAGAACCCGCTCAGCCAGAACCGCATGCTGAAGCCGGCCGACGCGATGAAGCTCGGCATCGCCGACATCGCGCTCGAGCCGGCCGACTTCCTCGCGCAGTCGCTGCGCTGGGCGGCCGACGTGGTGCGCGGCGAGGTCGTCGTCGAGCGCCCCGACGTCACGTCCGACGCCGAGGCGTGGGACGCCGCGGTCGCCGGTGCCCGCGCACTGGTCGACGCGAAGCTGCACGGCGCGACGCCGGCGCCGTACCGCGCTCTCGACCTCGTGGCCGCCGCCCGCACCGCGACCCGCGACCAGGGCTTCGCCGCGGAGGACGACGCGCTCACCGACCTGGTCATGGGCGACGAGCTGCGCTCGGGCCTCTACTCGTTCGACCTCGTGCAGCGCCGCGCCAAGAAGCCGGTGGGCGCGCCCGACAAGTCCCTCGCCCGCCCGGTCACCAAGGTCGGCGTCGTCGGCGCGGGCCTCATGGCGAGCCAGCTCGCCCTGCTGTTCGTGCAGCGGCTCGAGGTGCCCGTCGTCCTCACCGACCTCGATCAGGCGCGCGTGGACAAGGGCGTCGCCTGGGTGCACGGCGAGATCGCCAAGCTCGAGGAGAAGGGCCGGCTCAGCCAGGACAAGGCCAACCGCCTCACCGCCCTGGTATCCGGCTCCACGAGCAAGACCGACTTCGCGGATGCGTCCGTCGTCATCGAGGCCGTGTTCGAGGACCTCAAGGTCAAGCAGCAGGTGTTCACCGAGGTCGAGGCCGTCGTGTCCGACGAGTGCGTGCTGCTGACCAACACGAGCTCGCTGTCGGTCACGGCGATGGCCGAGAACCTGCAGCACCCCGAGCGCGTGGTCGGCTTCCACTTCTTCAACCCCGTCGCGATGATGCCGCTGCTGGAGATCGCCCGCGCCGAGCGAACCGACGACGCCTCGCTCGCGACGGCGTTCGCGCTCGGCAAGACGCTGAAGAAGTCCTGTGTGCTGGTGAAGGACGCACCGGCGTTCGTCGTCAACCGCCTCCTCACCCGGTTCCTCGGCGAGGTGACCGCGGCGTACGACGAGGGCACGCCGTTCGAGGTGGCCGAGCATGCGCTCGACCCGATGGGGCTGCCGATGTCGCCGTACGTGCTGCTGCAGCTCGTGGGCCCTGCCGTCGCCTTCCACACCGCCGAGACGCTGCACCAGGCGTTCCCCGACCGCTACGGCATCTCGGAGAACCAGCGCCGCATGGTCGAGGCCGGCAAGACGACCCTGCTCGCGTGGGAGGGCGCGACCCCGCGCATCGCCGACGACGTCGCGGAGCTGTTCGTCGTGGGCGATGCGCCCTCGACCGCCGAGCAGGTGCGCCAGCGCGCGCTCGACGCCGTGGCCGAGGAGATCCGGATCATGCTCGACGAGGGCGTCGTGGCCGAGCCGCAGGACATCGACCTGTGCATGCTGCTCGGCGCCGGGTGGCCGTTCCACCTCGGCGGCATCACGCCGTACCTCGACCGCACCGGGACGAGCGAGCGCGTGACGGGCCGCAGGTTCCTTCCTCGCGGCGTCGCGAGCCCGCGTTGAGCGGCTGCTGAGCAACCGTCACGAGCAGTCACATTTCGTCATCGGACGCACGCGCAGCGTGCTGACCGGTCACCCGCCGGGGCCTCGGCCCCGGCGGGCGGCCCGCGTACCGTGGACACCATGAGCCTGCATGTGCCCGTCGCGCTGCGGCGTGCCGTGCTGTCGCTCACCCTCACCGAGGACGGATCGATCGGCGACCTGCAGACGCGCACCGACGGCGTCGTGCACATCGACGCGGCCGGCGCCGAGCTGCTCATCCGCTGGCCCGAGCTGTTCCTCGCGGCCGGCTACGCCGGCGTCGACGACGACCTCCCCGGCGACGAGACCACGCGGCGCGTCGGCCGCTGGCTCCGGCTGCGGATCGCGCTGCACGAGCTCATGTCCCTCCCCGGCACGCCCGAGGAGGCGCGTGCGCGGGTGCTGGCCAAGGTGCGCCTGCGCGCCCTCCCCGTCGACCATCCTGTGCACCCCGGGCCGTCCTGGCCGCGCCGGACGGTCCTCGGCGGCGCGCTCGACGTGGGACTTGCGCTGCGCGGCGTCGACGACGACGGACGCTCCGACTACGAGGCTGTCGGCGTCCTGCCCGCCGGAGTCCTCATCGCGGCCGGGGTCGACGTGAGCGAGGCGGCGGTCCGCGCCGACCGGCACCTGAAGGACATGGCCGTGCTCGCGTCCGAGCGCGTGCGGCGCGACACGACCTCGGTGCTGCGCCCCCTCGGCGACGCCGACGTCCTCACTCTGCTGACGAGCCGCGAGCTGCGGACGGCGCTCGTGGACGGCCACGGCATGCGGACCGCCGCGGTGCCGGTGCGCAACCGCGGGTGGCTCGACCTCGGACGGATCGACCCGGCGTTCGCCATCGCCGCCGCCGAGCTCTCCGAGCCCGACGAGCGCGGCTTCGACCGGCCGGTGCTCATCACCAAGGACGAGGTGGCGCTCATCCGCACGGGGGGCGACCCGGTCGCGCAGGCTCTCGCCGACCCGTCGCCCGAGGAGCTCGGGCACCCTCCGCGCCGCCGCCTCGCCTAGCCGTCAGCCCTCGCCGTCCTGCTCCACCTGCGCGCGGGTGTCGGCGACCGACTCCTCACCGGCTCGGGCGTGCTCGAGCCGGGCCACGGTCTCCACCACCGCGCGCGAGACGTCCTGGGCTGTCAGCCCTATCTCGGCCAGCACCGCTGCACGGGTGCCGTGGTCGAGGAATCGCCGCTCGATGCCGAAGTCCCGGAACGGCACGTCGAGCCCAGCGTCGCGCAGGGCCTGCGCGATCCCCGAGCCCACACCGCCGGCCCGGCTGTTGTCCTCCACGCTCACCACGAGGCGGTGACTGCCGGCGAGGTCGACGAGCGCCTGCGGCACGGGGACGACCCAGCGCGGGTCCACCACCGTCACGCCGATGCCCTGAGCCGCCAGACGGTCCGCGACGTCGAGGCACAGCGGCGCGAACGAGCCGACCGACACCAGGAGCACATCCTGGTCGGCGTCGCGGCGCAGCACGTCGACGCCGCCGATCCGCTCGAGCGCGGGCACGTCCTCGCCGACGCCGCCCTTGGGGTAGCGCACGACGGTCGGGCCGTCGGACACCTCGACCGCCTCGCCGAGCTCCTCGCGCAGCGTGGCCGCATCGCGCGGCGCGGCGACGCGCACGCCCGGCACCACGCCCATGATCGACATGTCCCACATGCCGTTGTGGCTCGCGCCGTCGTCGCCGGTGATGCCGGCGCGGTCGAGCACGAAGGTGACGCCCGCCTTGTGCAGCGCGACGTCCATGAGCACCTGGTCGAACGCCCGGTTGAGGAAGGTCGCGTACACCGCCACCACAGGGTGCAGGCCGGCGTACGCCATGCCCGCGGCGCTCGTGGCGGCGTGCTGCTCGGCGATGCCGACGTCGTACGTCCGGTCCGGGAACTCCGCGCAGAACCGGTCGAGCCCCGTCGGGCCCATCATCGCGGCGGTGATCGCGACGACGTCGGGGCGTCGTCGCCCGATCTCCACGAGCTCGGAGGCGAAGACCGAGGTCCACGTGGTGCCCTTGGTGCCGAGCGGCTGGCCGCTCTCCGGGTCGAGGATGCCGACGGCGTGGAACCGCTCCGCCTCGTCCTGCAGGGCCGGGGTGTAGCCGCGGCCCTTCTCCGTGATCACGTGCACGATGACGGGGCCGGGGTACGAGCGGGCGCGCCCGAGGGCGTGCTCGACGCTCTGGATGTCGTGGCCGTCGACCGGGCCGATGTACTTGAGTCCGAGGTCCTCGAACATGCCCTGCGGCGCGACGACGTCCTTGATGCCCTTCTTGACCCCGTGCAGCGTCTCGTAGATGGGCGGCCCCAGGACCGGGGTGCGGCCCAGGACGCCCTTGCCCCAGTCGAGGACCCGCTCGTAGCTGCTGGCGGTGCGCAAGGTGGCGAGGTGGTGTGCGAGACCGCCGATGGTCGGCGAGTAGGACCGCTCGTTGTCGTTGACCACGATCACGAGCGGGCGGTGGGGGGCGCCGGCGATGTTGTTGAGCGCCTCCCAGGCCATCCCGCCTGTGAGCGCGCCGTCGCCGATGATGCCCACGACGTGGCGACGGCCGAGCTCCCCGGTCCGCTCGAAGCCCTTCGCCACGCCGTCCGCCCACGACAGCGCGGTCGAGGCGTGCGAGTTCTCGACGAGGTCGTGCTCGGACTCCGTACGGCTCGGGTATCCCGAGAGGCCGCCGCCCTGGCGCAGCTGGTCGAAGTCGTCGAGGCGGCCGGTGAGCATCTTGTGCACGTAGGACTGGTGGCCGGTGTCGAACACCAGGACGTCGTCCGGTGAGCGGAACACGCGGTGCAGCGCGATGGTCAGCTCGACCACGCCGAGGTTGGGGCCGAGGTGCCCACCCGTGCGCGTGACCTTCTCGACCAGCGCCGCGCGGATCTCGGCGGCGAGGTCCGGCAGCACGTCGGCGGGGAGCGCCCGCAGGTCGTCGGGCGACCCGATCCCGGGCAGGATGCTCATGCGCCGAGTCTAGGGAAGGGTCGCCTCTGCGGCCTCCCGACCGCCGTACGACGTGTCGTGATCGTCACCCCGACGCTGTGGGCGCGAGGCTCCGGCTCTCGCGGTGCGCTCCCCCGGCCACGACACCCAGCGGGTCGTCGAGCAGGGCGGCGAACGCGGACTCGGCAGCTCCGAGCAGGGTGGAGTCGTCGCCGAGCGCGGGGAGGGCGAGCACGACGTGCTCGGCGGGCGCCGCGAGCGCGGTCTCGACCGCGGCGTCCACCGCTGCGCGGGTGGCCGGCAGGATCTCCCGGAGCGAGCCTCCGAAGACGATGACGTCCGGGTTGAAGATGTTGACGAGGTTGGCCACGCCGACGCCGAGCCACGTGCCCACGGTCCGCAGCCCCTTGCGCGCGTCCTTGTCCCCCGCCTGCGCGGCCTCGATGATCTCGAGCACGGGCGTTCCGGCCGCCGCCCCCGACGACAGCGCGACGGCGGGCTCGCCGATCTCGGTCTCCCAGCACCCGGTCGCGCCGCACCGGCAGCCGCGGCCCTTCGGATTCACGCGCATGTGGCCGATCTCGCCGCCGTACCCCTGGGCGCCCATGAGCAGCCGGCCGTCGATGACGATGCCACCGCCGACGCCGACCTGGCCCGACAGGTAGATCACGTTGGACGCGCCGATCGCGATGCCTCGCTGGCGCTCGGCCACGGCACCGAGGTCGGAGTCGTTCCCGACCACGATCGGCACCGACAGGGCGAGCGCGTCGGCGAGCTGGTCGCCGAGCGGGACGTCGACCCAGCCCAGGTTGGGCGCGAAGCGGACGAGGCCGTCGGGCTGGCGCACGAGGCCGGGGACGCCGACGCCCACCCCTACGAGCGCGCTGCCCGCCGGTGCCGAGGCGAGCACCTCGTGGCAGACCTGCACGGTCTCGCGCACGATGCGGTCCTCGCGCTGCTGGCCCTTGCGGAACGCGTGCTCGCGGCGGTCGAGCACGTCGCCGCCGAAGCCGACGATGGCCACGATGGCGCGGTCGACGCGCAGGTCGATGGCCAGCACGTACGCGCGCTCGCGCACCGGCTCCACGCCGAACGACGGGCGGCCCACACCGCGTCCGACCGGCTCGGTCTCGCGCACGAGGCCGGCGGCCACGAGATCGGCGATGAGCCCGCCGATCGTGCTCCGGTTCAGCCCGGTGTGGCTGACCAGCTCGGAGCGGGAGGTCGACCCGTGGTCGTGCAGGAACCGGGCGAGTGCGGCCAGGTTGTGGCGGCGCACCTCGTCCTGGGTTGCCCCTGCGAGCGACACGGGTCGACCTCCCTCCGGTCAGGCTCGGCCGGAGGCCTGGGCGCGACGGCGCGACAGCGCGTCGACGCTCGCGGCCACGAGCAGCACGAGACCGGTCACCATGAACTGGATGCCCGACGCGTCCGTGATGAGCGGAAGGCCGTTGCCGATCACGGCGACCACGAGACCACCGAGGATCGCGTCGCGGATCTTGCCGCGACCGCCGAACAGCGACGTACCGCCGATGACGGCCGCGCCGACCGCGTAGAGCAGCGTGGTCGAGCCGCCGGTGGACGGAGAGACCGACTGGTCCTTGGACGCGAACAGGATGCCGGCGACGGCCGCGAGCGTGGAACACGCGATGAAGCAGGCGATCCGGATGCTCGCGACGTTGATACCCGCGCGGCGGGCCGCCTCGGCGTTGCCGCCGACGGCGTAGACGTGCCGGCCGAACGACGTGCGGTTGAGCTGGTACGTGAGGCCCACGAGGAGCGCCACGATGATGATGACGACGTACGGCACGCCCTGGATCGACACCGCGGCGTTGCGCGAGCGCTCGCCGTTGAGGATGAACACGGCGATCCCGAGGAGCACAGCCAGGGCGAGCGCCTTGGCCAGCCACACCTGGCGCGACTGCGCGACCAGGCCCGCCCTCCGGCGGCTCTCCATCGTGCGGAAGGTCGTGAGCACGTAGCCGAGGACGACGACCGCGTAAAGGATCCAGCCCGCCAACGGCGACAGGTTGGAGTTCATCAGAGCCTTGATGAAGTCGTCGCGCACCGGGATGGTGCCGCCGTCGCCGATGATGATGAGCATGAGGCCCTGCAGGGCCAGGAACATCGCGAGCGTCACCACGAACGATGGGATGCCGAGCTTCGCGACGATCACGCCGTTGAACAGGCCGATCGCCACACCCGTCGCCAGGGTGGCCACGAGGCAGACCGCCAGGGGCAGGCCCTTCTGCGTCAGCGTGACGGCGAGCACGGCAGCCGAGGTGCCCGCGGCGAAACCTGCCGACAGGTCGATCTCGCCGAGCAGCAGGACGTAGATGAGGCCCATCGCCAGCACGATGATCGTCGCGCTCTGCGTGATGAGGTTGGCGAAGTTGAACGAGGTGAAGAACCGGTCGCCCTTGAGCACCGTGAAGATGATGACCAGCGTCACGAGGGCCAGCACGGAGGGCAGCGCGCCGAGGTCGCCGCCGCGCACCCGCGCGACGTAGTCGCGCCACGACTGGCCGAGGGTGGCCTCCGGCGGCGCCTGGACGGCGTCGGGGGCGGTGGTGGTGGCGCTCATGCGACGGCTCCGGTGGTCGAGGGGTCGCGCGGCAGTCCCATGTCGCCGCTGCGGCCCGAGGTGATGAGCTCGACGACCTGGCCCGTGGTCACGTCCTTCGCCTCGACCTGAGCGGCCATCTGACCGAGGTAGAGGCAGGCGATGTCGTCGGCGACCTGCAGGACGTCGTTCATGTTGTGCGAGATGAGGATGACGGCGAGGCCGTTGTCCGCGAGGCGGCGCACGAGCTTGAGCACCTGCTCGGTCTGCGCGACGCCGAGGGCGGCGGTCGGCTCGTCGAGGATGACCAGCTTGCTGTTCCACAGCACGGCGCGCGCGATCGCGACCGTCTGCCGCTGGCCGCCGGACAGGCTGGCGACGTTCTGGCGGACGGACTTCAGGGTTCGGACCGAGAGGCCGGCGAGCGTCGCGCTGGCGCGCTTCTCCATCTCCCCCTCGTCGAGGCCTACGCCCTTCTTCAGCTCGCGCCCGAGGAACATGTTGTGCACGACGTCGAGGTTGTCGCACAGCGCGAGGTCCTGGTAGACGACCTCGATGCCCAGGGCGTTGGCCTGCTTGGGGTCGGTGACGTGCACCTCCTCGCCCTCGAACCGGTAGCTGCCGCTGTCGAAGGCGTGGATGCCCGCGAGCGCCTTGATGAGCGTGCTCTTGCCGGCGCCGTTGTCGCCCACGAGGGCGGTGACCCGGCCGGGGCGCACGCTGAAGTCGACGTCGCGCAGGACGTGGACGGCGCCGAAGCTCTTGTTGACCTTGCTGAGGCTGAGCAGCGGCGTTCCGCTGCCTCCGCTGGAGTCGGTAGTCATGAGACCTCGCTCTGACGTCGTGAGACAGGCCGGGCGCGGCGGTGCACCCGACTAGGAGGGAGAGTGTCACGGCGCCGTGGACCGTGAGGGAGAAAGCGGCCCGGATCGGCGGGCGGCAGGTCGGTCGTCGTGCTCGCGGTGGGGGGTGGGCCCCCGAGCGGGTGCCCACCCCCAGACGCGTCGTGCTACGGGGTCAGGAGACGCCGTACATGGTGCAGGCGGCCGTGAGGTCGGCCGTGGTGCAGAGCTTGTCCGCCGTGGTGAAGCCGTCGGCGACGACGTCCTTCACGGTGTCGGCGGTGATGCCCTGCGGCACCAGCAGGACGGACGGGACGTCCTGCCCGGTCACGCTGTCGGCGGTCTTGCCGGTGGCGAGCGAGTCGGCCTTGGCCGTGTCGCCCTGGATCAGCGCGATGGCGAGGGCCGACGCGGCGTCGGCCTCCTTCTTGATCGCCTTGTAGACGGTCATGCACTGCGTGCCGAGGAGCACGCGCTGCAGACCCTCGTCCGTGGCGTCCTGGCCGGTCACCGGGATCTTGCCGGCGAGGCCGTTCTTGTCGAGGACGGCGATCGCCGCGCCACCGAGGCCGTCGTTCGCGGACGCGACGCCCACGAAGTCACCGCCGGTCTTGGTGTACATCTGCTCGAAGATCGTGCCGGCCTTGGTGTTGTCCCAGTCCGGGACGGCCTGGTCCTCGGTGATGGTGTAGCCGGCGTCCTTGATGACCTTCTCGTAGCCCTGCTTGAACAGCGTGGCGTTGTTGTCGGTCGGGGAGCCGTTGAGGAGCACGACGTTGCCGGAGGCGTTGCCGTTGTCCTGCATGCACTTGACGAGGCCCTCGCCGATCGTCGTACCGACCGCCACGTTGTCGAACGAGACGTAGTACGACGAGCCGCCGCCGAGGGTCAGGCGGTCGTAGTCGATGACCTTGATGCCCTGGGCCACGGCCTTGGACGCGCAGGCCGCGCCGGTGTCCGAGTCGAGGTTGACGATGAGGAGGACGGACACGCCGTCGGCGATGAAGCCGTCGCACAGCGTCGACCACTTCGCCTTGTCGCCGTTCGCGTTCTGGATGTCCGCCTCGACGCCGGCCGCGCTGAAGGCGTCGGTCAGGTACTTGCGGTCAGCGGTCTCCCAGCGGGCCGAGGAGGCCGAGTCGGGGAGGATGACGCCGACCTTGCCGGCCGGGGCCGCGCTCGACGAGCTCTCGGCCGGGGCCGCGCTCGTGGTGGTGCCACCGCCGCTGCTGCTGCCACAGGCAGCCAGCAGGAGGGAAAGGGCCGCCGCACCAGCGATGGCCAGGTGACGCTTGCTCATTCTCGTCCTCTCTCGCACAGGTCCGCTGTGCATGAAGGGCCCGGGTTGAGCCACCCGGGAGGGAGCAGAACCGGTCGTCGGAGAACGCCCGGGGTGAATGTTGCCAGCGCGAACATATTCCCCTGATGTGACCGGGGCCACCCCTACGCGCAACAAAGTTCGTTGTGTCCGGTAACAATTTCGTCACGCGCCGGCCACCTGCTGTTCCCGAATGTCCGGATCGCCCCGGAGTCCCCCGATGACAGCGGTTACAAGCGATTCCGGCCGTCGGCCGCTGCGACAGAGCTACAAGCGGGGCGTCCAGCGTCCGCCGAGGAGCGCCTCCTCGACGAGCACGACCTCGCGCGAGGCGCGCGCGAGGCGCGCGCCCTCGGCCTCGAGCGCGCGCAGCGACGCGTCGATCACCTCGGGCCCCACCCGCTCCCCCAGCTCGCGTCGGGCGGAGCCGTACGCCGCGCGCGCACCGGCGAGGGCGGCGTCGATGTGGTGCGCGGCGAACCGCGCCAGGACCACCGGGTGCCGGCGCAGGACCTCGTGACCGCGGTACTCCGGCGGGCACTGGTCGAGCAGCCACGCCGTGACGGAGTCCTCCCACCGCGGCGCGCCCGGGGGAAGCACCCCGTGCGGCCACCCGGGGGGAGCGAGGTCCGACGCCACGGCGCGACTCTAGTGAGCGCGCCGGACAGCCCGGTACGACGACGGCCCCCGCCGCAGCGGGGGCCGTCGTCGGAGCGGATGCGTCAGGACGCGAGCGAGCGCAGGACGTACTGCAGGATGCCGCCGTTGCGGTAGTAGTCCGCCTCGCCGGGGGTGTCGATGCGCACCACGGCGTCGAACGCGACGACGGTGCCGTCGGCCTTGGCCGCCTGCACGGCGATGGTCGCCGGCGTGCGGCCCTCGTTGAGCGCGGTGATGCCCGTGACGGAGAACGTCTCCGTGCCGTCGAGACCGAGGGAGTCGGCCGACTCCCCCGCCGGGAACTGCAGCGGAAGCACGCCCATGCCGATGAGGTTGGAGCGGTGGATGCGCTCGTACGACTCCGCGATGACCACCTTCACGCCGAGCAGGGCGGTGCCCTTGGCGGCCCAGTCGCGCGAGGACCCCGAGCCGTACTCCTTGCCCGCGAGGATCACGAGCGGGATGCCTGCGGCGGCGTACGACTGAGCTGCGTCGTAGATGAACGTCTGCGGCGCGCCCTCCTGGGTGAAGTCGCGGGTGTAGCCGCCCTCCACGCCGTCGAGCAGCTGGTTGCGCAGGCGGATGTTGGCGAACGTGCCGCGGATCATCACCTCGTGGTTGCCGCGGCGCGAGCCGTACGAGTTGAAGTCCTTGCGCTCCACGCCGTGCTCGGTGAGGTACGTCGCGGCCGGGGTGCCGGCCTTGATGTTGCCCGCCGGGCTGATGTGGTCGGTCGTGACCGAGTCGCCCAGCTTGGCCAGCACGCGGGCGCCCGCGAAGTCGACGACCGGTGCCGGGGTCGCCGGCATGCCGTCGAAGTACGGGGGCTTGCGCACGTACGTCGACTCCGCGTCCCACGCGAACGTGTCGCCCGTGGGGGTCGGCAGCGACTGCCACTTCGCGTCGCCGGCGAAGACGTCGGCGTACCGCGAGGTGAACATCTCGGCGTCGATGCACTGGTCGACCGTGGCCTGCACCTCGGCGGGCGAGGGCCAGATGTCGCGCAGGTAGACGGGGTTGCCGTCCTGGTCGGTGCCGAGGGCGTCCTCGAGCAGGTCGATGTCCATCGTGCCCGCGATCGAGTACGCCACGACGAGCGGCGGCGACGCGAGGTAGTTCATCTTGATGTCGGGGTTGATGCGGCCCTCGAAGTTGCGGTTGCCCGACAGGACCGACGTGACCGCGAGGTCCTCGGCGTTGACCGCGGCGCTGACCTCCTCGGGCAGCGGGCCCGAGTTGCCGATGCACGTCGTGCAGCCGTAGCCGACGAGGTCGAAGCCCATCTTCTCGAGGTACGGCGTGAGCCCGGCCTTGTCGTAGTAGTCGGTCACGACCTTCGACCCGGGCGCGAGCGTCGTCTTCACCCACGGCTTGCGGGTCAGGCCCTTCTCGACCGCCTTCTTCGCCAGCAGCGCCGCGCCGACCATCACCGACGGGTTCGAGGTGTTGGTGCACGAGGTGATCGCGGCGATGGTCACGGCGCCGTGGCCGATCGTGACCTCCTGGCCGTCGATCGTGAACGTCGCGGTGCGGGCCGGCTCGGAGGTGTACGCCGGCAGCGCCTCGGCGAACTTCTCCTTGGCCTCGGACAGGATCACGCGGTCCTGCGGGCGCTTGGGGCCGGCGAGCGACGGCACGACGGTGCCGAGGTCGAGCTCGAGGTACTCCGAGTAGACAGGCTCGTTCGCCGGGTCGTGCCAGAGGCCCTGGGCCTTGGTGTAGGCCTCGACGAGCGCGACCTGCTCGGCCGAGCGGCCGGTGAGCTCGAGGTAGCGCAGCGTCTCGTCGTCGATCGGGAAGATCGCGACGGTCGAGCCGTACTCGGGGCTCATGTTGCCGATGGTGGCGCGGTTGGCCAGCGGCACGGCCGAGACGCCGTCGCCGTAGAACTCGACGAACTTGCCCACCACGCCGTGCTTCCGGAGCATCTCGGTGATCGTGAGGACGAGGTCGGTGGCCGTGGTGCCCTCGGGCGCCTGGCCGGAGAGCTTGAAGCCCACGACCCGCGGGATGAGCATCGACACGGGCTGGCCGAGCATCGCGGCCTCGGCCTCGATGCCGCCGACACCCCAGCCGAGCACGCCGAGGCCGTTGACCATCGTGGTGTGCGAGTCGGTGCCGACGCAGGTGTCGGGGTAGGCCTGGCCGCCGCGGACCATCACCACGCGGGCGAGGGCCTCGATGTTGACCTGGTGCACGATGCCGGTGCTCGGCGGGACGACCTTGAACTCGTCGAACGCGGTCTGGCCCCAGCGCAGGAACTGGTAGCGCTCGCGGTTGCGCTCGTACTCGAGCTCGACGTTGAGGCCGACGGCCTCGGGCGAGGCGAAGTGGTCGGCGATGACCGAGTGGTCGATCACGAGCTCGGCGGGCGCGAGCGGGTTGATCTTGGCCGGGTCGCCGCCGAGGTCCTTCATGGCCTCGCGCATCGTGGCGAGGTCGACGACGCAGGGCACGCCGGTGAAGTCCTGCATGATCACGCGGGCCGGCGAGAACTGGATCTCCTCGCTGGGCTCGGCGGCGGGGTCCCACGACCCGAGCGAGCGGATCTGGTCGGCGGTGACGTTGGCGCCGTCCTCGGTGCGCAGGAGGTTCTCGAGCAGCACCTTGTGCGTGAACGGCAGGCGGGCCGAGCCCTCCACCGCGTCGACGCGGAAGATCTCGTACGTCGTGCCGCCGACCTCGAGGTCGGCGCGGGCGCCGAAGCTGTCCTTGCTCGCCATGCCAGGGAGTCCTTCCGTCGTGCCGGGGGGCCTTCAGCAATTTATCTCGATATCAAGATACTTCATCGTACCGACCGCCACCACCCCCGCCGCGCCGGGGTCGCCGGCCCCCGCTACGCGTGCTGAAGCGGGCTGCCGTAGCGCAGCAGGTTGCCGTCCGGATCGACGTAGGCGCCCTCGCGCAAGCCGTAGTCCGTGTCCAGCGGCGGGACGTGCCGCCCGGGCACGCCGGACGCCGTCCACTCCGCATGCAGGGCATCGGCGTCGTCGCAGTAGAGGTACGCCGATACCGCGTTCGCCGAGGGGTCCAGCCCGTCGAGGTGCGACACGTGCAGCCAGGCCTCCCCGCGGCGCAGGAAGCCGTAGTCGTGCCCATCGGCGTGGGCCGACACCATGAACCCCAGCGCGCGGTAGCGCTCGAGGGCGGCGGGTACGTCGCTGCTCACGAGGACGGGTGCGGCCACGGACATGTCGCCTGCGACGTGCTTCATGCGGCCACGCTAGCCGGGCGCGGCGCCCGACGGGACGCTCAGCGCGAAGGCGGCAGGAGCAGCGCGACGGCCTCGAGGTGGTGGGTCATCGGGAACAGGTCGAAGCCCTGCACGGACGCGACCCGCCAGCCAGCCCTGGCCGCATGTCCGAGGTCGCGGCCGAGCGCCGCGGGGTCGCACGCGACGTACGCGATCGCCCGGGGCGCGCGGTCGAGCAGCGCGTCGATCACCTCGACGCCGGCGCCGCTGCGGGGTGGGTCGAGCACCACGAGGTCGGACTCGTCCGGCGCCGACGGCGAGGCGAGCCACCGCTCGACCGGTGCGGCGTGGATGCGCACGTTCGGGAGGTCGTGCAGGTTGCGCCGCGCATCGGCGCACGCGCGGGTCGAGGCCTCCACGGCGTCGATCGCGCCGTCCGGGCCGAGGTCGGCCGCGAGGGCGCCCGCGAACAGCCCGACGCCGCAGTAGAGGTCGAGCAGGCGCTCCCCCGGCCGCGGGTCGAGCGCGGCGCGCACCGCCGCGACCAGGGTGTCGGCCGCGCCCGGATGCACCTGCCAGAAGCCGTCGGCGGCCACCCGCCACTCCCGGCCGGCGGCGAGCTCGCGGACCCAGCCGCGGCCGCGCAGCCCGGGGACGTTGACCTCGCGCGGGAGGCCCCGTCCGATCCGGCTGGGCTCCACCACCACGGTCCGGTCGCCGCCCGAGGACGCCACCACCTCGAGCGCGTCCGTGCCTTCCCAGTCCAGCGCCGTCGCCCGGATGTCCTGCAGCTCCTGGGTCGTCAGCGGGCAGGGGTCGACGGGGTGGACCGCGTGCGAGCGGTGGCCGTGGAAGCCGGCGCGACCGCCCGGGCCCACGGCGAAGCGCACGCGCGTCCGCCATCCGAGCCCGTCGTGGTCGCCCGGCACGGCCACGACGTCGACGCTCTCGGCGAGCGGGACTCCCCCGATCTCGGATATGCCCCCGAGCCGCTCGAGCTGCTCCCGCAGCACGGCAGCCTTCAGGGCACGCTGCGCAGGGAGCGAGGCGTGCTGCCAGTCGCATCCCCCGCAGCCCCCCGGCCGCGCGTGCGGGCAGGGCGGCTCGACTCGGTCCGGCGACGGCTCGAGCACCGCGACGGCGTCAGCACGCACGAACCGGTTCTTCCTGCCGACATCAGTGACGACGGCCTCGACCCGCTCGCCCGGAAGGGCATGGCGCACGAACAGCACCTGGCCCTCGTGCCGGGCCACACAGTGGCCGCCGTGGGCGGCCGGACCCACGTCGACGACGACGCGGTCGCCCCGCGCTAGCACGTCAGCCACGTCGGCCGAGCACGCCGTCCTCGGCGCCGATCTCGGCTGCCACGACGGCCTCCTGGACCTGGGCCGTCGGCTCGCCCCGGCGCACGGCGCCCGGCCCGAGCGGGTCCGGGCGGTCGGCCACATGCTCGCTGGACGCGAGCTGCCACGGCACGGCGCAGACCATCACGCCGGGCTGGAACAGCAGACGGCTCTTGAGCCGCAGCGCGCTCTGGTTGTGCAGCAGCTGCTCCCACCAGTGGCCGACGACGTACTCGGGCACGTACACGATGACCAGGTCGCGAGGGCTGCTGCGCCGCACGTTCTTCACGTGGTCGAGGATCGGGCGGGTCACCTCGCGGTACGGCGACTCCAGCACGCGGAGCGGCACGGGGAGCTGCCGGCGGTCCCATTCGAGGGACAGGCGCGCGGTGTTGTCGGGGTCGACGTCGACAGTGACCGCCTCGAGGGTCGACGGCCGCGTGGCGCGGGCGAAGGCGAGGGCGCGCAGCGTGGGCTTGTGCACCTTGGACACGAGCACGACCGCGTGCACCCGCGCAGGAAGGGTCACCTGCTCGTTGTCGCCCGCGGCGAGCTCGACACTGACGGTGTCGTAGTGCTTCCGGATCGACTGCATGAGCAGGTAGATCAACGGCATCGCGATCACGACGATGTAGGCGCCGTGGGTGAACTTCGTCAGCAGGACGATGATCAGCACGCTGCCGGTCATGACGAAGCCGATGGCGTTGATCGTGCGGCTCGTGAGCATCCGCCGCTTCTCGCCCGGGCTCACGCCCGCGCGCATGTTCCGGTTCCAGTGCCTGATCATGCCGAGCTGGCTCAGGGTGAACGAGACGAAGACGCCGAGGATGTAGAGCTGGATGAGGCTGGTGACCTCGGCCTGATAGATGATCACGAGCAGGATCGCGAGGCTCGCCAGCACGAGGATGCCGTTGGAGAACGCCAGCCGGTCGCCGCGGGTGTGCAGCTGGCGGGGCAGGTAGCCGTCGCGGGCGAGGATCGAGCCGAGCACCGGGAAGCCGTTGAAGGCGGTGTTCGCGGCCAGCGCGAGGATGAGCGCCGTGGCGAACGAGACGTAGAGGAACCAGAAGGTCCCGTCGCCGAAGACCGCGCCGGCGATCTGGGCGATGACGGTCTTCTGCGACTGGCCGTCGGGCAGTCCGACGAGGTCGGTGTCGAACTCGGTGACCTGCACCTTGGTGTAGAGCGCGAGCCAGGTGATGCCCGCGAACATCGTCATCGCGATGCCGCCGAGCATGGCGAGGGTGATGGCGGCGTTGCGGCTCTTGGGCTTGCGGAACGCCGGCACGCCGTTCGCGATGGCCTCGATGCCGGTGAGCGCGGTCGTGCCCGAGGAGAACGCCCGCGCGATGAGGTAGACGAGCGCGATCGTGGTGAGGCCGGTGTAGCCCGGCTCGGGCACGATCTCCCAGTCGGCGCTCTCCGCCTGCAGCACCTCCCCGCGGGAGATGTGCCACAGGGCGGTGCCGAGCATGAAGAAGATGCCGAGCATGAACCCGTACGTCGGGATGGCGAACGCGAGGCCGGACTCCCGCACGCCGCGCAGGTTCATGAGCGTGATGAGCACGATGAACCCGACGGCCCATTGCGTCTTGTGCTGCTCGATCACGGGGTACGCCGACGCCAGGTTGGCCACCGCGGCCGCGATCGACACCGCGACCGTGAGGACGTAGTCGACGAGCAGCGCGCTCGCGACGAACACGCCGGCCTTGGGCCCGAGGTTGGTTGTGACGACCTCGTAGTCGCCGCCTCCGCTCGGGTAGGCGTACACGTTCTGCCGGTACGACAGCACCACCACGAGGTAGACGAGGATGACCAGCGCGGCGACCCATGGCGCGTAGGCGTACATCGTGGCCCCGCCCAGGGCCAGCACCAGCAGGATCTCCTGGGTGGCGTACGCGTTGGACGACAGCGCGTCGGAGGCGAACACGGGCAGCGCGATGCGCTTGGGCAGGAGGGTCTCGCCCATCTGCTCGCTGGAGAGGGCACGGCCGACCAGCAGGCGCTTGGCGGATCCCGTCACGTTGGACACGTGGCCTGACGATACGCGCCGTCCACCCCACGGGCCCGGACGTCCGCCGTGTAGCGTCTCGTCCCGTGCACGTAGTCATCATGGGGTGCGGTCGCGTGGGGTCCGCGCTGGCCCACACCCTGAACGAGGCGGGGCACTCGGTCGCCGTCATCGACCAGGAGAGCTCGAGCTTCCGCAAGCTGCACCCGAGCTTCACCGGCACCACGGTGACCGGCATCGGCTTCGACCGCGACCGCCTCGCCGAGGCCGGGATCGAGCGCGCGCACGCCTTCGCCGCCGTCAGCAGCGGCGACAACTCCAACATCCTCGCCGCCCGCGTGGCCCGCGAGACGTTCGGCGTCGAGAACGTCGTCGCCCGCATCTACGACCCCCGCCGCGCCGAGGTGTACCAGCGCCTCGGCATCCCCACCGTCGCGAGCGTGGCGTGGCAGACCGACCAGATCCTGCGCCGCATCCTCCCCGAGGCCGTCGACGACGAGTGGCGCGACGGGTCGGGGCGCGTGGCGCTCACCCAGGTGAAGGCGGCCGAGGCGTGGATCGGCCACCGCATCACCCGCCTCGAGCGCGAGTCGCGCACCCGCGTCGGCTTCATCACCCGCTTCGGCGAGGGCCTCATCCCCGACACCGAGACGGTCGTGCAGGCCGACGACCTCCTGCACGTCCTGCTCGACCCCGCGCGCCGCGCCGAGGTCCAGCAGGTGTTCGCCTCCGGACCGGAGGGCTCGGCATGAGGGTCGCCATCGCCGGCGCGGGCAAGGTGGGCCGCGCCATCGCCCGCGAGCTGCTGAGCAACTACCACCAGGTGCTGCTCATCGACCGCGACCCGGAGAAGGGCCGCGAGGGAGTCGTGCCCGGCGCCGAGGTGCTGCTCGGCGACACCTGCGAGATCGCGGTCCTCGACGAGGCCGACCTTCCCGCCTGCCAGGTCCTCATCGCGGCGACCGGCGACGACAAGGTCAACCTGGTCGTCTCGCTCCTCGCCAAGACCGAGTACGGCGTGCCCCGCGTGGTCGCGCGCGTGAACCACCCGAAGAACGAGTGGATGTTCGACGAGGCCTGGGGCGTGGACGTCGCGGTGTCGACGCCGCGCATGCTGTCTGCTCTCGTCGAGGAGGCCGTGACCGTCGGCGACCTCGTCCGGCTGTTCACGTTCCGCCAGGGCGACGCGAACCTGGTCGAGATGACCCTCCCGGCCTCGGCCGGCGTCGTGGGCTCGCGCGTCGGCGACGTCTCGTGGCCCACCGACACCGCCCTCGTCGCGATCATCCGCGACGCCCGCGTCATCGCCCCCTCGGCGGACGACACCCTCGAGGCCGGCGACGAGCTCCTCTTCGTCGCCTCCGACGAGCAGGAGACCAGCCTCGAGGAACTGCTGGGCGACTAGCTCTCCGGCTCGGCGTCCTCGAGCGGTGGCACGGGGGCTTCTCGACGTGCGCGGGTGATCACTCGGAACGCGAGGTACGCCGCGAGGGCGAACAGCGGCCAGCCCATGAACAGCTTGGCCGTGCCGAGCGCACCCACCGCGCCCGCGAGGTAGAGCGGCACCTGCACCACCAGGCGCAGCGCGAACACCGCGACGAAGAACCAGGTGGCGAGCGCGTACGCGCGGCGCTGCTCAGGGACGCGGCGCCAGCCGGTCATGTCGCCGGTCGCGGCGCCGACGGCGTACCCGAGCAGCGGGTGCCCGACGACCACGGAGACGGCGAGCACGGTGCCGTAGGCGACGTTGATGAGCAGCCCGGGGAGGTAGAAGTCCTCGGCGTTTCCGGTGCGGGTGGCGAACCAGGCGCAGAACGCGACGCCGATGAAGCCGGACACCACCTGCTGCAGCGACTGGCGGCGCACCAGCCGCAGGACGGCGATGAGGGCGCCGGCGATCACCGCGCCCCACACGGCCGGGCCGAGCTGGTTGCCCGTAACCAGGAAGACGACGAGGAAGACCAACGACGGCAGCGATCCGTCGACGAGGCCCCGCCATCCGCCGATGGCGTTGGCCATGAGCTGCTCGGTGGTGGCGTCGCCGGGGCGCCCGGTGCCGCCCTCGAGGTGCAGGACGTCGGCGACAGCGTGGTGCTCGTGCTCGTCCGCGTTCGGGCCGGTGCTGCTCACGTCACTCCGCCGAGTTCGGCATGAGCTCGTAGCGGGGATTCACCATGGTGCGGTCGCCGTCGCGGACGATCGCGCGGCCGTGGACCGTCACGTGGCGGCCGGGAGTGATGCCCGGGATCCGGCGGCGGCCGAGGAACAGCAGCGTCAACCGGCCCGTGCCGTCCCACAGCTCGGCCTCCACGGCCGGCGCCTTGCCCACGGGGCGCAGCGTGACCGACCGGAGCCTGCCCGACACTGTGCTGACACAGCCGCCCTGGCAGTCGCGGACCAGGGTGGCGCCCTGGGCGGTCGCCTCGATCTCCAGGCGGTCGGCGTCCAGCTCCGCCTGCGAGCGCAGCAGACGGGCGAGGATGCCGGGGCGGGAGGTGCTCACATCGTCAAGGCTAACCCGCATCCGACCCCGCGGCCCGCGCACCGCTGCGCGGCGCTCTCGGGCAGACTTCGCGCCGTGATGCCAGCGCGCCCGGCCGCCCTGCTGCTGCACGGGGCGGGCACCGATCCCGCCAGCGCGCTGCGCCTGCTGGGGGACGCCGTCCCGCGGGGGCATCAGGCCCTCGCGCTGCGCCACGACGGCGACGCCGCGCAGGCCGTGGCCGTCATCGCGCGGACGGCGACCGACGACGCGCTCGCACTCCGGACGGCCGGCGGTGTCTCGGTCGGCGCGCACGCGGTCGCGGCCTGGGCTGCTCGGGCCACCCCCGACCTCGCCGATCCCCCGGACCTCGTCCTCGCGATGCCCGCGTGGACCGGCTCACCGGACGCCGTCGCCGCGCTGACGCGGGCGAGCGCCGACGAGATCGAGGCGCGCGGCGTCGATGCCGTGCTCGACCGGCTGCTGGCCGAGGCCGGCGGCGACTGGGTGGTCGACGAGCTCCAGCGGTCCTGGCGTGCCAGGGGCGCCTCGGACCTCGCCCGGGCCCTGCGGGCCGCGGCGGACAGCGCTGCGCCCGCGCAGGAGGATCTGGCGCGGATCCGGGCGCGCACCGTCGTGGTGGCTCTGGCGGACGACCCGCTGCACCCCCTGGAGGTCGCAGAACGGTGGGCCGAGGCGATCCCCGGGGCCCGTCTCGCCGTCGTCGCGCGCGACGCACCGGCCCAGGCCCGCGGCGCGCTGGGGGCTGCGGCGCGGCGGGTGCTCGATGCCTGGCCCTAGCGGATCTCGGTGATCTCCGGACCGCGCTCGGGCGGAGGCAGCGGCGTACGCCGGTCGGGCGTCTCGCCGCGGCTCATGCCCTCCGGCACGGCGGTCGGGACGCTGAGCGGCAGCGCGTCGCCCGGAGCCATCGGGTCGCTGCCGCGGACGACGACGGTCGCCCGCATCGCGGCCTCGAGGGGAGCGGCGGCTCCGCCCTCGCGCGCCGCCCGTCCGGTGAACAGCCCGCGCAGGAACCAGCGCGGCCCGTCGACGCCGACGAACCGCACGGGCTGGGTCACCTGACGACCATCGGGCCCCGGCTGGGTGATGGTCGCCTGCAGCTCGGGGCCGAAGGGTCCGTCGAGCTCGTCGACGGTCCCGCCTGCGGCGAGGTTGCCGCGGATCTCGCGACGCACGTCGGCCCAGATGCCCTCGGTGCGCGGAGCGGCGAACGCGGTGAGCTGCAGGGCGGAGTCTGCGGTGACGATCGTGACCGCGACGACGTTCTGCGAGGCCTCGTCGACCTCGAGCCGGATCTCCATGCCCTCGGCGCCGGCCACGCGCAGGCCGCCGAGGTCGAGCCGCGTGACGCCGTCGTCGGGCACCTCGCTCGCGTCGAACGGGCCGCTGCCGCGGTCGTACGCCGGCTCCGCAGGCTGCTCGACCTCGACCTCGTCCTGCACGTCTGCAGCGTCGACCTCGAGCTCGTCGGACGGCTCTACTGCTGGCTCGCCCTTGCGACGACGGAACACCGGAACTCCTCTGGCACGGACGGGGCGCTCTGCCCCGGGACTGACGCTAGCGGCCCGACGAGCCGAATCCACCCTCGCCACGGTCCGAGCCGGGGAGCCGCTCGACCTCGTGGAAGACGGCGTGCTCGACCTTCTGGACGACGAGCTGGGCGACGCGGTCGCCGCGCCGGAGGACGACGGGCTCGCGCTGGTCGAGGTTGACCAGCGACACCTTGATCTCGCCGCGGTACCCGGCGTCGACCGTGCCCGGGGCGTTCACCAGGGAGACGCCGTACTTCACGGCCAGCCCGGACCTCGGGTGCACGAACGCCGCATAGCCCTCGGGTAGCGCGATCGCGACGCCCGTGGGCAGGAGCACGCGCTCCCCCGGCGGCACGTCGGCATCGACGGTCGTCACCAGGTCGACGCCGGCGTCGCCGGGGTGCGCGTACGCCGGGACCGGCACACCGGGGTCGAGACGCTGGAGCAGGACGTCGACCGCGTGCGGGGGGCGGGAGTTCACGGGTTGACCTCGAGGTTGGCGACGCTGCGGCGGACGGCGCGGTCCTCGCGCGCCTTCTCGACGTCCTCGGCCCGGCCGTTCGCGGTGAAGTGCTCGATCGGCACCTGGATGAACAGGGCCGCGGCCGTGAGCGCCACCGGGCCGTCGGCCGAACCGAGCCGGCCGACCGCCTTGGTGAACACCTTGCGCCCCTTGACCCCGACGACCTCGGCGCGGATGTGCAGCGTGGAGCCGACCGGCACGGGGCGCCGGAAGTCTGTCTCGAGCCGGCCGGTGACCGCCGGGGCCGACAGCAGCCAGTTGAGCGAGCCGAGCGCGTCGTCGAACGCCGCGGTCAGCAGGCCGCCGTGCGCGAGGCCGGGCGCGCCCTGGTGGTGCTCGGACACCGTGAACGTGCCGGTGAGGCTGAGCCCCTCCCCCGCGACGACATCCAGCTTCAGTCCCGCGTCGTGCGCGTCGCCGCACACGAAGCAGCGCGTGTAGTGGCTGGGGATCGGCTCGCCCGGCGCGGGGGCGTTGGGGTTGCGCTCGGGCAGCACGGCGTCCGGCGGCGGAGTCGTCGGCAGCAGGCCGCCCCGCGCGGGGATCCCGGCGTCGCTCGTCACGTGGGCGACCCTACCCGTCGGCCGTCCGAGGGAGCCGTGGCAGGCTCGGCCCGTGCCCAGCCCGCAGCAGCCCGCCGTCGCGTACCGCGAGCGGCTGCACGCGCCCTGGTGGGTGTGGCTGCTCGGCACGGTGCTGACCGCCAGCCTCGGCGTCGCCTACGGCTTCCGCCTGGGAGCCGGACCGGGTCTGACGACCTTCGCGGTCGCCGAGGCGCTGCTCGCCGCACTGCTGCTCCTCACCTCGCCGCTCGTGGTCGTCGACGACGTCGCGTTCCAGGCGGGCCGCGCCCGCCTGCCGCTGCGGCATGTGGCCCGCGTCGCCACGTTCGACGCCGCGCGCACCCGGGAGGCCCGGGGAGCCAAGGCCGACCCGCGGGCCTACCTGTGCCTGCGCGGCTGGATCCGCACGTCGGTGCTCGTCGAGGTCGACGACCCCGACGACCCGCATCCCTACTGGCTCGTGTCCTCGCGCCGCCCTCGCGACCTCGCACCGGTCCTTGCTGCAGCCCGCGACGCGGCGCGCGACGTGGCAGGCTGAACCCCGACCGCACCACCTGCACCGGAGGGACCCATGTCCGACGACCTCGAGCTCCCCGACGTGGACGACGACGAGCTCATCGAGGCCTCGACCGCGCTCAAGGTCGCCGCGCCGCTCATCGCGCTCGGCGCCGGGTTCCTCGTGCGCAAGGTCCTCGACACCGCGTACGAGAAGACCACCGGCGCCCCGCCGCCGAAGGCGGCGGACCGCGATGTGCGGCTCGGCCGGGTGCTGGTCTACGCGGCCGCGACCGCCATGGCGATCGCGTTCGTCAACGTCGCGGTCGACCGGATGACCGCGCCCAAGCGGGTCACGCGCGCCTAGCCCGGCCCGGCTAGGACCCCGGCGCCGGCGGGATCGCCGGCGCCGGACCGGCGGACGCGGCGTACCGCTCGCCGGCCACGCGCCTCAGGTCCGCGCGCAACGTGTCGCCGAGGATCTTGGTCTCGCGGTGGTTGACCCGAGCGCCGACGACCGCGCCGACGAGGAACGGCACGATCGTCCCGAGGTTGCGGGCGAACCGGCCGAGCATGCGCTTGGCGAGCTGCTGGCGCCCGGCGATGCCGAGCACGTTCGGGATCGTCCACGGCCGCATCGGGTCCAGGCCGCGCCGGCTCGCCCAAGCACCCGTGAAGGCGATCGCGCGCTGGGTGCCCGAGCCCTCGACCGGCACGCCGTACACCGCGTGCAGCTCCGCGGTGAGCTTCACCTCGACCGCCGCGACCGCCAGCGTCTCGACGACGACCTCGAGGGGCACGGCGACGAGGACGGGCATCGCGGCCCACTCGGCCGCGGCCACCGCGCCGCCGGCTGCGCCGATCCCGGCCGTCGCCCGCTGCGCGTTGCGGACGAGGGCATCGGCGAGCGCCTCGCCCGTCAGCCCCTTGTGGTGGCGCGACAGCGTCTCGAGGTCGCGCACCGGGATGTGCGGCGCTGCCTCGAGCAGCAGGTCGGCCATGTACTTGCCGCTGCCGACGGCCTTGACGCCGGCCTCCTTGGCGCGGGCGGCGGCGACCTGGGAGAGCCGCCCCAGGGTGGCCGCGCGCTCGCGCCGCGTGGCGCCGCCGTCGGACAGCGTGGTGACGAGCTCTGCCACCTCGCGGCCCTCGGCCGTGGTGGGCTCCGTCGGCTGGTCGGTCATGCCTCAGCCTCGCACGGGCGACGTGCCCGGGTCAGGCGCAGTCGCGGCAGATCGGGCCGTCGGCCGTCTCCTTGGCCAGCTGGCTGCGGTGGTGCACCAGGAAGCACTTCATGCAGGTGAACTCGTCGGCCTGGCGCGGGATGACCCGCACGGTCAACGACTCGTCGGACAGGTCGGCTCCGGGGAGCTCGAGGTTCTCCGCGAGCTCGACCTCGTCGACGTCCACGCTCGAGGACGCCTGGGTGGCGCGCTGCGCCTTCAGCTCCTCGAGGCTGTCCTCGGCGAGCTCGTCGTCGGTCTTGCGGGGTGCGTCGTAGTCGGTCGCCATCAGTCAGTCTCGTCCTCTTCGCGTGCGTCGTCGTGACGTGCTCCCGGACCGCCAGGAGGCGGCGCCCGGGTCGTGCAGCCCGTGGAACGTCGCGGACCCCCGGTTTCATCCCCGAACCCGCGTGTGGGCGCGAGCGCGGAGATTGTGCCGCACTCGAGGCGCGTCGGCACGCGGTCCCGTCGTACCCGCCCGGGGGCCCGGGATGGTGGGATGGCTCACACCCGACCCGTGTGGAGGTTCCCGTGCCGATCTACGCCCTCGGCGACCGCATCCCGAGGATCGACCCCGCCGCGTTCGTACACCCGGACGCCGTCGTCATCGGCGACGTGACCATCGGTCCGGAGTCGACCGTGTGGCCGACGGCGGTGCTCCGCGGCGACCACGGCCGCATCGTGGTGGGCGCCCAGACCTCGGTGCAGGACGGCACGATCGTGCACTGCACGCGGGAGCTGGCGACGGTGATCGGCGACCGGTGCGTGGTCGGCCACAACGCCCACCTCGAGGGCTGCACGGTCGAGGACGACTGCCTCATCGGCTCGGGCTCGGTGGTCCTGCACCGCGTCGTCGTACGCCGAGGTGCCCTCGTGGGCGCCAGCGCCCTCGTGCCCAACGGCACCGAGGTGCCCGAGCGCGCGATGGCGCTCGGCGTACCCGTGAAGATCCGGCCCGAGGCCGTGGCCGAGGGTGCGTTCGCCGTCGCGGTGGCGACGTACGTGCACAACGGGCACTGGTACCGCGCCGACCTCAAGCGCCTCGACTGAGCGCTCCTTCACCGCCCGCGCGCGTCTCCCTCTCGCCCGGCTCTCGTTGTTCCGCAGGCTTCAAGACAGCACCTATGCGGCGTCGAGGTAGAGCGTGGACGCAGGAGGCACGCCATGCACGGGCGCACGAGGACCACACACCGTTCTGCCGTGGCACGAGTCCTCACCGGCAGCCTGCTGGTGGCGCTGCTCGCCCCCGCCGTCGTTGCAGCACCGGCAGCCGCCGAGCGTGGCACCCCCGAGTGCGGCGACACCGAGACCCTCGCCGGTGCGCCGGACCTCATGCGGACCCTGGCCGCCGGCATCCTGCTGCGCAGCTGGAACTCGGCCGTGGCCGAGGTCGACGTCGTGTCCGCAGAGCCCCGAACGGCCGCGCTCCGGGTCTGGACCGCGCCCGCCGGGACCGTCCAGAAGGTGCGGACGACCCTCGAGGTCGACTCCGACGCCGTGGCCGCGGTCAACGGCGACTTCTTCCGCCGCAGCCCGCTCGGCTCCATGCCCGTGTCGGACGTCGTGGTCGGCGGCCAGGCCAAGTACCTCGTGCCCGGCTGGGTACCGGCGCTCACGGTCGACCCTCGCGGCGCGATGCACGCCACCTCCGTCCACGCCGATGCGACGGTGACGTTCCGCTGGTCCGACGTCGTGAAGAAGACCGTCGTGAAGTCTGTCGGCGGCAAGACGGTGCGGGTCACGGTCACCACCAAGGTCGCGCGCGTGCGCGCGCTGCGGCTCACCAGCATGAACACCTCCGGCAAGCTCGGTCCAGACTCCGCCGTCCTCTACACCCGGACCTGGCCGACCAGCGCGCCCGCGCCCAAGCACATCCGCGTCCTGCGCACCTCGACCCGCGCCACGTCGAGCGCCACCCAGCCCCCGACCAGCGCCGTGGCCAGCCCGGCCCGCCCGTGGCTCGCCCTGGGCAAGAAGGCCGCGGCGCGGCTGTCCGGCGTCCCGCGCTCGGCAGTGGCGACTGTCACCTGGGACATCGCTGCGCGCGACGGCAGCACGGTGCGCGACTCCGTCGGCCGCGGCGCCGTGCTCCTGCGCGACGGCCGGGTGATCACCGACTGCTCCGGCGACGACCGGCCCCGCACGGCCATCGGCTGGGACGACCGGGGTCGCACCTGGATCATCACGGCGCAGGAGGGCGATCGCATCGACGTCATCGGAGGCGCCCGGATGGGCGGCACGACGAACTTCCAGATGGCTCAATGGCTGCACCAGCTCGGCGCGACCGAGGGCGTGACGCTCGACGGCGGCGGCTCGACCGATCTCGAGGTGCGGACGTCGGCCGGGCTGCACCGCGCCGACCTCCCCGACAACGCGTTCGCCCGTCTCGTCCCCAACGGCCTGATCATGGTCCCGAAGGGCTGACGACCCCGCCTCAGTCGTCGGCGTCGGCCCGGTTCTCCGCCAGCAGGTCGTGCAGCGCGGGGAACAGACCCGCCCCGGACGCGACGATCAGGTCCTCGCCGGCCCTGCGGCCGTGCAGGCCCTCGAGCCGTGCACCGGCCTCGGTCGCCACGAGGCCACCGGCCGCGAGGTCCCAGGCCATCGGGCCGCGCTCGAAGTACGCGTCGACGCGGCCCGCGGCCACCGAGCAGAGGTCGATGCTGCACGCGCCTCCGCGGCGGATGTCGCGGACCCGGGGGATGACCTGCTCCACCACGCGCGCCTGTGCGCGGCGGCGCTCGGGCCGGTATCCGAACCCGGTGGCCACGAGCGCCTGCTCGAGGGGGACGGGGTCGTTGACGCGGAGGTCGTGCACGCCGTAGCGGTCGTGCAGCCGGGCGCCGCGGCCTTTCGTCGCCACGAACGTCTCGCCGAGCGCCGGGGCCTCGACCACGCCCGCCACGACGATGCCGTCGATCTCGGCGGCGACCGACACCGCCCATTCGGGCAAGCCGTACAGGTAGTTCACGGTGCCGTCGATCGGGTCGATCACCCACCGGACGCCGGTCGAGCCGACGTGGTCGGCGCCCTCCTCGCCGAGGATGCCGTCGTCCGGGCGCTGGGAGAGCAGCCGGTCCACGAGCAGCGCCTCGCTCGCGCGGTCCATCTCGGTGACGACGTCGGTCGCGCTGGACTTCGTGGCCGCGACGTCGATGCGTCCGCGTCGGCCCTCGAGCACCAGGACGCCGGCCTCCCGCGCTGCTGCGATGGCGACCTCGTGCAGCTCGTCGAGCAGGCGGGGGTCGTACTCGATGTCCACTCCTCGATCCTGTCAGATCGGGCGCGCCTCAGAGCTGGCAGAGCGCCGGACGCTCCCCCCGCGGGTTGGGGCAGCACGTGCCGGGGCAGACGTCGTGCGACGGGCCGAGCGGCGACAGCGCCCTGGCCCCGGCCGAGCCCACACGCTCGAGGACGAGCTCGCGGACCATCGCGACGAACCGCCGGTCCGTGCCCACGGTGGCAGAGCGCAGCGCAGGCAGGCCGAGGGCACGTGCGTCTTCGAGAGCCACGGTGTCGAGGTCCCACACGACCTCCATGTGGTCGCTCACGAACCCGATCGGCACGATCACGACACCAGGCACGCCGTTCTCCTTCAGGGCGGAGAGGTGGTCGCTGATGTCAGGCTCGAGCCACGGGATGTGGGGGGCGCCGGAGCGCGACTGGTAGACGAGGTCCCAGCCCTCCTGCACCTCGGCCCGTGCGGCGACGGCGTCGGCGACGATCGCCGCGACCGCTTCGTGCTGCGCGACGTACGCGCCGCCCGACGGCCCGGCGGTGTCGGCGGTCGCGGTCGGGATCGAGTGCGTGGTGAAGACCAGCCGCGGGGCGTGCACGCCCTGCTCGTCGGCGAGGCGGCGTACGCACTCGACAGCGGAGTCGGCCATCGGCTCGACGAAGCCCGGGTGGTCGAAGTAGTGGCGCAGCTTGTCCAGCCGCGGCGCCGGGCCCTGGCCGTCGGCCTCCACCTCGGCCACGGCGTCGGCCAGGTTCTCGCGGTACTGCCGGCAGCCCGAGTACGACGAGTACGCGCTCGTCATGAGGCACAGCGCGTTCGTGATGCCGTCCGCGCGCATCTCGCGCAGCGCGTCGGCGAGGTACGGGTCCCAGTTGCGGTTGCCCCAGTACACCGGCAGGTCGACCCCGTTCTCCGCGAAGTCGGCCCGGATCGCCGCGAGCAGGTCGCGGTTCTGCTGGTTGATCGGCGAGACGCCGCCGAACGCCGTGTAGTGCGCGCCCACCTCTACCAGCCGCTCGCGCGGGATGCCCCGGCCGCGGGTGACGTTCTCGAGGAAGGGCACGACGTCGTCCGGGCCCTCGGGTCCGCCGAAAGAGACGAGGAGGAGGGCGTCGTACGAGCCACGGGGTCCGCTGATGGTCACGGCGGCGATCCTTCCAACGGATTCGTCCGGACGCACTCCGGGTCGATAGCGTCGCCCGGTGCTCAGCCCGTACCTCGACCTGCTGCGGCGGCCCGGCACGTTCCGGTTCAGCTTCGCGGCGTTCGTGGCGCGGATCCCGATGTCGATGCTCGGCCTCGGCGTCGTGCTCTTCCTGACCCTCCGCGGCGAGTCGTACGCCGTCGCCGCGGGCGTGTCCGCCGTCGGCGCTCTGTCCAACTCCTTCGTCGGGCCCTTCGTCTCGCGCTACGTCGACCGGTTCAGCCAGCACCGCGTGCTGCCGGTCGTGGTGACGGGGGCCGTGGCGTTCCAGGTGCTCTTCGTCGCGCTCGTGCTGCTCGGCGCGCCGGAGTGGACATGGTTCGTGGCGTTCGGGCTCGGCGAGGCGCTGGTGCCCAACTTCGGGTCGCTGGCCCGGGCCCGCTGGGCGTACGTGCTGGACGAGCCGAAGGACGTGCGCACCGCGTTCGCGTTCGAGTCGGTCGTCGACGAGGTCGTGTTCGTCGCCGGCCCGCCGATCGCGACGGCGCTGGCCATCTCGTTCGTCACGTGGGGCGCGATCGGCGCCAGCGTGGTGCTGCTCATCCTCGGCACGGTGCTGCTCGTGCCGCTGCGCGCGACCGACCCGCCGGCGGCGGGCTCCGCGCATGCCGGCGGCAAGGCGGCGCTGCTCTACGCCGGCGTGCCGCTCGTGACCGCCGTCTTCTTCTTCCTCGGCGCCATGTTCGGCTCGTTCGAGGTCGTCACGGTCGCGTTCTCCGCGGAGAACGACGTACGCGGGTGGACAGGCCTCCTGCTGGCGCTCTACGCGCTCGGCTCCGGCATCGCCGGGCTCGTGCTCGGGTCGCTGCACCTGCGCACTCCGCTGCCCACGCAGTTCCGGCTGTTCGTGGTCGGGGCGGCGGTGGTCGCCGTGCCGTTCCCGTTCATCGGCTCGCCGCTGCTGCTCGGCGTGGCGCTGTTCGTCGCCGGCCTCGCCGTCGCTCCGAGCCTCATCACCGGCATGGCGCTCGTCGAGCGCCTCGTGCCCTCGCAGCGGCTCACCGAGGGCCTCACCGTCTCGATCGCCGGCCTCACGGTCGGCTTCGCCTGCGGCGCGTCGGCGTCCGGCCCGCTGATCGACGCGTACGGCGCCTCCACGGCCTTCTGGGTGCTGACTGGATCGGCCCTGACCGCGGCCGGCATCGCCGTCGCGGGCACCCGCCACCTGCGCGGGGCGCTCGACCGGGCCGACTCCCACAACGGCGTCGACGCGCACGGCGACCCCGTCCCCGAGGCCTGATCCGGCCGTCCGGCCGCGTGGCGGTCCTCGACGCGGGGCCCTCCGCGGGTGAGACTGACGAGGCAGCGCCCGGGACGGGTGCCCGGAGGCAGGAGGACCGATGCGCGAGCTGGCGTTCGTCGGGCTGAGCGAGGACGGCGCGAGCCTGGTGCTGAGCAGCACCGACGGCACCCGCTACAGCGTCCCCTGCGACGAGCGGCTCGAGGCCGCGGTGCGCCGCGACAAGAGCCGCCTCGGCCAGCTCGAGATCGCCCTCGACGGCACCTCCCCCCGCGACATCCAGCTGCGCATCCGCCACGGCCAGACGCCCGAGGACATCGCCGTCTCCTCCGGGCTCACCGTCGAGCGCGTCATGCGCTTCGCCGGCCCCGTGCTCGCCGAGCGCGAGCACATGGCCGCCCAGGCCCGCGACACCGAGCTCCGCACGGCCGGCACCTCCGCCACCCTCGAGCAGACGGTCGTCGCGGCGCTCGAGCAGGGCGGCGTCGACGCCGCCACCCTCGAGTGGGACGCCTGGCGCCGCGAGGACGGCACCTGGTCGGTGCTCGCCTCCTGGGAGCCGCGGCAGTCCGTCGCCGTGGGCGCCACCGCGGCGCTCTGGATCTACGACAACGGCGTACGCACGCTGTCGGCCGACGACACCGCGAGCGCCTGGCTGCTCGGCGAGCGCGCCACCGAGGAGGTGCACGTCGACGGTCGGCCGTTCCTCGTCGGCCTGCCGAGCTCCGACGAGGTCGACCACTGGGACGACGAGGACACCGACCCCGACGCCGCGTTCAGCGCGATCATCGAGGTCGAGCCCAGCGCGGAGATCGTCGACCTCATGGACCGGCCGCCGGCCGAGCCCGAGGACGAGTCCCCGCTGCACGACCTCTACGACACCCTCCCCGGCCTCAAGCGCCCGGAGACCCGGCAGAGCCGCCGCGCCCGCCGCAAGGCCGCCCGCGAGACGCCGCCGCCGGTCGGCGACGCCGAGAAGGGCAGCAAGCCGCGCGCCAGCGTGCCGAGCTGGGACGAGATCCTCTTCGGCGCCCGCGACCCCGAGAGCTGACGACCACCAGGCCCACTGCGGCCGTCGGGAGGCTGGCGTGCTGTCGACGTCGGAACCGGTGGCGTTCCTGCCCTCGCGCGCCCTCGATCGCTCTGGGCGCTTCTTCACCGACGTGGTCGGGCTCGAGCTGGTGAGCCGATCGCCGTACGCCTCGGTCTTTCGCGTCGGGGCTACGACGCTGCGCGTGACCCTGGTCGAGGAGCTCGCGCCGCAGCCGTTCACGGTGTTCGGCTGGCTGGTGGATGACATCGGCGCCGTGATCCACGGCCTGCGCGGGCGCGGCGCGGTGATGCTGCACTACGACGGGATGGGCCAGGACGACGACGGCGTCTGGACCACACCCGGAGGCGACCGCATCGCCTGGTTCCACGACCCGGACGGCAACGTGCTCTCGCTCACCGAGCTCGCCGCCCCCTGACGGAGCCGCCCTGGCACGCACCGCCGGCCCGATCGCCGGGTGGTGGCGTCGGGTCGCGGGCGTGGGGTGGGGGTCAGGCGGCGGCGTGGTGCGGTGGTGGCTCGGGTGGGTGTCCTCGTCTGAGGCGTTCGGCGAGCAGGGCGCCGTCCTTGCCGACGTAGCCCGATGCGGGTGGTTGGAAGCGCCAGCGGTCGGGGTGGCCGGGGTCGTGGGTGTCGTCGGCGGTGATCCGCCATCGGCCTTCGTGGACGAGGGCGTGGTGCCGGGCGCAGAGCAGGATCAGGTTCGACAGGCAGGTCGCGCCGCCTTTGGACCAGTGCCGGACGTGGTGGGCGCGGCAGCGGGAGGGGTCGACGCGGCAGCCGGGGAACCGGCAGTGCCGGTCGCGGGCTGCCAGCAGGGCGCGCT
>JBFWNE010000005.1:0-182716 GCA_050251215.1 Candidatus Nanopelagicales bacterium
ATCCGGACGACGCCGGCCCAGGTGCGGGCGGAGGACGGGACGACCAGGTCGTCCGTCGACGTGGTTGCGGGAGTGTCGATCGTGGTGGACATGCGACCCCCGGTGTCGCGAGTGGCGCCCGCCCCAGGGGCCGCCACACCCTGACGAGGAGGCCCCTCCCGAGCCACGACGGGCATGGTCCCGAGAACCAGGTCCGAGGTCTCCTCGGGCCACATGGTGCCCCTGTCCAGCCCCGAAAGCGCGCACAAACGCACAAGCCGGACGCGCGCGTGTCGCGCAGCGCGACGGCCCCGCCACCGTTCGTGGCGGGGCCGTCGTCGTCCGGGGAGCTACGCGGAGGTCAGCGGCGGGAGCGCGATGCCGGTCTCGGCGTGGCAGTCGTAGCCGTGCGGCACCTTGTAGAGGTACTGCTGGTGGTAGTCCTCGGCGTAGTAGAACGGCAGGCCCTCGGCCGGGATCAGCTCGGTCGTGATCGGGTCGAAGCCCTTGGCGAGCAGCACCTCCTGGTACGCCGCCTTCGTGGCCTCGGCGAGCTCGGCCTGCTCGGGCGTCGTCCAGTACAACGCCGACCGGTACTGCGTGCCGACGTCGTTGCCCTGGCGGTAGCCCTGGGTCGGGTCGTGGTTCTCCCAGAACACCTTGAACAGGTCGTACGTCGACACCTCTGCGGGGTCGTACACGACGAGCACGTTCTCCGCGTGCCCGGTGCGACCGGTGCAGACCTCCTCGTACGTCGGGTTCGGGGTGATGCCGCCCTGGTAGCCGACCGCGGTCGTGTAGACGCCGGGCACGCGCCAGAAGCGCTTCTCTGCGCCCCAGAAGCAGCCGAGGCCGACGTACAGGCTCTGCAGGCCCTCGGGGAACGGGCCCTGCAACGGCGTGCCGAGGACGGCGTGCGTCGCGGGCACCGCGAACGGGCGGGACGAGCGGCCCGGGAGCGCGTCCTCGGGCGTGACCATGCGGGTCTTGGCGGAGGATCCGAACAGGAACATGTGCACCAGCCTCTCCTGGGACCGCGGTCGGGGCGACCGGAAGGTCCGCACTCCCTCCAACCGCGCCCGCCCGGCGGACGTTCCCCGCGAGTCCTTACGCGCCGATGACGGGCTCGAGCGCGCGGGATCCCCCGGACGGCTCAACCGGCCCGGATTCCTGCCGATGCTCCGCTAGGGGAGGGGACCAGATGACTGGATCGGACGTCGACGAGCGCGAGCAGGCCGTGCCCGTCGCCGACCGTGCTGCCGGAGCGGAAGACGGCAGCCCGGGCGGCGCCGGGCCGGTCCGCCCGCGCGCGTCGAGCCCGCTGCTCGCGCTCCTCGACCGCGTGTCCGGCCTCCCGTTCCGCTGGATCGTCCCCACGGTTCTCGTGCTGGCCCTGGTGCTGCTCAGCGGCGCGAGCGTGCTGGCCGTCCGGTCGGTGTCGGCCGCGGAGGAGGACCATGCGCGGCAGGCGGTCACGCTGTCCGCGTCAGCCCGCGAGGGCGCCGCGCGGATCTCGCGCGAGGTCGACGTCGTACGCCTCTCCGCGGTGCTGGCAAGCCGCGACCCGGTGCTGGCCGAGGTAGCGACCAGCGGGCGCGCGAGCGCCGCCCAGGTGGCCGCGGCCCGCCGCCCTCTCCAGACGCTGGCCGAGCTGCGCTCCGGCCTCGTCGCCATCGCGCGGCTGCGCGCCGCAGACGGGCGCGAGGTGCTGCGGGTCTCGGACGGGACGGCCACCACGACCGGCCTGTCGTCCGGCGCCCGCGGCGCCACATGGGTGCGGGACGCGATGGCGGCAGGATCCGGCGTACCCGTCACCTCCGCGCCGCACGCGTCGGTCGCCCTCGGCGAGGACGCCGTGAGCACGGCGGTGGCCGTCGGTCCCGCGGGCGCCCCCGTCGGCGTGCTCGAGATCGACACCCCGGTGAGCTGGCTGCGGGCTGCGGGGACCGCGCCCACGCCGAGCAGCTCGGTCGTGCGCCTCGTCAGCCCGGCGGATGCCGAGATGGGACTCGGGCTCGTCAGGGCCGCGGGCAGCGGCGTGGTCGAGCAGGACGGCACGGCGACCGCGTGGGCGCGCACGGCGTACGACCCGACGTTCGGCGACACCGTGGCCCTCGACTGGGTGGTGACGGTGTCCGAGAAGGCCATGCCGACCGGGCTCGCAGCGACCAGCCCTCTGGCGGTCGTCCTCGCCGCGCTCGGCGTGCTCCTGCTCGTGGCCGGCATCGCGCTTGCCGTGCTGTGGCTCCTCGTGGCCCGGCGTCGCCGGCTCCTCGCCGAGCACGCGTCGCGGCGGCTGCAGCAGAGGCTCGCCGAGATGTCCGCCGCGCTGGCGCGGGTCGCCGAGGGGCACCTCGCGACGGAGCTGCCGGAGTTCGAGCAGGACGACCTGCGGGTGCTGGCGACGTCGTTCGAGGCCACCATCGGCACGCTGCGCATGCTGGTAGGCCAGGCCCAGGAGTACGGCGCGGCCCTCGCGCAGGCGAGCGTCGAGCTCACCGCCGGCGCCGCCCAGCAGGCTGCTGCTGCCGCCGAGCAGACCACCGTGGTCTCGGAGACCACGGCCACGATCGAGGAGCTCGCGGCGACCGCGGCCCAGATCGCCGCGACCGCGGGCGAGGTGGCGCGCGCGGCCAACGAGACGCTCGCGCTGACCGAGGAGGGCCGTGTCGCCGTGCTGACCTCGGTCGAGGTGCTGCACGACGTGACCGCTCGCGTCGACGTGATCGAGCAGCGCGCCCTCGCCCTCGGCGACACCGGCCGCGAGATCGGTCGCATCGTCGAGGTGATCGACGACCTGTCCGAGCGCACCAACATGCTCGCGCTCAACGCCGCCATCGAGGCCGCGCGGGCGGGGGAGCACGGCGCAGGTTTCGCGGTCGTGGCGAGCGAGGTGCGTCGCCTCGCCGAGCGCGCCCGCGCCTCGACCACCCAGATCCAGGGGCTGGTCGAGCGCATCGCGTCGGATGCCGCGGCCACCGTCGTCGCGGCCGAGGAGGGCCAGCGCGAGGTCGCGCACGCCACCGGCGTCGCGCACGACGCCGCGGAGGCGCTCGACCGCATCGCGGCGATGGTCGACGAGACCACCACGGCAAGCCGGGAGATCTCGATCGCGACCCAGCAGCAGCGCTCGGCGTCCGACCAGGTCGTGCTCGCGATGGGCCAGGTCGCCGACACCTCCCGGCAGCACGCCGTGGGCTCGAAGCAGTCGGCGCAGTCGGCCGAGGAGCTCGCGGTGCTGGCCGAGGGACTGCGCGGCACGATCGGCGCGTTCGACACCGTGTCGCACTCCGACGACGACGAGCCGGCGTACGCCTGACGCGCTGAGACCGTGGGGACCCTTCGGGTGCGTCAGGCGGCCGGATTAGACGTCGACGTGCAGGTCGATGGCCACGACGTCGCCGACATCGAGCTCGAGTCCGTAGCGCACCTTGTCCTTCACCGGGATGAGGTAGCCGCCGTCCTTCGGGAAGAGCGACGTCGTCCACTCCACGCCGTCGAGCGTCGCGGCGACGGGGATCATGCCCCAGCCGTACGTGACCGCTGCCGAAGCCGCCTTGAGGGCGGCGGACTGGTCCTCCGGCACCCGCACGAAGTGGTACGGCGACGGTCCGCGCCAGAAGAGGATCTCGCCCTCCACCCGCAGGTCCATCGCCGCAGGATAGGCCGCGCGTCGTGGCTGCGGTGGTGACGGGCCCGTAGGCTCCTCGGCATGAGCGAGCACCCTGCCTGGACCCACCTCGAGACCGTCGCGCTGCACGCCGGGCAGGAGCCCGACGCCCTCACCGGGGCCGTGGTGCCGCCGATCTACCAGGTCTCGACGTACGCGCAGGACGGCGTCGGCGGGCTGCGCGGCGGGTACGAGTACTCGCGCTCGGCCAACCCCACGCGCGATGCGCTGCAGGCGTGCCTCGCCGCGCTCGAGGACCCGGCCGGCGCCGCGGCAGGGACAACGAGCGGCATGGCGTTCGCGTCGGGCCTCGCGGCCGAGGACACGCTGCTGCGCACCGTGTGCGCGCCGGGCGACCACGTCGTGATCCCGGACGACGCGTACGGCGGAACGTTCCGCCTGTTCGCCAAGGTGCTCGAGCGCTGGGGCCTCACCTACACCCCCGCCCGCCTGACCGACGTCGAGGCCGTCGCCGCCGCCGTGCAGCCGGGACGCACGAAGGTCGTGTGGGTCGAGACGCCGACCAACCCGCTGCTGCGCGTGGCCGACATCGCCGCGCTGGCCGACGTCGCGCACTCTGCCGGGGCGATCCTCGTGGTCGACAACACGTTCGCGTCGCCCTACCTGCAGCAGCCGCTGCTGCTCGGCGCCGACGTCGTCGTGCACTCCACCACGAAGTACCTCGGCGGCCACTCCGACGTGGTCGGCGGCGCTCTCGTCGCGCGCGACCCCGAGCTCGCCGAGCGCCTGGCGTACCACCAGAACGCGATGGGCGCGGTCGCCGGGCCCTTCGACTCGTGGCTGGTGCTTCGCGGCGCGAAGACGCTCGCCGTTCGCATGGACCGGCACTGCGCCAACGCCAAGGCCGTGGTCGACGTGCTGCGCGAGCACCCGAAGGTGGTCGAGGTCCTCTACCCCGGGCTCGAGGGCCACGACGGCCACCACGTCGCGGTGAAGCAGATGCGCGACTTCGGCGGCATGGTCAGCTTCCGCGTCGCCGGCGGCGAGGCGGCCGCCGTCGAGGTGTGCAACCGCGCGCGGCTGTTCACGCTCGGCGAGTCGCTCGGCGGGGTCGAGTCGCTCATCGAGCACCCGGGGCGCATGACGCACGCGTCGGCCGCAGGGTCGCCGCTCGAGGTGCCGTCCGACCTCGTGCGCATCTCGGTCGGTCTCGAGCACGTCGACGACCTCGTGGGCGACCTGGTGCAGGCGCTGGGGTGACGCCGGCGTACGTCGTCTGCGTCGACACCGGCTCGACGTACACGAAGGCCGCCGCCGTCGACCTGGGCGGACGGCTGCTCGCGACGGCATCCGTGCCGACCACGGTCGGCCCCGGGCAGGACGTGCTGACGGGGCTCGACGCCGCCGTGGCTGCAGTGGTGGAGGAGGCGGGCGGCGAGCCCGTCGACGTGCGGGCCTGTTCGTCCGCGGGCGGCGGCCTCCGGCTCGCGGTCGTGGGGCACGAGCGCGTTGTGACGGCGGAAGCCGGTGCGCGCGTGGGTCTTTCGGCGGGCGCCAAGGTTGTGCACGTGTCGAGCGGGCAGCTGGACCGCACCGGGCTGGATGCGTTGAAGGCGGACCGGCCCGACGTCGTGCTCCTCGTCGGCGGCACCGACGGCGGCGACTCGGAGGTGCTGCTGCACAACGCCGCGCGCCTCGCGTCGTCCGGCCCGCGGGTGCCGTACGTCGTGGCCGGCAACGTCGACGTCCGCGACGACGTGGTGGCGATGCTGTCCGCGAAGCGACGGACCGTGGTGGCCTGCGCCAACGTGCTGCCGCGGATCGGCGTCCTCGACCCGATGCCCGCGCGGGCTGCGATCCGCGAGGTCTTCGTGCGCCACGTCATCGGCGGCAAGGGCTTCACCCGCGGGCCGCGCTTCGGCCGGCTCGTGCGCGGCGCCACGCCCGACCTGGTGCTGGCCGGAGTCGAGCTGCTCGCCGACTCCGGAGTGGGCGACGTGCTGCTCGTCGATGTGGGCGGTGCGACGACCGACGTGTACTCCGCGCTGACGCCCGACGCGGAAGAGGCGTCGCTGCACCGCGAGGTCGTCGAGGTGATGTGGCGCGGGCGCACGGTCGAGGGCGATCTCGGGATGCGATGGAGCGCGACGGGTGTGGCCGATGCTGCAGTGGCCGAGAAGCTGGTCGGCCCTGACGTGGAATCGCTGCGAGCGGCGGCGCTGCTGCGGCACGACGATCCGGCGTGGCTTCCGGCGTCGGACGCCGATCGCGCCGACGAGGCCCTCATCGCGCGGCTCGCGCTCACCGTCGCGCTGCGCCGGCATGCCCGGCCCGCGGCCACGGCCGAGGGGCGGACGCCGGGCCGCGACCTCTCGCAGGTGTCGCTCGTGGTCGCGAGCGGAGGCGTGTTCCGGCACTCCGAGCCCGCGCTGCTCGCGGGGATGCTCGCGCCGGTGACGGGCGACCATGCGGGCGGCTGGCGGGTGCCGTCGTCGCCGCGCCTGACGGTCGATCGGCGGTACGTGGTCGCGGCGGCCGGGCTTCTCGCCGCGGACCACCCGGACGCCGCGGCGGCACTGCTGCGCGACGCGCTCGTCGCGGTCTGACCGCTCACGTATCCGCCCGGCGCGGCGGCCCGTGCGGAAGGATGTGGGCGGGCCCGTGCTGCGGGCGCGAAGGAGGGATGCGCGATGTCGCAGGAGTGGGCGCTGACGCCCGGCTACGAGCAGCCGAAGCGCAAGGGCAAGGGCGCGATCATCACCGGCGCGGTTCTCATGGGCCTCGGGCTCGTGCTCGGCATCGTGGGGATCGCCGGCATCACCGCCACCGGCGCCTCGGCGATCGCCGCGTTCGCGGCGCCGGTCACTGCGCCGGGCGCGTCGCTGAACCAGCTCGATGCGCGCAAGGACTACGTCGTCTACCAGCTCCTCGACGCGACGGCCGACCGGATCTCCGCAGCCGACGTTACGGTCGAGGCACCGGACGGCTCGACGGTGAGGCTCAACGACGTCGTCGACGTCACCGACTCCTACACCAGCGGCTCGGACACCTTCGTCTCGGTCGCGAGCTTCAACGCGCCGGTCACGGGCCAGTACACGACGTCGGTCGGCGTCCCCGGCGCGGTCTTCGTCGTCGGGCCGGGCCTCTCGGCCATCGGCCAGGTCGTGGTGTGGGGCCTGCTCATCGGCCTCGCGACGATCCTCGGGATCATCGGCCTCGTCGTGCTGATCGTGGGCCTCGTGCGTCGATCGAACTCCAAGCCCAAGCCCGTCGCGTACGGCTCCCCGGTGGGCGCGGTCGGCGCGGGCTACGGCACCCCGGCCCAGCCGTACGTCGCCCCCGCGCAGACCCCGCAGCCGCAGATCTTCGAGCAGGCGCCGGGCGAGCAGCAGCCGTTCGCGACGCCGGCCCCAGCCGCACCGGCTGCTCCCACTCCGCCTCCCGCGGCGGCGGCGCTGCCGCCGGCCGGCTGGTACCCGGACCCGGGCCGTCCCGGCGGCCAGCGCTACTGGGACGGCCAGCAGTGGACCGAGCACCAGGCCTGACCCGGCCGCATCCCTCGAGTTACTGCCCGAATCGACGTGCTGGGGCGCTCCATAGCGTCGATGTGGGCAGTAACTCGGATCAGGGGTTCGTTCGACGCAGGCTCGGCGGGCGTAGTTGGATCGAGGCGTGAGCACCGATGCAGCGTCCGGGCCGTCCCTGACCACCTGGACCGCGACCGCGGTCGCCGACGACGTGCGCGCCGGTCGGGTGTCGGCGCTCGACGCGACGCGCGAGGCGCTGCGGCGCATCGAGACGCGCGACGCCGAGATCGGCGCCTTCCAGGTCGTACGCCGGGACGCCGCGGTCCGCGAGGCGGCGGCGCTCGACTCGACGGGCGTGGCCGGGCTGCCGCTGGCCGGCGTACCGGTGGCGATCAAGGACAACATCCCCGTCGAGGGCGAGCCCATGCGCGTGGGGTCGGCCGCGACCGACGGGCGGCCGCAGGCGGCCTCGCACGAGGTCGTGCGTCGGATCCGCGCCGCGGGCGGCGTGGTCGTCGGGCTCACGCGGGTGCCCGAGCTGTGCGTCTTCGGCGCCACCGATTCTGTGTACGGCGTCACCCGCAACCCGTGGAACCTCGGCCGCACGCCCGGCGGCTCGTCGGGCGGCTCCGCGGCGGCTGTCGCCTCCGGCCAGGTGCCCGTGGCGCACGGCAACGACGGCATGGGGTCGGTCCGCATCCCGGCGGCCTGCACCGGCCTCGTCGGCATCAAGCCCGGCGGCGGCGTCGTGCCCTGCGACCTCGGCGAGACCGACTGGTACGGCCTGTCGGAGAACGGCGCGCTCGCGACCACGGTCGCCGACGCCGCGCTCCTGCTCTCGGTCATGGCCGACGACCCCTCGCTCGCAGAGCTGGGCGACGTGCCGACGCTGCGCATCGCGGTGTCGACGCGTCCGCCGGTGCAGGGCGTGAAGGTCGACCGCGAGCACGTGCGAGCCCTGTTCGAGACGGCTGCGACGCTGATGCGCGACGGCCACGACGTGGAGCGGCATGATCCGACGTACCCCAACAGCGCCGCGGTGGCGGGCCTCGTCCGTTGGTTCGCGGGCACGTACGCCGATGCCGCGGTGCTCGACCAGTCGCTGCTCGAGGGGCGCATCCGCTCGCACGCCGCGATCGGCAAGCAGGTCGTCGAGCGGGGCCTGCTCAAGGAGGAGCCGCGCGAGGCATGGAAGCACAAGGCCGGCGAGCTGCTGACGACGTACGACGTGCTCATGACCCCGACGCTCGCCCAGCCGCCGATCGAGGCGAAGCGGTGGAGCGAGGAGAACTGGGCGACCAGCATGGCGGTCAACGTGAAGTACGCGCCGTTCGCGGCACCGTGGAACATCGCGTCGTTCCCCGCGATGTCCGTGCCCGCCGGCGTGCACCCCGTGCACGGAACGCCGATGGCCGTGCAGCTCGTCGCGCGCCCCGGCCGCGAGCACCTGCTGCTCGCCCTCGCCGCGCGCATCGAGTCGCTGCGCCCCTGGCCCCGCACCGCCCCGTCGTACCTCTAGAGGCTCGAGTTTCCGGATGAGGGTGCCCCAGGCCGCCTCAGAGGCACCTAGGTTTCCCCAACGACGGCGTACGCCGATCAGGCCAAGGACCAGTCGACGGGGTCGGCGCCCTGCTGGGCGAGGAGGGCGTTGGCGCGGCTGAACGGCCTGGAGCCGAAGAAACCGCCGGACGCCGACAGCGGCGACGGATGCACGCTCGCGACGATGGGGGTGCTGCCCAGCATCGGCGCGAGGCTCTGCGCGTCGCGGCCCCACAGGATCGCGACCAGCGGCCGGTCGCGCGCCACGAGCGCCTCGATCGCCCTCTGCGTCACCGCCTCCCAGCCCTTGCCTCGGTGCGAGCCCGGCTTGCCCGGCGAGACCGTCAGCACCCTGTTGAGCAGCAGCACGCCGTGATCGGCCCACGGCGACAGGTCGCCGGACGTCGGCCGGGGCAGGCCGAGGTCGTCGACGAGCTCGGTGTAGATGTTGTGCAGGCTGCGCGGGATCGGGCGGACGTGCGGGTCGACCGAGAACGACAGGCCGACTGCATGGCCCGGAGTCGGGTACGGGTCCTGCCCGACGATCAGCACGCGCACGTCGTCGAGCGGCCGGGCGAACGCCCGCAGCACGTTCTCGCCGGCAGGCAGGTAGCCGCGGCCTGCCGCGACCTCCTCGCGCAGGAACTCGCCCATCCGTGCGATGTCGTCCGCCACCGGCGCGAGGGCGTCGGCCCAGCCGGGGTCGATCAGCTCGTTCAACGGCCGCGCGCTCACGGGGCATCCTCCGGCAGCGCGAGGTTCTTGTTGCTGTAGCGGTCGTCGCCCGTGACCTCCGCCGTCACCGCGAGGTACGCCGGGAACTCCAGGTCGGCCTGCAGGTCGTCGGTCTGCGGCAGCTCGACCTCGAGCAGCCACAGGTCGCGCGGCTGCTCGAGGTGGTCGACCTCGATCGTCCGCCCGGCGTGCGGCACGACCCACCGCGTCTTCACCACCGGGTGCCGCTGCGGGTCGCTGCGCTGGAGGAGCTCGGCGTACTCCTCCTCGTCGAGCTCACGCTCGTACTCCTCGACGACGCCGGCCGACACCCCCACCTTGCGCGTGGTGGTCAGCTGCACGCGATCGCCGGCGGCGTCGTGCACGTGGCGTCGACGTACGCGTTCCGCGCTGCCGTCGTCGGTCGCGAGATACGTCTGCACGATGCGCGAGACCGAGGCGGCCGCAGCGTCGAGCGCGGCGACGTCCGGCGCCTCGAGCAGGAACTTGCGCTCGATCTCGTACGGCACCTCGCTCATGCCGCCATCCTGCCGCAGCCGGTGTCAGCGAGGCTTGCGGGCGAGGTAGGTGAAGGCGACCGGCAGCGGCTGCGGGGGCTCGCCCGGCGTCGTGCCGCGGCCGAGCAGGAACCGGTGCAGGCCGTCGTCCCCGCGGGTGAGCACCTCGTCGCCGCGCGGGTTGAACGCGATCGCGTCATGCTCCTCGAGCAGCTCGAGCGCGAGCCCGGCGCGGTGCCCGCCCATCACCACGTCCGCGATCGAGTGCGCGTACGACGTGGTCGTGTTCTCGCTGGTGTCGGTCGGGTCGGCGTACGACCCGGTGCCGGTGTACGTGAGCCCGACGCCGCCGCCGTACGCGAAGTCGCACACGATCTCGGGCGAGAGCTCGTCGAACATCTGGTACGCCGGATGCAGCTCGACCATGACGAGCACGCCCCCCGGCCGCAGCGCGAGGGCGACCTGGCGCATCCAGAGGTCGAGGTCGTCGATCCAGCAGATCGCTCCGATGGTCGCGTAGACGAGGTCGAACCGGCCGTGCAGCGACACGGGCAGGTCGCGCGCGTCGGTCTCGACCGTTTCGATCTGCACGCCCACGCGCGCCGCCAGCTCGTGCGCGCGCTGCAGCGCGGTGGCGGAGTAGTCGGCGCAAGTCACGCGCGCGCCTGCCCGGGCCATCACCACGCCGTCGACGCCGATGTGGCTCTGCAGATGGAGCACGTGCAGCCCGTCGAGCCCGGCCAGCGGCGTGTCCGTGCCGGCGCCGGTCGCCCGGGCGATAGCCGACTCCTCCAGCGACGTCATCAACGTGCCGCCGGCGACGACGACCTCGAGGTTGTAGTAGCGGTCCTCCGGCGTCGTGCCGTGGGTGGCGGCCGCGCCGTCCCAGTACTTCTTGGTGCTCGGGTCGACGACGAGGTCAGGGCTCATGCCGGGCAGTCTGCCTCGGGATCGGGTGCGCCGTCGCCCCGGTTGCCTGTGGACGCAGTGGGGAATCCTGGGTGCCTCGGAGGCGGCCTGGGGCACCCTCATCCGGAACCGTCAGGGCTGCGGGGCCTCGGGCTCGCTGGCGTCGTCGAGGTGCGGCGCGGTGGCGGCCTGGGCCTTCGCGCGGCCGAGGGTCTCCGGCATGGTCGCCGACATCACGAACGTGATGACGAGGACGACGGCGCCGACGGTGAAGCCGAGGGTGTACGACGTGGTGGCGGTGACGATGGCGCCGGCGAGGAGCGGCCCGATGACGGCGCCGACGTCGCTCATCATCTGGAACGTCGCCACGATCGGTCCTTCGCGCCGGCCGCCCGTGATGTCGCCGACCACCGCCGACGGCCCGGCTCCGAGGAACGCCGCTCCCGCGCCGAGGATGCCCATGGCGACGAGGTAGCCCGGGAGGGTCTCCCAGCCCGCGAGCAGCATGAAGCCCACCGCGGTCGCGCCGGTGCCGATCATGAGCGCGACCTTGCGTCCGCGCTGGTCCGTCGTACGCCCGGCGCGCGACAGCAGCGGCGCCTGGACGAGCGCGGAGGCGAGGGCGCCGTAGCCCGCCCACGCCTTGTCGAGCATGAGGGGGCCGACGACGAACAGCGGCACGATCGCGCTGCGCAGGCCGAACGACGCGAAGCCGTTGCCGAGGTTGACCGACAGCGCAGTCACGTACGCGCGGTCGCGCAGGGCGTGACGGAGCTGGGCCCAGCGCGAGGACTCCGGTGCTGCGGGGGCGTCGGCGGTCTTGGTCGGGGCGTCGAGCAGATGCGTGCGCGACATCGTCACGATGACGACGACGACAGCGGCGCCGAGGGTGGCGGCGTACACGAAGAACGGCAGGCGGATCGATATGCCGAGCACGATGCCGCCGAGGGCGGGGCCGACGATCCCGCCGAGCAGGAAGCCGCCCTGGAACGCGGCGGCGGAGCGCCCCCGCTGCTCGGGTGCCGCGACGCGCAGGAGGAGCGCGAGCGCCGACACCGTGAACATCGCCGAGCCGAGGCCGCCGACGCCGCGCAGCACGAGCAGCATCGGGAACGTCGTCGCGAGGCCGGCGGCCGCCGACGACACGGCCACGATCGACAGGCCCACGATGAGCGTCGTGCGCTCGCCGGTGCGGTCGACCAGCCAGCCGGCGGGGAGCGCGCCCACGAGGCGCATGAGCGCGAAGACGCTGACGACGGCGGTCGCCCAGAACGGCGTGACGCCGAACTCCTGGGCGAAGATCGGGATGGCCGGGGCCACGATGCCGAAGCCGAGGGCGACGCAGAACGCGACGGCGGCCAGCACCGCCACTTCGCGAGGCAGTCCCTCGAGCCACGGCAGGCTGCGTAGGCGCGAGCCGAACGACCGGCGCGTGGAGTCACCGCTCACGGGAGCGGCTCGCAGTCGTCGCCAGGCACGCCGCGCATCCTCTCACCCACGTCTGCGACGGATTGCGATGAAGGGGGCCTTCGTTGCTAAGAGAGCAACAAACTCGGCAGTCACGAGGCCGCAGGCCGCCAATGTCCGGCCGGCTCCCGCGTCCGGTGGCTGGGTGGCAAGTCCGCCTGTGGACAGCACGTGAACGGAAATCTCTGCCGAAGGCAGTGAAAGCCACATTGACCCGGAAATGGTGGGTCAGGCGGAGCGGCGGCGGGCGGAGCGGCGCTTGAGGTAGTCGCTGACGACGTAGTCGCCGAGGCGGTCGCCCTCGGGGGCGAGGACACGGCCGCCGTTGCGGCGCGCGACGTCGTCGAGGAAGCGGGCGAGGCGCGGCTCGTCGCCGAGGCGGAAGAACGAGAGGGGTACGCCGCGGCGCGTCATCTTGTCGACCTCGGCGAGCGTCAGCTCGATCGTCTCCGGGCCGGGCGGCCACTGGAACCACCACTCGCCGTCGCGGTCGAGGTGCGCGGTGGGCTCGCCGTCGGTCACGACCAGCACGACGGGCTCGGCGTCCGGGTGCTTGTCGAGGAACCGTCCGGCCAGCATGAGCGCGTGCTGCAGGTTGGTGCCCTGCACCTCGTTGGCGTCGAGGTCGGGCAGCTCGTGCGGCGCGATGCGTCGCGCGAGGTTGGCGAACGCGATGATCTCCACGGCGTCGAGCGGGAACTGTGTCGTGGCGAGGGCGTGCAGCGCCATCGCGGTGGTCTTCGCCGTTCTCCACGTGTCGTTCATGACCATGGAGAACGACTGGTCGACGAGCAGCACGACCGCCGCGCGGGTGCGGCGCTCGGTCTCGCGGATCTCGAAGTCCTCCGGCCGCAGCAGCGGGCCGTCGCTGTCGACCATGCGCCGGCGTACGGCGTTCGACACGGTCTTCACGACGTCCAGCGGCTGCTCGTCGCCGAACCTCCACTCGCGGGTCGTGCCGGTGAGCTCGCCCGCGGCACCCGCATCGTGTACGTCGTGGTCGCCGCGGCCGCCCGACTCGAGCGAGGCGAACACCCGGCGCAGCGCCGTCTGCCCGATCCGCCGGATCGCCTTCGCCGTCAGCTCGATCTCGCCGCCCTTGCGGGTCAGGTAGCCCTGCCGTTCGAGCTCGCGCTCGATCTCCTGCAGCCGCTTGAGGTCGTCCACCGCCCGGCGCCCCAGCGCCCGGGCGACCGCCTCCTCGTCGACGTCCTCGAGCGAGGCGCCGGCGTAGTCCTGCTCGAGCGACTCGGCGAGCGAGTCGAGGTCCGCGAGATCCGCGAGCGCCTCGGTGGCGTCGCCGAGGCCGAGGGGCTCGTCGCCGCGCAGCCGCTGCCGTCCCGTCCACGGGAGGTCGGGGCGCATCGCGCGCAGGTTGTCGGTGAGCCGGCCCATCTCGGCCGCGAGGTCCATGTCGTTCAGCGCATCGGCCATGAGCTCGGCGAGCTCCTCGCGCTGCTCCGGCGTCATCGACTCGAGCATGCGCTGCATGGCCGCGGCCTGGCGGGCGAGCTGGTCGAGCAGCTGCTCGATGTTCTCGGGGTTCTCGGGGAAGAACTCGCCGTGCTTGTCCATGAAGTCGGCGAAGTCCTGCGTCGTGTCCTCGCCCCGCGCGTGCTTCTCCAGCATCTGGTTGAGGTCGGCCATCATGTTCTTCAGCCGCTCGCGCGACTCCGACCCGGCCGGGTCCTGCAGCGCCTGCTTCATGCCGCGGAACTGCTGGTCGAGCACGTCGCGGCGGAGCATGTCCTTGAGGTCCTCGAACGTCTGCCGCGCCTCGGGCGAGCGCCAGTCGTACTCCGACAGCTCGCGCACCGCGCGCGAGGTCGACGACGGCAGGTTGTCGAGCTGCGCCTCGCGGAACCGCGCGTCGTCCGACGGGTCGGGGAACAGCGCCGACCGCTCCTGCTCGAGCGCATGCTCGAGCATCTCCTCGGCGCGCTCGAGCATGCCGTCCATCCGGCCGGACCGCTCGAGCGATCGGCGCCGCTGCTGCACCTGTCGCAGGAGGTCGTCGAGGCCGCGTACGCCGTCCGCCCCGCGCTGCAGCAGGTCGCGCACAGCATCGCGGACGCCGAGGCCGTCGAGCACCCGGTCGCCGAGCTCGTCGACCGCGCGGCCCGCGTCGTACGGCGGTGCCAGCGGATCGGGCCCGTCGTCATACGCGCCGTACCGGTACCGGTTCATCGCGCCACCCCGGAGAGTCCGCGAGTTACTGCCCAAAGCGACGTTAAGGCAGCCCCCATCGCGTGCATTTGGGCAGTAACTCGAATCCCTGACCGGTCACGGGCGTGCGGCGGTCGTACGGTGTCGGCATGAGCGAGAGCGGACTGCCCCCGGCGGGTTGGTACCCCAACCCGGAGAACTCCACGCAGCTGCGCTGGTGGGACGGCACGGCCTGGACCGATCGGACCCAGGCGTCGATCTCCGAGCAGAACCCCGGCGAGGTCGGAGCCGCCCCGGCGGTGTACGTCGGACCCCCGATCATCGTGGTGACGACGCCGGACCTGCCCGGCTACCGCGTCACGGCCGTGCACGGCGAGGTCTTCGGCATCACGGTGCGCGCGCGCAACATGTTCTCCAACATGGGCGCCGGCTTCCGCACCGTGTTCGGCGGCGAGGCCAAGGGCTACACCAAGCTGCTGTCCGACAGCCGGCTCGAGGCGGTCGAGCGCCTGCGCTACGCGGCCCACCAGGTCGGCGGCAACGCGGTGCTGGCCATGCGCTTCGACACCGGCGAGATCGCCGACCTCATGAACGAGGTCGCGGCGTACGGCACCGCGGTGACGGTCGAGCGCATCGACGACTGACACTCACGCACCGCCGTAGACCGCGCGGCCGCCGCCGGGCACCTCGTCCTTGGAGATCCGACGGGTGAGGTACAGGCCCTCGAGCACCGTCTCGAGGCACGAGGCCACGATGCCCGGGGACTCGCCGCCGGCATCGTCGCCCTCGAGCGCCGACACGATGCGGCCGAGCCCCTCCACCGGGCCCACCCGGCGCAGGATCTCCTCGCTCGTGATGAGGTCGCCCACCTCGATCGACGTGCCCTCGTCGAAGCGCGTGATGAGCGCCGCGAGGTCGACGCCGCCGAGCCGTGCGCGGAACGTCTCCGCGACCGCGCGCTTCAGCAGGTGCTGCAGCACCTCCTCCTCCCGGCCCTCCTCGCTCACCTCGAACTCGACCTTGCCGCGCAGCGTCGGCACGACGGCCGGCAGGTCGCCGACCCGTGCGACGCCGAGCGCCTCGCCCGTGATGGCCGCGCGGCGCAGGGCCGACGCCGCGAGCGACTCCGCCGCGGCGACCGAGAACCGCGCCGACACCCCGGACCGCTGGTCGACGGCGGTCGACTCGCGGACCAGGCGGGTGAAGCGGGAGACGACCTCGAGCAGGTGGTGCGGCACCTGCGCCTGCAGGTCGGCCTCCTGGCGCACGAGCGAGATCTCGTCGGCGAGCCGAAGCGGGTAGTGGGTGCGGATCTCGGCGCCGAAGCGGTCCTTGAGCGGGGTGATGATCCGGCCGCGGTTGGTGTAGTCCTCGGGGTTCGCGCTCGCGACGAGCATGAGGTCGAGCGGCAGCCGCAGCGCGTAGCCGCGCACCTGGATGTCGCGCTCCTCGAGCACGTTGAGCAGCGACACCTGGATCCGCTCGGCGAGGTCGGGCAGCTCGTTGATCGCGAAGATGCCGCGGTTGGTGCGCGGCACGAGCCCGTAGTGCACCGTCTCCGGATCGCCGAGGGTGCGGCCCTCCGCGACCTTCACGGGGTCGACGTCGCCGATGAGGTCGCCGACGCTCGTGTCGGGCGTCGCCAGCTTCTCGCCGTACCGCGCAGAACGGTGCAACCAGCCGACCGGTGTCGCGTCGCCGTGCGTCGCGACCTGGCGCTGCGCCCACACCGACACGGGGTCGTACGGGTGCTCGTTCAGCTCGCTGCCCTCGAGCACCGGCGTCCACTCGTCGAGCAGGCCGACGAGCGTGCGCAGCAGGCGGGTCTTGCCCTGGCCGCGCTCGCCGAGCAGGACGAGGTCGTGTCCCGCGAGGATCGCGCGCTCGAGCTGCGGGCGCACGGTGTCCTCGATGCCGACGACGCCGGGGAAGGGGTCCTCCCCAGCGGCGAGGCGCGCCACGAGGTTCGAGCGCAGCTCGGCCTTCACCGTGCGGTGCTCGTGGCCGCTCGCGCGCAGGGCGCCGAGCGTGCGGGGCAGGTCTGCGGGAGCGTCCGGGACGCGCAGGTCGGTCACCGCACGACCGTACGTCTGCCCACCGCCGCGCGCACCAGGTCCGGAGTACGCCCTGCGCGCAGCGCCGCCGGGAATACGCCCGTGAGCCTCCGCTGAGCGGGCGGAGCCGAGCCGGTCCGGCGTTACACCGGAGTCACCGGAACGGGTGGTGCACGGACGGGTGACATCGCGCATACAACCGTGGGTGGAGCGGGCAGGATCGCGCCGTGACCTCGCTGGCCGTCTCGACGCGCACCGGCGACGGGCTCGCGCTCGGGCCGGACCTGGCCGACGCCGCCCGTCGCGCGGCCGCTGCAGCGCGCATCCAGCTCGGCCCCGGCCCGGCCCCCGACCTCGCTCTCGTGTGGGTCTCGGGCGGCAGTCCGGAGCAGACCGCGGAGGCGCTGGCCGCGGCGTACGCCGGCGTCGGCGCCGCCACCACGCTCGGCTGCACCGCGCACGGAGTGATGGGCGCGGGACGCGCGGTGGAGGGCGAGCGCGCGGTGAGCGTGTGGGCGGCGCGGCTGCCCGGCGTCTCGCTGCGCTCGTTCCACCTCGAGGTGCTGCGCACGTCCGAGGCGATCGCCGTGGTCGGCATGCCCGAGCGACGTGTCGACGATGCCGTTGGCGTCCTCATGGCCGACCCGTGGTCGTTCCCGGTCGACGGCTTCGTCGGCCAGTCGTACGACGTGCTGCGCGGCCTTCCGCTCGTCGGTGGCCTCGCGTCCGGTTCGGTGGAGCCGGGCGCGACGCGTCTGCTCGTCGACGGCCGCGTGGTCGACCGTGGTGCGGTGGGCGTCGTGCTCGGCGGCGACGTCGACGTACGCACCGTCGTGTCGCAGGGCTGCCGCCCCATCGGGCGGCCGATGACGGTGACCGCCGCCGAAGGCACCCGCATCACCGAGCTCGCCGGCCACTCTCCGCTGGTCCAGGCGCAGATCGCCATCAACGAGCTGCCGGAGGACGCGCGCGACATGGCGCTCAGCGGCCTGCACCTCGGCGTCGCGATGGACGAGTACGCCTACGAGCACGGTCACGGCGACTTCGTGGCCCGCGGGCTGCTGGCCGCGGACGACCTCGACGGCTCCATCTCGGTGGAGGACGTCGTGCCCGTCGGAGCCACCGTGCAGTTCCTGCTCCGCGACGCCTCGTCCGCGCACGACGACCTCGTCGAGGCGCTCGGCGGCCTGCGTCGCGAGGTCGGCTTCGACCGGCTGTCGGGCGCACTGCTGTTCGCCGGCGACGCGCGCGGCCGCGAGCTGTTCGCGACGCCGGAGCACGACGTCGCCGCGATCCGCAGCGCCCTCGGCGTCGAGCACGTCGGAGGCTTCTTCACCTCCGGCGAGATCGGGCCGGTCGGCGGTCGCAACCACGTGCATGGAGTCACTGCGACGCTGCTCGCCTTCGTAGGCTCTGCTCCGTGACCCTCGCTCTCGCTCTCGACGTCGGCGGCACCAAGATCGCGGCCGGACAGGTGAGGCGGGACGGCGAGGTGGTCGGCTACATCCGCGAGGACACGCCGCAGACCGACGACGCCGAGGCCGTCTGGCGCACGGTCGTCGACGTCCTCGACCGCGTGCTCGACGAGGAGGGCGACGGCTACGAGGCCGTCGGCATCGGATGCGGCGGGCCGATGCTGTGGCCCGAGGGCGTCGTGTCGCCCGGCAACATGGCCGCCTGGCGCGACTTCCCGCTGCTCGCCCGCGTGCAGCAGCGGTACGCCGGGGACCGCCCGATCGCGATCCACAACGACGCCGTCGCGCTCGCCGTGGCCGAGCATCGCTGGGGCGCTGGGCGCGGCAAGGGCCACGTGCTCGGCATGGTCGTGTCGACGGGCGTCGGAGCGGGCCTCGTGGTCGGCGGCCGGCGGGTCGACGGCAAGACGGGGAACGCCGGCCACATCGGCCACACGATCGTCGATCCCGGCGGCGAGCTCTGCCGGTGCGGCGCGCGCGGCTGCCTCGAGCCGATCGCGCGCGGTCCCGCCATCGCGGCGTACGCCGTCAGCCTCGGCTGGGCGGGCGAGCAGACCGGTGTCGCCGTGGCCAAGGGTGCGCGCGACGGCGACGCCGCATGCATCGCTGCCTTCGACCGGGCGGGCCGCGCGGTGGGGCAGGCCATCGCGTCGGCCGCGGCGCTGCTCGACCTCGACGTCGCCGTGGTGGGCGGGGGCGTGTCGCAGGCGGGGCACGTGTTCTGGGACCCGCTGCGCGCGTCGTTCCACGAGCACGCCGGCTACGCCTTCGTGGAGACGTGCCGCATCACCCTGCCGATGCTCGGCCCCACCGCCGGCGTCGCCGGGGCCGCCGCCCTGGTGCTCGACGACCTCGTCTGACCGCCGCGGATCCGGGCGATTTGCCCCCGGATCGGTCGCCTCCCCGGCCGTTCGGTCGTGAAGTCACGACCAGATCGGGGGCAGATCGCCGGGTGGGGTCTGGCTAGAGGCCCGAGTCGTCGAGCCCGAACCCGGAGTCGACGCCGCCCATGCCGCCGCCGAGCAGCCCGGAGCCGAGGCCGTCGAAGAGCGAGTCGGGCAGGGTCACGACGTCGCCCGTGGGCGGCACGACGCCCTGGTCGCTCATCTGCACGACGATCGTGACGTCCGGCGTCTTCTCGTCGGGGGCGAGCTGGTTGGCGATGTGGCCGATCGGCACCTCGACCCGGGAGATCGCGCCGTCCCTGACCCAGAAGTCGAGCGTGACCTGCGGGTCGCCGGTGATCTTGTCGAGGTCGGACTTCGGGAAGCTCTCGCCCGCGATCGCCTCGAGCTCGGGGATGACGTCGGTGAGGACGGCCTTGAGCGGCACCACGGCCTTGAGGTGGTCGCCGTACTGGTCCGAGCCCTCGTCGGTCACCGTCACGTTGTCGCGGATGCTCTGCTGGATCTTGTCGGCCAGCGCCTGCACCTTGGCGTCGTCCGGCTTCGGCGAGCCGCCGCCCAGCGCGTCCGCCTGCGCCATGAGCTTGCCGAACGCCGAGTCGGGGCCGGTCGCGATCTTCAGCGGCGAGCCCTTCGCGAAGTCGACGAGGGCCTGGCCGTCCGGGCCCATCATCGCGGCGAGCTGAGTGAGGGAGTCGAGGGCGTCCGTCGCCTCCGGGTATCCCGAAGCGGCGAGGTCCTGCTGCACGATGACCGAGTCGGGAGCGACCACGAGGTCGAGCACCTGTGCGCCGTCCATGAGCACGACGTACTGCTGGGTGTCCGATCCCTTGTCCCAGGCGACCCGCACCGCGCCCTTGTCGAACAGCATCTGCGCCGTCGCGTCGTCGCTCGGCACGCCCGTGATCGACATCGTCATCGACCCGGTGGGCCGGTCGGTGGTGGCCGACAGGGCCCGCTGGAGCTTCACGTCCGGGCGGTTGAGGAGCAGCGCCGCGGCGACGCCGCCCATTACGAGCACGAGCACGGCCGCGACGGCGATGCCGACGATCCACGGCCGCTTGCTGCGCGGGGCGCTCGGCGGCGCAGGGGGCAGCACGTCGAGCGGCGTCGCGCCGTCGAGCGTCTCGAGCGGCGACATCGCGGGGGCGGTCGGCGCCTCCCAGACCACCGGCTGGCCGCCCGACCCCTCGGCGCTTCCCGGTGTGCTGGTGCTGTCGGTCATCCTCTGTCCCCCTGCTCGGTCGAGGCCGTACGCCTCGCGCTCCTCAGGGTATCGACGTCCAGACAGGTGCCCGGCTCGTCCGGACGGGGGATAGGCGGTGACGGTTCGGTGAACCGCAAGCTCAGCCGGAACGCCGATGCAGCGTCATGGGCAGCCCGTGCGCAGGGCGGAGCGTGACGGCGGCCTGCGTGTCGACCGGCGATCCGGGCACCAGCTTCGGCGCCCAGCGGGGGGCGAGGGTGGCCAGCAGCAGGATCGCCTCGGTCCACGCGAACTGCTCGCCGATGCAGCGGCGGTTGCCGAAGCCGAAGGGGAGGTAGGCGCCCCGGCGCTGGCCCGGAGCGGTCTCGTCGTACGCGCCGTCGGCGTCGAGCCAGCGGTCGGGGTGGAACGACGTCGCGCGCGGCCAGAGCTCGGGGTCGCGATGGATGATCCACGGCGAGGCCAGCACCATCGAGCCTGACGGGATGTCGAAGCCTCCGAGGCTCATGTCCGTCAAGGTGCGGCGGCCCATGATCCAGGCGGGCGGGTACAGCCGGATCGTCTCGGCGACGACGGCGTGCGTGTACGGCAGGGCGGCGACGTCGTCGATGGTCGCCGCGCGCAGGCCGTCCGGCGCCGACGGGTCGTGCAGCACCGCGGCGGCCTCGGCGGCGACCCGCTCGGCCACCGCTGGGTGCGACGACAGCAGCCACCATGCCCACGACAGCGCCATTGCCGTTGTCTCGTGGCCGGCGAGCACCATCGTCATGACCTCGTCGCGCAGCTGGTCGTCGGTCATCGACGTACCGAACTCCGCGGCTCCCTCGTCGTCTCGGGCCTGGATCATCCACGTGAGCAGGTCGTCGCCGGCCTCGCCCGAGGCGATGCGGGCGCGGTGCTCGTCGATGATCCGCTGCACGACGGCGTCGAGATCCTCCACGCGCGACAGGAGGTACCGGCCCTTGGGCAGCGCGCGGACGAGTCGCTCGTTGCCGATCGCCGAGAGCTGGCCGAAGCCGCTCATCAGCTCCGCGAGGGTGTCGGCGAAGGTCCGCGCGTCGCCGGTGAGGTCGGTGCCGAACAGCGTGCGGCCGACGATCGCGAAGGTCAGCGACGTCATCTCCTCGACCATGTCGACCTGCTCGCCGTCGCGCCACGACTGCTGGTGGCGCAACGCCTCGCGCACCATGTCGTCGGCGTACGCCGCGATCCGCTGCTTGTGGAACGCCGGCTGCGCGAGGCGCCGCTGACGCAGGTGGAACTCGCCCTCGCTGGTGAGCAGACCGTTGCCGAGGAGCGGCCGCGCGGCCTGCAGCCCGCGGCCCTTCATCACCTCGCGCGCCCGGGTCAGGAACACCTCGGTCACGAGGTCGGGGTCGCTCACGAGGTGCACGTGCTCGCCAGCCATCCGGTAGTGCGCGATGGGGCCGTGGCTGCGCGCGATGGTCTCGAACAGGCGGTTCGGAGGCTCGCGCCGGGCGAGCAGGCCGAGCACCACGCCCGCGCCCCACGGCCCGTCCGGTCGCTCCACCTTGCCGAGGCGCGACTCCGCCGGCATCGGCGCGTCCTCCCGCGGCCTACGCCGCGCCGCCGCCCGCGCCGCAGCCTCGCGGGTCCGACGTCGCTCCGAGAGGGTGCCCATGCCTCAGGTGTACATCTGTTTCTCCGGCCCTCCAAGCTCGGGCTCGTTCCTCGCCCTCGCGTCGGGCACCCGCGCCAGGCCGGGCTCCTCGGCGACCCTCCTACGTCGGGCCCCCTCGTCGCCCGGCATGGGGCGCGCCTCCTCGGGGGTCGTCGTTCCTCCGGCCCCGTCGTCGGCCCGCGCCTTCGGCTGGCGCGGGTACCGCACCTCTCGAGCACGCCTTCGGTGGCGGGCCTGGGCTGCGCGTGCTGCACGCCGTACGGCGAAATTCACCCGCTAAGGACGGATCACGCCCTTGAGGGGCGTGATCCGTCCTCTTCTCCATCGGGAGGGAGCACACTTCTCCGCGTGACGGACACGGTGACGGTGCAGGACGTGGAGGCGGCACGGGCGGCGCTGCGGGGGGTGGCGCGGGAGACGCCGCTGCGCCCCGCGCGGTGGCTCGCCGACAAGGTCGGCGGCCCGGTCGAGCTCAAGTGCGAGAACCTCCAACGCGCGGGCAGCTTCAAGATCCGCGGCGCCTACACGCGGATGGTGCGGCTGTCGGAGGAGGAGCGGGCCCGCGGTGTGGTCGCGGCCAGCGCCGGCAACCACGCGCAGGGCGTGGCGCTCGCGGCGTCGATGCTCGGCATCTCGGCCACCGTGTTCATGCCGGTCGGCGCTCCGCTGCCCAAGGTTGCCGCCACCCGCGGATACGGCGCCGAGGTGCGGTTCATCGGCTCGGCGATCGACGAGTGCCTCGTGGCCGCGCAGGAGTTCGCGGACGCGACGGGCGCCGTCCTCATCCACCCGTTCGACCACACCGACATCGTGGCCGGGCAGGGCACGGTCGGCCTCGAGATCCTCGAGCAGCGGCCCGACGTGAAGACGATCGTCGTCTGCACGGGCGGGGGAGGGCTCCTCGCAGGCATCGCCGTCGCGGTCAAGGCCGTCCGGCCTGATGTCCGTATCGTCGGCGTGCAGGCGGCGGGAGCGGCGGCGTACCCGGACTCCCTCAAGGCCCATCACCCGATCGCGCTGGCGTCGATGTCGACGATGGCCGACGGCATCGCGGTCGGGCGCCCGGGCGACGTGCCCTTCGCGCTCGTCGACGACCTCGTCGACGATGTGGTGGTCGTGGACGACGAGACCATCGCGCGGGCGCTCGTGCTCACGCTGGAGCGCGGCAAGCTCGTGGTCGAGCCGGCCGGTGCGGCGGGCCTCGCGGCCGTGCTCGACGACCCGCTGGCCTTCGAGCCGCCGGTGGTCGTGGTCGTGTCGGGCGGCAACATCGACCCGCTGCTGCTCCTGCGCGTGATCCGCCACGGGCTCGCTGCCGGCGGCCGCTACAGCACCCTCACCGTCCGCATGCCCGACCGACCGGGGTCGCTGGCCTCGCTGCTCGCCACCCTCGCGGCGGCCGACGCCAACGTGGTCGAGGTCGAGCATGCCCGGGCCGATCCCAAGCTCCACCTGCACGAGGTGGAGATCGAGGTGCAGGTGGAGACGCGCGGCCCGACCCACCGCGAGGACGTCCTGGCCCGGCTGGCCGCGGAGGGATTCCACGTCACCGTCGGATGAAATAGAAAGAGTACTTGCCAAAATAGAAAGCATCCCTTTACAGTCGTCCCATGACCGACGACACAACCTCCCTGCGCGACCTGCTCACGCGCGTCGCCTCCGGCGAGATCGACCCCGCCGAGGCCGCCCGCCTGCTCGACGAGGACCCCACGGTCCCGACCATCGACCGCACCTCCGTGCCGACCTCCACCGTCGGCGTCGTCATCAAGGCGGGCGGGGTGAAGCTGACCGTTCTGCACGACCCCGGCGTCGACACGGCGTACGTCGAGGGCCCGCACGCCCTGCACGAGGAGGGCGGCACGCTCGTCATCGAGATGCCGAGCGGCGAGGGCTACCGCACCACCGATGCCCCGCGCTTCCTCGGCTGGGTGCCCTCGGTGTGGACCGGCGGCCGCGGCGAGAAGGTGACCGTGCGCATCAATCCCGAGCTGCCGCTCACGATCGAGGCGACCGCGTGCGCCGTCGAGGTCGTCGGCCACAGCGCACCCCTGGCCCTGCGCTGCACGAGCTCCTCGATCAAGATCCGCGGGCACCGCGGCACCGTCACCGGCTCGGTGACCATGAGCAGCCTCGACGTCGACGGCCTGCTCACCGGCCCGGGCTCGCTCGTGTGCGAGCTCGGCAGCGTCAACCTCCGGATGCTGCCGGGATCCGACCTGGCGCTGCGCACGACCGGCGAACTCAGCTCGATCAAGATCAACGGCGAGAAGACCGACCTCGGCTTCGACGCCGAGGGCCGGCACACGCGCATCGGCGCGGGCAGCACGCCCTACGACCTCTCGGTGCGGATGGGCTCGGCCACGGTGGTGGCGGCATGAGCACCGCCCTGCGCCGGCCGCCCCGCGGCTGCCCGGTCTGCTCGACCCAGCTCGTCATCACGGGGTGCGGCTGCCCGGAGTGCGGCACCGGCATCTCGGGCGAGTTCCGGATGAGCGCGTACGACGCCCTCACCGACGACGAGCACGAGATGCTCCGCGTGTTCCTCGTCAGCCGCGGCAACATGCGCGAGCTCGAGAAGCACCTCGGCGTTTCCTATCCGACCACGCGGCAGAGGTACGCCGACCTCCTCGCCAAGCTCGGCCTCGAGGACCCGGCCGAGGCCACGAAGTCCGTGGACCGCGACGCGGTGCTCGCCGACGTCGCGGCCGGCCGGCTCACCGTCGACGAGGCGGAGAAGCTCCTCACCGACTAGGCGCTCGACCTTCACACAGCGTCAACCGCTATCCATCGACGCGGCGGCATCGGCCGCGCGCCCGGAATCCCGCATGCGCCATCACGATCCGAGGGGAAGTCTTGCCCACATGAGCCATCCATCCACCGAGGCGGCGATCCACGCCGAAGGCCTCGTCAAGCACTTCGGCGACGTCAAGGCCGTCGACGGCCTCGACCTCACCGTCCCGTACGGCACCGTCTACGGCCTGCTCGGCCCGAACGGCGCCGGCAAGACCACCACCGTCCGCATCCTCGCCACGCTTCTCAAGGCCGACGCCGGCCGCGCGAGCGTCGCAGGCATCGACGTCGCAGCACAGCCCGACGCTGTGCGGCGCGAGATCGGGCTCACCGGCCAGTACGCCGCGGTCGACGAGTACCTCACCGGCCGCGAGAACCTCGACATGATCGGGCGGCTGTACCACCTGCCCGCCGCGTACGTGAAGAACCGCGCGGACGAGCTGCTCGAGCGCTTCTCGCTCACCGACGCCGCGGACCGGCCGGCGAAGACCTACAGCGGCGGCATGCGGCGCAGGCTCGACCTCTCGGCCAGCCTCATGGGCAACCCGAAGATCCTGTTCCTCGACGAGCCGACCACGGGCCTCGACCCGCGCTCGCGCCTGCAGATGTGGGACGTCATCACCGACCTCGTGGCGGACGGTACGACGGTGCTGCTCACCACGCAGTACCTCGAGGAGGCCGACCAGCTCGCCGAGCAGATCGTCGTGATCGACAAGGGCAAGGTCATCGCCAAGGGCACGAGCGACCAGCTCAAGACCCAGGTCGGCGGTGACCGCCTCGAGATCGTGGCGACCGCAGGCACCGACCTCGCCCAGGCCGCCTCCGCGCTGCGCGCGGTCAGCGACGGAGACGTCGCGATCGACGCCGACACCCGCACGCTGCGCGCGCCGGTGTCCGGCGGGTCGACCGTGCTCGTCGAGGCCGTCCGCGCGCTCGACGCCGCGGGCATCAAGGTCGACGACCTGGCGCTGCGCCGCCCGACGCTCGACGACGTGTTCCTCACCCTCACCGGCCACGCGGCCGAGGAGGAGTCCGCACCCGCCCCGACCGGACGCCGACGCGGCCGCGCGCAGAAGGAGGCCTGAGATGGCTGCCACCACCGCACCCTCGCCCGCGGTCCCGGAGCTGCGGCGCCCCGGCATCGGATGGTTCCTGCACGACGGGCTCGTCGTCGCGCGCCGCAACCTGATCCAGGCCATCCGCGTGCCGGAGAGCATCTTCTTCTCGCTCGTGCAGCCCGTGATCTTCGTGTTCATGTTCGCCTATGTCTTCGGCGGCGCCATCCCCATCCCGGGCGATGCAGCTGCCGATGCCTACCGGCAGTACCTCATCCCGGGCATCTTCGGGCAGACCGTCGCCTTCGCCGCCGCGGCCTCGACCGTCGGCCTCGCCGACGACCTGCACAAGGGGATCATCGACCGCTTCCGCTCGCTGCCGATGGCTGCATCCGCCGTGCTGTTCGGCCGGACGGCAGCTGATGCGCTGCAGCAGGTCGCGGTGCTGGTGGTGCTGTCGATCACCGGCTTCATCGTGGGCTGGCGGATCGACAACGGCCTGTGGAACGCCGCGCTCGCGTACCTGCTCCTGCTGCTCTTCGCGTACACGGTCGCGTGGGTCGGCGCGTGGGTCGGGCTGCACATGCCCAACCCGCAGACGGCGAGCACGGCCGGCCTCATCTGGCTGTTCCCGCTCACGTTCCTGTCGAACGCGTTCGTGCCGCTTGCGGGCATGCCGGCGGTCGTGCAGACCATCGCGGAGTGGAACCCGGTGTCGTCGCTCGTGCTGGCCTGCCGGCAGCTGTTCGGGAACCCCACGGGCCTCGTGCCGCAGCTGGACTCGGCGGCCTGGCCGATGCAGAACCCGGTCGCCTACACGCTCATCTCGTGCGTCGTGGTGATCGCGGTGTTCAGCACGCTGGCCGTCCGCAAGTACCGCGCGACGAGCTGATCGACGTACGAAAGCCCGGGACCGCACAGCGGTCCCGGGCCTTCGTCGTATGCGGGGTCAGCCGGTGTAGGGCTCGGCCTTCAGGATCTCGACGTTGAACGTCTTGCCCGCCGGCGTGGTGTAGCTGACGGAGTCGCCGACCTTCTGGCCGAGCACGGCGGAGCCGAGCGGCGAGGTGGGGGAGTAGACCGAGATCGACGCGGTGGCGGCCTCCTCGCGCGAGCCGAGCAGGAACGTCTCCTCCTCGTCGAACTCGATCAGCTTGACCGTCACGACCTGGCCCTGGGCGACCTCGCCCTCGGACGCGGGCGGGGCTCCGATCTTCGCGTTCTCGAGCAGGTGCGTCAGCACCTTCACGCGCGCCTCGTTCTTGCCCTGCTCCTCCTTGGCGGCGTGGTAGCCGCCGTTCTCCTTGAGGTCGCCCTCCTCGCGGGCGGCCTCGATGCGCTTCACGATGAGCTCGCGGCGCGGGCCCGACCGGTCGGCGAGCTCCTCCTGGAGGCGGTCGTACGCCTCCTGGGTCAGCCAGGTCTCGGTGGTCTCGCTCACGGGTGGATCGCCTTCGCTCGGAGGTGGCCCGCAGGTGCGGGCCGGGACGTCAGGGGGAACAGAGTACGGCGCGGACGGGGGCCTCGGCTCACGAGCCGTCGACGACCGGTACCTGCGGCGGGTTCGTCGTGCCGGGCAGGAACCCGGGCGGGTCGACGCGCGGCCAGTCGCCGGCCGCGCAGTCGAGCACCTCGGCCGAGGTGGCCTCGGCGTACGTCGCGAGCGGGTAGACCACCTGCACGTAGTCCCGGCCGGGCGTGATGCGCACCTGCGCGTAGCCGACATCGGTGTGATCGACCGCACGCGCGCGCAGCACGCAGAAGGTCTCGTCGAGAGCGTCGCGCCGGACCTCGAAGATCACCTCGACCTTCTGCGGCGACAGCACGCGGAACGCCAGGAGCTTGGACTGCGTCTCGGGCGTCGCCAGCCGGTAGCCGAACCCGAGCACGGCAGCGACGAACGCGGTCACCAGGACGCCGATGACGCCCGCCACCACCGGGTTGGTGCGCCGCACGCCGTAGCGCTCGGCCATCTCCGGGGTCAGCATCAGGCCCGTGCGCGCCTCGCGCTGGAGCGGGGCGTCGGTGTCGGCCACCGGGGCTCCTCTCGCGGTCGCAGGGGTCTGGGAGACTGTGGCGGTGCCGGGGCGCCGACCGCCGTGGTCCAGTATCGACAGAGCAAGTTTCTCACCCGCCTCCAGCCGCCACGACCAGGAGCGACCGTGACTGCAGCACCCGGACTGCCGGGGCCCGGCGAGCCCTTGCGCCTCATGGCGGTGCACGCCCACCCCGACGACGAGTCGAGCAAGGGCGCGGCCTCGGCCGCCCGGTACGTCGCCGAGGGCGTCGAGGTGCTGGTCGTCACCTGCACCGGCGGCGAGCGGGGCGACGTCCTCAACCCGGCGCTGGCGCACGATCCGGCGGTGCTCGCGGACCTCGCGGCGTACCGGCGCACCGAGATGGCCCGCGCCGCGGAGATCCTCGGCGTGCAGCACACCTGGCTGGGCTTCCACGACTCCGGCCTGCCCGAGGCAGACGAGGAGGGCGTGGTCCCCCCTCTGCCCGAGGGCTGCTTCGCGCTCGTGCCGCTCGACGAGGCGACCGAGCCGCTGGTGCGCCTGGTCCGCGAGTTCCGCCCGCACGTCATGACGACGTACGACGAGAACGGCGGCTACCCGCACCCCGACCACATCAAGACCCACGAGGTCTCGATGCGCGCCTTCGAGGCGGCGGGCGACCCCGAGCAGTTCCCCGGCACGGGGGAGCCGTGGCAGCCCGCGAAGCTCTACTACCACCTGACCTTCCACAAGGCACGGCTCGTGGCGCTGCACGAGACCTGCCTCGCCGAGGGCATCGAGTCGCCGTACGCCGAGTGGCTCGAGGGCTGGGAGGACAAGCCCGAGGACGCCGCCCGCCTCACCACCCGCGTGCCGTGCGCCGAGTGGTTCGAGGCGCGTGACGCGGCGCTCAAGGCGCACGCGACGCAGATCGACCCGGACGGCCGCTGGTTCTTCGTGCCGATGGAGGCCCAGCGCCGCGCGTGGCCGACCGAGGACTTCCAGCGCGCCCGCTCCCTCGTCCCGGTGCCCGAGGGCATCGAGGACGACCTGTTCGCCGGGATCCGTCCCGGCTCCGCCACCGAGGTCTCGAGGTCCGCGTGAACACCCACTGGCTGCTGGCAGCCGCAGCGTCGCCGTCGCCGTCGTCATCAATCGCGCCGGGGATCGACCCCGACCGCGTCTCCCCCGGCATCCTCGGCCTGCTCGCAGTGCTGTTCCTCGCCGGGGCGATGGTGTTCATCTGGAAGAGCATGAACACCCAGCTGAAGTCGGTCGACTTCGACGAGTCGACCACCGAGAACCCGCGCTACACGCGCAAGAAGGCCGAGCGCGAGGCCGCGCGTGCCGCCGCCGAACGGACGGCCGCCGAGGGTCCGCCGACCGATCCGGCGCCGTAGGGCCTGCCGCCGCCACGCGATGCGTGCGATCCTCGACAGGTCGCATCGCGAAGGGGGAAGACATGGTCGAGATCGTCGAGGCCGAGGTCGTCGAGGAGCCGCGGCCCGAGTCGCTGCTCCTGCGCCTCGAGCAGAAGCTGCAGCAAGTCGTGCTCGACGTCGTCGATCACGGCGCCGGCCCGCTCGTGGGCTCCGCGGCGTACGCCGACGCACGGCTCGCCGACACCGGAGACCGCGACGCCGCGATCGCGCTCATCATCCGCGAGTCGGTTCTCGCCACGGGAGGCACGGGGTTCCTGACCGGGTTCGGCGGATTCCTCGCGCTGCCGCTGACGTTCCCGGCGAACGTGGCAGGCAACCTCGTCGTCAACTCCCGCATGGTCGGCGCCATCGCGCACCTGCACGGTCACGACCTCACCGCCCCGCACACGCAGGCGTCGATCCTCCTGACCGTGGCTGCGGCCGATGCCGGCGCCGTCCTCGCCGAGCTGGGGGTCGAGGTGAGCGAGGACGGCACGCACGAGGCGATCGAGCGCCTCCCCGTTCCGGTCATCCGCGAGATCAACCGCCGCGCGGGGATCTTCCTCGTCGCCAAGTACGGCGGGAAGCGCCTCGCCTTCACCGCCATCCGCTCGATCCCCCTCGTCGGCGGACTCGTCGGCGGCGGGATCGACGCCGCCCTCACCCAGTACGTCGGCTCCCTCGCCACCCGCACCTTCGCACCCTGACCCGCTGCACGTTGCGGCCCTGAGGGTCGATCACGGCAGTTGAGCTGCACGACCTGACCCGTACTCGTGATCTTGGTGCGGGCTGCGGCCTCAGTCGGGGTCGCCGCGGCGCAGGCGCTTGGTCTCGCCGCGGCGCTTCTTCTCCGCGATGCGCCGGTCGACCGATCCGCGCGTCGGCTTGGTCGCGCGGCGAGGCCGGGGCGGCTGCGCGATCGCCGCGGCCACGATGTCGACGAGCCGGCGCTCGGCGGCCAGGCGGTTCTGGTACTGGCTGCGCTGCTCGGACGCCGTCACGCTGAGCACGCCGTCGACGAGCCGGTCGGCGAGCCGGGCGAGCGCCCGCTCCTTGAGCGCCGGGCCGAGGGCCGAGGTGGCCGAGATGTCCCACAGCAGCTCGACCCGTGAGTCGGTCGTGTTGACCCCCTGGCCGCCCGGCCCGGACGAGCGCGAGAAGCGCCACGACAGCTCGGCCTCGGGGATGACGACCGAGCCGCGGACCTGCAGATCACCGGGCACCTGACCATCCTGGCCCGTGCGGGGCCCGATGCCCCCGCGGGTTACCGTGGTCGGGTGCTGCGGATGCTGGCGACCCCGAGGTGGATCGGCCTGTCCCTCACCGCGGTGCTGCTGATCATCGCGTTCGGCGGCATGTCCTACTGGCAGTGGCAGCGCGCCCAGCGCGACGAGGCGCCGCCCCGCGAGACCGTGGCCGCCTCCACGGTCCTCACGGCCGCCCCGCTCCCGACGTCCGACTACGGCGCGCCCGTCGAGATCGCCGGCACGTACGACGCCGAGCAGCAGGTGCTCGTCGACCACGGCCAGGGCGAGTACTGGATCGTCACGCCGCTGCGCCCGCCTGCAGGGCCCGCCGTCGCGATCGCGCGCGGCACCGTCACGAGCCGCAGCGATCCCGCCGTGGCCGCCGTGCCGTCGGGCACGGTCGTCGTACGCGGCCTCGCGCAGCCGTTCGAGGGCGACCCCGGTACGTCGACCCCTGCGGACCCGGGCGTGATCGACCGGCTCACGGCGTCCGGCCTCGACCTGCCGTACGCCGGCGTGCAGGGCTGGATCGCCCTGACCTCGCAGACGCCCGAGGCGCAGCCCGAGACGGCCGCAGTCATCCCGCCGTTCGGCGCCCCCTCCGGATCAGGCATCCGGCTGCAGAACGCCGGGTACGCCGTGCAGTGGGTGCTCTTCGCGGGCTTCGTCGTCTTCGTGTGGTGGCGCTTCCTGCGCGAGGACGTGCGGCTCGCCGCCGAGCAGGCGCCGCCTCCGGTGGCCGAGCCGTCCCGACCCGAGATCTACTAGTCGCACCGTCCGCGAGAGGAACACCGTGATCACCGCACCCGTGCCCACCGTCCGCAAGGCCCTGACGCGCTACCGCGTGATGGCGTGGATCGTCGGCGTGATGCTGCTGCTGCTCGTGACGGCGATGATCCTGAAGTACGGCTTCGGCGTGATCAGCACGACGGCGCCGGTCGCCATCGCGCACGGCTGGCTCTACATGATCTACGTGATCGTGGCGCTCGACCTGTGTCTGCGGATGCGCTGGCCGTTCCTGCGCATGGTGTTCGTCGTGCTCGCCGGCACCATCCCGTTCGTGTCGTTCGTGGCCGAGCACAAGGTGCGGCTGTGGGTCGAGGCGGAGATCGCCGAGGCCGAGTCGAAGACAGCCACGGCCTCCTGAGGCCTCAGCCGCACGCCTCCACGAAGGCGTGCAGCAGCGGGTGCACGGGGCCGCCGTCGAGCGAGGCCATCTGCGGCTGGAACAGCGTGCCGAGGTAGAACGGGTGGTCCTCGAGCTCGACGGCCTCCACACCGGCGTCCGGCGCGAACGCGGAGAAGAACAGCCCTGCCTCCACGAGCAGGTCGCGGTAGCGCGGGTTCACGCCGTAGTTGCAGAAGTGGAAGCCGTCGAACGGCTCGAGGCCGCAGATCGCCGCCATCCGCGTGCCGGGCACCGCGGTCACAGGCCGCACCTCGCCGACCAGGCTGCACGCCAGCGCCGACACCACCACCTGCTCGGCGTCGGGCTCGGTCTCGCCATGCGCGGCCTCCTGCACGCCGACGTGGTTGCGCGCGAACTCGAGCACCATGTGCTGGAAGCCGCCGCAGGTGCCGAGCGTCGGGAGCCCCTCGACGCGGCGGCGGCGCAGCGCGTCGTGCACGGCTGACTCGTCGGCGTACGGCGTGCCCGGCACGGCCCACACGCCGTCCGCCGACGCGAGCCACGGGTCGTCGGCCGCGGTCGTCGGCACCCAGCGCAGGTCGGCGTCGGGTGCGAGCCGGTCGACGAGCACGTCGAGCGCGCGGTGCGTGACGTACGACGGGTCGCGGTCGCCGAGCAGCGCGATCGAGGCCATCCGCGAACGCTACGACGGTCTAGGTGCCGGGGTCGACCGACGAGCAGGCATCGGCGAGCGCCTTAGCCGACGCCGTGACCTTGGCGAGATCGGCGAACTCCACGGCGTCGAGCACGGCGTCGGCCTTCTGCGCCAGACCGGAGCCGTCGTCGACATACTCGGCGCGCGCCTGCTCGGCGACCTTGCGGCCCTCGTCGAGCTGGTCCGGCGCGATCTGGCCCACGAACCCCGCGGCGAGCGCGAGCACCGTGCCGCAGAGCTGGTACGCCGCGAGCTGCGGCGGGAGGCTCGAGCTCGGCCCCGCGGTGGGCTCCTCGCTCGGCGACTGCGACGGGCTGACGCTCGAGGACGACGGAGCCGGCGAGCTCGCCGGGGCGGAGGACGACGTCGCTGCGGGCGCCGACGTCGACGGAGTGCTGCTGCTCGGGCTCGTGCACGCGGCGGCGGTCAGCATCACGAGCGCCGCGCCCGCGATCGGTCGGGTGGCTCGCACCGGCGTCCTCCTGTCGGTCGTCTGGCTCGAGGCTAGGCGACGGGCCGCCGGTACGGTGCACGGCATGACCGCGACGTCCGCCACTCCTGCGACCGGCGCGGTGCTGCGGTCCGGGCTCGCGTGGGCGTTCGTCGGGGTGCTGCTGTTCTCGATGTCGGTGCCGATGACCAAGGTCGCGGTCGGCGGCTTCGACCCCTTCTTCACCGCGGCCGGGCGCGCAGTGATCGCCGGCGCGCTCGCGGTGGTGCTGCTCGGCGTGCGGCGCGTGCCGCTCCCCGAGCGCCGGCTGCTCAAGCCGATCTTCTTCACGATGCTCGGCGCGGTGTTCGGCTGGCCGATCCTCATCGCGCTGGCGCTGCAGCGCACGACGTCCGCGCACGTCGCCGTGATCGCGGCGTTCATGCCGCTCACGACGGCGCTCTTCGCGGTGCTGCGCCACAAGGAGCGGGTGTCGCCGCAGTTCTGGCTCGCGGCGTGCACCGGCACCGCGGCTCTCGTGGTGTTCGCGCTGAGCCGCGGCGGTGCGGAGGGGGCGGACCTCACGGCCGACCTGCTCGTGATCGGCGCGGTTCTCGCGTCGTCCTGGTGCTACGTCGAAGGTGCGGCCGTGAGCCGCGAGCTGCCCGGGTGGCAGGTGATCTCGTGGGTGGTGGTGCTCGCCCTGCCCGTCACCGTGCCGTGGCTCGTCGTCACCTGGTTCACGGCGCAATCGGCGTACGACCCGACCCAGGTCGAGTGGCTGGCGCTGATCGGGCTCGGCGTCTCGTCGATGTACCTCGGCTTCTTCGCGTGGTATCGGGGGCTCGCCCTCGCGGGCACGGCCCGCGGCGGCCAGGTGCAGCAGCTGCAGGCGCCGCTGACGCTGGTGTGGTCGGCGTGGTGGCTCGGCGAGGCGATCACCGTCGGCACCGTCGTGACGGCGCTCGTCGTGATCGCCTGCGTCGTGTGGGCGCAGAGCGCCCGCTCCGCGCCGGTCGTGGCACCCGAGGAGTGATGCGCAGCGTGCGGCTCGGGCAGGGCGCCGTTCCCTAACCGGCGGGACGGTTCTCCGGCCGCGCTGCCACAATCGCGGCGTGGACATCCTCACCGTGCTGCCGGCGTTCCTCGTCGTGGTGCTCGTCATGTCCGCGAGCCCGGGACCCGCGATGGCGCTGATCCTGCAGCGCGCCGGGCTGCACGGGTTCCGTGCTGCGGTGCCGACGGTGCTCGGCATCGAGCTCGGGCTGTTCCTGTGGGCGCTGGCCGCCGGTCTGGGGCTGGCGGCCCTCATCGCCGCGAGCGAGACGGCGTTCCTCGTCCTGAAGGTCGTGGGCGCGCTGTTCCTGGTCTACCTCGGCGTGAAGTCGATCCGCGCGGGCTGGCTCATGCGCGACCGCGGCGGCGTCGAGGCGATGCCCGAGCCGCCGAAGGCTCGGTCGGGCCGCGGCGCGTTCGCCGAGGGCCTGATCGTGCAGCTGGCCAACCCGAAGGCGGCGGCGTTCACCTTCGCGTTCTACCCCCAGTTCATCCCCCACGACGGACCGGTGCTGGCGACCACCCTCGTCCTCGCGACGATCCAGGTCGTCATCGAGACCGCGCTCTACCTCGGCCTCGCCGCCGCGGTCGGCAGCGCCTCGGCGTGGTTCAGCCGCACCAAGATCCGTCGGCGCATCAACTACATCAGCGGTTCTGTGCTCGTCCTGCTCGGACTGCGCGTGGCGACGGCGTCGCGATGACGGGCGCGGACGACGTCCTGCTCGCCGACGAGCGCGCGACGCTGCAGGCGTTCGTCGACGACCAGCGGCGCGCGATCGCCGAGCTGCTCGACGGCGTCACCGAGGAGGAGGCGCAGCGCAGCCTTGTGCCGTCGCGCACCACGCTGGCGTCCCTCGTGAAGCACTGCACCTTCGTGGAGAAGGTCTGGTTCCAGGTCGGCCTCGCCGGCCGCACGCGCGCGGACCTCGGACTGCCCGACGACGTCGACGACAGCTTCGTGCTCGACGACGCCGACACGTGCGCGTCGCTGCTCGCGGCGTACGCCGAGGCCTGCGCGGAGTCCGACGCCGTCGCCTCGGCGTACACGCTCGACGACCACCTGCTGCACAACCGACGCAGCCCGCTCACGGTGCGCTGGCTGTACGCGCACCTCATCCGCGAGCTCGCCCGGCACGCCGGCCACGGCGACATCCTCCGCGAGCAGATCGTCGCCGCCCGCACCGTCCACGAGTAACTCGAGTTTGGGACCGGATCGGCGGCCGGTTCGCGCCCCAACTCGAGTTACTCGAGCCGTGAGACCGGGCGGGGTCCGACCCGCTGGGTGAGGATGGGCGGGTGGCCAACCGACTCGCGTCCGCGACCTCGCCGTACCTCCTGCAGCATCGGGACAACCCCGTCGACTGGTGGGAGTGGTCCGACGAGGCGTTCGCGGAGGCGAAGCGGCTCGACCTGCCGATCCTGCTGAGCGTCGGGTACGCCGCCTGCCACTGGTGCCACGTGATGGCGCACGAGTCGTTCGAGGACGAGCGGGTCGCGGAGTTCCTGCGCGGCCGGTTCGTGGCCATCAAGGTCGACCGCGAGGAGCGGCCCGACGTCGATGCCGTCTACATGAGCGCGACGCAGGCGCTCACCGGGCACGGCGGCTGGCCGATGACGGTGTTCCTGACGCCCGACGGCGAGCCCTTCTACGCCGGCACGTACTTCCCGCCGCAGCCGCGCCACGGCCTTCCGTCGTTCGGGCAGCTCATCACCTCGATCCACCGGTCGTGGATCGAGCAGCGCGGCGAGGTCGACGGCGCTGCCGGGCGCATCACGCAGGCGCTGCGGGAGACGCGGCTCGACCTCGGAACACCGGACGCCCTCGACCCGGAGACCGTGCGCACGGCACTCGATCGCGCGGTCGACACCCTCGCCTCGCAGTACGACAGCCTGCGCGGCGGCTTCGGCGCGGCACCGAAGTTCCCGCCGTCGATGCTCCTCGAGGGCCTGCTGCGGTCTTACGCCCGCACCGGCGATCCGCGGGCGCTCGCGATGGTCGAGGGCACCTGCGAGGCGATGGCCCGCGGCGGCCTCTTCGACCAGCTCGCGGGCGGCTTCGCGCGCTACTCGGTGGACGCCGACTGGGTCGTGCCGCACTTCGAGAAGATGCTGTACGACAACGCCCTGCTCCTGCGCGTCTACGCGCACTGGTGGCGGTCGACCGGCAGCCCGCTCGCCGAGCGCATCGCGCGCATGACCGCGACGTTCCTGCTCGAGCGGCTGCGCACGCCCGAAGGCGCGTTCGCCTCGGCGCTCGACGCCGACTCCGAGGGCGAGGAGGGCAAGGCATACGTCTGGACGCCGGACCAGCTTGCCGACGTGCTCGGCGAAGCCGACTCCGCCTGGGCCGCAAGCGTTCTCGAGATCACGCCGTCTGGCACGTTCGAGCACGGGTCGTCCGTCGCCCAGCTCCTGCAGGACCCCGAGGATGCGGAGCGGTGGGAGTCCGTCCGCGCGCGTCTGCTCGCCGCGCGCGACCTCCGCGTGCAGCCGGGCCGCGACGACAAGGTCGTCGCCGCGTGGAACGGCCTCGCCATCGCAGCACTCGCGGAGGCCGGTGCTCTGCTCGAGGAGCCCTCGTGGATCGACGCCGCGGCACAGGCGGCGGACCATGTGCTGGCGCTGCATCGGGACGCCGACGGTCGCCTGCTGCGCGTCTCCCGGGACCGCGTCGCTGGATCACATGGCGCCGTGCTCGAGGACCACGGCGATCTCGCCGAGGGCCTGCTCGCCCTGCACCAGGTGACCGGCGAGCGCCGCTGGCTCGACGCCGCCGGCGCGCTTCTCGATGACGCGCTGCGTCGGTTCCGGGATCCGGCCGGCGGCTTCTACGACACGGCCTCCGACGCCGAGGCGCTCGTCGTACGCCCGCAGGACCCCACCGACAACGCGACGCCGAGCGGCTGGACCGCGACCACGCAGGCGCTGCTCACGTACGCCGCCCTGACGGGCAGCGAGCGGCACCGCGCCGCGGCGGAGGAGTCGCTCGGCCTGCTCGTGCGGCTGGCCGGCAGCCACCCGCGGTTCGCAGGCTGGGCGCTGGCCGCGGCCGAGGCGTGGCTCGACGGCCCGCGCGAGATCGCGGTGGTGGGGGAGCCGGGCGACCCCGGCGCTGTCGCCTTGCGGCGTACGGCGCTGCTCGCCACGGCACCCGGCGCCGTCGTCGCGGTGGGCGCACCCGGCGCGGACCACCCGCTGCTGGCCGGGCGCCCGCTCGTCGGCGGGCTGCCCGCGGCCTACGTGTGCCGGCTGTTCACCTGCGACGCGCCAGTGACCGACCCGGCCGCCCTCGCCCGGGCCGTGGGGGCGCGTACGCCGTGAGCGATCACGCTGGACGCAAGCATGTAATCAAGTAATCATCGCTGCATGAGCAACGAAGAGATCAGGGGCTGGCTCGTGGGCCGGCTCCCGCAGGACTGGTTCGACGGCACCCCCGAGGTGACGATCGACCGCGAGGAGATCACCGTCGTCGGCGCCCTGGCGGTGCCCGACCTCCCCGACACCGCGTCCGAGGCCGAGCGGGCGGCCGCCCGCCGCGGGCGGGTGAAGGGCTTCCGCGAGGACACCCGCGACAAGCGGATCGAGATCGCTCGCGAGCTCGAGCACCGCACCGACAAGAAGGTCGCGTGGGGCGTCCGGATCGGCGACGAGCAGGTGCTGTTTACGCACCTCGCCGTCCCGGTGATGACGCGCCTGCGCCAGCCCGAGCGCGCGGTGCTCGACACCCTGGTCGACGCCGGCGTCGCGCGCTCGCGCGCGGAGGCGCTCGCCTGGTGCGTGAAGCTCGTGGGCAAGAACGCCGACGAGTGGCTCGGCCAGCTGCGCTCGGCGATGGAGGAGGTCGAGCGCGTCCGCGCCGCCGGCCCGAACGCCTAGCTCGGCAGGAGAAATGCCCCCGGATTGGTTGTGAAGAAGCGACGCATCAGTCGCAGAAGCAACCGGTCCGGGGGCATTTCCGCGTGAGGTCAGCGGGCGGAGTAGAGCACCATCGAGACGGCGATGTACTGCGTGATGAAGCCGGCCAGGGTCAGCGCGTGGAAGATCTCGTGGAATCCGAACCACTCCGGCGACGGGTTGGGCCGCTTGAGGGCGTAGACGATGCCGCCCGCGGAGTAGCACAGGCCGCCCACCGCGAGCAGGATCACGACTGCCGGGCCGCCGGCCGACCAGAACGCGGGCAGGTAGAACAGCGCCACCCAGCCGAGCGCGATGTAGATCGGCGTGTACAGCCAGCGCGGCGCGCCGACCCAGAACACGCGGAACAGCACGCCCAGGATCGCGCCGGTCCACACGAGGATCAGCAGAGTTCGCTCCTGCTCCCACGGCAGCAGCACCACCGCGAACGGTGTGTAGCTCCCGGCGATGATCAGGAAGATGTTGGAGTGGTCGAGGCGCTTGAGCAGCACCTTGACCTTCGGGCTCCACGCGAAGCGGTGGTACACCGCGCTCGTGCCGAACAGCATCACGGCGGTGAGGGAGTAGAGGGCCGCGGCCCAGCGGTACTCCGCGGGCGACAGCGCCACCAGGACGATGCCGAGGACCACGGCGATAGGGGCCATCCCGGCGTGCAGCCAGCCGCGCAGCCGCGGCGGGGGGACGACGGCGGGGGCTTGCACGTCAGCGTCGAGCTCGTTCACTACGCCACCGTAACCTACGCAACCGTAGGTTGTCGCCTCGTCGTCCGCTCGACGCCGCAGCGGGTACGTCGTCCACCCTCGTGACCCGCGCCGAGCAGTCCACCGCAGACCTGTCCGCCGCGGGTACCCTCGCCGCAGGGCGCCCGGCCGCGAGCCGGGTGCGACCACAGGAAGGATCCGCGGTGGCGCTGAGCGATCTCGTGTACGGCGTCTACGAGCGCCGGCTCGTCGCCTCGCTCGACCGCACCCGCATCCCGCGGCACGTCGGCGTCATGCTCGACGGCAACCGCCGGTGGGCGGCCGCGCAGGGCATGAGCACCGCGCGCGGCCACCAGGCAGGCGCCGACAAGATCGAGGACTTCCTCGGCTGGTGCGACGAGGTCGGCGTCGAGGTCGTCACGCTGTGGCTGCTCTCCACCGACAACCTCTCGCGACCGGCGGGCGAGCTCGAGCCGCTGCTGCGCATCATCGAGGACACCGTCACCGACCTGGCCACGCGCGGCTCCTGGCGGCTGCACCCCGTGGGCGCGCTCGACCTGCTGCCCGCGCAGACCGCCGAGGTGCTCAAGGGCGCGGAGCACTCGACCGCCGGACGTTCCGGGCTGCTGGTCAACATCGCGGTCGGGTACGGCGGCCGCCGCGAGGTCGTCGATGCCGTCCGCGCGCTCCTTGCCGACGCGGCGGCGCGCGGCGCGTCGATCGACGACCTCGCCGCCGAGGTCGACGTCGAGCACATCGCCGAGCACCTCTACACCGCCGGCCAGCCCGACCCCGACCTCGTCATCCGCACCTCCGGCGAGCAACGGCTCTCGGGCTTCCTGCTCTGGCAGAGCGCGCACTCGGAGTTCTACTTCTGCGAGGCGTACTGGCCCGACTTCCGCAAGGTCGACTTCCTGCGCGCCCTCCGCGCCTACGCCGCCCGCGGCCGCCGCTTCGGCTCCTGACCCGCAGCCCGTCCTGATGGGACCGTTTGTTCGGCTCTATTGGATGAAGGCGACCTTCATCCAATAGAGCCGAACAAAGTCGGCATTCACCGAATCCGCTGTGGCCCGTGCGTAACCCGGCGTTCACACGGGCTCATCCGTTGGGCGGACACCGGCCCCCGCGCCCGGCGTGTCGGTCCGGTACGGCGCCCCCTCGGGCATAGCGTCCGAGTCATTCGGGCCGCTGCCCGGGCGGCCCGCCTTCGGGGAGGCCCTTGTGCCCAACGCGAGCCACAGCCCGTCGTCCGCCGCCTCGACCGGTGCCCGCACCCACGTCCTCGACACCTCGGTGCTGCTCGCGGATCCGCACGCGATCCTGCGCTTCGCCGAGCACGAGGTCGTGATCCCGGTCGTCGTGGTCGTGGAGCTCGAGGCGAAACGCTCGCACCCCGAGCTCGGCTACTTCGCCCGGCAGGCGTTGCGGCTGCTCGACGACCTGCGCATCAAGCACGGCCGCCTCGACGACCCCATGCCCGTCGGCGAGGCCGGCGGCACGCTGCGCGTGGAGCTCAACCACTCCGACGTGTCGGTGCTGCCCAAGGGCTTCCAGCTCCTCGACAACGACACCCGCATCCTCGCGGTGGCGTGCAACCTCGCCGCTGAGGGCCGCGACGTCGTGCTCGTCAGCAAGGACCTCCCGATGCGCGTCAAGGCGTCGGCGGTCGGTCTCGCCGCGGAGGAGTACCGCGCCGAGACCGTGGTCGAGACCGGCTGGACCGGCATGACCGAGCTCGACGTGCCCGGCGCCGTCGTGGACGCGCTGTACGAGGAGGACCGCATCGACCTCGAGGAGGCGCGCGAGCTCCCGTGCCACACCGGCCTCGTCCTCGTCTCCGAGCGGGGCAGCGCGCTCGGTCGCGTCACCGCCGACAAGCAGGTGCGCCTCGTGCGCGGGGACCGGGAGGCGTTCGGTCTGCACGGCCGCAGCGCCGAGCAGCGCGTCGCCCTCGACATCCTGCTCGACCCCGAGGTCGGCATCGTGTCGCTCGGCGGCCGCGCCGGCACCGGCAAGTCCGCTCTCGCCCTGTGCGCCGGTCTCGAGGCGGTGCTCGAGCGCCGTCAGCACCGCAAGGTCATCGTGTTCCGCCCGCTGTACGCCGTCGGCGGCCAGGAGCTCGGCTACCTGCCCGGCAGCGAGAGCGAGAAGATGTCGCCCTGGGGCCAGGCGGTGTTCGACACCCTCGGCGCCGTCACGACCCAGGAGGTCGTGGAGGAGGTCGTCGAGCGCGGGATGCTCGAGGTGCTGCCCCTCACGCACATCCGCGGCCGGTCGCTGCACGACGCGTTCGTGATCGTCGACGAGGCCCAGTCGCTCGAGCGCAACGTCCTGCTCACCGTCCTCTCCCGGATCGGCCGCGACTCGCGCGTGGTGCTGACCCACGACGTCGCGCAGCGCGACAACCTCCACGTCGGCCGGCACGACGGCGTGGTCGCGGTGGTCGAGAAGCTCAAGGGCCACCCGCTCTTCGCCCACATCACCCTGACCCGCAGCGAGCGCAGCCCCATCGCCGCGCTCGTCACCGAGATGCTCGAGGACCTGCCCGTCTAGGCCGGGAGCGCTCCGATCGAAGGCCGCGGACCGTCGCCCTCACGGGTGGCGGTCCGTGGTCGTTCCACTGCGAGCCGTGGCCTTGATCCCTCAACCGGGTGTCGAGACTTCTCTCACGTTCTGGGACGGATCCTGTGGCGCCGGTCACATGTCGTGTCCGATTCGCCCCGGTACTGCCCGATGGGAGCCTGTGGACAAAGCCTCGAGGTGACGGTGAGCACGGCGGAACGGGTTGGCGCTGTCGGAGATTGCGGGCAAGGTTGATAACGAAATGATCCCGCGCCCGGGATCGACAGGGGCCCGGACGGCCCGCGCGACCCGGTATCTCAGGGTCCGCAGCACCGGGCAGGCCGCACGCTGGAACGCGGCTACGACTCCCTGACGCGCCCGGCGCCGCCCCGGCCGACAGGCCGTTCGACCCAGGGGCCAGCTCGTCGGGCTCGCACCGAGTGTTCTCCGGTTCGCGTGCGTCCTCGACCCGTGCCAGGGATCTCATCGCGGAGCCGTCCGGAGCGGCTGCGCCTGAGGCTAGGACTGCATGTGCGCACGACCAACCTGCACGGCGGACTGCGGCGGCGCGCGAGCGTCGTCGTCGGCTCCGCTGTCACGGTGGGCCTGCTCGCGACCATCGCGCCCGCCCCGGTGGTGACCGCGGCCAACGCCGAGATCGGCACCACGACCTCCTCCACCTCGGGTCTTGCGGCCGGGGCGGTGACGGCGACGAGCCTCACCCCCGTGATCGCGACGACCACAACCTCCACGACCAGCCGCCTCGCGACCACGTCGCGCTCGGTCACCCGCGTCCCCGTCGTCGCGCCCTACGCGTTCGGCACCACTGCGTACAACAAGTGGTGGGCGCGGTACTACATGGTGACCAAGTACGGCTGGAAGACCAGCAGCCAGTTCACCTGCCTGTCCAACCTGTGGCAGCGCGAGAGCAACTGGCGGCACACCTCGCACAACCCGTACTCCGGGGCGCACGGCATCCCGCAGGCCCTCCCGGGCTCGAAGATGGCCACTGCCGGTGCCGACTGGCGCACCAACCCCAAGACGCAGATCCGCTGGGGGCTCGGCTACATCAAGGGCCGCTACGGCACTCCGTGCGGCGCCTGGAGCGCTTTCCAGCACAAGGGCTGGTACTGAGCTTCAACAGTCTGAGCATGGCGAAGGGCCGGTAACCGTTGCGCTGCAACGGATACCGGCCCTTCGTCCGTTCCTGGTTCAGCCCTGCGGCGGACCGACCGGGATGCGCGTGATGACGGGCGTGGAGGTCTCGGCGAAGAAGTCGTTGCCCTTGTCGTCGACGACGATGAAGGCGGGGAAGTCGCGCACCTCGATCTTCCACACGGCCTCCATGCCGTAGTCGGGGAAGTCGAGCACCTGGACGTCGATGATGCAGTCCTGGGCGAGCCGCGCGGCCGGGCCCCCGATCGAGCCGAGGTAGAAGCCGCCGTTGTTCTCGCACGCGTCGGTGACGGCCTTGCTCCGGTTGCCCTTGGCCAGCATGACCATCGAGCCGCCGGCCTTCTGGAACTGGTCGACGTACGCGTCCATGCGCCCGGCGGTCGTGGGGCCGAACGATCCTGACGCCATGCCCTCCGGCGTCTTGGCGGGACCGGCGTAGTAGACCGCGTGATCCTTGAGGTACTCCGGCATCGGCTCGCCGGCGTCGAGCATCTCCTTGATGCGCGCGTGCGCCATGTCGCGGGCCACCACGAGCGGGCCGTTGAGCGAAAGGCGCGTCTTCACGGGGTACTTCGACAGCTCGGCGCGGATCTCGTCCATCGGGCGCGAGAGGTCGATGGTGACGACGTCGTCCTCGAGGTGGTCGTCGGTGACCTCGGGCAGGAAGTGCGCGGGCTCGGTCTCGAGCTGCTCGAGGAACACGCCCTCGGGGGTGATCTTCGCGAGGGCCTGGCGGTCGGCCGAGCAGGACACCGCGATCGCGACGGGGCACGAGGCGCCGTGGCGCGGAAGGCGGATCACGCGGACGTCGTGGCAGAAGTACTTGCCGCCGAACTGCGCGCCGATGCCGAACTCGCGGGTCAGCTCGAGCACCTCCTGCTCCATCTCGAGGTCGCGGAACCCGTGGCCGGTCATGTCGCCGGAGGTGGGCAGCGAGTCGAGGTAGCGGGCGCTGGCGTACTTCGCCGTCTTGAGCGCGTACTCCGCCGAGGTGCCGCCGATGACGATGGCGAGGTGGTACGGCGGGCACGCGGATGTGCCGAGCGTGCGCAGCTTCTCGTCGAGGAACCGGCGCATGCCGGCCGGGTTGAGGACGGCCTTGGTCTCCTGGAACAGGTAGCTCTTGTTGGCCGAGCCGCCGCCCTTGGCCATGAAGAGGAACTTGTACGACAGCTCGTGCCCGGGCGCGGTGTCGGCGTACAGCTCGATCTGCGCGGGGAGGTTCGAGCCGGTGTTCCTCTCCTCCCACATGGTGAGCGGTGCCATCTGCGAGTAGCGCAGGTTGAGCTTCGTGTACGCGTCGTAGACGCCCTGCGAGATCGCGCGCTCGTCGTCGCCGGGGGTGAGCACGTGTTGGCCGCGCTTGCCCATGACGATCGCGGTGCCGGTGTCCTGGCACATGGGGAGAACGCCGCCTGCCGCGATGTTGGCGTTCTTCAGCAGGTCGAGCGCTACGAAGCGGTCGTTGGGCGAGGCCTCGGGGTCGTCGAGGATGTTCGCGAGCTGCTGCAGGTGGCCGGGGCGCAGCAGGTGCTGGATGTCGCGGATCGCGGTCTCGGTGAGCAGCCGCAGCGCCTCCGGCTCGACCTGCAGGAACGTGCGACCCGCGGCCTCGACGACCGACACGCCCTCGGTGGTGAGGAGGCGGTACGGCGTCTCGTCGGGGCCGAGGGGCAGGAGCTCGGAGTAGTCCATCGAAGCCATGGGACGAGCCTACGTCCGGCCCCTCCCCGTCGCCCCTGTCAGACCCGTCACGTGCGAGCCTCCCGAAGCCGGGCTGGGCCGCCTAGCGTGGAGGCATGGCCACGTGGGAGGACGTCGAGCGCATCGCGCTGTCGCTGCCGCTCGTGCACGAGAAGGACGCCGGCACCGGCTTCGAGGGCTGGCGGGTCTGGAAGATCGAGGGCTCCACGGGCAAGCAGGTCGTGTGGGAGCGGCCGATGCGCCCGTCCGACCTGAAGGTGCTCGGCAACGCCGCGCCGACCAAGGAGAGCATCGCGGTCAGGACGCCGGACTTCGAGACCAAGGCGCAGCGCATCGCGGAGATCGACGCCGCCTTCGACATCCCGCACTTCTCGACGTACACCGGGCTGCTGGTGATCCTGGACGAGGTGTCCGTCGAGGACCTGCAGGAGCTGGTCGAGGAGTCGTGGCTGACCGTTGCACCCAAGCGCGCGGCCAAGGCCTGGCTCGCCGAGCGCGGCGCGCCGTGAGCCTGCCTCGCCTGTCCGGCGTCGTGCTCGGGTCGCGCGACCCGCAGGCGCTGGCGGCGTTCTACGAGGCGTTCCTCGGCTGGGTGCGGGTGGACGACGAGCCTGGCTGGGTGAAGCTCGAGCCGCCCGGCGGCGGGACGGGCGTCTCCTTCCAGGGCGAGCCCGACCACGTGCCGCCGGTATGGCCCGGCGGCCCGGGCGACCAGCAGATGCAGCTGCATCTCGACGTGGAGGTGGCCGACCTCGAGACCGAGACGGCTCGCGCGGTGTCGCTCGGCGCCGTCGTCGCCGAGCATCAGCCGCAGGACGACGTGCGCGTGCTCCTCGATCCCGCCGGCCACCCGTTCTGCATCTGGGTGCCGAGCTGATCGATCGGGTCCGCCATCAGTCGGGCGCGGTGCCCGCCTGATGTGTGGCGACGCGCGCTGCGCGACAGCGGGCTGCGCCAGCCCGCCCGCCTCACGCGTGCTCGGCGAGCCGACCTGCCCGGAGAGGTTTCCGGACGCACTAGCCTCGACACCGTGAGCGAGCCCCTTCCCGACCGGGTACCCGACCGCGTCAACGACGCCCTCCGGCTGCGCGCCTCGGACGCCGACCGCGAGAAGGTCGCCGGCCTCCTGCGCGACGCCTTCGCCGAGGGCCGCCTCTCGCCGGTGGAGCACGACGAGCGCCTGAGCGAGGTGTACGCCGCGACGACGTACGGCGACCTCCTCCCGCTCCTGGCCGACCTGCCGCTCGCGCCGGGGTCGTTCACGGTCCCCGGCGCCGGTCAGGTCGTGGCGGTGTCGGCCGGCCAGGACCTGACGCGCCGGGACGACGACCAGGTGGCCGTCATCGACACCACGCGGGTCAACGAGGCGCAGGGCGGCTCGTTCGCCTTCATGAGCGAGACCAAGAAGCACGGCCGGATCATCCTGCCGCCGGACAGCTCCCAGGTCGCCGTGATGGGCAACGTGGAGCTCGACCTCAGCGCCGCCGTGCTCACGAGCGTCGAGACCACGATCCAGACGTTCGCGATCATGGGCGCCATCAAGGTGGTCGTCCCCGAGGGCGTGCACGTGGTGGTCGACGTCCAGGCGATCATGGGCAACGCCGTCGAACCGCCGCGCAGCGATCCGCCCGCCGGCGCACCCGTCATGCGCATCAAGGGCCTCGCCTTCATGGGCGAGGTCAAGGTCGAGCGCACCCTGAGGCGCGAGCTCGGCCGCTGACCCCCCCCCGCGATTTTCCGGGTCAATGTGGCTTTCACTGCCATAGGCAGAGGAAATTCCCCACATGCTGTCCACAGGGCGGGCGTCGGGGGCCCGTGCGTACGGCGTCCCAGGCGGCCTGGGATCAGTTGGCGTCGAAGTCGATGCTCGAGTAGGTGCGGAGCTTGCCCATCGAGTGCTCGCTCTTGAGCTCGCGGATGGTGCCGCTCTTGCTGCGCATGACGATCGAGTGCGTGGTGGGGTTGCCGCCCTTGAACCGCACGCCGTCCATGAGCTCGCCGTCGGTGATGCCCGTGGCGACGAAGAAGACGTTGTCGCCGGTGACGAGGTCGTCGGCGTGCAGCACGCGGTCGAGGTCGTGGCCGGCGTCGAGGGCGCGGCGCCGCTCGGCGTCGTCCTTCGGCCAGAGCTTGCCCTGGATGACGCCGCCCATGCACTTCATCGCGCAGGCGGTGATGATGCCCTCGGGCGTGCCGCCGATGCCGAGCAGCAGGTCGATGCCCGTGCCCTCGCGGGCCGCCATGATCGCGCCCGCGACGTCGCCGTCGGAGATGAACTTGATGCGGGCGCCGGCCTCGCGGATCTCGCGCACGATGCCCTCGTGCCGCGGACGGTCGAGGATCACGACCGTCAGGTCCTCGACGTTCTCGGACTTCGCGCGGGCGACCTTCTTGAGGTTGTCCTTGATCGGCGCCTCGATGTCGACGACGTCGGCTGCGGCCGGACCGGTGACGAGCTTCTCCATGTAGAACACGGCCGACGGGTCGTACATCGTGTGCCGCTCGGACACCGCGAGCACCGCGATGGCGTTCGGCATGCCCTTGGCGCACAGCGTGGTGCCGTCGATCGGGTCGACGGCGACGTCGACCTCCGGCCCGGTGCCGTCGCCCACGGCCTCGCCGTTGAACAGCATCGGGGCTTCGTCCTTCTCGCCCTCGCCGATCACGACGACGCCCTGCATCGACACCGACTGCACGAGCGCGCGCATCGCGTTGACCGCGGCGCCGTCCGAGCCGTTCTTGTCGCCGCGCCCGACCCAGCGGGCGGCGGCCATGGCGGCCGCCTCGGTGACGCGTACGAGCTCCAGGGCCAGGTTGCGGTCGGGAGCCTCCGGGCTCCGGCTGACGTCGCTCATCGCATCGCTCCCGAGATCGTCGTGTGATCCGACAGTAGCCGCGCGGCGTACCGGGAGGGCGCGCAGCCCGAGTGGACCCGGTCACGGGCCCGAGCGGCCTAGTGTCTGCCTGTGACGCAGTTCCGGGTGAGCGAGGCGGCCGCGCTGCTGGGCGTCAGCGACGACACCGTGCGCCGCTGGATCGACTCCGGTCGCCTGCCTGCCGTCCGTGACCATGCCGGCCGGTGGCTCGTCGTCGGCCGCGATCTCGCCGTCGTGGCGCAGGACGAGGCCGTGCCGCCCGAGGTGCCGGGCATGCCCGCGTCGTCGGCGAGCAACCGGATGCCGGGCATCGTCACGCGCGTCGACCGCGAGGGACTCCTGGCGCGGGTCCAGATCCAGGCAGGGCCGTTCCCCGTCGTCAGCGTGATGGCCGCCGAGGTGGTCGACGAGCTCGGCCTCGAGCCGGGTGCGCTCGTGGTGGCGTCGGTGCCCGCCACGCACGTCGTGGTCGAGGTGCCACGCCGCGGTTCGCGCGGATGACGGCGTACCCGACAATGGACGCGTGAGCGAGCAGACGACACCGGAGGTCCGGCCCGAGCAGGCCGACGACCCCGACCTCGTCGCTGCCGACAAGGCCGAGCGGCAGAAGAAGCGCCTGCGCCAGACCGTGCGCGACATGGTCCTGTCGATGCTCGTCGTGCTCGGCGCGGTCCTCCTGCTCGTGGCTCCGTGGAACTGGCGTACGCCGGACCCGGTCAAGGAGGTCGACACGGCCCCGGTGATCGCGGGTGCACGCGACGCCTACGACTGGCCCGTGCTCGCGCCGGTCGACCTGCCTGCCGGCTGGCGGGCGACGAGCGCGCGCATCGAGACCGCCGGCGACGGCCAGCCCGTGGTGGTCCTCGGCTACGTCAGCCCGGCGACGGAGTACGTCGGTCTGCAGCAGTCGCCGACCGCTATGACCGACTTCGTCTCGACCGTGACCCTCAAGGGCGTGAAGGCCGACGACGTGACCATCGCCGGCCAGACGTGGACGCGGTACGTGAACCCCGACGAGACGCGCCGCTCGCTCGTGCGCACGGCCGACGGCATCACGTACGTCGTGACCGGCACCGGCCCCTGGGCCGAGATCGAGGGCTTCACCGCGAAGCTCCGCTCCGGCTGACCCGCCGTACCTGCGTCGAGTTACTGCCCGAATCGACGCTACGGGCCCGCTCATCACGTCGATTCGGGCAGTAACTCGCGGAGGTCAGGAGTCGGCGGGCGGGGTGCGGGCGGCGTCGAGGCGGGCCCGGGCGGAGTCGAGCCAGGTCTGGCAGATCGTGGCGAGCTCCTCGCCGCGCTCCCACAGCGCGAGCGACTCCTCGAGCGTCGTGCCGCCTGCCTCGAGGCGGCGTACGACGTCCGCCAGCTCGTCGCGCGCCGCCTCGAACGACGGGGTGCTCTCGGTCATGGCCCTGAGCCTAGGACGCCGGCTCGCGGCGGGCGCGGAGCTCGCCGTCGGCCACGCGGACGCGCAGGAGCTCGCCGGCCTCGACGGAGTCGGCCACGCGGACCACGGCGCCGGCAGAGTCCTGGACGACGGCGTACCCGCGCTCGAGCGTCGCGGCGGGCGACAGCGCCCGGACCCGTGCCCGCACGTGCACGATGTCGTCGCCGGCCCGGTCGAGGCGGTGGCCGAGCACGAGGCGGCTGCGGTCGACCAGGGCCGCGACCTCATCGGAGCGGCGGTCGACGAGCACCGACGGATCTGCGAGCACAGGACGCGCACGGGCCGACGACAGCCACGTGGCGGCCGCCTGCAGCTGCCCGCGTACGGCGCGATCCGCCCGCGCACGCAGGTCGTGCACCCGGCGTACCTCCTCGGCCATGTCGGGCACGACCCGCTTGCCGGCGTCGGTCGGGGTCGAGGCGCGCACATCGGCGACGAGGTCGAGGAGCGGCGAGTCCTTCTCGTGCCCGATGGCGGACACCACCGGGGTGCGGCAGGCCGCGACCGCGCGCACGAGGCCCTCGTCGGAGAAGGGCAGCAGGTCCTCCACCGATCCGCCGCCGCGCGTCACGACGATGACGTCGACGTCGGGGATCGCGTCGAGCTCGCGCAGCGCCGCGGTCACCTCGCTGACGGCCTTCACGCCCTGCACCGCGACCTCGCGGATCTCGAACACGACGCCGGGCCAGCGGCGCCGGGCGTTCTCGACCACGTCGCGCTCGGCGTCGCTCGCGCGGCCGCACACGAGCCCGACGCGGCGGGGGAGGAACGGGAGCGGCCTCTTGCGGTCCGCGGCGAAGAGGCCCTCCGCGGCGAGGAGGTTCTTGCGCGCCTCGAGCTGGGCCAGCAGCTCGCCCAGGCCGACCGCGCGGATCTCGGCCGCGTGGAAGGCGAGCGTGCCGCGGGCGACGTAGTACTCGGGCTTCGCGTGCAGGATCACGCGCTGGCCCTCGGCCAGAGGCGGCACGCACGCGTCGAGGACGCGCGGAGTCGCGGTGACGGTGATCGACACGTTGGCCTCGGTGTCGCGCAGCGTGAGGAACGCCAGCCCGGCTCCGGGACGCCGGCTGAGCTGCGCGACCTGGCCCTCGAGCCACACCGCGCCGAGGCGCGCGACGTACCCCTCGAGGGCCATCGCGATCGTGCGCACGGCAGCCGGACGCTCCGGCGAGGTGTCGAGGGCCACACGCGGAGCCTAGGCGGCCCGGACGACGTCCGGCGGGCGGCCGCGCGGGGAGGCCGACCCCGCGGGGCCCACCTACGATGGACGGGTGACCGACACCGCCAGCACTCAGACGTCCGACGCCGCCCCCGCGCGCAAGGTGCTCCTCGCGTCACCCCGCGGCTACTGCGCCGGGGTCGACCGCGCGGTGATCACGGTCGAGAAGGCACTCGAGCTGTACGGCGCACCGGTGTACGTGCGCAAGGAGATCGTGCACAACAAGCACGTCGTGGAGACGCTGCAGCAGCGCGGCGCCATCTTCGTCGAGGAGACAGACGACGTGCCGGAGGGCTCGATCGTCGTCTTCAGTGCCCACGGCGTCGCGCCGTCGGTGCACGAGGAGGCCGCCGCCCGCCAGCTCCGCACGATCGACGCAACCTGCCCGCTCGTGACCAAGGTGCACCAGGAGGCGCGCCGGTTCGCTGACGAGGGCTACCGCATCCTGCTCATCGGCCACGAGGGCCACGAGGAGGTCGTGGGCACGTCGGGCGAGGCGCCCGAGGCCATCACGATCGTCGACGGCCCCTCGCATGCGGACGACGTCGAGATCGCCGACGACGAGAAGGTCGTCTGGCTCTCCCAGACCACGCTGTCGGTCGACGAGACGATCGAGACCGTCGACCGGCTACGCCTGCGCCTCCCGCTGCTCATGGACCCGCCGAGCGACGACATCTGCTACGCCACCCAGAACCGCCAGGCCGCGGTGAAGGACATCGCTGCCCGCTGCGACGTGCTCGTCGTGGTGGGCTCGGGCAACTCGTCGAACTCGGTGCGCCTGGTCGAGGTCGGCCTCGACGCCGGCGCCAAGGCGTCGTACCGCGTGGACGCCGCGAGCGAGCTGCAGGAGTCGTGGTTCAACGGCGCGGAGACCGTCGGCGTGACGAGCGGCGCATCGGTGCCCGAGATCCTCGTCGACGGCGTTCTCGCCTGGCTGGCCGAGCGCGGGTACGGCGATGTCGAGGAGGTGCACTCGGTGGAGGAGCGCCTGCAGTTCGCGCTGCCGCCGGAGCTGCGCCGCGACCTCAAGGCCGCCGGCAAGGCCTGATCCCCGGGTACGGCGTACCGGGTCAGCGGAGCAGACGTCGGTGCGCGTCGTAGAGCGCGCGCAATGGCGTTCGCTCGCGACGACTGCGTGAAGCGGACGTGGTTCCGCGTCGTGGAGCACGCGTTGCTGCGCCCGCGTGCGCCCAGTGCAGCTCAGGAGTGGGCGGCCAGGCGGCGGCGGCGCACGATGACGATGATGAAGCAGATGATCGTGGTGCCCACGATCCAGGGCGCGTTCTGCGCCAGGGTCTTGAGGATCATGTAGCCCTCGCGCACGACGAACGAGCCGGCGCTGTCGAGCGTGAGCTGGCCGGCCGTGAGGGTGGCCGCGAGGAAGGCCAGCGGCGGGATGATCGCGGCGGCCCAGATGTCGGCCGGGCGTACGAGCAGCGCGCAGTACACCGACGACACGAGCAGCGCGATGCCCGTGATGATGCCGAGGCTGTCGTTGATGAGCGCGTCGGCGAAGCCCACCAGGATCGTGCCGAGCATCACCACGACGACGACGCCGCTCCAGGTGAGGCCGCCGCCCCCCTGCGTCGCGGGCTTGCGGGCCGGGCGGGCCTTGGCAGCGGCGGCCTCCTCTGCGGCGCGCTGCGCGTCGCGGACGGCGAGGTACTCGGGGTCGATCGCCGGGATCGCGCCGTCGGTCGCCGGCCCCTCGGCGCCGGCCGAGCGGTAGAGGCGGCCGGTGACCGCGGGAGCGGCGGTCGCCACGACTGCGGGCACGACGTCCATCGGCTCGGGCTCGCGCACGGGCGCGCGCCGCGTCGCGGCAGGCGCGGCAGGTGCGGCGGTCTCCTCGGACTCCGGCGCGGCGGCGGCGACGTCCGCAGGCACGACCGGGATGTCGGGCTCGTCGGCGGGCTCGACCTCGACGGCGGCATCGGGCTGGTGGGCCCCCTGGTCGCCCACCACGGCCTCGATCTCACCCGTGGTGGCGTGCACCGCGTCGTACGAAGTTGCCGCGGCGCCGGGCTCCGGGTCGTCGAACAGGTCGCCGAACGACGGCACCGCCGCCTCGGGACGCCCGTTCTCCGTGCTCATGATGTCCAACCGTACGGGACGTCACCGCCTGCTCCTGCCTCGGCGGGCCGGGTGGCGTCGAGCGCGTCGCGGTCGGCGTCCACCAGCGCCTGCACGCCCGGCATCTGCCGCGGCCCCGCGAGCAGCTCCGGAGCGAGGCCTTCAGGGTCGTCGTCGAGGTCGGGCAGCACCGCGAGCCGCCCGTCGGCGGAGGCCACGAGCTCGGCGGCCGTGAGCGGTCGCGCGGCCGTAGTGACCGGTGCCGGGGACGGGAGGCCGGCGTCGTCCGAGTCGGCGACGACGCCGAGCGAGGCGAGCCGGCGGGCGGTGACGAGCACCCGGCCCTCGAGCGACCCGACGGTGTCGTTGTAGGCGCCCACCGCGGAGTCGAGCTGGCGGCCGAGCTTGGCCATGTGCTTGCCCACGGTGGCGATCCGCGCGTGCAGCTCGACAGCGAGCGCGTGGACGTCGCGGGCGTTGCGCGCGGCTGACTCCTGCCGCCAGGTGTGCGCCACCGTCCGCAGGAGGGCCAGCAGCGTGGTGGGGGTGGCGAGCACGACGTCCTTGTCGAACGCGCGCTGCAGCAGCTCCGGCCTCTGCTCCAACGCGGCCGACAGCAGCGGCTCGGACGGCAGGAACAGCACGACGAACGCGGGGGAGTCGTAGCGGCGCCAGTACTCCTTGGAGCCCAGGGTGTCGACGTGCTTGGCGAGGTCGGCGGCGTGCTGGGCGAGCAGCGCCGTACGCCGCGCGTCGTCGTCGCACTCGACCGCCTCGAGGTACGCCGCGAGCGGCACCTTGGAGTCGACGACGACGTCCCGGCCGTCGGCGAGGTGCACCACGAGGTCGGCGCGCAGGAGGGCGCCGGCGTCGTCGCGGGTGCTGGCCTGCTCCTCGAAGTGCACGTGGGGCATGAGCCCGGACGACTCGACGATGCGGCGCAGCTGCATCTCGCCCCACTGCCCGCGGACGTCGGAGCGGCGCAGAGCGGCGGCGAGGCGGCCGGTCTGCTCGCCGACCGCGGCAGCGCCGAGGGCGGTGGCCTCCACCTGGCGGCGCAGGTCGGCATGCGCGGCCGCGCGCTCGCGCTCGGAGCGGGCGAGGTCGATCCGTACGTCGCGCAGCGTCTCGGCGATCGGCGTGACGAGGGCATCGACCGCCGCGCGCTCCGCGGCCAGCGACGCAGAGGTGCCGTGCTCGCGCTGCGTGCGCGCGACGGCGAGGGTGACGGCCGCCCCGAGGGCGACGCCGACGACCAGGGCGAGGAGCAGGGGAAGCAGCTCGGTCATGCCCCGACCGTCTCACCCACCCCCGACAGCGCTGCGCGATGAAGGGGGCCTTCGTTGCTAGGAGCGCAACAAACTCGGCATTCACGGTGACGGCGCGGGGGCCCGATTGCTTCCGTTTCGTCGATAGCTGGTCGGGGCCTGGAGCCATGAAGGTCGGAATTGTTGCGATAGATGCAACGAAGGCCCCCTTCATCCCGAACGACGCGGCTTGACCTTGACGCAGCGTCAACCTCTACCGTCCTCGGCATGAGCTGGTCGATCGTCGAGGTGGCACGGCATGCCGGGGTGTCCTCGCGCACCCTGCGGCACTACGACGACCTCGGGCTCGTGCCGCCGGCGTACGTCGGCAGCAACGGCTACCGCTACTACGAGCGCGAGCAGCTGCACCGGCTGCAGGAGGTGCTCGTGCTGCGCGAGCTCGGGCTGCCGCTCGACGCCGTGGCCCGCGTCCTCGACGGCACGCGCGACCGCGCCGCCGTCCTCCGCGAGCACCGCGCCGCGCTCCTCGCCGAGCGCGACCGGCTCGCCCGCCTGGCCGACACCGTCGGCCGCACCATCGCCGAGATCGAAGCCGAGACCGCAGGAGACGACATGACCCCGCTGACGCCGAAGGAGCTGTTCGACGGCTTCGACGCCGAGAAGCAGAAGAAGTACGAGGCCGAGCTCGTCGAGCGCTACGGCCCGCAGGTGCAGGAGAAGATCGACGAGTCGTGGCGCCGCGTCGGCACGTTCACCAAGGCCGACGTCGCCGCTGTGAACGAGGAGTACGCCGCGATCGGCCGACGCCTCGTGCCGCTCATCGACTCCGGCGCCGCGCCGGACGACCCGCGGGTGCAGGCGGTCATCGCCGACCACTACGCGATCGTCGCGCGGTTCTGGACGCCGGATGCGGAGTCGTACGCCGGCCTCGGCGACCTGTACGTCGACAGCCCGGACTTCCGGAAGCGGTACGACGCCGAGCACCCGCGGATGGCGGAGTTCCTGCGCGACGCGATGGCGGCGTACGCGATCGCGTCCCTCGCGTAGGAACGGCCTCGGTCCGGTCGCGATCGGACCGACGTCGCCTCCGGCCGCGGACACGGCGCGTTCTTCGCCTGGCCCGTCACGCGCCCAGGGGATCCCGGGAATGCGTCGACGATCTCCTCTGTTGCATCGGTGACACTCGCGATATATCGTTAGTGCATCGAGAACAGACATCTGAGGAGATGACCATGAAGTTCCGTCCCCCGCGCCACCCGGCGCACATGACGTTCCACCACCCCGGCCACGGCCCCGAGGGCGCCGAGCGCTTCCCGTTCCCCGGCCCGGGCTTCGGCCCCGGCTTCGGCGGGCCGGGCGGCCACGGCCACCGAGGCGGAGGCCGTCGCGGCCCCGGCCGCGGCCGTGCCCCGCGCGGCGACGTCCGTGCCGCGGTGCTCGTGCTCCTCGCCGAGGAGCCGATGCACGGCTACCAGCTCATGCAGGCGATCGCCGACCGCTCCGGCGGCCGGTGGACGCCCAGCCCCGGCGCGATCTACCCCGCGATCGCGCAGCTCGAGGACGAGGGCCTCGTCATCGTCACGGCCGACTCCGGCCGCAAGGTGGCCGCGCTGACCGACGCCGGCCGCGACGCCGTCGCCGCGGCGGAGACCACCGACCCGTTCGGCTCGTTCGACGCCGAGCCCGCAGGACCCGACCTGCGCGGCCTGGTCGAGGGCATCGCCGGCGCCACCCGGCAGGTCTTCCGCACCGGCAGCGCGGCGCAGATCGAGGCCGCGGCCGCGATCCTCGCCGACACCCGGCGCGCGCTGTACCTGCTGCTCGCCGACGGGCCGGAGGCCGCGAAGCCCGCCGCCGAGCCCACGGACGGGTGACCCCCGCACGGCACGTGCACCACACGCTCCCTCCTCGACCGCGCCGCGGCCGGGGAGGGAGCTGCCGTCTGCGGCCCTAGCCGCGTGGTCGGGACGGCGGCCGCGGGCACCTAGACTTGCCGCCCGTGGCTCTCACCATCGGAATCGTCGGTCTCCCCAACGTCGGGAAGTCGACGCTCTTCAACGCGCTGACCAAGAACGACGTGCTCGCGGCGAACTACCCGTTCGCGACGATCGAGCCGAACGTCGGAGTCGTCGGCGTACCTGACCCCCGTCTCGCGGTGCTCGCCGGCATCTTCGGCTCCGAGCGCCAGCTGCCCGCGTCGGTGTCGTTCGTCGACATCGCCGGCATCGTGAAGGGCGCGAGCGAGGGCGCGGGCCTCGGCAACAAGTTCCTCGCGAACATCCGCGAGAGCGACGCGATCTGCCAGGTGATCCGCGTGTTCACCGATCCGGACGTCGTGCACGTCGAGGGCCGCGTCGATCCGAAGGACGACATCGAGATCATCAACACCGAGCTGATCCTCGCCGACCTGCAGACGGTCGAGAAGGCGCTGCCCCGCCTGGAGAAGGAGGCCCGGCTCAACAAGGACCGCGGCGCGATCCTCGAGGCGACCAAGCAGGCGCACGAGGCGCTCCAGCGCGGCACCACGATCTTCGCAGCGGGCCTCGACCGCGAGGTGCTGCGCGAGCTCTTCCTTCTGACGGCCAAGCCCTTCCTGTACGTCTTCAACGTCGACGCCGACGAGCTTGGCAACGAGCCGCTCAAGGCCGAGCTGCGCACGCTCGTCGCGCCGGCCGAGGCGGTCTTCCTCGACGCGAAGACCGAGGCCGACCTCACCGAGCTGGACGACGAGGAGGCGCTCGAGCTCCTGCAGTCGATCGGCCTCGAGGAGTCGGGCCTCACGACGCTCGCGCGCGTCGCGTTCGACACCCTCGGCCTGCAGACCTACCTCACGGCCGGCCCCAAGGAGTCGCGCGCGTGGACGATCCGCAAGGGCGCCACCGCGCCCGAGGCCGCGGGTGTCATCCACACCGACTTCCAGAAGGGCTTCATCAAGGCCGAGGTGATCTCCTTCGCCGACCTCGTCGAGTGCGGCTCGGTGCAGGAGGCCCGCTCCAAGGGCAAGGCCCGCATGGAGGGCAAGGACTACGTCATGCACGACGGCGACGTCGTGGAGTTCCGCTTCAACGTCTGACATACCGCGCCCCGCGGCCTTCCACAGGGGGCGCGGGCGCGCCGGTCGTCCACAGCCGCCGGCTCGACGGCCAGCGCCGCGACCCTTGGCGTCGTCAGCCTCGGCCCATGGGGATCAGCTTCTCGTCGCAGGCCGTGGCCATGGCAGCTGTCGCTAGAATTCTGTACATGATCACGTTGCCGCTGGCCGAGGTGCGCGCCCAGCTGTCCAAGCTCGTGGACGAGGCCGTGCGGACGCACGAGCGCATCGAGGTAACGAAGAACGGCAGGCGTGCCGCGGTCATCCTGAGCGCCGACGACTACGACTCCCTCATGGAGACCCTCGACATCCTGGGCGATGCCGAGGAGATGGCCGCCATCCGCGAGGCGCGATCGCTGTCCGACGATCAGTGGATCCCGGGCGACGTCGTCCAGGCCGAGCTCAGGGCGTCCGGCCGGCTGCGTCCGTGACGTACACGATCCTGCTGTCGCCGCGCGCACGGCGCGCGCTCGACGACGACCTGCCGGAGACGGTTGCCGCGGCCTGCGCCGAGTTCATCTTTGGGGTGCTCGCCGAGAATCCGCAGCGCGTCGGCAAGCCGCTGCGAGGAGAGCTCGAGGGCGCGTACTCCGCGCGCCGCGGGGAGTTCCGGGTCATCTACACGATCCACGACGACCAGGTCGTCGTCCGGGTGATCAGCATCCGGCACCGGCGGAACGCCTACTCCTGAATGAGCCCGCCTCGGCCCTGGGGCGGGAGATCGGCGTCCTCCTCGCGGAGCGAGGGGACGGCGAGGGGGATCGGCTTGGCGCCGTGCTTGTCGGCGTAGAACGCGCGGATCCGGTCCATGTCGGCGCGCACGTCGCCGCTGGGTCGGAACGACGGGCCGAGTCCGCACGTGCGGGTGGGGCGGTCGACGTACCCGAGCACGAGGGGCACGTCGGCGTCCTGCGCGATCCGGTAGAAGCCGGACTTCCACGGACCCGTCCCGCCGCGCGTCCCCTCCGGGGCGATGACGAGGGCTAGCGGACGCCCGCTCCTGGCGCGCGCGGTCAGGTCGGCGACGAGCGAGCCGGGGTTGGCCCGGTCGACGGCGATCCCGCCGACGCTGCGGAGCAGGCCGGCGAACGGCGCGCGGAAGAGCTCCTTCTTCGCCAGGAATCCGGGCGGCAGGTCGTGCGCCCACGCGATGCCCAGCATGAGCGGCAGGTCGAGCCACGACGTGTGGGGGAAGGCGACGAACACCGACACGGGCTCGGCCGGCGGATCCTCACCGACGAGCTGGTACCGGAGCAAGCGGAGCACGCCGCGTCCGATTGCTTGGCGCATGCGGCCACCCCCTCATCGAGCAGGTGCCCGATGTGCGGACCGTACGGCACCCCAGCCGTCCGCGCAGCGCGAGCGCCGAGGTCGCGGCCTAGCATCGACATGTCCGAGTGGGAGGTGCGCGATGGACGCCGAGAGCCTGGCAGAGAAGGCCATCCGTGAGGCGATCGAGCGCGGCGAGTTCGACGACCTCCCCGGCGCGGGCAAGCCGCTGAACCTCAGCCATGCCGGCGATCCCGAGTGGTGGGTGAAGAACCTCGTCGAGCGCGAGGGCGAGGTCCCTCTCGGCGGTGCTGTGTCCCTGCGGCGCGAGGCCGACGGCTTCCCCGAGTCGCTCGCCGACATGCCGCACGAGGCGGCCGTGCGGGCGGTGCTCGAGGACTTCAACGCTCGTGTCGCAGCCGATTGGCGGCGGCCTCAGGTGGGGAAGGGCAGCCCCGTCGTGGCGCGCAAGGTCGACGTCGACGCGATGGTCGAACGCTGGAAGGCCATGAGGCGCGGCTGATCCCAGTGCCGGGCGCCGCCCCCCGTGGCAGGGTTGGCGGATGGTCGACCTGCCGCTGCTGGGGTTCGGGCTGCCGGTGTCGGGCAGCTGGGCCACGCCGCGGACGATGCTCCGCATCGCGCAGCGCGCGGAAGAGCTCGGCTACGCGTCGCTGTGGACGTTCCAGCGGCTGCTGTCGCCGGTCCTTCCCGCCGATGCGCCGCAGAACCCGGCGTCGCGCCGGGCGGATGATCCGGCGTACCTCTCGGTGCACGACGCCGTACTGCCGCTCGCGTACGTCGCGAGCAGCACGCAGCAGATCGGCCTCGGCACCGCGACGATCTGCGCGCCCTTCACGCCGCCGGTCGTGCTCGCGAAGGCGATGGCGACGCTCGACCACCTCACGTCGGGGCGGCTCGCAGTGGGTGTGGGGATCGGGTGGATGCCCGAGGAGCACGTCGCCGCGGGAGTGCCGTTCGAGCGCCGCGGTGCGCGGATGGATGAGTACCTCCGGTGCCTGTTGGCGCTGTGGACCGAGGACCCCGTGGAGTTCCGCGGCGAGTTCTACGAGGTGCCGCGATCGCACGTCGGGCCGACGCCCCGGCAGCAGCCGCACCCGCCCGTGCTGGTCGGCGGCTCGGCCCCCGCGGCGCTGCGCCGCGCGGGCCGCCTCGCCCAGGGCTGGATCGGGAGCTCGGGCCAGGACCTCGGCAGCCTCGAGCGCGACATCGAGCACGTGCGCGCCGGCGCCCGCGAGGCGGGCCGCGACGAGGATGCGCTGCGCGTCGTCCTGCGCGCCGTGGTCGACCTCGTCGACGACGATCCGGGCCCGGGCCGCAGGCGCTTCCACGGCACACGCGAGCAGGTCCTCGCGGACATCGCGGAGGTCGGCGGCCGCGGCGCGACCGAGGTGCTGGTCGATCTGAACTTCTCGCCACTCGTGGGCTCGCCGTACATCGATGCCGACGCGGCAACGGCAGAGGCGGAGCGCGTGCTGCACGCGCTCCGCCCCAGTGCCGGCTGACTCAGGCCGAGGTCATGCGGCGTCGACCTTGGGCATGATCTCCTCCTTGAGCCGCTTGAGGTCGTCGAGGGTCTTGGACACCGGGACGTCCGCGAACGGCGGCCACAGGAGCGGCATCGTGAGGCCGGCCTCCTTGTAGCGCTTGAGCATGTCGGTGATCTGGTCGGCCGTGCCCACGAGGATGTTCGACACCTTGCCGTTGTCGGTCTGGTCGACCTCGGTGTCGGTGATCGTGAACCAGATCATCGAGCACATCTCGAGGTCGTCGATCGACTTGCCGAGCTCCTCAAGCTCGCGCTTGATCTCGGTGCGCCACTCGGTGAGCTCGCGCGGGGTGTCCTGGATGCCGATCCAGCCGGCGAGGCCGTACTTCGCCACGCGGGCGGCGGAGCGCTTGGGGTCGCGCAGGCCGGAGAAGTAGATCGGCGGGTGCGGCTTCTGCACGGGGTTCCAGCCGAAACCGCACGGGTCGAAGTCGGCGAACTCGCCGTGGTACTCGAACGTCTCGTTCGTCCAGATGCCCTGGCAGATCTCGATGGTCTCGCGTACGTGCGCGTGGCGGCGCGGGAAGAGATGCGTGGCGCTCGAGGCCGCGAACTCCTCGGGCATCCAGCCAGAGCCGATGCCCACGTTGAGGCGGCCGCCCGAGAGGTGGTCGATGGTCGCGCACTCGGCGGCGAAGACTCCGGGGGAGCGGTACGGCGTGTCCGTGATGCTCATGCCGATGCGCATCTTCTTGGTGCGCGCGGCGAGCCACGGCAGCAGCGGCCACCCCTGCAGCCACTGGCCGTTGGAGCTGACCGGGAGCTGCTTCGGGAACTCCTTCATCATGCCGAACGAGTACTGCAGCTCGCCGCGGTCGGACGCCTCGGGCACGACGATGCGGTCCAGGGTCCAGACCGAGTCGAAGTCGAGATCCTCGGCCAGGTCAGTCAGGTCCGCGAGCTCCTGGACCGTCACGTGGTTGCGGAAGTTGGGGAGGTACAGGGCGAGCTTCATCGAGCAGCATCTCCTCGAGTACGACTGCGCCGGCGCAGGCGGAGGGGTCGGGACCTACTGGGTCGTGCCGTTGCGACGTACCCTGCAAGGGGTCCCGCATCTGCCGCAAGAGTGCGGCCCATCATCGTTTTCTCAACAGCGCCTGGCGGCTCGGATCGCTACGCGCGCAGGCGTTCCCGGAGCTCCCGCTTGAGCACCTTGCCGTAGTTGTTGACGGGGAGGGCGTCGACGAAGATGTAGTCCTTCGGGCGCTTGAACCGCGCGATCCGGTCGAGGCACGTCTGGTCGAGCTCGTCGGTCGTCGGCGCCTCGCCGTCCGGTACGACGAAAGCCACCACCGACTCGCCCCACTCGGCATCGGGCTTGCCCACCACCGCGACGGCGTGCACGCGCGGGTGGGTCAGCAGGGCCTCCTCCACCTCGCGCGGGTAGATGTTCATGCCGCCGCTGATGATGAGGTCCTTGGACCTGTCGTGCAGCGTGAGGAACCCGTCCTCGTCGAACGCTCCCATGTCGCCGGTGTGCAGCCAGCCGCCGCGCAGCGTCTCCGCGGTGGCCTCCGGCTGGTCCCAGTAGCCCGCCATCACGACCGCGCCTCGGACGACGACCTCTCCGATCTCGCCGGGCGGCAGATCGTGGTCGTCCTCGTCGAACACGCGGACCTCGACGTCGGTGCGCGGGAAGCCCACGCTCTGCATGCGCTCCCGCCAGCGCGGGTGGTGGCGGTCGGCGTGGTCGGCCTTGGACAGCCCGGTGATCGTCATCGGGGTCTCGCCCTGGCCGTAGATCTGCGCCAGGCGGGGCCCGAAGGTGTCGAGCGCCGCCTCGAGGTCGGCAAGGTACATCGGCGCCCCGCCGTAGATGATCGTCTTGAGACCGGCGAGATCCGCTCCCTGCAGGGCGGGGTCCGCTGCGAGCCGCTTGACCATGATGGGTGCCGCGAAGAACGACATGCCCGGCCACCGACGCACCAGCTCGAGCAGCTCGGCCCCGTCGAGCGCGCCCGACGCGGGAAACACGCTGATCGCGCCCCGGGCGAGATGCGGCAGGCCGTACAAACCGGAGCCGTGCGACAGCGGAGCGGCGTGCAGAACGCTGTCGGTCGGCGCGATCGGGTCGATGTCGGCGAAGTAGCTCAGCGAGGCCATGAGCAGGTTGCCCTGCGTCAGAGTCGCCCCCTTGGGGCGGCCGGTGGTGCCGCTCGTGTAGAAGAGCCAGGCGCCGTCGTCCGGGCCGCGATCGATCACGGGGATCGGGGGGTGAGCGGTGAGCGCATCCCACTCGGGTCCAGGAACGAGGACGACGGCCTCGAGGGAGGCGACCTCGTCGAGCAGCGGCCGCACGTCGTCTGCGTGCTCTGCGTCGGTCACGACGACCCGGGCCGCGCTGTGCTCGAGGATGTACTTGATCTCGTCGCGGTGCAGGCGCGCGTTGACGGGCACCGCGACGAGCCCCGCGTGCCAGGCCGCGAACTGCACCTCGAGGTACTCCGGCCGGTTCTTCATCACGATGGCGAGGCGGTCGCCGGCCCCCAGACCGAGCGCATCGCGCAAACCGGCGGCACCCCCGGCCACCCTCGCGGCAAACTGCGACCACGTCGCGTGCACGGCGGCGCCCTCGGCGATGGCGGGCTCGTCGCGCCGCCGCCTGCCCTGGCGCTCGACCCATGAGGCGAGGTTCATGGCGACAACCTCGCCATCGCCGCGTCCGTCGGTCAAGGATCCTGATGGAACGTTGTGGAACCTGTGATTGCCGGGGTGCGCGGTCCGGGTGATGCTGGCGGGCGACGGGACAGGGAGCTGGCGCCATGAGACTGGACGAGGCCACCGCGCGCACGCGGCTCGGCGAGCATGTGCATGGAGTGTTCTGCACGCTGCACCCCGAGCGCGGGCCTGACCCGCAGCCGGTCGTGTACGCCGTGTCCGACGACGGGCACATCGGCGTACCCATCGACAGCGTCAAGCCGAAGGCGTCTACCCGTCTGCAGCGCGAGGACAACCTCGAGGCCGACCCGCGGGGCGCGCTGCTCATCGAGGGGTGGGACCCCGAGGACTGGTCGCGCCTGTGGTGGGTGCGCGCCGACACCGAGCACGTGCCAGATCCTCCGGAGGAGCTGGTCGAGGAGCTCGCCGACCGGCTTGCCCGCACCGTGCCGCAGTACGCCGACAAGCCCTTCTACCGCGTGCTCGTGTGCCGCATCGTGCGGACCACGGGATGGGCGGCGAGCGAGAACGCCTGAACTACAGCAGGGCAGGCGTCAGATCGATGTCACGGGCGGCGAGCACCGCGGAAGTCCTGGCGCCGAGCCCGAGGCCGGCGGCGCTGCGCAGGTCGTCCAGCGTGTCGACGTCGTGCCGAGCACGTACTGGCGCATCGGCGAGCCCGTGCAGGCCCAATGCGCGGTGCCGATCCGCCGATCCGTCGCCGTAGCGGGTGCGGACCGGGCTGCCCGCCGCCTGCACGACGAACGTCGTCCCGGTGCCAGCCAGGTCCGGTACGAAGGCCCCGCCCTGGGCTAGGGCGGCCCGCAGCACCGTGCCTACGTCGTCAGGCCGCAGGCAGGGAAGGTCGCCCGGCACGACAGCCACGGCCCGGCGCGCCGGCACCGCGCGCACCCCGCTGCGGATCGCCCGGTCGAGCCCGACGCCGTCGTCCCGGGCGATGCGTACGCCGAGGGGGCGCATGTCGGCCGCCACGCGCGGATCCGTCGTCACGACGACGACGTCGTCGACGAGCGGGCAGCCGACCAGAGCTCCCACGGCATCGAGCGCGAACGCCAAGGCGAGATCGGCGCGCTCGTCGTCGTCCACGGCCAGCCGCGACTTCGCGTTCGCGAGCGGCTTCACCGGCACGACGGCGACGACCTCACCGTGCACGGTCGGCCCCAGCGCGGGGCAGGCTCAGGTGCATCGCGGTGCCCGCTTGCCCGGAGGCGCCGACGACGAGCTCGCCCCCCATCGCAGCAGCGAGGCCGTGGGCCAGCCCGAGCCCGAGCCCGATGCTCTCCTCCCGCGCGGCGCCGTCGGCTTCGGCCTCCGGCGTCCGCGCCGGGGCGGACGCCGCCCGCGCGAAGGGCAGGAAGATGCGGTCGAGCAGCTCCGGCGGGATGCCGGGGCCGTCGTCCGCCACGGCTACCAGCACCATCTGGGGATCCTCGGTCGGCAGCGTGGCGATGTCGACGCGGCCCGCGACGCGCCCGTGCCGGATCGAGTTCGTGACCAGGTTGAGGAACACCTGCCGCAGGCGCCTCGGGTCCGCCAGCACGACGTCGTCGCCGAGGTGGTGCGCGAGGGTCACACCCCGCTGCTCCGCCTTGGCCGAGCAGAGTCCGTACACCTCGGCGACCACCTCACGCAGCTGCACCTGCTCCATCGCCAAGGGGAGGGCGCGGCCCTCGAGCCGGCTGAGGTCGAGCACGTCGGCCAGGAGGTCCATGACGTGCCCCGCCGCGGCCTCGATGTGCCCGAGCGCCTCGCGGCGGCGCACCTCGTCGAGGTCCATCGTCCCGAGCAGCTCCGCGAACCCGACGATCGCCTGGATCGGCGTGCGTGCCTCGTGCCCCACGGACGCCAGGAGCTCGGACTTGGCGCGCGACAGCTCCTCTGCTGTGCGCCGGGCCGTCTCGGCCTCGATCCTGGCCCTTCTGTCGCGCTCGAGCGTGGCGTGCTCGATCGCGACCGACGCGAGGTGGGTGAACCGGTCGACGAGGAGCTGCTCGCGCATCGTCGGCTCGTGCGGCTCGGGGTGATAGACGGCGAACGTGCCGACCGGCAGCCCGTCGTAGCCCTCGATCGGCGTCGACCAGCAGCTCGCGAGCCCCGCGGCGAGCGCCGGCTCGCGGTAGTCGGCCCACCGCGGATCGAGCCGGACGTCGACGGCGATGACCGGTTTGTTCAGGGCGGCCGCGGTGCCGCAGGAGCCGGCCATCTCGCCGATGGGCAGCCCGTCGATCGCGGCGACGTAGGCAGCCGACAGGCTCGGCGCCGCACCGTGGTGGAGGGTCCCGTGCTCTCGGTCCAGGAGCAGCACCGAGCAGCGCGCGCCAGGCATGAGGTGCTCGAGCGAAGACAAGATGCGCGTCAGCACGTCGGCGAGCGGCGCGGCCCGAGCGATGAGCTCGAGCACCTCGGCCTGGCGGTCGAGCATGTCCCGGGCATCGCCGTACGGCAGCTCGGTGGGGTGGGCGGCAGCCGTCATGCGTCGACCAGCTGGTAGCCCACGCCGCGCACCGTGCGCAGCAGCGTCGGGTGCGAGGGATCCGGCTCGAGCTTGAGCCGCAGGCGGTGCACGTGCTCGGTCACGGTCGCCTCGCCGAGCCACTCCGACGAGGAGTTCCATACCCGGTCCAGCAGCTGGCTGCGCGTGAAGACGCGGCGCGGGTGGGTCGCGAGGAACGCCAGGAGGTCGAACTCCTTCGGCGTCAGGTCGACGTCGCCGCCGTGGAGAACGACGCGCCGGCTCGCGGGCTCGATGCTCAACGGACCCACCACGATCGCCTCGCCATCGTGGTCCGGCGTCGTGCGGCGGAGCACCGAGCGGACGCGTGCGGCGAGCTCACCGGGCGAGAACGGCTTCACGAGGTAGTCGTCGGCGCCGAGGTCGAGGCCGACGATGCGGTCCGTCTCCCCGCTGCGGCCCGACAGCACGATGATCGGCGTGTCCGAGCGCCCGTTCTTGCCGCTGCGGACTGAGCGCAGCACGTCGAGGCCGCCGAGGCCGGGCAGCGACAGGTCGAGCACGACGATGGTCGGGTGATCGTCACGGATGCGCTTGAGCGCGGACGGCCCGTCGTCGGCCTCCAGGACGCGGAACCCGGCGTCATCGAGCTGCCAGCGGACCACGGTGCGGATCGCGGCGTCGTCGTCGACGATCAGGACGAGGGGCGCACGAGAGTCGGCGGCACGCTCGGACGAGGACGGGCTCACCCTGGATGGGTACCACACCCAGGCCCTGCGGGTCATCGCGAGGGACCGGGCCGTTGTGACGACGTTGAGGCGCTGTTGGCCGAAGGATGAGAACCGTTCAGCACACTCCCCTTATGGCCCGGCACTCGATGCGGGCGGCAGCATGACGCCGCTGACCTCGCTCCCGACCGACGAGCTGCTGGCGCGGGCGAGTGCCCGGCGCGATGCGCTGCACGGCACCCGCGTCACCTACTCGCCCAAGGTCTTCATCCCGCTCACGACGCTGTGCCGGGACCGCTGCGGCTACTGCACCTTCGCGCAGTCTCCGCGAACGGCGGCAGCGCCGTACCTCGCACCGGAACAGGTGCTGGCCATCGCCGCGCAGGGTGCCGATGCCGGCTGCCACGAGGCTCTGTTCACGCTGGGGGAGGCGCCGGAGGACCGGTATCCGGAGGCCGCGGACTGGCTCGCTGCGCACGGCTACGCGACGACGGTGGACTACCTCGCCGAGGTGGCGGCCCTGGTGCTCGAGGAGACGGGGCTGCTCCCGCACGCCAACGCCGGCGCGCTCGCGCCGCACGAGCTCGCGCTCCTGCGTGGCTCGTGCGCATCGCAAGGGATGATGCTCGAGAGCCTGCGCTCCGATCTCGCGGCGCACCGCGGCGCACCGGACAAGGACCCGGCCCGACGGCTTGCGACCCTCGACGCCGCCGGACGGCTCTCGATCCCGTTCACCACAGGCATCCTCGTCGGCATCGGGGAGACCGAGGACGACCGGGTCGAGGCGCTGCTCGCGATCGCAGAGTCGCACCTGCGCCATGGGCACGTGCAGGAGGTGATCGTCCAGAACTTCCTGCCCAAGCCTGGCACCGCTATGCGCGACGCCGCGCCTGCGGCCCACGACGAGCACCTGCGGGCCATCGCGCTGGCGCGCGTTCTGCTCCCGGGCGACGTGCACGTGCAGGCGCCTCCGAACCTGTCGGCGCCCTATGAGCTCGAAGCGCTCCTCGCCGCCGGGATCGACGACTGGGGCGGCGTCTCCCCCGTGACCGCCGATCACGTCAACCCCGAGCGCCCGTGGCCGTCGCTCGACTCGCTGCGCGCGGCTACCGAGGCGTCCGGCCACCAGCTGGCGCCGCGTCTCACGGTGTACCCGGCGTACGCCGGTGAGCCCACCCGCTGGCTCGACGCCGCGCTCCGCTTCCCCGTCCTTGACCGCGCCGATGCGGACCTCCTCGGCCGCGACGACCCGGGCGCGCTGTGGCCCGAGCGCCACCAGGACGCCGCCAACGTCGGCACCGGCGCGGAGGTCGTGCAGATCGGCCGCCGGTCCACCGCGTGGTTCTCGGGCGCAGGCACCTCGCCGGTGCCGCTGCGCGCGGCGTCGGCGCCCGTGCGCGGCCGCGTCCGCGAGGTGCTCGACGGCGTGCGCCTCGGCCACGACCCCGGAGCCGAGGAGCTCGAGGCACTCTTCGCCGCGCGCGGCGGGGAGGTGGCCGCGGTGGCCGAGCTCGCCGACGAGATCCGCCGCCGGGTCGTGGGCGACGAGGTCACGTACGTCGTGAACCGCAACATCAACTACACCAACGTCTGCACGTTCCGGTGCACGTTCTGCGGCTTCTCCAAGGGCCCGCTGTCGTTGAACCTGAGGGGGGCGCCGTACCTCCTGTCGCTGGACGAGGTCGCCGAGCGCAGCGCCGAGGCGGCCGCGCTCGGCGCCACGGAGGTGTGCCTGCAGGGCGGCATCCACCCCAGCTTCGACGGCGACTTCTACGTGCAGGTCGCGCGGGCGGTACACGAGAGGGTGCCGGGCATCCACATCCACGGGTTCACCGCGCTCGAGGTGCTCGAGGGCTCGCGCCGGCTCGGCGAGCCGTTGGAGTCGTACCTCGTGCGGCTCCGGGAGGCGGGGCTGCGCTCGCTGCCCGGCACTGCCGCCGAGATCCTCGACGACGAGGTCCGTGCGGTGCTGTGCCCGGACAAGATCAGCACGGACGAGTGGCTGGAGGTGCATCGGACCGCGCACTCGGTCGGGCTGCGCAGCAACGTCACGATGATGTTCGGATCCATCGAGCGTCCGGTGCACTGGGTGCGGCACCTCCTGCGCACGCGCGCGCTGCAGCGCGAGACCGGCGGGTTCACCGAGTTCGTCGGCCTCCCGTTCGTGCACATGGCGGCGCCGATCTATCTCAAGCGCGGCGCGCGCCGCGGCCCCACCTGGCGGGAGACGGTGCTCGTGCACGCCATCGCGCGCATCGCGTACGCCGACGACATCCCGCACGTGCAGGCGTCGTGGGTGAAGCTCGGCCCAGTCGGCGCGCGGCAGCTGCTCGCCGCAGGCGTGGACGACCTCGGCGGCACGCTCATGGACGAGAACATCAGCCGTGCGGCGGGAGCGGCGCACGGCCAGGGCCTCACCCCCGCCGACCTCGCCGCGATCGCGGCCGAGGCCGGTCGGCCGCTGCGCCAGCGCACGACGTTGTACGGCGAGGTCCCCGCCGACGCCCCTCTCGCAGTCTGAGAAGGTTCGCCGGGCCGGGACGGGCTGAGCGCGCCTAGGATCGACGTACCGCAGGTCGAGAGGGGCGAGGGGCATGGGCAAGGGCATCAAGGCGCTGGTCGGGGTCGCGATCGTGGCGGGCGTCGCGGTCGGCGGCTACTACGCCGTGCGCCTGTTCCTCGACAAGAAGAGCGTCGTCGACGAGGCCGTGGCCAACGTGCAGAGCCAGCTCGACGAGCTCGACCCCGTGAGCCGCGCCGCGGCGGTGGCCAAGCTGACAGCGGACGAGGCCAAGAGCCTGCGCACCGGCAAGGCCTGAAACCGCCGGGCTGTTCAAGCCCGTTGTGGTAGGACTCTCGCGACCATCCGGCCGAGAGGGTTCCCGTGGACGTCATTCGGCAGTCGCTCATCGACCCGATCAGCACGATCTTGTGGAACTACGTCCTCGTCTACGTGCTCATCGGCGCGGGCATCTGGTTCACCGTGCGGACGCGGTTCGTGCAGGTGCGGCTGTTCCCGGAGATGGTCCGCACGATCCTCGGCTCGCGTACTGGCTCCGAGGGCGGCATCTCGTCGTTCCAGGCCTTCGCCGTCGGCCTCGCCTCGCGCGTGGGCACCGGCAACATCGCGGGCGTCGCGATCGCGCTCACCCTCGGCGGCCCGGGTGCCGTGTTCTGGATGTGGGTCGTCGCAGCCGTGGGCATGGCGACCGGGTTCGTCGAGGCCACTCTCGCCCAGCTGTACAAGGTGAAGTGGCCCGACGGCTCGTTCCGCGGGGGTCCGGCGTACTACATCCAGAACGGGCTCGGGTCGCGGCGCTGGGGCATGGTCTTCGCGGTGCTGCTCGTGTTCACGTTCGGCGTCGCGTTCAACATGGTCCAGAGCAACACCATCGCCGACGTGCTCGCGTCCGCGCACACGGTCGACCAGCGCTGGAGCGCCCTCGTGCTCGCGGCCCTGACCGCGCCCGTCGTGTTCGGCGGCGTACGTCGGATCGCCAAGGTCGCCGAGCTCGTGCTCCCGGTCTTCGCGCTCCTCTACGTGCTGCTCGCCGTCCTCATCGTGCTGACCAACCTCAGCGCCCTGCCCACGGTCTTCTCCGACATCATCAAGGGCGCCTTCGGCCTCGACGCCTCGCTCGCCGGCGTCGCGGGAGGCATCACCGCCGCGATGCTCAACGGCGCCAAGCGCGGCCTGTTCTCCAACGAGGCAGGCATGGGTTCGGCGCCCAACGCAGCCGCCACCGCGACGGTCTCGCACCCGGTGAAGCAGGGGCTGATCCAGTCGCTCGGCGTCTTCGTCGACACGATGGTCATCTGCTCGGCGACGGCGTTCATCATCCTGGTGGCCGGACCCGACGTGTACTCGCCGGGGGAGACGAGCGACTCGGCCGGGGCATCGCTGACGCAGACCGCCGTGGCCGCCTCGCTCGGCGACTGGACGACGTGGCTGATGACGCTCCTCATTTTCGTGTTCGCGTTCTCGAGCGTGCTGGGCAACTACTCGTACGCCGAGGTCAACCTCGACTTCCTCGGTGCGGAGGAGCGCGGCCTCACGATCTTCCGCGTGGTCGTGATCCTGGCCGTCGCGTCCGGCGCGCTGGTCGCCCTGGAGTCGGTGTGGGCGCTCGCCGACGTCGCGATGGGCCTCATGGCGCTGGTGAACCTCACGGCCATCCTGCTGCTGGGGAAGTGGGCGTTCGGCGCGCTCGCCGACTGGCAGCGGCTGCGCCGCACGGACGAGCCGCAGGTGTTCGTCTCGTCCGGCAACCCCGCGCTGCCCGGGGCACTGCCCGGCGACGTCTGGTAGCCGCGCACGGCAGAGGGCGCGCAGCGATCCGCTGCGCGCCCTCCGGCGCCGAGGTCCCGTCCGGACTTACGAGGCGCTCTGCAGCGCCGGGCTGTTCTCGGCGAGCAGGCGCTCGATCCACTCGAGCAGGTTCAGGTGGTCGAACGGCTTGTTGAGGTAGAGGCTCGCGCCGGTGGTCCAGCCGGCCCACGTGGTGTCGTCGTCGCCGGCGGCCGTGAGCAGCACGACGGGCACGTCGTGCAGCCGGACGTCGGCCCGCACCTGTGCGAGGACGTCGATGCCGCTCATGCCGGGCATCATGATGTCGAGCAGCACCAGGTCGGGCCGCTGCTCCGCCATGGCCGCCAGGGCCGTCGGGCCGTCCTCGGCCTCGACCACCACGTAGTCCTCGAGCTCGAGGACGTCGCGCAGGAGCGCCCGGACGGAGAACTCGTCGTCGACGATCAGGATCCTGCTGCTCATGATGACTCCTAGGCGGTGCGGGCGAACGGGACGGACGGTGCGGGCGCAGGTGCAGCCGCCGTGGCCGCGGCTTCGGTGCGCGGCAGGCGGACGGTGAAGGTCGAGCCCTGGCCGGGCTGCGAGGCGACGGTGAGCGAGCCGCCCATGGCGACGGCGAGCTCGCGCGCGATGTAGAGGCCGAGGCCGCTGCCGCTCGTGCGCATCGTCATCGAGTCCTCGACGCGGTAGAACCGCTCGAAGACGCGCTCGAGGTCGCCGGCAGCGAGGCCGCAGCCCTGGTCGGTGACGGTCACGACGGCGTGGGTGTCGCCGAACTCCGATTCGGGGACGCGGACCGTGATGGGCGTGCCCTCGGGGGAGTACTTCATGGCGTTGGACAGCAGGTTCGACAGGATCTGTACCGAGCGCACCGAGTCGCACCACACGGGGACGGCGGTGTCGGGCTGCTCGATGACGAGCCTGCTCGCCATGGCGGGGAACGACTCCGTGGCCGCCGACACGATCGTGCGCAGGTCGTGGCCCTGCGGCGTCGTGGCGAGCTTGGAGCCGAGCGTCCCGGAGGCCCGCGAGGCCATGAGCAGGTCCTCGACGAGGCGGCCGAGGTGGTCGGCGCGATCGGCGATGAGCTCGTACGCCGAACGCCGCTTCTCCGGCGTCATCGCGTCGCCGCGCGCGAGCAGCAGCTGCGCGTAGCCCTTGATGGGCGTGATCGGCGTCCGCAGTTCGTGCGAGATCGTCGCGACGAAGTCGCTCTTGAGCCGGTCCGCGCGCGCCTGCGAGGTGACGTCGTGGACGGTGAGGATCGCCACGGGCTCGCCGTCCGCGTTCGCGCGGGCGCGGACGACCGCGACCGAGATGTCGCGGGTCTCGCCGTCGGGCCGGGTAATGGTGAGCGACCGCGGCTCGACCTCGGCAGGGCCCTGGCCGACGACGAGTCCATCGACCAGCGCGACCGACACGATCGAGCTGAGGGCGCTAGGAGCGTCGCCGAAGAGGTCGAGCGCGACAGGCTCGGTCACACCGGTGATGCGCACCATCGCGGGGCTCCAGAGCCGCACGCGGCCCGAGCCGGACAGCACCGCGATTCCGTCGGAGGCGTTCTCGACGACGGCCTTGAGCTTGCTGGACTCCTCGACGAGCGCGGCGTGCCGCTCGGCGCTGCGGATCGCGCTGCCGAGGGACGCGGCGACGGTGGTGAGCACGGCCTCGTCGGCGGGCCGGAGGGTCCAGGGGTTCTTGACTCCGAGGGTATCGCCGAGCAGGAGGGCGCCGCGGCGGCCCTCGCCGAGCTCGAGACCGATCGAGACCCCGGAACCCCAGCCCTCGGGAAGGCGGGTCACCGGCACAGGGACGACGCCCTCGGCTGCGGTGAATGTGGTGGTGAGGTCGTCGTCGGCGGGGAGCAGAACCTCGGCGGCGCCGGCTCCGAACGCGGCGCGCACCGCGTTGGTCGCGTCGGCCAGCATCTCGGGAAGGGGCGCCTCGGCGGTGAGCACCCCGGAGAGCGTCACGAGCCAACGGTTGCGCTCGCGCTCCTCCGCCCGCTGCGAGGCGGACCGGTACGCGTACCACAGCGTGAGAGCCGGCATCAGCGCGAATGGCATGAGCCAGACGGAGACCGGGGCGAGCGCGACGCTCACGCTGCCGACTGCGACGCCTGCGATAGCGGACAGAACCGGCAGCGCCCAATCGTCGGTCACGACCTCGTGGTAAGAGATGCCCTCACTCGCCTGAAGGACAGCCGCCAGCAGGAGGGTGTTGACGACGGAGAAGGCCAGCATGCCGACCACGAGTCCCAGCACGCCTCGGAACGAGAATCGCTCGGCGCCTCCCAGGACCAGAAGGTAGGAGACGACGGCCGCGACCGTGGCGGTCGCGTACGAGCCGAGGTTGAACGCGATCTTCTTGGCAGGGATGCGCAGGACGATCTGCACGAGGGCGAGGCCTACCAGCGGCGCGACTATGGCCCAGGAGGGGTCGAGCACGAGGATGCCCGCGACCGTGACGATCTCGAAGAACGTCAGGTCCTCCTTGTCCGAGCCGTGCATCAGGGGCACGGACACGAGCTCGGAGACGGCGGCGGCGAGGGTGAAGGCCAGGACCACCCACGGTGTGTGCACGTCCTGGAACCCGGTGGCCTCGCCGAGCTTCGGGACGACCAGTGCTGCGAGGCCGAGGCTCGCGGCTCCCGCGACGCACACGGCGCCCACGACCGCAGGCACGGTGAGCCTGCGGCCGAGGGCGGTCGTGTTCGTCATGTCAGACGCTCGCGGTCCACATGGTCGCCGACCAACGGCGGGCGTCCCAGGTGCTCGTCGACCAGCGGCGCGCATCCCAGGCGAAGTCCGACCAGGTCTGCTCCGACCAGCGTCGGGCCGACCAGGCCTGCTCGTCCCAGGAGGACGACGCCCAGTCCACCGAGCTCCAGCGACGGGCCACCCAGGCGAACGCCAACCAGTCCGTCTCGGACCAGCGACGCGCATCCCAGTCGGCGTCGGACCAGCGGCGGGCATCCCACGCCGCATCGGACCAGCGGCGCGCGCTCCAGTCGATATCGGACCACCGTCGAGCGGCGAAGTCCGCGAACGACCAGCGGCGTGCGTCCCAGTCGCCGGAGGACCAGCGACGGGCAACCCACGCGTCGGTGGACCAGCGGCGTGCGTTCCACGCCTCGGTCGACCAGCGGCGGGCGAGCGCCTCGATGGCGGCGAACTCTTCGCGGTCGGTGCCAGCGTTGTGTGCCAGCATCGCCAGAGAGAACGCGGTGGCCGCCCAGCGGCGGGTCTGCTCGGAGAGCGTCACCCAGATCGCTGCTACGGCTTCGAGGTCGCCTGCTGCCCAGGCGTCGGAGAACTGCTGCCACGCGGCGGCGTCGGCCGGGTCGGGCCCGTACCGGTCGTCGGCGAGCTTCGCGATCGCGCGCTTCGCCTGAACGATCTTGGCGGTCGGCGCGGCGGCGACGGCGGCAGCGAGGTCGAGGGCGCCGTTGCCGGCTCCGTCGGCCTTCTCCAGCGTGTCGGTGTCGTACGCGGTCTTCGTCAGCAGCCGCTTGACCGAGTCCGGCGTGAGGGCCGGGCGCGTCCCGATGACGACCGCCGCCGCGCCGGCCGTGACGGCCTCGCTCATCGACGTGCCGCTGCCGGTGAAGTAGCTGTCGCCCACGCGGGAGGCGGGGTTCTCGACGTCCGCCGTGCTGCCCGCGGCGCGGGTGGACACGAGCGAGACGCCGGGTGCCACGAGATCGGGCTTGCTCGCCCCGAACTCGCTACCGCGCGAGGAGAAGTCCGCGACGGTGTCGTCACCGCGCGCCGAGGTGCCGTGCTCGTCGAGAGCGCCCACCGTGATGAGGGTGGGGTCGGCGCCAGGGGAGGTGACGGTGTTCGCGGCCGGGCCGTCGTTGCCTGCAGAGACGACGACGGTGAGGCCCTTGGCCCAGAGCCGGTCGAGAGCCCGCGAGAGCGGGTCGGCCGACGGCGGGAGAGGGTCGCCGGTCGAGAGCGCGAGGCTCACGACGCGGACGGACGGGTCGCCCTTGGCGGCGTCGGCCACGGCCTGCAGACCCGCGAGCACGCGGGAGAGCGAAGTCGAGCCGTCGGCGGTAGCGACCTGGATGTCGAGGATGCGTGCACCGGGGGCGACGCCGGTGTAGGTGCCGCCCGAGGACGACCCGTCACCTGCGACGAGACCGGCCATGAACGTGCCGTGGCCCAGGCCGTCGCCGGCGGCGCCGCCGCTGACGTTGACGTGGGTGAGGCGCCCCGCGAGGTCGGCGACATCGGCGACGCCGGTGTCCACGACCGCGACGGTCACGCCGGCGCCGGTCGCCGAGGCCGGGGCGCCGATCGTGGCGCGGTAGGTCGCGCCCTTCACGTCGCTCGCAGCCGTGGCGGTCGGGGCGGCCGTCATGTGCATCGGGACGTCGGCCACGCTGACCGCGCCTGCGGGCGGGGTGACCCCCGCGGGCAGGGTGACGAGCAGCGCGTCTGCGACGTCGTAGACCGCGAGGACCTGTCCACCCTGCGAGGTGACCCAGGCCGCTGCGGCATCAGGGGAGAGCGCCGAACCCTGCACGGTGAGCAGGGTGGGGGCGCCCGTGGCGGTCGCCGCACCAGTGGCGGGAGCGCCGAGGGCGAAGGTCATCGCGGATGCCGCGAGGACTGCGCCGAGAGCAAGGCCGGAACGTCGTCCGGCCCGGCCATGCATGAGCCGAGCTGCGGTGATGCCACCGACGGTGCCGGTGATCGTCACCCGCGAAGTGCTGGCCATGTCGGCCTCCTGACAGAGAAACCCAACCGTGTATCGGCGCGCGTGCAGCCGACTTTCATACGCCGTTGGGGTGAATCCGGGGGACGCCCGGATCCGTGCTCAGAAGGCACGATCGCTGTGGTCATCGAGCAGGACGGCACACGGTGTGCACCGCCGTACGGGTGAGATCGGCACCGGCCCGCCACCGTCGGTGAGGCTGCCCTTGCTCCGTTGCGAGGGCGCGGCGCGGTTGGATGGGCGCATGAGCGACGACGCGCTGCCCGCCTGCCCCGAGTGCTCGAGCATCCACACGTACGAGATGGGCGCGCTGCTCGTCTGCCCCGAGTGCGGTCACGAGTGGTCGGCCGATGCGGCCGAGGATGGGGGCGCCCGCGTCGTGCGCGACGCCGTGGGCAACGTGCTCGTCGACGGCGACGACGTCACCATCGTGAAGGACGTCAAGGTCAAGGGAGCCGGTGGCGGTTCCATCAAGATCGGCACCAAGGTGCGCGGCATCCGCATCGTCGACGGCGTCGGCGACCACGACCTCGAGGCACGCGTCGAGGGCTTCGGACCGATGCAGCTGAAGTCCAGCGTCGTGAAGAAGGCCTAACGACGTGAGGGCCGCCCGGCATCAGCCGGGCGGCCCTCACGTCCTTGCCTCACGCGCCCGGATCGGCCTTCTCCGCGACGGCCGCCTTCGCCCGCGAGGGCGCGGAGGCCGGTGCGGGCTCCGCAGCAGCCTGCGGCAGCAGCCCTGCGAGGTCGACGCCGGTGGTCGCCTTCAGCATCTCCTGCACCTGGGCGAAGGTGCTCGTCACCTGCTTGCTCAGGTGGCCCGCGCCCTCGGTTGAGAGGACGGTGAGGTTGTCGATCGCGGCCATCGGTGCGGCGATCTCCTTGGCGATCTGGGGGAGCGCCGCCACGACCATCTCGAGGACGGCCGCCTGGTTGTACTTCGCGTAGGCATCGGCCTTCTTGGTCATGGCCTCCGCCTCGGACGTGCCCACGGCCAGAGTCGCGGACGCCTGCGCGTCACCCTCCGCCTGCACGGCCTTGGCTACGGCCTCTCGCTGGGCCCGCTCGGCCGCACCGCGGCGCTCGCCCTCGATCGCCTCGGCCTCGGCGAGCGCCGTACGCCGCAGCTTCTCGCCCTCGCCGGTGAGGCGGTCCTGCTCGGCCTTCGCCTCTGCCTGCGCGATGGTGCTGAACTTCGCAGCCTCCGCGCGCTTCGTTGCTGTGATGCGCTCCGCCTCCGCCTCCTGCTCGGCCCGGTAGCGCGCGGCGTCGGCGGGCTTGCGCACCTCGGTGTCGAGTGTGCGGTCGGTGAGCGCAGCCTGCTGCACCGCGACCTTCTCCTGGGCGTTGAGGATCTGTTGGCGCTTGTCCGCCTCCGCGAGCGGGCCGGCGGCAGCCGCATTGGCCTGCGCGGCGTCGGTCTCGGCCTTGACCGCGGCCTGCTGCAGTGCGAACTCGCGCGTTGAGTTCAGGATCTGCTGCTCGGTTGCGAGGCGGGCCTGCTCGGCCGCCTGGCGTGCCTGAGCCTCCGCGATGGCGGCCTGCTGCTGCACCCGTGCGGCCTCCGGCCGGCCGAGGTCGGTGAGGTAGGTGCCGTTGTCGGTGACGTCCTGGATCTGGAAGGTGTCGAGCACGAGGCCCTGACCGGTGAGCGCCTGCTCGGTGAGCTCGGCGACCTGCGAGGCGAAGAGCATCCGGTCCTTGATGATGTCCTCGACGGTCAGGTTCCCGACGATCGAGCGCAGTGCGCCGGAGAGCACCTCGGTCGTCTGCGCGGCGATCTCCGGCTGCTGTGCTGTGAACCGCTGGGCCGCGGCGCGGATCGCCTCGTCGGTCGATCCGACCTTGACGATGGCGACGCCCTGGATGGAGAGCTTGATGCCGTTCTTGGCGGGCGCGTCGGTCACAGTCACCTCGATGCGGCGGCTCGACAGGTCGAGGATCGACGCCTGCTGCACCACCGGGATCACGAACAGGCCACCGCCGATCACGACGCGTTGCGACGACAGGTCGGAGCTCGTCTTGCCCTTGCGGCCGGTCACGATGAGGGCCTGGTTCGGCCCCGCCACCTTGTAGCGCGACAGCACGAACGCCACCAGCGCAACGACCGTGACGATCAGCCCGAGCACGGACCAGAACGTCGTCGAATTGAACAGATCAGCCATCGGGCGTTCTCCTCATAGTTCCGCGGCCGCCACCTCGGCGGTCCCCCGTCGTGCCTCGCGCGGTCCCTCCCGGCGAGTCGTGCAGTTCGTGCGGTCAGATCTCGCGGACGAGCACCGCGGTGTCGGACAGGACCGTCAGCACGAGCACCTCCGTGCCGCGCGGGATCGCGGCGCCCTCGGATCGCGCGCTGAACTTGGACTGCGTCCCGGCGAGGACCACCGAGACTTCTCCGTACCCGTCGCCGGGCACATCAGAGACGACGACGGCGGTGGCGCCCACCAGGTGCTCCCGCGACGTCGCGCCGTCGATGTCGTTGCCGCGCAGGAGCCGCGTGAGGCGTGCGACGCCCCACGCAGCGGCGGCGCCGGCCACGACACCCACGAGCGCGGCAGCCCCCGTCGCGAGACCGAGCGAGCTCGCGAGCAGGCCGCTGAAGCCGAGGACGGCGCAGAACCCGCCGAGCGCAGGGAGCGAGAAGGCGCCGCCGGCGTCCGGGCTGATCGTCCCGAGGTCGAGCACGCCGTCCAGCAGAAACCCGGCGGCGAGCGCCACCAGGCCGCCGACAGCCAGGATCCAGAAGACCGTCACGCCGTCCCCCCGTCAGCGGCCCTCCGCCGCCCGTCGTCCGACGACGGGCGGTCGCCGTGTCGTCGGGGGCACACAGTAGCCCGGTCCCGAGCCGTGTCGGCACGGGATTCGCCGAGGTCGCCCGCGCGCCGGTCCGGACACGCCGCGGTCATGTGGACGTCCGCCCCTCCGCTCCGCCGTAGCGTGGCGGCATGGGCGAGAGCCGCCCGACGAAGGGGGAGAGGCCATGGCGGCACTGCCGACGAAGTCCCGGCTGGCGAGCAGGCTCGCGATGTGGGCGGTGCTGTGCTTCGCGCTCGCCGCGGCCATCTACGCGCTGATCTGGCTGTACAGCTCAAGCCAGCAGAACTACCCGGACGGCGGAGGTCTCGGCTACTACGGGATCCTGCTGCTCGGCGGCAACCCGCTGACCCAGTGGCTCACCTGGCTCGGCCTCGTGCTCACCGCCGGGTCCGTCGCCGCCCACGTCACGACCGAGGCGGTCGACCGTGCCGCCCTGCACCACGCAGGCCCCGTCCCTGAGGACCCCGAGCCTGGTTCGGGCGCGGACGTCATCAGCAGCTGACGCGCACACGCGAGGGGCCGCCGGGCATCAGCCCCGCGGCCCCTCGTACGTCGTGCTCTACCCGACGGCGACCGGCGGGATCGTGGACAGGCCGGCCGCGAAGCGCGCCTCGCTGACCTCCTCGTCGACCATGCGGCCGTTGAGGTAGTCGTCGTACGCCGCGAGGTCGAAGTGCCCGTGGCCGCAGAGCGCGGTGAGGATGACGGTCTCCTCGCCGGTCTCCTTCGCCTTCCGCGCCTCGCGGATGGCGACGGCGAGCGCGTGCGTCGGCTCGGGCGCGGGCACGATGCCCTCGGTGCGCGCGAACTGCACCGCGGCCGAGAAGCACTCGGTCTGCGGGATGGCCTGCGCCTCCATCATGCCGAGCTCGTACACGTGCGAGATGAGCGGCGACATGCCGTGGTAGCGCAGGCCTCCCGCGTGGATCGGGTCGGGGATGAAGTCGTGCCCGAGTGTGTGCATCTTCATGAGCGGCGTCATCCCGGCGGTGTCGCCGAAGTCGTACGCGTAGACGCCGTGCGTGAGCGACGGGCAGGACGCCGGCTCGGCCGCGATGATCCGCGGCGAGATGCGGCCCGCGAGCTTCTCGCGCAGGAACGGGAACGACAGGCCGCCGAAGTTCGAGCCGCCGCCGGTGCAGCCGACGATGTGCGTGGGGGTGTCGCCGGCCTTCGCGAGCTGGAGGAGCGCCTCCTCGCCGATGATCGTCTGGTGCAGCAGCACGTGGTTGAGCACGCTGCCGAGCGCGTACCGCGTGTCGGGGTCCTTGACCGCCATCTCGACGGCTTCGGAGATCGCGATGCCCAGCGAGCCGGAGAAGTTCGCGTCGTCCTCGAGGAACCGGCGGCCGGCCTCGGTCAGAGGCGACGGCGAGCGGTGCACCGTGGCGCCGAACGCCTCGATCATGAGCCGGCGGTAGGGCTTGCTGTCGTACGACGACCCGACCTGCCACACCTCGCACTCGAGGCCGTACAGCGCCGAGGCGAACGACAGCGCCGTGCCCCACTGGCCGGCGCCCGTCTCGGTCGTCAGCTTCTTCACGCCGGCCTTCTTGTTGTAGTAGGCCTGCGGGACCGCGGTGTTCGGCTTGTGCGAGCCGGCGGGGGAGACGCCCTCGTACTTGTAGTAGATGCGCGCCGGCGTGCCCAGTGCCTCCTCGAGGCGGTGGGCGCGGAACAGCGGGGACGGCCTCCACTGGCGGTACACGTCGAGCACGCCGCCGGGGATCTCGACGTAACGGTCCTGCGTGACCTCCTGGAGGATCAGCTCCATCGGGAACAGCGGCGCGAAGTCGTCCGGACCCGCCGGCTCCAGCGTTCCGGGGTGCAGGGCGGGCGGCGGGGGCGTGGGGAGATCGGCCACGAGGTTGTACCAGGTGGTCGGCATCTCGTCCTCGTCGAGCGTGTACTTGTGCCGGCGCACCTCGTCGGTCATCTCGCGTCACCCATCCACTGGCGAGGGACCCGGGGCGGCCCCTCTGGTGAGGCCGAACCTAGTGCGCGGCGGGCGGGTCCGCCCGGCGGTTCTGCCAGGTGCGACGCGGTCAGCCGCGCGGAGGTACGACGATCCGGGCGACGCCGGCGTCGAGGTCGACGCTGCTGCGAGGCGGAGCGGCATCGCCGTCCTCGTCGCGCTTGATCTCCATGAACTCGTCGTGCTCCTTCTTGTGCCGCGTCGACGGCGCGAGCGCCAGGCCCAGGACGTCGAAGCCCGCCGCCGCGACCTTCGCCCGGTCCTTCGTCCCCTTCGCGCGGTTGCGCCGCCGAGTGAGGATGACGTCGACCACCGCGGCCGCGACCAGCAGAACGACCAGAGCCGGGAACGTCATCGCGAAGAAGCTGCCCATCACGTCGCTCCGAGCCGGGCCAGAATCTCGTGCACCTGGTGGGCGAGCTCGATGTCGAGCTGGGTGATGCCGCCCGCGCTGTGGGTCGAGTGCGCGAGGTGAAGAGTGCGCCAGCGGATGTCGATGTCGGGATGGTGGTCCATCGCCTCGGCATGCACGGCGATCTCGTCCACGCCGCGGATGGCGGTCGGGAAGTCCGGCAGCTCGTAGGACCGGCGCAGCACGTCCCCGTCGCGCCGCCACCCCGGGAGGTCGGCGAGCTGACGCGTGATCTCCTCGTCGTCCAGCAGCCGTGCCATGGCTCCACGGTCGCACCCGTCGTACCGACAGTCCACCCCGCGACGCAGGTGCGCCGCGGGGTGGACGGGTCCGCTCAGATGAAGGCCACGTCGGCCCGGCGGTTCACCCCGCTGAAGGGGTGGACGGCGTCGAGCGGCAGCCACGTGTTGAACCCATGCGCGTAGAGGACGTGCACGCCGAGCGAGCGGAGGTACTTCGCGACCGACTGCGCGCGGGCCTCGGTCAGGCGCCACGTGTAGGCGTTGCGGCCGCTCGGGATATCGCCGGCGGCGAACCCGTGCACGACGACCATGTTCGCGAGGCGCAGGCGTGGAGCGATCGACCGCAGCGTGGCCTTCGCGGCGTCCGAGAGCGTCGACGAGTCGGGTGCGAACGGGATCGAGCGGACGTGGTCCGCAGTCGCGGCCCCCGTCGCGCCCTTCGTCGTGCTGACCCGCGCGGTGAGGGTCTTCCAGGTGCTCCCGCTCTGCACGACCGAGACGCGGCAGGTGCCGGAGACGTGGAACACCACGAGCGAGCCCTTGACCGAGCAGACCGCCGGGGTGCTCGTCGCGAGCGTGGCCCGCGGCGATCCGGCGTACCGCAGGAGGCGCAGAGTGCTTTGGTGACCTGCGACCGAAGTCCAGGTGGCCAGCACGGGTCGGACGACGGTGCCGACCGACGCTGCCGGCGTGCCCGTCACGCCGTCGCTCGCGATGCCCGAGCCGTTGGCGTTCACCGCGCGCAGCTTGACGGTGTACGCCGTCCCGTTGGTGAGCCCGGTGATCGTGATCGGGCTCGTCGTGCGGCCAGCGGAGTTCCACGTGCCGCCGTCGTCGGTCGTCCAGTCGTACCCCGTGATGGCGGATCCGCCGTCGTCGGCGGGGGCGGTGAACGACACGGTGAGACGGGAGTCGCCTGCGGCGGCCGCGAGGTTGGTCGGCGCGCTGGGGGTGCTGCTCAGCCCGGGCGGCTGGACCCCGCCGACGAACGTGCCTCCGAAGAGCACGGTGTAGTGGTGGCCGCTGACGAGGCTCGCGCCGGTGACCGGCAGAGGCACCATCGCGTAGGCGGTCGGGGCCCACTCGTTCACCGATCCCGCGGTGGCGTCCGTGGGGCACGTGGACAGGTCGACCGGGCCGCCTGCCAGCGAGTCGCTCACGATGGCGGTGCCGAGGTCGTTCGTCTCGTAGATCGCCGCGTCTACGCCCGTGATGCCGGCCCCGGTCTGGTCGAGGCACGTGAGGGCCATGGAGAACGCGGTGAGCTCGCCCGTCGCGGTCGCGGTGAAGGTCTGGCCGAACGCGCCGTTGCCGAAGCCGTCGACCAGGGGGAGGTAGTCGCCGTCCGGGTTCTGCTGCGTCGTGGGCTGGGCGGACGCGTTGTCGGCCGCGGAGTCGATCTCCGAGGCGAAGGTGAAATTGCAGGCCGCGTTGGTCAGGTCGCCGCTGCAGTTGTTGAGGTCCGTACCGTTGGCCTCGAGGAACGTCGCGGTCATGCCGAGGGCGCCGGGGTCCCAGGAGATCCCGAGGCCGACGTTCTGATAGGTGCCGACCGCGGCGGCGGGCGCGGCCGCAGCGAGCCCGCTGACCAGCAGCGCGCCGCCAGCCAGGGATGCGAGGACGGATCTGCGTGCGCGAGCTGCCGCGTTCAGCGACATGGTGACCTCCCGTAGTCGTACCACAGCGGTGCGTGACTTCCGGGGCTACTTTCCCGCCCCGGCGGGGAGGAGTCGCGCTGGCGGACGAAGCCGGCCGAGCCAGGTGCCAGCCCGTCATCGGCGGCCGTGCCGTCTGGCAGAGTCGCGGCATGACCGACGTACCGACGCACCTGACGGCCGACGGACGCCGGGTGGTCGTGGCTGCCGCCGTGCAGGAGCGGGGGCACCTGCTCGCCGCGCGACGGTCGCGGCCCGAGGCGCTGGCAGGCGGCTGGGAGCTGCCCGGGGGCAAGGTCGAGCCCGGGGAGGACCCGTCGCGCGCGCTCGTCCGGGAGCTGCTCGAGGAGCTCGGGGTCGATGCCGTCGTCGTCGGCCGGGTCGACGGACCGCTCGACGGCGACTGGCCGCTCGACGCCTCCTCCGTGCTGCGTGTGCTGCGCGTGCGCATCGAGCAGGGCGCGCCCGCGCCGGGAATCGCGCACGACGAGGTCCGCTGGCTCGGCCCGCGCGAGCTCGCCGACGTCGGCTGGCTGGGGCCGGACGTCGCCCCGGCGGCGGCCGCGGCGCTCCGCCTCGACACGTGGGTCGACTTCCCCGCGGGCGCCCTCGAGGGATCGGGCGCGGTGCTGCGTGCCGACGTGCAGGCAGACGACCGCATCGCCGTCGTCGTGGACCGTACGCCGTTCCACCCGGTCGATCACGGCTGGCCCGATCAGCCCGGGGATACCGGGCTGCTGGACGGCGCGCGGGTCGTCGACTCCGTCATGGGCGTGCTCGACGACGACGGCGGGCTCCTGCTCGGCGAGGCCATCGACGTACGCCGGGGCGACCCCAGCCGCACCTGGGTCGTCGCGCACCTGCTGGAGGCCGGGTCGGGCGTGCCGGCGCGCGGGGACGTCGTACCCCTCGTCGTGGACGCCGAGCGGCGGACCGCCTACTCGCGCGGCCATTCGGCCTGCCACCTGGCGGCCCTCGCTCTCAACGAGGCCACCGCCCGGTTCTGGACCAAGGAACCGCCGCGGCGCGACTCGCGCGGCTTCCCGTTCCTCGACCAGATCGCCATCCAGGTCTCGCGGATCGAGCCGGACGCCGCGTACCGCTGCGGGAAGTCGCTGCGCAAGGCCGGGTTCGACTCCGGGGCCTTCCTCGGCGCGCTCGACGAGGTGGCCGGGGAGGCGCACGCGCTGCTCGACGCCTGGGTCGCCACCGGCGCCGTCAGCCGTCTGGACACCGACGGCGACCCGACGCTGTCGGCCCGCCGCCGGTGGATCTGCGACGTCCCGGGCGGCCCCGCCGTCATCCCGTGCGGGGGCACGCACGTCGCCGACCTCTCCGCCCTCGGCCAGGTCCGCGTCACCTATGCCCCCACAGCGGACGGCTTCGAGCAGCACACGAAAGTCACCCGTTAAGGACAGAAGACGCCCGTGAAGGGCGTCTTCTGTCCTTAACGGGTGATCTGCGACCGGTCTGGGTGGGTCCGCGTGGCCGGTAGACTCTGGGGGTTTCCCCGTCTTCTAGCTTGAGGTTCTTCATGTCTACCGCCGGCCCTGCCGTCCGTCACGACCTGCGCAACGTCGCGATCATCGCGCACGTCGACCACGGCAAGACCACGCTCGTCGACGCCATGCTCTGGCAGTCCGGCGCCTTCACCGCCCACCAGGCCGACGAGGGCTCGGTGCAGGAGCGGGTCATGGACTCCATGGACCTCGAGCGCGAGAAGGGCATCACGATCCTCGCGAAGAACACGACGGTCCGGTACGCCGGTCCCGGTTCTCCGGACGGCGGCGTCCTCATCAACATCATCGACACCCCGGGCCACGCCGACTTCGGCGGCGAGGTCGAGCGCGGCCTCGAGATGGTCGACGCCGTGATCCTGCTCGTCGACGCGAGCGAGGGCCCGCTGCCGCAGACCCGGTTCGTGCTGCGCAAGGCGCTGCAGAAGCAGCTGCCCGTCATCCTCGTGGTCAACAAGGTCGACCGCCCTGATGCTCGCATCGCCGAGGTCGTCGACGAGACGTACGAGCTCTTCTTCGACCTCGACGCCACCGAGACGCAGATCGACTTCCCGGTCGTGTACGCCTCGGCGAAGGCCGGGCGCGCCTCGCTCAACCGCCCGGAGGACGGCGGCATGCCGGACAGCGAGGACCTCGTCCCGCTGTTCAGCACGATCCTCGAGACCGTCCCCGCGCCGCACTACGACCCCGAGATGCCGCTCCAGGCGCACGTCACCAACCTCGACTCCTCGCCGTACCTCGGCCGCCTCGCTCTGTGCCGCGTCCACAACGGCACGCTGAAGAAGGGCCAGCAGGTCGCCTGGGCGCGCCAGGACGGCACCATCACGCGGGCCAAGATCGCCGAGCTGCTGGTGACCCAGGCGCTGGAGCGCGTGCCTGCCGAGTCGGCCGGCCCCGGCGAGATCGTCGCGATCGCAGGCATCGAGGACATCACGATCGGCGAGACGCTCACGGACGTCGACGACCCGCGCCCCCTGCCGCTCATCACCGTCGACGAGCCGTCGATCTCGATGACGATCGGCATCAACACCTCGCCGCTGGCCGGCCAGAGCGGCACCAAGCTCACCGCCCGCCTCGTGAAGAACCGTCTCGACGCCGAGCTCGTCGGCAACGTGTCGATCCGTGTGAAGAACACCGAGCGCCCCGACACCTGGGAGGTGCAGGGCCGCGGCGAGCTGCAGCTCGCGATCCTCGTCGAGATCATGCGCCGCGAGGGCTTCGAGCTCACCGTCGGCAAGCCGCAGGTCGTCACCCGCGTCATCGACGGCAAGGTGCACGAGCCGATGGAGCACCTCACGGTCGACATCCCCGAGGACTACCTCGGCGTCGTCACCCAGCTGATGGCCCTGCGCAAGGGCCGCATGGAGCAGATGGTCAACCACGGCACCGGCTGGATCCGCATGGAGTACGTCGTCCCCGCGCGCGGCCTCATCGGCTTCCGTACCGAGTTCCTCACCGAGACGCGCGGCACCGGCCTGCTGCACCACGTGTTCCACAAGTACGAGCCGTGGCACGGCGAGCTCCGCACCCGACCGACCGGGTCCCTCGTGGCCGACCGCCGCGGCCCGACCACCGGGTTCGCCCTGGCGAACCTCCAGGAGCGCGGCACGCTCTTCGTCGGCCCGGGCACCGAGGTGTACGAGGGCATGATCGTCGGCGAGAACTCCCGCTCGGACGACATGGACGTCAACCCGACCAAGGAGAAGAAGCTGACGAACATGCGCCAGTCCTCGGGCGACGTGCTCGTGCCGCTCATCCCGCACAAGCAGATGTCGATGGAGCAGGCGCTCGAGTTCTGCCGCGAGGACGAGTGCATGGAAGTGACTCCCGCCACAGTCCGCATCCGCAAGGTCGTGCTCGACCAGACCGAGCGCGGCCGTGCCGCGGCCCGCGCCAAGAAGGGCTGAGCCGCCGTACCTCCCGAGGAGCCCGCGACCTGCCGGTCGCGGGCTCCTCGCGTTCCTGCCTCCCGCAGGACCGCCGGCCACTAGCGTGACCCCCGTCACACTCGGGTCCGAGGACGGCCGAATCGTCACGGTCATGTGCCGCTGGTATGTCGGAATGGTCCCGATCCGCCCCCCTGCGGTCACGATCCGGTCACGGGGGGGAGCGTGGCTTCATCCGTTCGTTGGGATGACATAGGTTTCCCGAGGTCCCGGGGTCGGGGGCGTGCCGGTGACCCCGGCGAACGTCCGCGCACCGCCCTCGGGAACGACAGGTCTTCCCGGAACCAGACAGGAAGGCAACAGGTTCTCCATGACCGTGCCTCTCGACACCGAGCGTCCCGACGACGCTCCGGCCGTCGCCGACGCCGCGCCCGAGATCGCCGGGCGCTCGCTCGGCGCCATCGCCTGGCGCCGTCTGCGCAAGGACAAGGTCGCCCTCTTCGGCGCCGGGATGATCATCTTCTTCGTCCTCGTCGCGATCTTCGCGCCGCTCTTGTGCAAGATCTTCGACGTCGACCCGTTCACGACCCACGCCGACCAGCTCGACGATCTCGGCTTCCCGGCCGGTCCGTGGGCCGGCGCCTCGTGGGAGCACCCCTTCGGCCTCGAGCCCCGCCTCGGCCGCGACATCTTCGCCCGCATCGTCTACGGCGCCCGCTACTCGCTGATCATCGCGCTGCTGGCCACGATCCTGACGGTCACGCTCGGCGTCGTGTTCGGCATCATCGCGGGCTTCCGCGGCGGCTTCCTGGACACCTTCATCAGCCGCAGCATGGACATCCTGCTGGCCTTCCCGGTACTGCTGTTCTCGATCGGCGCCCTCGTCATCGTCAGCCTGACCGAGTGGTACCGAGATAGCGTCTGGGCCCAGATCGTCTTCCTGACGTTCGTCATCGGCTTCTTCGGCTGGCCGTACATCGGCCGCATCATCCGAGGGCAGGTCCTGTCCCTCAGGGAGAAGGAGTTCGTCGACGCCGCCCGGAGCATCGGTGCGCCGACGAACCGCATCCTGTTCAAGGAGCTCCTGCCGAACCTGCTGCCGATCATCCTCGTCTACGCGACGCTGATCATCCCGACCAACATCCTGGCCGAGGCGGCGCTGTCGTTCCTCGGCGTCGGTCTCCAGCCTCCGACCCCCACCTGGGGCCAGATGCTCTCGGCCTCGGTCAGCTCGTTCCAGCTGGTGCCGTTCTACATGGCGGTCCCGGGCATGGCGATCTTCCTGTGCGTCCTCGCGTTCAACCTCTTCGGAGACGGGCTGCGCGACGCATTCGATCCCAAGGGCGCCCAGTGACCCCGATCCGGGCGGTCTGACCGCCCCCCAACGCTTTCCCGGCGGGAGGCCGGGGAGCCCGGAGCCGTCATCCGACGGCCTCGGTGACCACCCTGAGGAGAAGGTGGATCTGTTCATGGCGAACACTCGACGCGCGACTGCGATCGCGGCTGTCGGCGCTGCCGCCGCGCTCGCCCTCGCAGCATGCGGTGGCGGCAGCGGCGGTGGCACCACGAGCGCCCCGGCCGCGAGCGGCTTCAACGCGGCGACCGCGGGCGTTGTCAACCCGTCCGACGTCAAGGGCGGCACGCTCAAGATGGGCGCGACGTCTGACTGCGACTCGTACGACCCCGCTCGCACGTACTACGCGTACTGCTGGGACATCCAGCGCCTGTTCACGCGCTCGCTCATGGGCTTCGCGCCTCTGCCGGGCCGCGACGGCACCAACATCGTCCCCGACCTCGCGTCGGCTCCCGGTGAGGCGAACGCCGACCAGACCGAGTGGACGTACAAGCTCAAGTCGGGCATCAAGTGGGAGGACGGCTCGGCCATCACGTCCAAGGACGTGAAGTACGCCGTGGAGCGCCTCTTCGCGACCGACGTGATCAACGGCGGCCCGTCGTCGTACTTCACGAGCCTGCTGGACGACGGCACCTACAAGGGCCCGTACGCCGACCCGAACGGCGACCTGCCCTCGGTCACCACGCCTGACGACACCACCATCGTCTTCAAGCTCAACAAGCCCTTCGCGGACTTCAACTACCTGATGGCCCTGCCCACCGCGGCTCCGGTCCCGGCGTCGAAGGACACGAAGGCCGACTACGGCAAGAAGCCGTTCTCGTCCGGCCCCTACAAGATCGACTCGTTCGAGGCCGGCAAGAGCACCACGTGGTCCCGCAACACCAACTGGGACCCGGCCACCGACGAGATCCGCAAGGCCCTCGTCGACAAGATCGAGCTGACGATCATCGGTGACGCGGCCGACCTCGACAAGCGCCTGCTCGCCGGCGACCTGGACCTCCAGGCCGACGGTGGCATCCTGCCCGAGAGCCGTGCCCTCGTCCTCGCCGACGAGAAGCTCAAGGCCAACGCCGACAACCCGGTCACCGGCTTCACCCGCTACATCGCCGTGATGCAGACGGTCGACCCGCTGACCAACAAGGCGTGCCGCGAGGCCGTGTTCTACGCCTTCAACAAGGCCGACTACCGCAAGGTCCGCGGTGGCGACACCGGTGGCGACATCGCCAACACGATGACCCCGCCGCTCGTCCCGGGCTACCAGGCCGACTTCAACCCGTACCCCTCGGGTCCGGACGGCACCGGTGACCTCGAGCAGGCCAAGGCGAAGCTGACCGAGTGCGGCCAGGCCTCCGGCTTCTCGACCAACCTCGCGTACGTGAACCAGGGCCTCGGCCCGGACCTGTTCGCCTCGGTCCAGTCGAACCTCGGCCGCGTGGGCATCAAGGTCGGCGGCGCCGCCAACGACGGCTCGTCGTACTACTCGACCTGGATCGGCTCGCCGAAGAACATCGTCGACCAGAAGATCGGTCTCGCGATCGCTGGTTGGGGCGCTGACTTCCCGACGGCCTACGGCTTCTGGCAGTCCATCGCCAACGGCAACGCGATCCTCCCCGAGGGCAACTCGAACTACCCGTCGCTGAACGACCCCAAGGTGAACGACCTGCTCGACCAGCTCACCAAGGAGGGCGACAAGACCAAGGCTGAGGACCTCGCCAAGCAGCTCGACGAGGCTGTCATGGGCAACGCGGTCTACCTGCCGGTCCAGTTCGACAAGACCTTCTACTACCGCAACCCCCGCCTCACGAACATCTACCTCAACGGTGGCGTGGGCAACTACTACGACTACGTCAACGTCGGCACCGACGGCAAGTGACGAAGTCCTAGCTAGGTAAATCGCTCCACTTCTACACGCGGGTGTGGCCGGCGGGAGACAATCCCGTCGGCCACACCGTGCGGAGGGCACATGTTCCGGTACATCGTCCGACGGCTCCTCGGAGCCGTGGTCGTGGTGTTCATCGTCAGCCTGGTGACGTTCTTCCTGTTCCAGCTGGGACCGAAGATCACCGGCTCGAGCCCGGCGTACCTGTACGCCGGCAAGAACCCGACCCCGGAGCTCGTGGCCCAGATCGAGAAGGGCCTGGGCCTCGACCAGCCCCTGCTCACCCAGTACGGCCAGTTCGTCAAGGGCATCGTCGTGGGCCGCGAGTACTCCGACGGCACCGTCGACGGTGTCCGCGAGTGCCCCGCCCCGTGCTTCGGCTACTCGTTCCGCTACCAGACCCCGGTGTGGGAGCTCATCAAGGACCGCTTCCCTGTCACGCTCTCGCTAGCGGTCGGAGCGGCCATCCTGTGGCTGATCTTCGGCCTGTCGGTCGGCATCCTCTCGGCCCTCAAGAGAGGCACGATCGTCGACAGGGTCGCGATGATCATCGCCCTGGCCGGCGTTTCGCTGCCGGTCTACTTCACGGGCCTCGTGCTGCTGTTCGTGTTCGTGTACGGCCCGGTCCGATTCCTGCCACCACCGTCCTATGAACCGTTGACGGAGAACCCGGTGGCGTGGCTGCAGTCGCTGATCCTCCCGTGGATCGCGCTCGCCTTCCTCTACGCGGCTCTGTACGCGCGCCTCACGCGCGCCAACATGCTCGACACGATGTCCGAGGACTACATCCGCACCGCGGTGTCCAAGGGCCTGTCGCGCCGCAAGGTGATCAGCAAGCACGCGCTGCGTGCCGCTCTCACCCCGATCATCACGATCTTCGGCCTCGACCTCGGCGCGCTGCTCGGCGGCGCGATCCTCACCGAGAAGGTGTTCAGCCTCCCGGGGCTCGGCTACCTCTCGATCGACGCGATCCAGAAGCAGGACCTGCCCGTGATCATGGGCGTCACGATCGTGGCGGCCCTGTTCATCGTCCTCGCCAACATCGTCGTCGACGTGCTGTACGGCGTCGTCGACCCGCGCGTGCGCCTCTCCTGACGAAGGAATCACCGTGACCCTCATCGCCGACTCCACGGCCTCGGTCCCGTCGGGCCCGCCCCAGCACTTCCTCGAGGTGCGCGACCTGCACGTCGCGTGGCCCACCGACGACGGCCTCGTCCGCTCTGTCGACGGCCTGTCCTTCTCGGTCGAGCGCGGCAAGACCCTCGGCATCGTGGGCGAGTCCGGTTCGGGCAAGTCCGTGACGTCGCAGGCCATCCTCGGGCTGCAGAAGGGCACCCGCGCGCAGGTGTCCGGCGAGATCTGGCTCGACGGCGAGGAGCTCGTCGCCAAGGACGCCGACGCCATGCGCTCGCTGCGCGGCAACAAGGTCGCGATGATCTTCCAGGACCCGCTCTCCTCGCTGCACCCGTTCTACCGCGTCGGCGAGCAGATCGTGGAGGCGTACCGCGTGCACAACGACGTCTCCAAGGACGTCGCGCGCAAGCGGGCCATCGAGATGCTCGACCGGGTCGGCATCCCCAACCCCGACCGTCGCGTCGACGACTACCCCCACCAGTTCTCCGGCGGCATGCGCCAGCGCGCGATGATCGCCATGGCGCTGGTCAACGACCCGCAGCTCCTCATCGCGGACGAGCCCACCACGGCGCTCGATGTGACGGTCCAGGCTCAGATCCTCGACCTCATGCGCGACCTGCAGAAGGAGTACAACTCCGCGATCATCATCATCACCCACGACCTCGGCGTGGTGGCCGAGATCGCGGACGACGTGGTGGTCATGTACGGCGGGCGCTGCGTCGAGCAGGGCTCGGTGCGCGATGTGTTCTACCGCCCGGAGATGCCGTACACGTGGGGCCTGCTCGGCTCGATGCCGCGCCTGGACCGCGACCGCAAGGGCCGCCTCGACCCGATCCCGGGCAACCCGCCGTCGCTCATCAACCTGCCGCAGGGCTGCGTGTTCGCGCCGCGCTGCAAGCACAAGGACAAGGTGCCGGGCAACGCCTGCGCCACGGTGCGCCCCGAGCTCCTGGAGAGCGCACCGGGACACTCCGTCCGCTGCCACATCGACGCCGAGGAGCGTCGACGGACCTGGGCCGAGGAGATCAAGCCCTCGCTCTAGCCGCCCGTCCCCGCGCCCAACGCCGCACGAAGGAGAAACCGTGACCGTCGAACCGAGCACCGAGTCGAGCCAGGCCCCCGGCCTGCGCGACGACGCCCTGCTCCAGGTCAGGGACCTCAGGAAGCACTTCCCGATCACCCAGGGCATCGTCTTCCAGCGCCAGGTCGGCGCGGTGAAGGCGGTCGACGGCATCACGTTCGACGTCGCGGAGCGCGAGACGCTCGGCGTCGTGGGCGAGTCGGGCTGCGGCAAGTCCACCGCCGGCCGCTCGATCACCAAGCTGATCGAGCCCACGTCCGGGTCGATCGTCTTCGACGGCAAGGACATCACCGGCTACTCGACGTCGCAGATGCGGGACATCCGCAGCGACATCCAGATGATCTTCCAGGACCCCTACTCCTCGCTGAACCCGCGGCACACGATCGGCACGATCGTCGGCGCCCCGTTCCGGGTGCAGGGCACCGTCTCCGACAAGGAGATCAAGCCCAAGGTCCAGGAGCTGCTCGAGCGCGTCGGGCTGAACCCCGAGCACTACAACCGCTACCCGCACGAGTTCTCCGGCGGTCAGCGCCAGCGCATCGGCGTCGCCCGCGCGATCGCCCTGCGCCCCAAGCTGATCGTGTGCGACGAGCCCGTCTCGGCGCTCGACGTGTCGATCCAGGCGCAGGTCGTGAACCTCCTCGAGGACCTGCAGAACGACTTCGGCATCGCGTACATCTTCGTCGCGCACGACCTCTCGGTGGTCCGGCACATCGCCGACCGCGTCGCCGTCATGTACCTCGGCAAGGTCATGGAGCTCGCTGACCGCGACGTCCTCTACTCCGCGCCGCTGCACCCGTACACCCACGCGCTGCTGTCGGCCGTGCCGATCCCGGATCCCGACAACCAGAACCGCCGCGAGCGCATCCTGCTCTCGGGCGACCTGCCCAGCCCGATCAACCCGCCGTCCGGCTGCGTGTTCCACACCCGCTGCTATAAGGCGCAGGAGCGCTGCAAGCTCGAGGTGCCGGAGTTCCGCGAGCTCTCGCCCGGCCACGCGATCGCCTGCCACTTCCCCGAGGCCAAGCCGGTCTTCGTGCACACCGACGACGTCATCCGCGGGCCGCAGCCCCAGCTCGACGACGAGACGGCCATCAACCGTCCCGAGGACCTCGTGCACCGTCCGCACGACGACGGCCGCACCAACCTCCGTTAGCCGTATACGAAGCGCCCCGACCGATCCGGTCGGGGCGCTTCGGCGTACGGCGGTCAGTCGACGCCGAGCGAGCGCTTGAGGAAGTCGAGCTCGAGGAGCAGCTTGTTCTCCGCGACCTCCTCCTGCGGCGTCATGTGCGTGACGCCCGACAGGGGCAGCACCGTGTGCGGGCGGCCGTGCGTGGTGAGGGCGCCCGAGAGCGCCAGCGTGTGGGCCACCACGACGTTGTCGTCGGTGAGCCCGTGGATGATCATGAGCGGCCGCGAGAGACCCGGCGCGAGCGGGATGAGGCTGCCGGCGTCGTACGGCGCAGCATCGACCGCAGGGTTGCCGAGGTAGCGCTCGCTGTACGCCGTGTCGTACAGACGCATGTCGGTCACCGGCGCGCCGGCCACAGCGGCGTGGAACACATCGGGCCGCTTGAGCACCGCGAGCGCCGACAGGTAGCCGCCGAACGACCAGCCGCGGATGCCCACGCGGGTGGTGTCGACGTCGTCGGGCCAGCACTCCGCGACGGCCTGCAGCGCCGCCACCTGGTCCTCGAGGACGACGTCCGTGAGGTCGTGGTGGACCGCGCGGTCCCACGCCGGCCCGCGCCCGGGCGTGCCGCGGCCGTCGGCGACCACGACGCAGAAGCCCTGATCGGCGAGCCACTGGTCCTCGCCGAACAGGATCCCGGCCGCGAGCACCTCCGCGTGGTGCGGGCCGCCGTACGGGCTGAGGATCACCGGCAGCCGGCGCGACCCCGGCTCGTGGTCGCTAGGCCACAGCACCGCGGTCACGATCGCGCGCTCGCCGGCGGCGATCACCTCGACGGTCGGCGTCGCGTGCGGCACCTCGGCGTACGACGTGACCGGCAGGCTGCGCCCGCCGCTGCGGACCTCGTACGACGTGATCGTCGAGTCGAGCGTCCGGCGCACCACGAGGTCGGTGCCTCCCGCGGACCGGCCGGCGCACCAGGCCAGGCCGTCCGCGACGACGGCCGTGCTCGCGTCCCAGCCCACGCGCACCAAGGAGGACGACAGGGGGTCGGGTGCAGTCGACACGAGCAGGCCGTGTGCGTCGGCGTCGATCACCCCGCGGATCTGCATCCCCTCGGGCGTCAGCCAGGAGTCGCCGAGGTGCAGGCGGTACGTGTCGCTGGCGCGGTCAGGGCGCAGAGTGAGCAGCCGTCCGTCGGGCGCCCAGCGGAAGGCGCCCGGCGAGGCGTCCACCCACTGCTCGTCCACGATCTCGCCGACTGCACGGGTGCCGCCGCTGACCACGTCGACGGCCAGGATCGTGAACCGCTTCTGGTCGCGCGTCGAGACCACGAGCAGCGGGTCGCCGTACGACGTCCATGAGACGTCGACGAGGTACTCGTGCGCGTCGTGGTCGTAGGCCACGTCGAGCACCGAGCCGTCGAGGGCGATCAGCTGCAGGGAGATCCGGGCGTTGGGCGTGCCGGCTGCCGGGTAGCGGTGGGGACGCGGCGCCTGCTCGGGATGCAGCGGATCGGCGATCCACCATTCGTTCACGCCGGACTCGTCCACCCGCTCGACCAGGAGCCGGTCGGACGCGGGCGACCACCAGAAGCCGCGCTGCCGCTCGAGCTCCTCGGCGGCGGCGAAGTCGACGAGGCCGCAGGTCTCGTGCGCGTGCGCCGGCTCGGCGACAGAGCGGTCCTCGCTGCCGTCGGCACGTGCGACGCGCAGCGCGCGGCCGCTCACGTACGCGACGTGCGACCCGTCCGGCGACAGCCGCGGGTCGACCACCGGGCCCGGCACGTCGAGAGCACGTACGCCGCTGCCGTCGAGGGACGCGGCGTACAGGCCTCCGGACAGGGCGAACACCGCGTGCGTGACCGCATCGTCGGTGGAGTAGCCGACCACGCCGGAACCGCCCTCGCGCATGCGCTCGCGCCGTGCGCGCTCCTCGGGCGACAGCTCCTCCGCGCCCTCGTGCAGCGACGTGGGGTCGGCCACCAGCGTCTCCGCGCCGGTGGCGGCGTCGAGCACCCACAGCCGGCCGACGGGGTCGGTGCCTGACGCGGACCGGATGAACACGACCCTCGAACCGTCGGGGGAGATCGTGAACAGGCGGGGCGCCCCGGCGGTGAAGCGGCGCGTGCGCGCGCTCTGCCGGGGGAACGACGGCGTTGTCATGGCCCGATCCAATCATCGACGCCGCACCGCCACAGCCGGGGTTAGGCTCGGCTCCCGTGAGCACCCCCACGGCCGAGCGCCGCCTCCTCCTCGTCCACGCGCATCCCGACGACGAGACGATCGGCACCGGCGCCACGATGGCGAAGTACGTCGACGAGGGCGCCCATGTCGCGCTCGTGACCTGCACGCTCGGCGAGGAGGGCGAGATCCTCCTCGAGGAGCACGCCCACCGCGCGGCCGACCGCGACGACAGCCTCGGCGAGCACCGCAAGATCGAGCTCGCCAACGCCATGGCGGCCCTCGGCGTCACCGACCACCGCCGGCTCGGCGGCGACCACACGTACCGCGACTCCGGGATGATGGGCACGCCCGACAACGACGACCCCGCGTGCTTCTGGCGGGCCGATATCCTCGCCGCCGCGAGCGACCTGGTCGCCGTGATCCGCGAGGTGCGCCCGCAGGTGCTCGTCACGTACGACGACTTCGGCGGCTACGGCCACCCCGACCACATCCAGGCGCACCGCGTCGCGATGTACGCGAGCGTGCTCGCCGCGGCGCCGTCGTTCCGCCCCGACCTCGGCGAGGCGTGGGAGGTCGCGAAGGTCTACTGGACGGCGTTCCCGAAGTCGATCGTGCGGGCCGGGATCGAGGCGCTGCGCGCCGCGGGCGAGACCACCGGCTTCGCCGCCATGGATCCCGACGACATGCCGTTCGCCTGCGACGACGCCCTCGTCACGACGGCGATCGACGCCGAGGCCTGGCTCGAGCGCAAGACGGCGGCGATGGCCGCGCATGCGACGCAGATCAGCCTCGAGGACGGCTTCTTCGCGCTGAGCAACAACATCGGCTCGCGCGCGTTCGGCCGCGAGTACTACCGGCTCGTGAAGGGGCGCCCGGGGCCGCTCGACGAGTCCGGCCACGAGACCGACCTGTTCGCCGGCCTGTAGGGCCCGCGCCCTCGTGAGGCGAGGTTGAGCGTTCTGATACCTCGTCCGCACTCTGCGTAGCGATTCGGCTGTCCGGGGTACTCCACGCGGGTGGCTTCGCCGTCGCGATGAGGCCGCCCGGCCCGTGGCCGGTCACGATGGGTGCACGTCCCCGGGATCGGGGACGCCGGCGTACCGGTGACAGACAGGGGTCGTGCAGATGGCACGCAAGCGGATCGACTCGGCGGAGATGCTCAGCGAGGCCGGCACGGGCAGCCTCACCGCGCGCGCCGGTGATGTCGGCGTCTCCCGCGAGCGCTCCCGCCGTCGCCGCCTCTGGGGCCTGTTCGTCCTGCTCGCGATCCCCGCGGCGTACCTCTGGGGTCGGATCGTGTCCGGCGACCCGCTCGACATCTTCGCCATCACGCTGCCGCAGATCGACGCGATGGTGCTCATCCCGGCGATCTTCTTCCTCACGCTGATCCTCGTGCTCGTCGGCTCGACGCTCGGCGCGGGGCGCTCCCCGCACGTCACCTACCGTCCCGAGCAGATCGATACGCGCCTCGACGAGGTCATCGGCATCGACGGCGTGAAGGAGGACGTGGTCCGCTCGCTCAACCTGTTCCTCGCGCACAAGGCGTTCGCGAGCGAGATGGGCGGCACCCCGCGCCGCGGCCTGCTCTTCGAGGGCCAGCCGGGCACCGGCAAGACCTACCTCGCCAAGGCGATGGCCCGCGAGGCCGGCGTGCCGTTCCTGTTCGTGTCGGCGACGTCGTTCCAGTCGATGTACTACGGCGCGACGGCCCGCAAGATCCGCTCGTACTTCAAGGCTCTGCGCAAGGCCGCCCGCCAGGAGGGCGGCGCGATCGGCTTCATCGAGGAGATCGACGCGATCGCGATGGCCCGCGGCGGCCTCTCGATGTCGCCGATGCCGATGACGCGCTCGAACGCCGCCATGTGCTGCGGCGGCCTCGACGGCCTGCCCGCGCAGTACGCCGGTGCCGCGCAGTCGCTCTCGGTGGTCTCCGCCGCGGGCGGCACCCTCGTGCGCAGCGCGTCGATGACGAGCGAGGGCGTCGGCGGCGTCGTCAACGAGCTGCTCGTGCAGATGCAGTCCTTCGACGACCCCACCGGGTTCCAGAAGCTGCAGTCGTGGCTCGTCGACAAGCTCAACCTGTTCCTGCCGCCGACGCGCCAGCTGAAGCGCCCGGTGCCGCCGACGACCAACGTGCTGGTGATCGCCGCGACCAACCGCGCCGACAACCTCGACCCGGCGCTGCTGCGCCCCGGCCGCTTCGACCGCCGCCTCTCCTTCGAGGCCCCGGGCAAGGCCGGCCGTCGCCAGCTCATCGACTTCTTCCTCTCGCGCAAGGCGCACGTGGCCGAGCTCGACCAGGAGGACGTCCGCGACAGCCTCGCCTCGGTCACCCAGGGCTACACGCCGGTGATGATCGAGCACCTCTTCGACGAGGGCCTCGTCAACGCGCTGCGCCGCGGCGAGCAGGCGATGAACCGCGCCGACGTCGAGCGCGCCCGCCTCGTGGAGGAGGTCGGCATGGGGCAGCCCGTCGCGTACACCGACCACGAGCAGCGCCTCATCGCCACGCACGAGGCTGGCCACGCCGTGACCGCCTGGCTGACGGCGCCGCAGCGCCGCCTCGAGGTGCTGACCATCATCAAGCGCAAGGACGCCCTCGGCATGCTTGCGCACGGCGACGCGGAGGACGTGTTCACGCGCTCGCGGTCGGAGATGACCGCGCTCATCCAGATCGCTATGGGCGGCCAGGCCGCCGAGGAGCTGTTCTTCGACGACGTCAGCACCGGCCCGGCCGGCGACCTGCTCTACGCGACCAACGTGGCCGCGCAGATGATCGGCTCCGCGGGCATGACCGACACGCTCATCTCGTACGCCGCGATCCAGGGATCGGCGCTCAGCGACTCCAACCTCGTGGGCAAGGTGCTGCAGGACGCCGAGGGCCGCGCCCGCGTCGAGAAGCTGCTCCAGGACCAGAAGGCGTACACGCGCGCGCTGCTGCACGAGAACCGCGACCTGGTCGAGGCGCTGCGCGACGCGCTCGTCGAGCGGCACGAGCTCATCGGCCGCGAGATCACCGACATCCTGGAGGCGGCCTCGGCCGCGCGGCGGGAGACCGTGATCGACGTCCGTGCCGGTGCGGCCCGGCCGGAGGGCGCCGTTACGCTCGAGGCGTGAGCGCATCGAGGGAGCACGCCAGCACCGTGGTGCTGATGGGCTTCCTCGGCGTCCTGCTCGGGCTCGTCGGGTCGGTGGTCTCGGCCGGGCGCGTCCAGGTCGGCTCGATCACGGTGCCGTGGGGAGCCGTCCTGGCCGCCCTGACCCTGGCCGTGGCCCTTCGTGCGGTCGTCTGGTCGAGCGGCAGCCGCCTCCCGGCCATCGTGATGCTGGGCGGCTGGTTCCTCGCCACCGGCGCGGTACTGCTGATCTCGCCCGGGGGCGACGTCCTGCTCCCCGACGTCCCGCGCACGTACCTGTACCTCGGGCCTGCGCTCGTCCTCGGCCTCGCGGCCGTGCTGTGGCGGCTGCCGGAGGGTCACGCCGAGCTCCTCGAGGCCGAGCACGGCCGCCGGCACCACGGCCCGGAGCAGCCCCTGCTGCCCGGGGACAACGTTCTGCCGTCGGCGTCCGACCCTTCAGGGGACGCCCCCGACGTCCGATGACGGACGTGTGAGCAGCGGCGACCAGGCCACCTGGTTCGACGACGACCTCGAGGACCTCGAGGCCGTCGCGTCGCTCGAGCACGTCCTCCTGCGCCTCGGCGCGGGGAGGTACGCCGTCGCCGCGGAGCACGTGGTCGAGGTGGTCCCCGTGCCGCCGCTGACGCGCGTGCCGGCCGCCCCGGGCTGGCTGGTGGGCGTCGGCAACTGGCGGGGGCACGTGCTCCCGGTCGCCGACCTGCGGCAGCTCCTCGGCATCGACGCCACCCCCCTCGCCTCCAGCGGGCGCGTGGTGGTCCTGCGCGGCGACGAGGTGGAGGTGGGCGTAGTCGCCGACCAGGTGCTCGGGCTCCTCGAGGTCCCGGTCGACCACGACCCGGCCCCGCTCACCCTGGCCGCGGAGGCGTCCGACCTGGTGGTCGGGCTCTCCGACGACGGCGCCGCGACCGGCCCGGTCGCGATCCTCGACGCGGGCGCCGTGCTCGGGCTGGCCCGGTCGCGCCCATCCCGACCCCGTTGACCCCTTCAGGTGACGCCGCGGATGCCGACACACACGTAGGGACCCGTGGGGGGTCTCGCGCGGCGTAGTGCGGGAGCAGTCGTGGAGTTCAGCAAGCGCATCGCGGTCATCGCGGGCGTCGCCACCTGGGGGTGCGTCGTCCTCGGGCTGGTGGCCGCCTACCTGACGCTGCAGTTCGTGCCCGAGGCCGAGGTCGACCTCGTCCAGACGTGGGCGTGGACCGCGTTCGGCGCGGCCCTCGCCGGCCTCACGACGTACCTCGCCTGGTCGGCGCACCGGTCGGGCGCGGTGCTCGAGCAGTCGCTCAAGGTCGGGCGGGTGCTGCTCATCGCCAACGTCGTCTACATCACCGGCCTGGCCTGCGCGAGCGGCGGCCTCCTCGGCTCGGCCTCCGTGCTGCTCGCCGTCAACGTGCTCTTCGCCTCGCTCATCTTCTCGCGGTGGACCCTGCCCCTGTTCGCCCTCCTGCTCTCGCTCAGCGTCGCGTTCACCGGCACGGTCACGGGCACCTGGACCGGCTCGGCGCTGCCGCTCGGGCTCGTCGCCCTCGTCGCCCTGCCGGCGATGACGCTGATCGGCGGCCAGCTCGTCGAGGCGGTCCTCGCGTTCGGCAGCAAGTCCAGCCGCGAGCGCAGCGAGCTGTCCGCCCGCGTGGATGCCCTCACCGCTCAGCTCGAGCGCGCGGCGGCGGGCGACCTGTCCGCCCGCATCGACGTGGCCGCGCTCGCCGAGGTCGACGACGCCGAGGCCGACACCGTCGCGGTGCTCTCGACCTCGGTCAACGAGGCGCTCGAGAACCTGGCCACCCTGGTCGAGCAGGTGCGCAGCGGCGGCGAGCAGATCGCGGCCAGCGCCACCGAGCTGCTCGCGAACGCCGAGGAGCACGCGGCCAGCGCCACCCAGCAGTCGTCCGCCGTCGCCGAGACCACCTCGACCATCGAGGAGCTCGCGGCCACCGCCGCCCAGATCGCCGACACGGCCGAGGCCGTCGCGCGGTACGCCGCCGAGACCCTGCGGCACGCCGAGGAGGGCCGTCAGGCCGTGGCCGCGTCGGTCCGCTCGATGGACCAGATCGCCGACCGTGTCGACTCGATCGCCACGCGCGCGCTGTCGCTGGGGGAGAAAAGCCAGGAGATCGGGCGCATCCTCGAGGTGATCGACGACCTCGCCGACCAGACGAACCTCCTGGCCCTCAACGCCGCGATCGAGGCCGCCCGTGCCGGCGAGCACGGCCGCGGGTTCGCCGTCGTGGCGACCGAGGTGCGCAAGCTCGCCGAGCGGTCCCAGGAGTCGGCCGGCCAGATCCAGGCGATCGTCGCGCAGATCCAGACCGAGACCCACGCGACCATCCTCGCGACCGAGGACGGCAGCAAGGAGGTGCATGCCGGCGCCGAGCTCGCGCGCGACGTCGTCGAGGCGCTCGAGCGCATCTCCGGCATGGTCGACGAGACGACCACGGCGGCCAAGGAGATCTCCATCGCGACCCAGCAGCAGCGCTCGGCGTCCGACCAGGTGGTCGCCGCGATGACGCAGGTGTCCGACGTCTCCCGCCAGTACGCCGTCGGCTCGAAGCAGTCCGCCGCCGCGGCCGCCCAGCTCACCATGCTGTCGTCCGAGCTGCGCGAGTCGATCCAGCGGTTCCGGGTCGCGTGAGGCGCAGCCATGGCCTGGTCGGACAACCCGGAGCTCGCGGCGAGCTTCCGCCACGAGGCGGCGGAGCGCTCCGCGTCGCTGCGTGACGGGCTGCTCGCGCTCGAAGGCTCCGCGCAGCCCCGCCAGGCCGCGACCGCGCTGATGCGCGACGCCCACACGCTCAAGGGCTCGGCCACGATGTTCGGAGCATCCGACGTCGTCGAGCTCGCCCACCGTGCCGAGGACCTGCTCGCCCGTGTGCGGGACGGCCGCGTCGCCGTGCGCCGCGACGTCGTCGACCTGCTCCTGCTCGCCACCGAGCTGCTGTCGCGCTGGCTCCCGGGCGAGGGCTGGCCGGTGCCCGACGACGTGCGGGCCGACACCCTCGCGGCGCTCGACGCCGCCATCGCCGGACGCGACGAGGTGCTGGTCCCTCGGCTTCCCGCCGCGGCACCGGCAGCCCACGACACCGACGAGCCCGTGGACGACGCCCCCGCCGCGTCGCCGTCGGACCGATCCGCCACGCGCCTCGGCGACCAGGTGCGCGTCCCGACCCGGCGCGTGCACGGGTTGCTCGACGTCGTGGGCGAGGCGGAGCTCGACGTACGCAGGGTCGAGCGGCACGCGCGCGAGCTCGGCGAGCTCCTGGCCGAGCACCAGGGCCTGGTCAAGCAGCTGCGGGCGGCGCTCCTGGCGGGCGCGAGCGCCGGTGAGCTCGGCGACCGCGTCACCGCGATGGTCGGCGTGGGCGACCGTCTGCACGCCACGACCCGCGACCTGCGTTCGCGCACCGAGGACGCCGGCAACCGGCTCGCGCGCGTGCGCGACGGCGCGATGGGGCTCGCCATGGTGCCGCTGCGCCGCGTGGCCGCGGCCTTCCCCGCGCTCGTCCGCGAGGTGGCAGGTGCGTCGGGCAAGGACGTCGAGCTCGTGATCGCCGGAGCCGACGTCGAGCTCGACGTGCGGGTGCTCGACGGCGTGGCCGACGCGCTGCGCCACCTCGTCACCAACGCCGTCGACCACGGGTGCGAGGCGCCCGATGCCCGTGCTGCGGCAGGCAAGCCGCGCCGCGCGGTGGTCACGCTGTCCGCGCGCACCGCCGGGTCGTCGGTCGTGGTGGAGGTCGCGGACGACGGCGCCGGCGTGGACGACGATCGCCTGCGCGAGTTCGCGGTGCGCCGCGGCTACCTGCCCGAGGGCACCTCCGCATCCGGTCCGGTGCTGCACCAGGTGCTGTTCGAGCCCGGCTTCACCACGCGCGAGGACGTCACGACGACGTCCGGCCGCGGCGTCGGCCTCGACGTCGTGCGTTCGGCCGTGCAGGAGCTCGGTGGCACCGTCGAGGTGCTGAGCACGCCCGGCCTCGGAACGCGGTTCGTCCTCACGCTGCCCGTGACGCTGGGCGTCGCGCGCTGTCTGCTCGTCCGGTGCGGCACCGAGCGGTACGCCGTGCCCCTCGCCGGCGTCGTCGAGACGCTGTCGCTGTCCGACGTGGCGGTGACCGACGTGGCCGGGTCGCTCGTCATCACCCGCGACGAGGCCACGATGCCGCTCGCCGACCTCGGCGACGTGCTCGGCGTACCTGGTGCGCGCACCCCGCGCGCCGCCGTCGTCGCCCGGCTCACCGGTGAAGCCGTGGCCTGGGCGGTCGACGAGGTGGAGTCCGAGCGCGAGATCGTCGTGAAGAGCCTCGGCGACTTCCTGGGCCGCGTGCCCGGATCCCCCGGCGCGACTATCGACGACGACGGCTCGGTGCTGCTGCTCGTCGACCTGCGCGAGCTCGCGGCACGGTGGAGCGGCACGTCGTCCCTCGGCTCCGCGGCGCAGCATCCCGTGGAGGAGGCGCCGGCGTCGCGCGAGCGCGAGCAGCCCGACGCCCACGGGCGGGCGCGCGTGCTCGTGGTCGAGGACTCCCTCGGCGTTCGCGAGCTGCAGCGCTCGATCCTCGAGGGTGCGGGGTACGACGTGGTCACCGCGGTCGACGGCCTCGATGGCGCGTCGCGGCTGCAGGGCGGCCCGGTCGACCTGGTGCTGTCCGACGTCGAGATGCCCGGCATGGACGGCTTCACCCTTACGCGGACCATCCGCCGCACGCGCGGCTGGGAGAACGTCCCCGTCGTGATCATGACCTCGCGCGGCGACGATGCGGACAAGCGCGCCGGGCTCGATGCCGGTGCGGACGCGTACCTGCTCAAGCGGGAGTTCGACCAGCGCGCCCTGGTCGACACCGTCCGCCGGCTCGTGGGCCGGTGAGCGACATGGCGTGGACGGGCAGCAGCACACAGGGACGGGCGGCGGGGACCGCGCGGCCCCAGGGCACGACGACGGAAGAAGGCACGAGATGAGCTACGGGAAGCCCACGGCAGTGGTGGCGGACGACAGCCCCACCCTGCGCCGGATCGTGGCAGGGGTGCTCGAGGACGCCGGGTTCGACGTCGTGCTCGCCGAGGACGGCGTGCTCGCGCTGCAGGCGGTGTTCCGCACGATGCCCGACGTCGTGATCCTCGACGTGCAGATGCCGCGCGTGTCGGGGTACGTCGCGGCCCGCGTGCTGAAGGACGACTGGCAGACGGCCGACCTGCCGGTGCTGTTCCTGACGTCGCTGACCGCCGCCAGCGACCGGTACTGGGGCGCGCGCGCGGGCGCGGAGCGGTTCCTCACCAAGGACTTCGAGGCGCCCGAGCTCGTCGAGGCGGTGCGGGGCGCGATCCTCACCGCCGAGCGCGCGCGCGGCGGACGTCAGGCGCTCAAGCCCGATCCCCTCGAGCTCAGCGACGACGACGTCCTCGCGCGCGTCTGCGACCTGCTCGACCGCAAGCTCTTCGAGGCGTCGGTGACGCAGGACGTGACCACCATCGCTGCGGACGTGCACGGGTTCGAGGAGACCGTCGCCGCCGTGCTGCAGTCGATGGAGACGATCGTCGACTGCGATCTCGCCGCCGTGCTGCTGCTCGACCCGCACCGCGAGGCGCCGGATGCGACGTACGTCTCGGTCGCGCGCGACGTCACCGACCAGCAGTACCTCGAGATGCTCGAGCAGATCGCCGAGGCCGCCGAGCAGGCGAGCGGCGTGCCGACCGCCGCGCACGAGCTGCTCCCGATGATCGCCGACCCGAACGGCCGGCTCGGGGCGGCCGAGGCCGACTCGGTCGAGAACCCGGGCGTCGCGACGTTCCTGTCGATGCCGCTGCGTGCCGGCGGCCGGCTGCTCGGCGTGCTCGCGCTGTCGAGCGCCTCGACCAACGCGTTCGGGGAGTCGGCGCTCACGACCCTGCGCCTCGTGGCGCCGCCCGCCGCCGTGGTGATCGACCATGCGCGGCTCTCCGGCGTACGCCTCGAAACCGCCGGCCGGGCGGCGGGAGCAGGCGCCAGTTAGCCTGGCCTCATGAGCGCCGCCGAGATCGGGCCCGGCCCGATCCGGGCGGACGAGTTCCGCACCGTCATGAGCAGGTTCGCCACGGGCGTGACCGTCGTGACGTGCGTGCAGGACGGCTTCGACCACGCGATGACGGCGAACTCCTTCGCCTCGGTGTCGCTCGAGCCGGCGCTCGTGCTGGTGTGCGTCGAGGCCGACTCGCGGTTCCACGAAGCGGTGCTGCACGCGGGCGCGTGGAACGTCAGCGTGCTCGACGAGCATCAGCGCGGGCGCGCGTCGTGGTTCGCCACCCGCGGCCGCCCGCTCGTCGGACAGTTCGACACCACGCCCACGCGCCGCTCCTCCGAGACCGGGGCGCTGCTCATCTCCGACAGCCTCGCCACCCTCGAGTGCGTGACCGAGGCGGTGCACCACGCCGGCGACCACGACATTCTCGTGGGCCGCGTCGTGGGGATGGACCTCGCCCGGCCGGACGGCCGCCCGCTGCTCTACTTCGGCAGCTCCTACAGCACCCTCGGCGATCCGGCTTCCCGCTGAGCGGGACGGCCGCCCTCCGGGCGCGTCCCTGACGAGGGCGCGCTACCGACCGGTCATCGGACGGGAACGCGGGGACGGCGTGGCGCGTCGCACGGAACGGAATGCAGAGCATCGCCCCTGACCCTTTACCCTGGGTATACCCCGTCGCGCCTCACGCGACCCTCCCGGACGCCGCGGTCCGCGGCACGGTCGAGGCCGGGACGACGACGCCGACCCCTCTGGACTGATGCAGTGACTGCCACGCCCGACACCACGACGCCCGACCAGGCGGCGAGCGACCCGTCCTCCGGGGGCTGGAAGCGGCCCCTGATGTGGGTCGGCATCGCCGTCCTCATGCTCGGCGCGTTCTACGCCGCCCTGGTCGCCGCGAGCGGCGACGGCCTGCCGCGCGGAGCCAAGGTGCTCGGCGTGGACGTCGGCGGGCAGTCCGAGGCCCAGGCCGCCGCGACGCTCGAATCGGCGCTCGGCGCGGCCGCGACCGATCCGATGAACGCCACCATCGACGACGAGTCGGTGAGCATCGTCCCCGCGGACGCCGGTCTGACCTTCGACGCCGAGGCCACCGTCGCCGGGTACGCCGGACGCATCTGGAACCCGATCACGCTCCTCACGCAGTTCACCGGCGGTCCGAGCATCGAGCCCGTCATCGGCGTGGACCAGGCAGCTCTCGAGGCGACGGTGAAGCAGCTCGCCGCCGACACCGACACCGCCCCCGTCGAGCCCACCATCGAGGTGCGCGGCTCCGACGCCGTGCTCATCAACGGCACCGACGGCCGGGCGATGGACCAGCCCGCCGCCGTGCAGGCGCTGGCCGCGGCGTACCTCGTGACCAGCGAGCCCGTCGCCCTGCCGGAGGTCGTCACGACCCCGTCCGTGCCGCAGGACAAGGCTGACGCCGCGCTGCTCGTGGCCAAGGCGGCCATCGCCGCGCCGGTGACCGTGAAGGCCGGCAAGGTGACCGCCGACATCCCCGCCGAGGCCATCGGCCGGGCCCTGGCGTTCGCGCCCGAGAACGGCGACCTCGTGGGCTCGCTCGACGGCGCGATCCTGCGCACCTCGATCGAGGACGAGCTGGCACCGGTCGAGAAGCGTGGCCGCGACGCGACCTGGGACGTCTCGAGCGGCACGCCGAAGATCGTCCCGTCGAAGGTCGGCTCGGGCATCAACCCCGACGAGCTCGCCGTCGCCGTCGCCGCGGTCATGGGCAACACCGATCCCGCCGCGCGCGTCGTCACGCCCACGCTCGGCGTCATCCAGCCGAAGCTGACCACGGAGCAGGCCAAGGAGCTCGGCATCGTCGAGAAGCTCGGCTCGTTCACGCAGAACTTCCCGTACGCCGCGTACCGCGTGCAGAACATCGGCACCGCCGCGAAGTACATGAACGGCACGCTCCTGAAGCCGGGCGAGGTGTTCTCGCTCAACAAGGTCATCAAGGAGCGCACGGTCGCCAACGGCTACACGAAGGGCTTCGTCATCGGCCCCGGCGGCGTGTTCAAGGAGGACCAGGGCGGCGGCGTCTCCACCGCGGCGACCACCGCCTGGACGGCTGCCTTCTACTCCGGCCTCGAGCGCGTCTACACCCAGGCCCACTCGATCTGGATCCCCCGATATCGCGCCGGCCTTGAGGCCACCGTCGCGTGGGGCTCGTTCGACATGAAGTTCAAGAACGACACCCCCGACGGCGTCTTCATCACGACGATCATGACCAACACGTCGATCACCGTGACCATGTGGGGCACCAAGGTCTACGACGACATCCAGGCCGTCTCCAGCCCGAGGCGGAACATCGTGGCGTTCGACACGCTGTACGACCCCTCGCCCACCTGCCACGCCCAGGGCGGCCAGCAGGGCTTCACCATCGACGTGTTCCGCGTGTTCATCAAGGACGGCGCGGAGGTCAAGCGGGAGAAGATCACCACCCGCTACCGTCCCTCGCCGACCGTCATCTGCGGCACGGACCCCAAGGACGAGCCCTCGCCGTCCGCGTCGCCGTCGGGCTCGGCCTCCGGGTCGGCCTCGCCGTCGCCGAAGCCGTCGAGCACGAAGTCGCCGTCGCCGAAGCCGACCAGCACGAAGTCGCCCGTCGCCGCAGGCTGACACCGCCGCGCGTCCCGCGATCTGCCCCCGGAGCGGCTGCTTCCCGACCTGACCGGTCGCGAAGAAGCCTCCGATCCGGGGGCAGATCCGCGTCTAGGCGAGCACGGCGGTGAAGCGCAGGCGCGTGTAGTCGGCGTGCCAGCCGTCGTCGGCGAGCCCGAGCTCGCGGGCGCGGGCGTCGACCGCGGCGTCGAACTCCGCACGGCGGCCGTCCGGCACGTCCTGCACGAGCCGTGCCCCGAACATCGCCGCCCAGCCTGCCGTGGTGACGCCGTCGGCGAGGGGGGTTCGGCGGTCGATGAGCGCGATGCTGCGGACCGTGAAGCCGTGCCGCTCGAGCCTGGCCGCCTGCTCGCCGGGGGTGGGGAACGTCCAGCTCGATGCGACGTCGGGGTCGAGGTCGACCGCCGCGCGTCCGGCGCGGATGGCGGCCGTCGTACGGGCGACGTTGCCCGCACCGCCCATCTCGACGACGAGCCGCCCGCCCGCGCGCAGCACCCGGGCGATGCCGGCGACGACCTCGTCCTGGCGGGGCATCCAGTGCAGCGCGGCGTTCGACAGGACGGCGTCCATCGGCCCGGCCGCCGCTGTCGCGAGCGCGTCGGCGTCCTGCGCGTCGACCTGCTCGAACCGCACCTCGGGGTGCTCCGCGCGGGCCACCTCGAGCATGGCGGGGTCGGCGTCCACGCCGACGAGGTGCGCGCCGAGGGCGGCGAGCGAGGCCGCCTGATGGCCTGTGCCGCATCCGATGTCGAGGATGCGCTCGTCCGGCTGGGCGGCGAGCAGGTCGAGCAGCACGTCGCCGTACGAGGTCACGAAGGAGAAGTCGGCGTCGTAGCCGCGTGCGTCCCAACGCTGGTTGCCCATGGGAGCAGGATGCCCGGCGTCCACCATGCGGAACAGATCGTTCCGAATGGTGAGACGACTAGTTCAGGCGGGACCGTGCCTGCCGGGCCACGCGGCGGGCGTGCTCGGCCTCGAGCGGCATCGGGCCCTCGACGGTCTCGGCGTACTCCTCCAGCACCCGGGAGGCCTCGGAGTAGCGCCCGACGCTGATGAGCGCCTCTCCGTGCTCGCGGCGCAGGCCGAGGTCGTGCCGCGGCAGGAGCAGCGCGAGCTCGACCGCCCACAACCGGTGCCAGGCGCGCTCGGGCGTGCCGGCCCACGCGCGGATGTTGGTGAGCACGCGGTCGAGGGTGTCGATCGGGTCGTGCGGGCGCAGGTGCTCGGGCCGCAGCGTCCGGCCTGTGCGCTCGGCGATCGAGCGCGCCGAGTCGTAGGGCAGCAGCCGGCCGCCGGCGAACGGGTCGACCAGCACGCGGGAGCCGTCGGGGTCTCCGACGCCGACCACGAAGTGGCCGGGGAGGCCGACGCCGTACGCCGGTACGTCGACCCGGCGGGCCACCTCGGTCCACACGCTCGACAGCAGGATCGGCAGCCCCCGCCGGCTGCGCAGGACGTCGGTGAGCAGGCTGGACTCGAGCCGGGCGTAGTCCGACGACTCGCCCGCGAATCCGGCGAGCGCGGTGCGCAGACGCTGGTCGTCGCGGCCCTCGTCCGGCACCCGCTCGGCGAGCGCGTCCAGGGCGGCGAGGCCGTGCGCGAGGAGCGCGTCGAGGGTGTCGCCCGAGACGTCGTCGGGCAGCGCCTCGGCGCTGATGAGCAGCAGCGCGAGATCGAGACGGACGTCGGCAGGATCGCCCGCCGCGCCGCCGACGCGGACGACGTCGGCGAAGCGCTCGCGCGAGGCAGCACTCATGTGCCGATCGTGACCCACGGCGCCCGGTTCGGCACGTCATCGCCGTCCCGGCGTGTCTCGTCAGCGGGCGGAGATCGGGGCGGGGGAGCGGTAGCAGTAGGTGTGGTGCAGGACGAACCCGAGCTGCTCGTAGAGCGCGATGGCCGGGGCGTTCTGCGCCATCACCTGCAGGTACGTCGAGCCCGCCCCCCTCTCGGCCGCCCAGCGGCCCAGCTCGCCCATGACCGCCCGGCCGAGACCGCGCCGGCGCGCCAGCTCGGCCACCGCCACGCTCGTGATGCCCGCCCAGCGCCCCGCCGGCGACGCCGCCGTGCTGGCCCTGCCCGCGGCGAGCAGCGCGCCCTCGGCGTCGCGCAGCGACACGAACACCCGGACGGGCGGGCCCGTGAGGATCCGGGCGAGCCCGGCCGGCTCCAGCGACGGCTCGACCAGGGCCAGGAGCGCGGCGTCGGGCACGTCGCTGCGCCGCGCGACCACGCGGTCCGGCAGGTGCCCCGCGGCCCGCACGAGCTCGTCCGTGCCGACGGTGCGCACGGTGGTCCGGCGGGCCGCCATCCAACCGAGGCGGTCGAGGTCGTCGTCCCACCTGCTCGGCTCCGGGATCTGCAGGATCGGCGGGAGGCCGCGCTCGGCGTACCAGGCGGCCACCTGCTCCAGCGCCTGCTCCAGCGGCAGGCCGGGGTCGCCCGCGACCCGCGCCGAGTTCGCGCGGCCGGTCAGCCCGCCGGAGGCGCGCAGGGTCCAGTCGCCGAGCGCAGCCGTCTCGTACGGCGGCCAGCCCGCCTCGGCCACGCGTTGCATCGCCTCGGCGGAGAGCTCCGGCGCCACGACCTTGGCGGCCACGACGTCGGCCTCGGGCACGTCGGCGATCTCGCCGGAGCGCCGTTCGACCTGCAGCACGCCGCCCTGCCATGACCGCAGGACGCCCACCACGTCGGTGAGCAGCTCCTCGTCGAGGCGGTGGCGCACGGTGACGCGGCGTCCGACGTCGGCGGGCGACATCCGCACCGCGAGGAGCGCGGCGGGCCTGCCTGCGGCCTGGCGATCCGGCTCGCGGGACGACATGCGCAACCCCTCGCGTGGACATGGTTCGGTGGGTCGCGATACTAAGCGGCGGCGCCCGCCGCTACGGTGTCCGCATCGTCGTCCGCACGTGGATCGGAAGGATCCGGAACACATGACCTACGTCATCGCGCAGCCCTGCGTCGACCTCAAGGACAAGGCGTGCGTCGAGGAGTGCCCCGTCGACTGCATCTACGAGGGCGAGCGGATGCTCTACATCCACCCCGACGAGTGCGTCGACTGCGGCGCCTGTGAGCCCGTCTGCCCCGTCGAGGCGATCTTCTACGAGGACGACGTCCCGGAGCAGTGGAAGGACTACACCGCGGCCAACGCGGAGTTCTTCGACGACCTCGGCTCGCCCGGCGGAGCCGCCAAGCACGGCCTGATCGCCAAGGACGCCGCCGTCGTCTCGGCGCTCGCCCCCCAGGAGCACGAGGGCCACTGAGCCCCGGCCCACCAGCACGACCGTCCGACGCGCCGTCGCCCTGCGGGTGGCGGCGCGTCGCGCGTCCCGACCACCGAAGGGCATCGCATGACCCGCCTGGCCGACCGGCTCCCGGACTTCCCCTGGGACAAGCTCGCGCCATACGCCGAGGTGGCCCGTGCGCACTCGGACGGCGTGGTCGACCTCTCCGTCGGCACGCCGGTCGACCCCGTGCCCGAGGTCGTGCAGCGCGCCCTGGCCGAGCACGCGAACTGGCCCGGCTACCCCACGAACTGGGGCACTCCCGCCCTGCGGGACGCGATCGTCCGCTGGGCCTCGCGCACCCTCGGCGCCGAGGGTCTGACCCACACGAACGTGCTGCCGACCGTGGGCTCCAAGGAGCTCGTCGCTCTCCTGCCGACGCTGCTGGGGCTCGGCGCCGACGACACCGTGGTGATCCCCGAGATCGCGTATCCGACGTACGACATCGGCGCCCGCATCGCCGGCTGCCGCATCGTGGCCGCCGACTCGACCGTCGCCCTCGGGCCGGAGCGGGTGGCGCTCGTGTGGCTGAACTCCCCGAGCAACCCGACCGGGCGGGTGCTGGGCGTGGAGCACCTGGCCAAGGTCGTGGAGTGGGCGCGGGCTCGCGGCGCCATCGTGGCGAGCGACGAGTGCTACTACGAGCTCCCGTGGGAGGCCGAGCCCGTCTCCATCCTCGATCCGCGGGTCAACGGCGGCTCGCTCGAGGGCATCCTCGCCGTGCACTCGCTGTCGAAGCGGTCGAACCTCGCCGGCTACCGCGAGGGCTTCGTGCTCGGCGACCCCGCGATCGTCGGCGCGCTGCTCGAAGCCCGCAAGCACATGGGCCTCATGGTGCCGGGGCCGGTGCAGGACGCGTCGATCGCGGCGCTCGACGACGACGCGCACGTGGCCGAGCAGCGGGCGCGGTACGGCGAGCGCCGCACGCGCCTGCGCCGTGCGCTCGAGGGCGCCGGCTTCACGATCGAGCACTCCGAGGCCGGGCTCTATCTCTGGTCGACGCGGGGCGAAGGCTGCTGGGACACCGTCCGCTGGCTGTCCGAGCGCGGCATCCTCGTCGGACCCGGCGAGTTCTACGGCGCCGCCGGCGCCCAGCACGTGCGGGTCGCGCTGACGGCGACCGACGAGCGCATCGACGCCGCGGTCGAGCGCCTGTCCCTCTAGGCGGATGTGCCGGTCCGCGGAACGTGGTCGACCCCCGTCCGGCGTACGCAGTGCTCGTCAGGGCCGCCTGTGCTCAGGGTCACGGAGACTCCGGGGAACCGGCTCCGTAGAGTTCGGCGCAACGGACATGCTCACGAGGCGTGGCCGCCGCCGCTCCCGACGTGCAGGAGGACCGATGTCCGACGTGACCCTCGCCTACCCCGGCGGCGAGCTTCCGCTCGCCCGGATCCCGGCGACCGACGGCACCGACGGTCTCGACATCTCGAAGCTCATGAGCACGACCGGGGCGGTGGCGCTCGACGGCGGCTTCCTCAACACGGCCTCGTGCTCGTCGGCCATCACGTTCATCGACGGCGACGAGGGGATCCTGCGCTACCGCGGCTACCCGATCGAGCAGCTCGCTGCGCAGTCGACGTTCCTGGAGACGTCGTACCTGCTCATCTACGGGCACCTGCCGACGGAGTCCGAGCTCACGGCGTTCGAGAACAACGTGAAGCGCCACACGATGCTGCACGAGGATCTGCGCCGGTTCTTCGACGGCTTCCCGCGCGATGCGCACCCGATGCCCGTGCTGTCGTCGGCGGTGTCGGCGCTGTCGACGTTCTACCAGGACTCCCTCGACCCGTTCGACAAGGAGCAGGTCGAGATCTCGACCGTGCGCCTGCTGGCCAAGGTGCCGACCATCGCGGCGTACGCCTACAAGAAGTCCGTCGGTCAGCCGTTCCTCTACCCCGACAACAGCTACAGCCTCAACGACAACTTCCTGCGGATGACCTTCGGCGTCCCGGCGGAGGCGTACGAGGTCGACCCGGCCGTGTCGCGCGCGCTCGACCTGCTGCTGATCCTGCACGCCGATCACGAGCAGAACTGCTCGACCTCCACCGTGCGTCTCGTGGGCTCCTCGCACGCGAACCTGTTCGCGTCGGTGTCCGCCGGCATCAACGCGTTGTTCGGCCCGCTGCACGGCGGCGCGAACCAGGCAGTGCTCGAGATGCTCGAGAAGATCCACCGCAGCGGCGGAGGGGTCAACACCTTCATCCGTCAGGTGAAGAACCGCGAGGACGGCGTGAAGCTCATGGGCTTCGGCCACCGCGTGTACAAGAACTACGACCCCCGCGCGGCGATCATCAAGAAGGCGGCGTACGAGGTCTTCGACGCGCTCGGCGTCACCGACCCGCTGCTCGACATCGCGCTGCGCCTCGAGGAGGTCGCCCTCCACGACGACTTCTTCATCTCCCGCAAGCTCTACCCGAACGTCGACTTCTACACCGGCCTCATCTACAAGGCGATGGGCTTCCCGACCCGGATGTTCACCGTCATGTTCGCCCTCGGCCGCCTGCCCGGCTGGATCGCCCAGTGGCGCGAGATGATCGAGGACCCCACCACCAAGATCGGCCGCCCCCGCCAGGTCTACGTCGGCGAGCCCGTCCGCGACTACATCCCCCTCGACGCCCGCTGAATCCACCCGCTAAGGACAGATTGCGCCCTTCACGGGCGCGATCTGTCCTTTTCTCCGCCCTGATCGGCGACCCCCGGCCGCCTCAGCCGACGTCGACCGTCCCGCCCGCGCGCCAGTAGAACCCGTCGCGGCGGCCCAGCATGCCGGCGTCCACGAGGTAGCGCCGCAGCGTCACATGGTCCGCGCGCGCATCCGCGTCGCCGTCGTCCCGGTCGGCCACGAGCCCCCGCAGCACCTCGTTGACCGCAGCCTCGTCGTACGCCGTGCCCGGCTCGAACGACTGCGCCGCCCAGTCGAGGAGCACCAGCTTCTTGGACCACTTGGCCGGGAACGAGACGATGCGCCCGCCGCGGACGAAGGCGCGTATCAGCGCGGCGTGGTCCCCCTCGATCCGCTCCCGCGCTCCCGGCATCGGTGCTCAGTCGTTGGCGTGGAGGTGCTCGTTGAGGGAGCCCCAGGCGCCGGTGCGCTGGCGGGCCTCGAGCGCGCCGGTGACGCTGTTGCGCCAGAACTGCAGGCCGTGCGCGCCGGAGAGGTCCTTGCCCTTGGCGACCGCGCCGTCCGGCAGGGTGATCTTCGATCCGGCCGTGATGTAGCAGCCTGCCTCGACCACGCAGTCGTCGCCGAGGGAGATGCCGACGCCGGCGTTCGCGCCGATGAGGCAGCGCTCGCCGATCGTGACGACCTCGGTACCGCCGCCGGACAGCGTGCCCATGATCGACGCGCCCCCGCCGACGTCGGACCCGTCGCCGACCACGACACCCGCGGAGATTCGGCCCTCGACCATCGAGGCGCCGAGCGTGCCCGCGTTGAAGTTGACGAACCCCTCGTGCATCACCGTCGTACCGCTCGCGAGGTGCGCGCCGAGCCGCACGCGGTCGGCGTCGGCGATGCGTACGCCGGCGGGCACGACGTAGTCGACCATGCGCGGGAACTTGTCCACGCCGTGCACGGTGAGCTGGCCGCCCGCGCTGCGGACGGCGGCCTGCACGTCGGTGAGGCGGTCGATCGCCACCGGACCGAGCGAGGTCCAGGCGACGTTCGCGAGCAGGCCGAACAGGCCGTCGAGCGAGACCGTGCGCGGCTGCACCAGCCGGTGCGAGAGCAGGTGCAGGCGCAGCCACGCGTCGGCGGCGTCCGCAGGCGCGGCCGACAGGTCGGCGATCGTGGTGGTGATCGTGACGGTGCGGGTGCCGCGTACGTCGTCCGTCCGCGACACGTCCGCGATCGCCGGCGCATCGGTCGGCGACGCGGCCAGCGCCGGGGCGGGGTACCAGACGTCGAGCAGCACGTCGCCGGAGTACGTCGCGAGTCCGACGGCGGCGGCGGGGGAGGAGAGCAGCGTCATGCGGGCCAACCTATCGAGCGGGTACGCCGTCCCCGCAGGCGAGGAGGCGGCAGGAGAGGACGGAACCGGCCCCTGAAGGGCGTGATCCGTCCTTAGCGGGTGGATTCGTGCCGGTGGGACGCGGCGGGCCGGGGGCGGCGGCGGTGGCTAGGCTCGCGGCGTGACCGATGCGCTGCGCCTGGACCTCGAGGCGGACCTTCCCGACCTGCTCCAGGTGCTCATCGACGTGCCCAGCGAGTCGCGCGAGGAGCAGGTGATCGCGGACGCCGTGGAGGCCGCGCTCTCGGCGTACCCGCACCTCGCGATCACGCGCGTCGGGCACACGATCGTCGCGCGCACCGGGCTCGGGCGCGGCGAGCGCGTGGTGATCGGCGGCCATCTCGACACCGTGCCCGCCAACCGCAACCTTCCGTCCGAGCGCCGCACCGTGGACGGCGAGGACCGCATCTACGGGCTCGGCGCGTGCGACATGAAGGGCGGCGTGGCCGTCTCGCTCCGGCTTGCCGCGGCCCTCCGCGAGCCCACCCGCGACGTCACCTGGGTCTACTACGAGGCCGAGGAGATCGACTCCCAGTACAACGGCCTGCGGATCCTCGCGGAGTCGCACCCCGGCCTCCTCGCCGCCGACTTCGCGGTGCTCATGGAGCCGAGCAACGCCGTGGTCGAGGCGGGCTGCCAGGGCACGATGCGTGTCGAGGTGCGTACGACGGGAGCCCGCGCGCACAGCGCCCGCAGCTGGATGGGGCACAACGCGATCCACGACGCCGGCGACGTGCTGCGCCGGCTCGCGGCGTACGTGCCGCGCCAGGTCGAGATCGACGGCCTCGTCTACCGCGAGGGCCTCAACGCCGTCGGCATCCGCGGCGGGGTCGCCGGCAACGTCATCCCCGACGAGTGCGTCGTCGCGGTCAACTACCGGTTCGCCCCGAGCCGCCGCGTCGCGGAGGCCGAGGCGCACGTGCGCGAGGTGTTCGAGGGGTACGACGTGGCCGTCGTAGACGCCGTCGACGGCGCTCTGCCGGGGCTCGCGCATCCGGCCGCCGCGGCGTTCGTCGAGGCCGTGGGCGGCGAGCCCAGCCCGAAGTTCGGCTGGACCGACGTCGCCCGCTTCACCGCGCTCGGCGTGCCCGCGGTGAACTTCGGCCCCGGGAACCCCTCGATCGCCCACAGCCAGGGCGAGTTCTGCCCCGTGGCCGACCTCGCGGCCGTCGAGCGCGGACTGCGCGCCTGGCTGACGTCCTGACTACGGCGCGCTGACGAACAGCGCGGAGTTCGCCTCGACGTTCGCCTGCTGCGTCCAGTACGCCGAGTCCGTCGATACGAGCCGCCAGCCGGCCTTCGGCGAGGCCGCCGACAGCGGCGGCAGGTAGGCCGCGACGGTCACTGCGGAGTCCTGGCCCTGGATCGCCCGAACGTCGGTCGTCGTGTCCTGGAACGGCAGATCCGTGGCCAAGGGTGCTCCGAGGGCGGAGTCGGCCACCTCGTAGTCGCTCACCCAGTAGTCGCGGCCGTCGTAGCGCACGACGACTCCGGACGCCGTGTCGTCGGCGCCGGGGTCGCCGTCGGCGAACCAGCCGCTGCCCACCCCCACCGCCACCACGATCGCGATGACGACCGCGACGAGCGCGCCGACGGTCCAGCCGCGCTGCTTGGTCATGGCGACCCCACCCCTGCCTCGAACCCGTCCCCGCGGCGATGTGACGCGCACCACCCGGAGCTGGTTCCACCCCAGGCGGCCAGGATGCCGCGCCGACCGGGTGCGTGCGAGGCTCTGACCGTGAGCTTCTCGCGACGCAACCCCGACGACCCCGAGCCCAAGCCCTGGAACTGGTGGCTGCTCGGCGGCTCCATCGTGGCCGGGCTCGCAGCGTTCGCGCTCACGTTCTCGCTGCCGACCGAGCTCGCGGCGGGAGCTGAGAGCGGTCAGGTGGTGACGACCTCGGCCATGGTGCAGATGGTCGCGTTCATGGTGCTGGTCGCGGTCTGCATCACCCTCGGCTACTGGGCCGCCCGCACCCGCAACCGCTACCGCCGCTAGCCGCCTGGGCTCGTCGGGGGAGCGATCACCAGGCGGGCCACGAAGTCCACGCTGGCGCCGCTGATCTGCCGCCGGGCGTCGTCGTGCGAGATGGTCGGCGTGCCGTCGCCCGGCTGCGGGCCGTAGTCGCCGAAGTAGGCGTGCACCGCTCCCTCGATCACGAGGAACTCGGCGTTCGGCGGCAGGTTCGACTTCGACGCGTCGATGTCGGCCGGGGTAGCGAGGGCGTCGTTGCTCGCGGAGATCGACAGCACGGCCGAGCCGAGGGTGTCGCTCATGTTCGTCGCCGGGTACGACGCGTACAGCAGGAGGCCGGCGGCGACACCCTCGACACCATCGAACGTGCTGGACTCCGCCTCGATCGCGGCGACGGTGCCGCCGAGGGAGTGCCCGCCGACGACCCAGCGGGTCACCTCGGGGTGCGCCGCGCGGGCGGAGTCGAAAGCGCCGAGCGACAGGAACGCGATCGACAGGGGCTGCTTCACGATCACGACCGTGGTGCCCGCCTCGGCCAAGGGGCGCAGCACCGCGGCGTACGCCCGGGCCTCCACCTTGGCGCCGGGCTGGAACAGCACGCCCGCTCCGGTAGCGCCGCTCGTGGGGGCCAGCACGATGTCGGTGGCCGACTCGCTGACGGCCACCTCGGCGTCGCTCTGCATCGCGGCCAGTGCCGGCTCGACGGCGGTGAAGGGCCGCAGCCACCAGATCGCCGCGACCCACAGCACGCCGAGCACGACGCCGACCACGCGGAGCACCCGGCGCAGGCGCGAGCGCTCGCGCGGCTCGCCCAGCGAGCGCACGAGCACCAGGACCGCGACGACGGCGGTGAGCACGAGGAGCACGGCGTACGCCGGGTGCCCGTGCACCACGGCGCCCCACGAGGTGAGGCACGCCCACGCGACGACGGCGAGCGCGACCGCGGCGACGATGCGTGCGAACCAGACCATGACCCACCCCCAGAGCAGCACCGTGCTGCGCGGTCGACGCTAGCGGCACCGGCGCCGCGCCGCGCGTGCGCACGACGAGGGGCGGCCCGCCGCAGCGGACCGCCCCTCGGGCCTACGTGGTGCGGACGGTCAGGCGGAGGCGCCGGCCTTCAGCTGGCCCGCGATGGCGACGGTGCGCTGCGCGAGGTGGTCGAGCGCGGCGAACTCCTCGTCGGCCGGCGCGGCCGCGCCGTTGAACGAGATGTGCGAGACGCCGTAGGGGTTGCCGTCGTTGAACTTCACGGCCGGGTCGGTGTAGCCCGGGGGCACGATGATGCCGCCGAAGTGGTAGACCGAGTTGTAGAGCGCGAGCAGCGTCGTCTCCTGGCCGCCGCGCTTGGTGCCGGTCGACACGAACCCGGCGTACACCTTGTTGGCGAGCTTGCCCTGGGCCCAGAGCGGGCCGAGCGTGTCGAGGTACTGCTTGAGCTGCGCGGCGATGTTGCCGTAGCGGGTCGGCGTGCCGAAGAGCACGACGTCGGCCCAGTCGATGTCGTCGGCGGTCGCGACGGGGATGTCGGCGGTGGCGGCGGCGTGGGCGGCCCAGGCCTCGTTGGAGGCGATGGCCTCCGCGGGGGCGAGCTCGGCGACCTTGACCAGGCGCACCTCGGCACCGGCCTTCTCCGCCGCCTGGGCGGCGCGGGCGGCCATGGTGTGCACCGAACCGGTGGACGAGTAGTAGATGACGGCGACCTTGACGGCGTCGGACATACGAGCCTCCTGCAGCGAGTTAGTTGATCGTTCAACGTCTGCAAGTAGTTGAACACACAACGATCGGACCCGCAACCCGGGTGTCGCACGGCCGTGCCGGAGTTCACAGGGAGTTCATGCCCATCCGCCGCACGGACCGGCCCGGCAGCCCTCCGGCGGACCCGGGAGGGGTTAGCGTCCTCCGGTGAGCTTCCCCGCGCCGACGCCCGGCCAACCGCCTCAGCCGACCCGGACCAAGGGGCCGGTGCTGCTGCGCAGGTCGCAGGTGCCGCCCACCACGACCGACCAGCGGCTGCTGGACTCCCAGGGCGACAGCGACTGGGTGCACTCGGACCCGTGGCGGGTGCTGCGCATCCAGGCGGAGTTCGTCGAGGGTTTCGGGGCCCTGGCCGGCCTGGGGCCGGCCGTGAGCATCTTCGGCTCGGCGCGCACCTCGCCCGAGGATCCGGCGTACTCCCAGGCCCGCGATGTGGCAGGCAGGCTCGTCGGCGCCGGCTTCGCGGTCATCACCGGCGGGGGCCCCGGGATCATGGAGGCGGCGAACCAGGGGGCGTGCGAGGCCGAGGGCACCTCGGTCGGGCTCGGCATCGAGCTCCCGTTCGAGCAGGGCATGAACCAGTACGTCGACCTCGGCGTGAACTTCCGGTACTTCTTCGCGCGCAAGACGATGTTCGTGAAGTACGCGCAGGCGTTCGTGGTGTTCCCCGGCGGGTTCGGCACGCTCGACGAGCTGTTCGAGGCGCTGACGCTCGTGCAGACGCGCAAGGTCACGTCGTTCCCCGTGGTGCTCGTGGGCACGGCGTACTGGGGCGGCCTCATCGACTGGCTGCGCGGCACCATGCTCGCCACCGGGCGCATCTCGCCCCAGGACCTCGACCTGGTGCACCTGACCGACGACCTCGACGAGGTCGTGCGGATCATCCTCGAGGCGCAGGAGCTGCACTCCCGCACCGGCAACGGCGCTCACCACGTCGAGCCCCCCGTGGAGGCCTGATATGCCCTCGGTGGCGGTGTTCTGCGCGTCGAGCGAGGAGATCGACGAGCGCTACAAGGTGCTGGCGGCCGAGGTGGGCTTCGCGCTCGCCCGCAGGGGCTGGACCCTCGTGAGCGGCGGCGGGTCGGTCAGCTCGATGGGCGCAGTGGCGCGCGCCGCGCGTGCCGGAGGCGCGCACACGATCGGTGTGATCCCACGCGCGCTGGTCGAGATGGAGGTCGCCGACCACGGCGCCGACGAGCTGGTGGTCACCGACGACATGCGCGAGCGCAAGGGCGAGATGGACCGCCGCGCCGATGCGTTCCTCACGCTCCCTGGCGGCATCGGGACGCTCGAGGAGCTGCTCGAGATCTGGGTCGCGCGCTCGCTGCGGATGCACGACAAGCCGATCGTCGTGCTCGATCCGTGGCGCGACCTGCACCCGCTCGCCGAGCTCGTCAGCGGCCTCGTCGAGGCCGGCTTCGTCCGCGACGTCGCGGCCGCCCAGCTGGTCTGGACGTCGTCGGTCGACGAGGCCATGGCCGCCATCGAGGAGGGCTGGGCCGAGGCCGGCAGCGCCGCGTCGAGCGAGCCCACCGCCAACGAATGGCTCGAGGCCGAGCCCTGACAGTCCCCGAGTTACTGCCCGAATCCACGCAACGCGCCCGGCTGTTGCGTCGAATTGGGCAGTAACTCGACCACCTCAGCGGAGGTAGGGGACGAGGGCGTAGCGCACCTGCAGGCGGTACGCCGGGTACTCCGGGTACGCCTCGGCGAGCCACTGCTCCTCGACCTGGCGCTTGAAGTCCAGCACCACGGCCAGTACGCCGAACGGCAGCAGCACCCACGGCGAGGTCATGAGCGCCCAGCCGAGGACGCCGGCCAGAACCGAGAGGTACATCGGGTGGCGGACGACGCCGTACACCCCGTCGGTGCGCAGCCGCCCGCCCTGGCGCGGCTCGGGCATCGCGGTCAGCGACGAGCCGAGGCCGACGGCGGCGAGCACCGCCACGACCACACCCGCGGACACCAGCAGCATCCCGAGGTAGCGCAGGCCACCGCCCCAGGCTGGGCCCCAGCCCGACAGGTCGAGCAGGCCGAGCACGACGGCGAGGCCGATCAGGGCGAACTGCAGCGCGACCCAGCCGCCGCCGCGCCCGCCGAGGCGCGGGAGGCCGCTCACGCATTGCTCCGGTGCATGGGCCCATCGTGCCGTGCGCGGCGTCCGGACGGGCGTCTACCGGCGCTCGGGCGGCGGGTCAGGCGTCGTCGCTGTCGGCTCCGAGGCCCATGCCGCCCATGCCGCCGCCCATGCCGCCCATGCCGCGCCCGCCGGGGCGGCCGTTGGCGAGGCGCTCCTGGAGCTTGGTGAGCGCGTCCGGCGACAGGGCCCGCACCACGTCGGCCGTGCCGGCGGTGGAGCGCACCATCGCGGTGTCGCCGACGACGAGGTCACCGCCGCCGACCGTGGCGCGGTCGCGGCGTACGACGGTGCCCTCGCCGATCGCGTACGTCGCGGTGAAGCCGTCCGTGCTCCGGACGGTGACCGAGGAGGCCGATGCCGCGGTGATCTCACCGCGCTGGATGTCGACCACCTTCGTGCCGGTGTCGGTCTTCAGAGTGAGCGAGCCGTGCAGGACGTCGCGCAGCATCCCGCGGCGCGCCTGCCCTGCCGCCGTGTCCGCGGTCGCGGTCACGGCAGATGACCCGGAGGGTGCAGCGGCGGGGGCGAAGGACCCGGCCGAGGCCACGCCGGTGAGGACGGTGGCGCCGATCGCTCCGGCGGCGACCCAGGCGACGGCGGTGGCGGCCGTACGGGCGGTGCTGCTCATGACGTGCTCCTGCGGGGCTGGAGGACCTCGCGTCCTCGACTGCCTCCACGATCCGCCGCCGGGGTTCGGCAGTCGTGCCAGGGATGTTCGGGTCGTGTAAGGGCGCCGTTGGGGAGCTCTGGCTGCTTATCAGGCGGCCTGGGGCACCCTCATCCGGAAAAACCCTCAGCCGGAAATCCAGGAGGTTAGGCGAGGCCGCGGCGGGCGACGGCGGGTGGGCGGGTGCCGGCGATCGAGGCGACCATGTCGAGGGTGTGGCGCGTGGCGCGCACGTCGTGCGCGCGGTACACCACGGCGCCGAGCCAGGCCGAGACCGAGGTGGCCGCGAGCGTCCCGAGCAGGCGCTCGGACGGGTCGGCGATGTCGAGGGTCTCGCCCACGAAGTCCTTGCGCGACAAGGAGACCAGCACCGGCCAGCCCGTCGCGACGAGCTCCGGGATACGGCGCGTCGCCTCGAGCGAGTGCCGTGTGCTCTTGCCGAAGTCGTGGCCCGGATCGATGAGCACGGACTCCCGGGGCACCCCCAGCCCCACGGCACGCTCGGCCTCGGCCACGGTCCGCGCCACCACGTCGGCGACGACGTCGTCGTACTCGACGCGGTGCGGCCGGGTGCGCGGCGTCGCGCCGCCGGTGTGCGTGCACACGATCCCGAGGCCGAACTCCGCCGCCACCGCCGCGAGCTCGGGGTCGTGGCCGCCCCACGCGTCGTTGAGGAGGTCCGCCCCCTCGCCCGCCACCACGCGCCCCACCTCGGCCCGCCAGGTGTCCACGCTGATCACCACGTCGTGCCGCGCGCGCACCGCAGCGACGAACGACGCCGTACGCCGGATCTCCTCCGCTGCGTCGACCTCGACACCCGGGCCGGCTTTCACCCCGCCGATGTCGATGATCCCGGCACCCTCGTCGACGGCGCGGGCGACGGCGTCGAGAGCCGCCTGGTCGGTGAACGTCGCGCCCTTGTCGTAGAACGAGTCGGGCGTACGGTTCACGATCGCCATCACGACGGTCTCGCCGTCGGCGAAGACCTGGCTTCCGAGCCGCAGCGCCACGGTGCACCCCTCCACGCCCGTCGGGCCGCGGGCTGCGGGGGACGGGCGGCCCCAGCGTGGCATGCTCGTCCTTGACCCGCCCGTCCAGGGCGGCGCTGCCGTCGGGCCGGAAGGACGCCATGACCCTGCTGTTCCTGCTCGTCGGCGTGGGCGTGATCGTCGTGATCGCGCTGCTCGCGGTGGGCCGCCTCGGCGAGCTGCCCGAGGCCGAGCCGGACCGCCCGCCGACCCTGCTGCCCGACGCACGCCTCGTCGAGAGCGACGACGTCGACAACCTCCGGTTCGCCGTCGGCCTGCGCGGCTACCGCATGGACGAGGTGGACGACGTCCTCGACCGCCTGGCCGCCGACATCGCCGAGCGCGACGCGCGCATCGCCCAGCTCGAGGCCGCCGCCCGGCCGCCGCAGGCAACGCCGCCGGCGCCCGCCTCCGAGGGATGAGCACCGGCGGCGTCGTCGTCGGCGACGACGGCCTCGCCCGCTGCCCGTGGGGCCTGTCGACGCCCGACTACGTGGCCTACCACGACACCGAGTGGGGGCGTCCGGTCCACGGCGACGTCGCGATCTTCGAGCGGCTGACGCTCGAGGCCTTCCAGTCGGGGCTGGCGTGGATCACCATCCTGCGCAAGCGCGCGGCGTTCCGCGACGCCTTCGCCGGCTTCGACCTGGCGGCTGTCGCGGCCTTCGGGCCGAAGGACCGCGCCCGGCTGCTCGAGGACGCCGGCATCGTGCGGAACCGGGCCAAGATCGACGCGACGCTGACCAACGCGCGGGCGGCCCTCGCCCTCCTCGACGCCGAGGGGGAGGGGGCGCTCGACCGGCTCGTCTGGTCCTTCGCACCCGACCCCCGCCCGCGCCCGGACTCGACCGCCGGCGTCGCGGCGAGCACGCCGGAGTCCGTCGCACTGGCCAGGGCGCTCAAGGCGCGCGGCTTCGTGTTCGTCGGCCCGACCACCATGTACGCCGCCATGCAGGCCATGGGTCTGGTCGACGACCACCTCCGCGGCTGCCACGTGCCCGTCGCCGCCCGGTGAGCGGTGCGCGGCGCCGCGGTTTGGGACCATAGGCGGTGATCAGGGATACTGGGACCGCTCGCCCTGGCCGCCCGGCCCGGGCGTGTGCGGCGCCAGGAACGGCGCCCGACCGCAGGTACGACGCGAAAAGGGGTGCGACATGGCCGCCATGAAGCCGCGAACGGGCGATGGCCCGCTCGAGGTCACCAAGGAGGGTCGCGGCATCGTGATGCGCGTCCCGCTCGAGGGCGGCGGCCGTCTCGTCGTCGAGCTCACGCCCGACGAGGCGCGCGACCTCGGAGCCCAGCTCTCCACCGTCGCCGGCTGACACCGCGACCACGACGACAAGGCCCGGCCCCCGAGGGGGCCGGGCCTTCGTCCGTCCGGGCGGGCTAGCGGCGTACGGCGGTCAGCAGGCCGTCGCCCACCGGCAGCAGGGCCGCGACCCAGCGCTCGTCCTCGCGCAGCGCGGTGAGCATGCCGCGGATCGCGATCGTGTCGGGGTCGCGCTGCGCCGGATCGGCCACCTTGTCGTGCCAGAGGCTGTTGTCGATGGCCATCACGCCGCCGGTGCGCAGGAGGCGGGCGGCCTCCTCCACGTAGTCCGCGTACTCGGCCTTGTCGCCGTCGATCAGCACCAGGTCGTACGCCGAGTCCGCGAGCCGGGGGAGCACCTCGAGCGCCCGGCCGGTGATCAGGCGCGCGCGGGACGCAGGGATCCCTTCCGCGGTGAACGCCTCGCGGGCGTGCCGCTGGTGCTCGGCCTCGACGTCGACCGAGGTGAGCACGCCGTCCTCCCTCATGCCCCGCAGCAGCCACAGCCCCGACACGCCGGTGCCGGTGCCGATCTCGACCACGTGGCGGGCGTCGAGCAGGGCCGCGAGCAGGCGGAGCGCGGCGCCGCCGCCGGGCATGATCGGCACGCAGCCGACCTCGGCGGCCTTGGCGCGGGCCTCGGCGATCAGGTCGTCCTCGGCGACGTACGCCTCGGCGTACTCCCAGCTGGCACGGTTCGCGGCGAGCGCGCGGGCGTCGGTGTCCACGGCGCGAGGCTATCGGCCGCGCGTCCGGCACGGGGGCGGGAACCCCGCAGCCGTCCGGTTCGTCCACGTGGGAGCACAACCAGATTTCGCGCTCGACCGCAGAGGAAGGCACCATGGTGTCCACGACCGCAGGGGGCAGGGCCCGCCTCGCCCTCGCAGACCGGTCGCGCGCGGAGGTGGTCGCCATGAGCGAGCCCACGGAGCAGCAGGGCCTCGAGCCCGCTGACGCGGCCGTGGCTCCGGACTGGGACGCGCCCTCGTGGGACGACGTCGTCCGCGACCACGGCGCCCGGGTCTACCGCCTCGCGTACCGCCTCACCGGCAACCAGCACGACGCCGAGGACCTCACCCAGGAGGTCTTCGTCCGCGTGTTCCGGTCGCTGTCGCAGTACACGCCGGGATCGTTCGAGGGCTGGCTGCACCGGATCACCACGAACCTGTTCCTCGACCAGGTCCGCCGCAAGGCCCGCATCCGGTTCGACGGCCTCCCCGACGACGCTGCCGACCGGATCCCGTCCCGCGAGGTCGGTCCGCAGCAGCTGCTCGACGACCGCTCGTACGACGCCGACGTCCAGGACGCGCTCGACGCCCTCCACCCCGACTTCCGGGTGGCTGTGGTGCTGTGCGACGTCGAGGGCATGACGTACGAGGAGATCTCCGACCTCCTCGGCATCAAGCTCGGCACCGTGCGCTCCCGCATCCACCGAGGCCGAGCCGCGCTGCGCCAGGCGCTGTCGCACCGCACGCCGAAGACCGCCATCCGGTTCCCGCTCGGCCACGACGCCGCGGGCGGCACCGCGTGAGCGTGCTGCCGGGTCTGCCCGGTCGCCCGAGCGGGTGCCTCGGCGACCGCGTGGCCGACCTCGCCGACGGCCGGATGGCTCCTGCCGACGCCGAGACCGCCTACGCCCACGTGGCCGTGTGCGACCGCTGCAGGCTCGCCCTGGACGCCGAGCGGTCGGCCGCCGCCGCACTCGCCTCCGACACCCCCGGCCCCTCCGACGACCTCATGGCGCGCCTGCTGGGGATTCCGGCCGCCGAGGCCGCGGCAGCCCGTCCGTTCGCGCCCCCGGTCGTCCCCACGCAGGCGGGCGTCCGCCCGAGCGGCTCGGCCGGCGTGCGGCCCGCGGCCGCCCCCGGACCCAGCCGTCCGCCGCGGAGCCGCCGACGCGTGCGCGTGGCCATGGGCTCGGCCGCCGGCGCGGCGGCTCTCGCCGTCGCCGCGGTCGTGGGCGGCGCGCCCGCAGCCATCGGCGGGGCGTCCCCGTCGCCGGCTCCCCAGTTCGCCCCGGTCATCGACGCCCTCGCGGACGAGCACTCGGCGTCCACGCAGCGCATGCCGTTCTCCGGCCCGCTCGTGATCACCGCGGCGTTCGACAGCCGGTCGTCCAGCACGCGTCCGTGAGAGGCGCCACGTGAGCGCTCGCCTGCTCGTGGCCACCGGCGCGCTCGGCGCCGCTGTCCTCGCCCTCTGCTCCCTGGCCGCCCTGGGCGGCAGCGACACCCAGCAGTCCGGCGACGGCTGGGCCGGCTGGACCGGCGCGGTCGACCAGGCGGCCGTCTCCGACAAGGACGCCATGACGCCCGACGACGCCGTCGCCGTGCGGCTCCTCGAGCGCTCGGCCACGGCCTCCGGCACCGTCGGCTACTCCGGCCGGGTGACGGCCGAGGACAGCACGGGCACGGTGACCACGACCCTCGTCCACGCCCCGGGCCGCGGCACCGTGACGACCGTGGTGTCGGACAAGCTCGCCGAGCCGGTCTTCGCCCCCGACGGCCGCAGCGGAACCTTCGCCGACGAGGGCCGCCAGCTGGGCCTGCTGAAGGTCAACTACCGCGTGCTGCGCGCCGCCGACCTCGACACGAGCGTCGCCGGCCGTCCCGCCGAGGCCGTCGTCGCGGTCGGCTCGGACGGCGCCGTCGCCGCGCGCTACTGGCTCGACGCCGAGACCAGCCTGCTCCTGCGCAAGGAGCTCGTCGACGCCGACGGATCGGTCCGCGTGCGGTCGGGCTTCGACCAGCTCTCGCTCACCGTCGACCAGGCGGCCGTCGACCGGGCTGAGGCGGCGCAGGGCCAGGACGCCTGGGGCGAGCCGCTGGGAGCCGCCGGGCTGCGCGCCGTCCGGCAGGCCGGCTGCGACTGCCCCGAGTCGTTGCCGGGAGGGCTCACGCTGGTCGAGACGCGGCGCGCACCGGCTGGCACCGTGGGCGCCGTTCCTGTCGTGCACCAGCTCTTCTCCGACGGACTGGTGAGCGCGTCGCTGTTCACCCTGCATGGCTCGCTCACCGAGGCCGACACCGAGGGCCTCAAGGCCCGCGGCTTCGCGCTGACCGATCTCGACGGGCTCCCGGCCTGGGTGCGCGGCGGCCGGTCGACGTCCGTCAGCGCCACCGTCGTGTGGGAGTGCGACGACGACGTGCTCACGCTCGTGACCGACGACGCCATCAGGCCGTTGCACCTCGCGCAGTCCGTGCTGTCCGCTCTGCCCCCGACCGTCCCGGCTGTCGACGACTCGTTCCTCGGCCGGGTAGCGCGCGGCTGGGGCAAGCTCACGGGGGGCGGCTCGTGAGGCGTGGCGCCGTCGTCGCCGTCGTCGCCGTGCTGGTCCTCGTGGTGCTCGCCGTCGTCGGCGACCGGGCCGCCGTCGCCGTGGCCCAGAGCAAGGTCAGCGAGCAGGTGTCGGCCGAGCTCCCCGGAGCGCGCGACGTGACCACCACCATCACCGGCTTCCCCGCCCTCACGCAGGTGCTGCGGGGATCCCTCGACCACGTGGTCGTGACCGCCCGCGACGTACCGACCGAGCGGGGCACGCTCGACTCCGTCGTGGTCGACCTGTACGACGTCACCACCTCGGCGCCGCGCACCGCCGGCACGGTCGAGGCGACCGCCGTCGTGCCGCTCGCCCTCCTTCACGAGGGTCTCGGCGATTCCTGGGACCTGTCGGTCGTCGGCGACGCTCTGAAGGCGGAGTTCACCGGCGCCGTGTACGCGTCGGCCACGGTCGTGCCTGTGGTGTCCGACGGGCGGATCTCGCTGGATCTGCGCTCGTTCTCGCTGCTCGGCCTCGAGGTCTCCGGCGACAGCGTCCCCGAGTTCGTCACACGGGCCCTGAACGACATGGTGGGCACGGTCGGCGACCTGCCCTTCGGCCTCACCCCGACCGCCGTCACGGTGACCCCGCAGGGGGTCGAGGTGGTCGCGCGCGGCACCGACGTACCGCTCGGGTGACGCGCGTCACCGGTCACCGGATCGGTGGAGGGCAACGGCGCGCGGACTCGCGGCGTCCCTCCACCAGGGCCATGCTGGGAAGATCCGGCGCTTCTCAGGACGTTCACAGGTTGCTCAGAGGCCGCACAACGGAGAGAGACCGACGATGGATGCACGCCACGACGAGCGCGCAGGAGACGCCATGAGCGACGACCGTCCGAACGACACCCCCGAGCCCGGCACCGGATCCCTGGCCGTGCACGACGACTCCGCGTACGTCGCGGACGCCCACGACACCGTCGTCGTGCCCTCCCACCCCGAGGACGCGCAGGACACCGCCGTGTTCGCGACCGCCAGCACCTCGGCCTTCGCCGCGCCGGACGCGTCCACCCGCGTGGACGGCCCGCCGGTCCCGGGAGCCGTCCCTGGGTTCGAGCCGCCCCTCCTCGGAGCCAGCGAGACGTGGGACGCGCCCCCCGCCGCGCCCGCCAAGCAGCGCACGGGAGGCACCGGGCGCGTCGTGGCGATCGCGGTGGCCTCGGGCCTGCTCGCCGGCGCGGTCGGCGGCGTGGGCGCCTACACCGTGGCCGAGAACCGCTCGAGCGGCTCCCTGACCTCGGCCGGCGCGACCATCCCGCAGACCGACGCCGACCTCTCGGCCCGGCCCGAGGGCTCGATCGCGGCTGTGGCCGCGGCCGTGCTCCCCACGGTCGTGCAGATCGAGGAGCAGAGCGGCAGCGGGGGCGGCACCGGTTCCGGCTTCATCCTGCGCTCAGACGGGTACATCCTCACCAACAACCACGTCGTCGAGGGCGCCGCCGGCGGCGGCTCGCTCACCGTGCGGTTCCAGGACGGCTCGACCGTCCCCGCGAAGATCGTCGGGCGCGACACGTCGTACGACCTCGCGGTGATCAAGGTCGAGCGCACGGGCCTGCCGGTGGCGACGCTCGGCAACTCCGACGGCATCGTGGTGGGCGACTCCACCATCGCGGTCGGCTCGCCTCTCGGGCTCGAGGGCACCGTCACCGCGGGCATCGTGAGCGCGCTCAACCGACCCGTCACCGCGGGCGGCTCGGGTTCCAACTCGTTCATCAACGCCATCCAGACCGACGCGGCCATCAACCCCGGCAACTCGGGCGGCCCGCTGCTCGACGCCGAGGGCAAGGTCATCGGGGTCAACTCCGCGATCGCCTCGCTCGGCGCCAGCAACGGCGGGCAGTCCGGCTCGATCGGCCTCGGCTTCGCCATCCCGATCAACCAGGCCAAGCGCGTCGCCGAGGAGATCATCTCCACGGGCGTCTCGAGCCACCCGATCATCGGCGTCTCGGTCGACAGCCGCTACACCGGCGTCGGGGCCAAGGTGCAGGACGTCACCGCAGGCGGCCCGGCCGAGGCGGCGGGCATCAAGGCCGGCGACGTCATCGTCGACGTCAACGGCCGCGCAGTGTCCGACTCCACCGAGCTCATCGTCGCGATCCGCACCTACACGCCCGGCGAGAAGATCACGCTCGGCATCCAGGACGGCTCCAGCGTCCGGACCGTCGAGGTCACGCTCGGATCGGACAGCTCGACCGGCTGATCCGGCGTACCAGCACCACGTCGTACCCTGGGGGCGGCGGCCATCGTGGCCGGCGCCCCCAGGGCGTTCTGAGCAGGGGAGGGCAGATGATCGGCGACGTCGGGATGATGGAGCTGCTCGTCATCGGGATCGTCGCCGTCCTCATCTTCGGCCCGGACAAGCTGCCCAAGATGATCGCGACCGTGGTGTCGTGGTCGCGCGTGCTGCGCGATCAGGCTGCCAACGCCCGGCGCGAGCTCGCGGCAGCGGCCGACCTCGACCCGACCATCACCGACGAGATCAAGCAGTCGGTGAAGGACATCGCCGAGCTGCACCCCCGGCGCCTCGCAGCCTCGATCCTGTCCGACCCGGAGCCGTCGCAGGGGCCGCCCGCCGCGCCGCCGGCGCCGGCCCGCGGCTCCACCGCCGGCCCGGCCACCGGGCCTGCCACGGCGTTCGATCCCGACGCCACCTGAGCGTCGCACGACGCTGCCAGACTGCCCGCCATGGCTGACGCCGACGACGTGCGCCGCATCGCGCTGTCGCTCGACCATGTCGAGGAGATCGACAGCGACGGCTTCGACTTCCGCGTAGGCGGCAAGGGCTTCGTCTGGTCGTACCCCGACCGGGTGGGCGGCCGCCGTGTCATCCGCACCGACGTCGCGGTGCTCTACGTGGGCGACGAGGCGGAGAAGCAGGCTCTGCTGCTCGGCGAGCCCGACGTCTTCTTCACCACGCCGGGCTACGACGGCTTCGCTCTCGTGATGTGCCGCCTGGAGATGGTCGGCGTGCGCCGGCTGCGCGAGCTCGTCACCGACGCGTGGCGGATGCGCGCGCCCGCAGAGCTCGGCCTCGGCTGAACGCGGTCACGCCAGCAGCGGCGGGCGGGTAGGCAGGTCGGGCTCGAAGACCTCGAGCAGCCACTCGGGCATCGAGTCGCCGTACTCCTGCCAGGCGGGCTCGTCCACGTTGGTGAGGGCCTGCCGGTACGACAGCGATCGCGTGAGCGGCCCCACCCGCTGGGCGATGTGGACGAGCCGGCGCAGCGTCGCGCGGTCGTGCAGGTCGGTCCACGCCTCGGTGTAGGCGTCGACGACGCGCAGCAGCGCCGGGTCGTAGGGGGCGAGCGTGTGGTGGAACGCGATCGAGTTCAGCGTCGCGAGCATGGTGCCGAACGGGTGGCCGACGCAGGCATCGCCCCAGTCGATGATCACCGGCCCGCGAGCCAGGATGTTCGAGTCGTGCAGGTCGTCGTGCTGCAGCGTCGGCGCGACGCCGGACTCCGCGAGCTCGGCGCAGGCCTCGGCGTACGCCGGCAGCACCGCTCGCAGCCGCGCGGCGTCCTCCGCGGACAGCGCTGCGGGCGGGCGCTCGTGCTCGAGGACGGCGATCGTGCGCTCGAGCAGCGCGGGCATGCGCGCCGGGCGCAGGTCGCCGACCCCGACGGCGACGAACGACTCGACGTGGGGCTCGGTGAGCCGCTGCAGATGGCCGTAGAGGCCGAGGTACTCGGCCATGCGATCCGGCGGTGTCTTGCCGCCGTGCGCGATGCGGGAGACGTCGCCGCCGTCCGGCAGGAGGATGAGCGCCCGGTCGAGGTCGTGCGCCAGGGGGCGCGGCACGTGCGGCAGGTCGAGGTCGGCCAGCAGGACGAGCAGCGGCACCTCGTAGCGCGCCCCGTCGCCCGGGGCTTTGAGCCACACGGGATCCGCGTCGGTCTCGAGCCGCAGCGCAGTCGACCATGGGCGGGCGTGCGGCTGGGACCACGACCGGAGCGTGAGCCCGTGCCGCGACATCGCTCGCATGCCCCACTCGAGCGTGTCGTCGAGCCAGTCGCGGCTGGTCCAGCGGCCGGGGGTGGGGATGCTCACCGGGGCATGCTGCCCGAGGTCAGAGCCTGCCCGCAGGTGTGATTCCGAGCGACATGCCCGCGAGGCCCCGGGCGCGCGTGCCGAGGCGCGTCGCGATGTCCGCGAGGACGGTCGACGCCGGGGCGTCGGCGTCCGAGCTGACGAGGGGCACGCCGTTGTCGCCGCCCTCGCGCAGCCGCACGTCGAACGGCACGCGCCCGAGCAGCGGCACGTCGGTGCCGAGCTCGCGCGTCAGGGTCTCGGCCACCGTCTGGCCGCCGCCCGATCCGAACAGGTCCATCGGCTCGCCGCAGTGCGGGCAGGGGACGCTCGACATGTTCTCCACGACGCCGGCGATCCGCTGCTTGGTCTGCTGGGCGAGCATGCCCGCGCGGATCGCCACCTCGGCTGCCGCGGTCTGCGGGGTGGTCACGACGACGAGCTCGGCCTGCGGCAGCAGCTGCGCGGTGGAGATGGCGACGTCGCCGGTGCCCGGCGGGAGGTCGAGGAGCAGGACGTCGAGGTCGCCCCACCACACGTCGGCGAGGAACTGCTGCAGCGCCCGGTGCAGCATCGGCCCCCGGAACGCCACGGGCTGTGCGACGCCTCCGGGCTTGAACGGCAGCATCGAGATGACGCGGACGCCGTACGCCTGCGGCGGCATGATCATGCCCTCGACCATCGTCGGCGGCTCGGTCGCGCCGAGCAGGCGCGGGATCGAGTGGCCGTAGATGTCGGCGTCGACGAGGCCGACGGCGAGGCCCTGCTTGGCCATCGAGACCGCGAGGTTGGCGGTGATGGAGGACTTGCCGACGCCGCCCTTGCCGGAGGCGACGGCGTACACGCGGGTGAGGTTGCCCGGCTTGGTGAACACGATCTCGCGCTCGTCGTGGCCGACGAGGGACGCCCGCAGCTCCTTGCGCTGCTCCTCGCTCATCACGTCGAGCTCGACCTCGACGGCGGTGATCCCGGGGACGGCGCGGACCGCCTCGGTGACGCGCGAGGTGATCGTGTCGCGCATCGGGCAGCCGGACACCGTGAGCCACACCGCGACCCGTGCGACGCCGTCGACGACCTCGCGCGACTTCACCATCTTGAGGTCGGTGATCGGACGCCGGATCTCCGGGTCCTCCACCGTCGCGAGGGCAGCGTCGATCAGGTCGAGCAGCGTCTGGGACATGCCCCGATGCTACGTGCGCCCCGACCACCCGGCAGACCCGCCTCCGCCCCGGACGGACGCGAGTCACTGCCCAAATGCACGCCGATGAACTCGCTTAAGCGTGCATTTGGGCAGTAACTCGCGAACTAGATGGCGTGGTCGGGGTCGTCGGGGACGGCGCGGACGATCTCCTCGAGGGTGGTGCCGCCGCGGCGGGCGAGCTCCACCGCCTGCTCGCGCATCGAGCGCACTCCGGCGCCCCGGGCTGCGCGGCGGACCGAGGCCTCGTCGTCGGTCTCCACGAGCGCACGGCGTACGTCGGGACCCACCTCGAGCAGCTCCGCGACGGCGGTCCGGCCGCGGTAGCCCGTGCCCGAGCAGGCGAGACAGCCGGCGGCCTGCACCCACGTGCCGCGCGGGTCGGCGACCCAGAGCGAGGCCAGGAGGTACGCGTCGGGCTCGTACGGCACAGCGCACTCCGGGCACGGCGTGCGCACGAGGCGCTGGGACACCACCAGGCTCACGGCCGCGGCGACGTCGGCCGCTGGGGCGCCGAGCCGGACGAGCCGCACGAGCGCGTCGGACGCGTCGACGGCGAGCATCGACGCGAGCACGAGCTGGCCGGTGGTCGCGGCATGCACCGCCAGCGGGGCGGTGTCGCGGTCGCCGAGGTCGCCCACGAGCACGACGTCGGGCCGCTGGTGCAGCACGGCCTCCAGCGCATGGGCGTACGTCAGACCGATCGACGCATCGACCGGCACCTGCAGCACCCCGGGCAGCTCGCCCTCGACCGGGTCCTCGAGCGCGACGGCGCTGCGCTCGGGGTCGACGCCGCCCGTGAGCACGGCGTGCAGCGTGTGCGTGCGGCCCGAACCGACCGGGCCGACGGCGAGCACGAGGCCGGTACGCCGTCCCACCGTGTCGAGGAGCACCTGCTGCTGGCTGCCCGTGAGGCCGACGGACGCGAGCGAGGGCAGCGTGCGGCTCGTCGGCCGCAGGCGTACGACGATCCGCTCGCCGAGCACGGTCGGCAGCGTGGCCACATGCAGCGCGACGCCGTCGCCCTGCACGAGCGCCACGGCACGGCCCTGCTGCGGCAGGCGCGTCTCGTCGAGGTCGAGATCGGCGATCGCCTTGAGCCAGTCGACGATGGCCGACGCGCCGGTCATGGGCAGGGTCATGTGGTGGCGCAGCACGCCGTCGACGCGGAGCCGCACGTGCAGCCCGTCGCGTTGCGGCTCGACCGCGAGCTCGGTCGCACGGGCGTGCACGGCGTCGATGAGCAGCCGGTCCACGAGCAGCACGGTCTCGGCGTCCTCCGCCGCGGCCGGATGCGCGGGGACGGACGGCTCCTCGGGCGCGCCCCAGGCTGCCTCGAGGCCCGCCCGGATCCGGCTGGCCGGGGCGAGGTGCAGGTCGAGGGCGGCAGCGCCCGAGGCCGTCCGCAGAGCGTCGAGGTCGATGCCGTCCGCGGGGTCCGCCACGGCGACGGCGAGGTGGGTGCCGCGCCAGGCGAACGGCAGGGCCAGGGAACGCTCGGCCAGGTCGCGCGGCACCGCGCGGGCGGCCCCGGGGTCGGTCGTGGCCGGATCGAGCTCGACCAGCGGCAGCACGTGCAGCACGGCGAGGGCGCGCGCGACGTCGGCCTCGTCGACCAGCCCGAGGTCGACCACGACCCGGCTGAGCGGAGCAGCTCCACCCGTCGCGAGCCGGGCCTCGAACGCCGCCGCGAGCCGCTGGTGGTCGAGGAGGCCGAGCCGGAGCAGCACGTCGCCGAGGCGCGGTCGGCCGAGGTGCTCGGTCCTGGCCGGGTGCGCGCTCACTCACGGTGCATCGGCAGTTCCGGCCGGACGTTGAGCGCCCGTCGGGGTGCCGTGGGCCACGGCGTCACGCGGAGGCGCCGTCCTCCATCGGCTCGTCGGCCTTGGACTTCTTCTTCTTGCGCATCCGCTCCTCGCGCTCGTCGAGGTCGTCGAGCAGGTCGCGCAGCTCGCTGCGGATGTAGTCGCGGGTCGCGACCTCGCCGAGCGCGACGCGCAGCGATGCGACCTCGCGCATGAGGTACTCGGTGTCTGCGATGAGACGGTCGGTGCGCGCGCGGTCGTCCTGGTACTGCACGCGGTCGCGGTCCGCCTGCCGGTTCTGCGCGAGGAGGATGAGGGGCGCGGCGTACGACGCCTGCAGCGACAGCAGCAGCGTGAGGCCGATGAACTGCCACTCGTCGAAGCGCAGGTCGTTCGGGCCGAGGGTGTTCCAGAGGACCCAGGCGATGATGAACCCGGTCATGTAGCCGATGAACCGCCACGAGCCGAGGAATCGGGCGATGCGCTCGGACAGCCGGCCCACCCGCTCCGGGTCCACCGACGGGCGCAGCGAAACGCCCCGCTCGAGCGGCTGGTCGAGGCGGGGGCTGCGGCGCTCGTCCCTGTCACGCGCCATCGGCCACCTCCTCGTCGCCGTCGGCCGCGACGTCCGGGTCGTTGTCGGCGTCGCGCCAGTTCTCGGGGAGCATGTGGTCGATCACGTCGTCGACGGTGACCGCGCCGAGCAGGTGGTCGTTCTCGTCGACCACCGGGATGGCCACGAGGTTGTACGTCGCGAAGTAGCGCGTCACCTGCGACAGCGGAGCGTCCGGGCCGATCGGCTCGAGCGCGTCGTCGAGGACGGCCGACACGAGGCTCGACGGCGGCTCGCGCAGCAGGCGCTGGAAGTGGGCCACGCCGAGGTACTTGCCGGTCGGCGTCTCGAACGGCGCACGGACGACGTACACCTGCGCGGCGAGGGCCGGGGAGAGGTCCTGGTCGCGCACGCGGGCGAGCGCCTCGGCGACCGTGGAGTCCGGAGGCAGGATCACCGGCTCCGGCGTCATCATGCCGCCGGCGGTGTAGTCGTCGTAGCTGAGCAGTCGACGGAGGTCCTCGGCGTCCTCCGGCTCGACGAGCGAGAGGATCGCCTCCGCCGTCTCCGGCGGCAGCTCGGACAGCAGGTCGGCCGCGTCGGCGGGGTCCATCTCCTCGAGCACGTCCGCGGCGCGCTCGCCTTCGAGCGCCGCCACGATCCCGACGCGGTCGTCCTCGGGCAGCTCCTCGAGAACGTCGGCGAGCTTCTCGTCGTCCAGGGCCGCAGCCAGCTCGAGCCGGCGCTTGGGCGTGAGCTCCTGCAGCACGTTGGCGAGGTCGGCGGCACGCAGCTTCTCCACCGTCGCGAGCAGGCTGACCACGCCCTGCTCGGGGTCGGGCAGCGTGAGCCCGGCCACGGCGTCCCACTCGACGATCACCGTCTCGCCGCGCCGACGGAAGCCGCCGCCGCCCTTGCGCACGAACATCTTCTCGACGGTCCAGTCGCGGGTGCGCTCCTGCCGGATGCCGACGTCCTGCACCGTGACCTGCTCCCCGGTCTCGAGGAGGTTCACCCGCTTGTCGAAGAGCTCGGCCAGCACGAGCGTCTCGCCGGCGCGCTGCTCGAACCGGCGCATGTTGAGCAGGCCGGTGGTCACGACCGCGCCCTCGCTGATGTTGGTGACGCGCGTCATGGGGCAGAAGATGCGGCGACGGGGCTGCACCTCGACCACGAGGCCGAGCACGCGGGGGGCGTTGCTGCCGTGCCGGAGCGCGACGACGACGTCGCGCACCTTGCCGACCTGGTCTCCGCGGGGGTCGAAGACGGCGATGCCGGCGAGGCGGGCGATGAAGACCCTCGTCGGCGCTCCGCTCATGCCCGCAGGGTATCGGCCGAGCGGCTCCCCGATCGCTCGGGAAAGCCCGCGGCGCGCGGTGAGTCGGGGCTCAGGCCTCGAGGGTGAACAGGGGGGTGACGCCCGTGACGTCGAGGATGCGCAGGACCCGGTGGTTGGCCGCACGCAGGCGCACCGAGCCGCCGCGCTCCGCGGCGACGGCGCGCAGTCTGAGGAACATCTGCAGGCCGGTCGAGTCGAGGAAGCCGACGTCGCTGAGGTCCACCATCACCGTGCACCTGCCCGATGCCCGGAACCGGTCCACCTCGCGGCTGAGATCGGGACGCCGCTGGATGTCGATGTCGCCCTGCAGGGTGATCAGGTGCGGCGTCGTGCCGCTGTCGAGCGCGGTACCGGCCGGGACGGCGGAGAGGTGGAGGCGGCGGCGGGGGGCCTGGCCCTGGGGGCGCAGGGGATGCGTCGAGGACTGGTCGGGCATGGTGGTCTCCCTGGGGTGGCGTTCGACCGAACGCGGCGGAGGCCAGCTGTGTTTGACCGGTCTCCACCATCACCCCGCCGTTCACCGATGTCAAAGGATCCTGGGACCGGCACCGGACATCGGACGCGGTCCCGGGGCCGATGGTCTCCCGCGCGGCGCGCGCGGCTCGCGGCGGAGGCCGGCAGCCGCACCTAGCACACGGGGGCGGGCGAGCGGGGCCGTCGCCCATCGGGGGCTCGCGCCGAGGCGCTGAGACAGCGTCCGGTTGGATGTGCGCATGACCCAGGCCGGTGACGTGCGCGCGAACGCCGTCTCCCGGCCCCCGGGCACCGACCTCGCGCTCATGGCGGTCGCGGTCGCCGCGATCTCGACGTCCGGCCCGATCATCGCGGCCATGGCGGCGCCGGCCCTGGCCATCGCCTTCTGGCGCGGGGTCTTCGGCGGCGGCCTCACCCTCATGTGGGCGCTCGTCCGGCAGCGCGCCGAGCTGTTCGCCCTGAGCGGCAGCCCGCGGCGGTGGACCGTGATCGCGGGCCTGCTGCTCGGCGCGCACTTCGCGACCTGGGTGCCGAGCCTGCGGTTCACGTCGGTGGCGGCGTCCACCGCGCTCGTCGCGACGCAGCCGGTCTGGGCGGCGCTGATGGCACGGGCGCAGGGCGCCCACGTGCCCCGGCAGGCCTGGGTGGGGATCGGCGTCTCGCTGCTCGGGGTCCTCGTGCTCACCGGCATCGACTTCTCGATCGACCCGCGGGCGCTCGTCGGCGACCTGCTCGCTCTCGCCGGCGCCGTGCTGGCCGCGGCGTACGTGACGGCGGGGGAGAAGGCTCGCCGCACGGTCTCGACGCCGGTCTACACCGGTGTCGCCTACGTCGTCTCGTCGCTGGCGATCCTGCCCCTGTGCCTGATCCTGGGGGCGTCGCTCACCGGCTACTCCGCGCGCGACTGGTGGTTGCTCGTGGCCCTGACGGCCGGCGCCCAGCTGCTCGGCCACACGCTCATCAACCGGGTGCTCAAGACGACGTCCGCGACCGTGACCAGCCTCGCGATCCTGTTCGAGATGCCGGGCGCCACGCTCATCGCTGCGGTGTGGCTCGGGCAGGTGCCGCCCCTGGCGATCGTGCCCGCGCTCGCCCTGCTCTTCGTGGGCCTCGTGCTGGTCATCCGCTCGGGCGACCGCCGCGTGCTGTCCGAGTCGCCCCCGGTCTGAGTTACCGGCCGCTCACCCCCGTCGCGCGCCGTGGTACATCCCGCTCGTAGCGTGGCCCCATGAGCTACCCCGCCCGCGTTCTGCGCTCCCGCCGTTCGAACCTCGCCGTGCCCGGTTCCTCGCCGAAGATGCTGGAGAAGGCCAAGGGCCTCCCGGCCGACCAGGTGTTCATGGACATCGAGGACGCCGTGGCGCCGCTGGCCAAGCCCGAGGCCCGGAAGAACATCGTCGCGGCGCTCAACGAGGGCGGGTACGACGGCAAGGTGCGCACGGTCCGCGTCAACGACTGGACCACGCACTGGACCTACCGCGACGTCGTGGAGGTCGTGGAGAACGCCGGGCAGAACCTCGACTGCATCATGCTGCCGAAGGTGCAGACGCCCGAGCAGGTGGTGGCGCTCGACCTGCTGCTCACCCAGATCGAGACGACGATGGGCTTCGAGGTCGGACGCATCGGCATCGAGGCGCAGATCGAGAACGCGCTCGGCCTGACCAACGTCAACGCGATCGCGGCGGCATCGCAGCGGGTGGAAACCATCATCTTCGGGCCGGCCGACTTCATGGCCAGCATCAACATGAAGTCGCTGGTCGTCGGCGAGCAGCCGCAGGGGTACGACGTCGGCGACGCGTACCACTACATCCTCATGCAGATCCTCATGGCGGCCCGGGCGTACGACAAGCTCGCGATCGACGGGCCGTACCTGCAGATCAAGGATGTCGAGGGCTACAAGCGCGTCGCCGGCCGCTCGGCGGCGCTCGGGTTCGACGGCAAGTGGGTGCTGCACCCCGGCCAGGTCGACGCTGCCAACGAGGTGTTCTCGCCGCGGCAGGAGGACTACGACCACGCCGAGCTCATCCTCGACGCGTACGACTACTACACCTCCGCCGAGGGTGGCGCCCGCGGCGCGGTGATGCTCGGCGACGAGATGATCGACGAGGCCAGCCGCAAGATGGCGCTGGTGATCTCGGCCAAGGGTCGCGCGGCCGGCATGACCCGTACGAAGTCGTTCGAAGCACCGGAGGCCTGAGATGGCGCGCCTTGCCCAGACCGAGGACCTGACCGAGGTCCAGTCGGAGATCCTCTCCGCCGTCCGCGAGTTCGTGGACAAGGAGATCATCCCGGTCGCCCAGGAGCTCGAGCACGCCGACGAGTACCCGACGGCCATCGTCGAGCAGATGAAGGAGATGGGGATCTTCGGGCTGATGATCCCCGAGGAGTACGGCGGCCTCGGCGAGTCGCTGCTCACCTACGCCCTGTGCGTGGAGGAGATCGCGCGCGGCTGGATGAGCGTGAGCGGCATCATCAACACCCACTTCATCGTGGCGTACATGGTGATGCAGCACGGCACCGAGGAGCAGAAGGCGCACTACCTGCCGCGGATGGCGACGGGCGAGGTGCGCGGGTCGTTCTCGATGTCGGAGCCGCACTGCGGGTCGGACGTGTCGGCGATCCGGTCGAAGGCCGTCCGCGACGGCGACGAGTTCGTGCTCAACGGCCAGAAGATGTGGCTGACCAACGGCGGCTCGTCGACGCTGACCGCGGTGCTGGTGCGCACCGACGGCGAGGCGGCCGACGACGCTTCGGTCTACAAGAAGATGACGACGTTCCTCATCGAGAAGCCGACCGGCTTCGGCGAGGTGCGGCCCGGGCTGACGATCCCGGGGAAGATCGACAAGATGGGCTACAAGGGCGTCGACACCACCGAGCTGGTGATGGACGGCCTGCGGCTGCCGGCGTCGGCGATCCTGGGCGGCGAGCCGGGCAAGGGCTTCTACCAGATGATGGACGGCGTCGAGGTGGGCCGCGTCAACGTCGCGGCCCGCGGCTGCGGCATCGCGATCCGCGCGTTCGAGCTCGGCATCGACTACGCCCAGCAGCGCCAGACCTTCGGCAAGCAGATCGCCGACCACCAGGCCGTGCTGTTCCGCCTGGCCGACATGGCGGTCAAGGTCGAGGCGGCGCACAAGATGATGGTCGCCGCGGCGCGCAAGAAGGACTCCGGCGAGCGCAACGACCTCGAGGCCGGCATGGCGAAGTACCTCGCGAGCGAGACCGCCAAGGAGGTCGTGGAGGACTCGTTCCGCATCCACGGCGGCTACGGCTACGCCAAGGAGTACGAGATCGAGCGGCTCTACCGCGAGGCCCCGATGCTGCTCATCGGCGAGGGCACCGCCGACATCCAGCGCATGATCATCGGCCGCCGGCTGCTCGAGGACTACAAGCGCGCCTGACCGGCGCCGCACGTAGAGTCGTGGCATGAGCGGAACCTCGCGCGCCCCCATCGGCCCCGACGTGACCAAGCGGCCCGTGCTGGCCTCGTACGACGACTACCTCGCCGCGCAGAAGGCCGTGGACACGCTGTCGGACAACGGCTTCCCCGTGCAGAACGTCGCGATCGTGGGCGTGGACGTGCGGATCGTGGAGTCGGTGCTCGGCCGGATGTCCTGGGGCAAGGCCGCGGCCTCGGGACTGTTCTCGGGCGCGTGGTTCGGCGGTCTCATCGGGCTGTTCATCGCCCTGTTCGGCACGACCAACGGCGAGGTCCTGCCGCTGCTCGCCCTCGGTCTCGCGTACGGCGCCGCCGCAGGCATCGTGTTCGGCATGGTGTCGTACGCCTTCACGGGCGGGAAGCGCGACTTCGTCTCGCGCCAGCAGCTGCAAGCAGCGCGGTACGACGTGCTGTGCGAGCAGCAGGTGATGGGCGAGGCGCGCAGGATCCTCGGCCTGTCGGCCGCCTGGCCGCCGCCCCTCCCGGGCGACGAGCCCGCCGCCTCCGACGAGGCCTAGCGGAGTGGCCAGCGGGCCGGTCGACGTCGAGGAGCGCAGCGGGCTCGCCGCGCAGTTCTCGCGCCAGGCCCGCGACTGCGCCGACATCGGCTCTGCCCTGTACGCCGATCTCTGCCGCTCGGCGTCGCTCGAGCTCTCGGCGTCCGGCGAGCTGAGCGACCTGCTCGCGCCGTGGGGCGACGCGCGCGACGGCGACCTCGTGCCCCTGCGCGTGCTGGCGGCCGCGCACCGGCTGGTGCTCGAGCGCGAGGCGCCCGCCCTCGCGCTGTGGTTCCCGTCGGTCGGCGGCTCCGCGCCCGTCGACGGCGCGGGCCGCGCCGAGTGCTACCGCGCCTGGCGCGATGCCCTGGCGCGCAGCGCATCCCGGCTGCCCGAACTGCTCGCCTCGCCGCCGCAGACCAACGAGCCCGCGCGGTCCGCAGCCTTCGCCGGCGCGTTCGCGCACGTGGCCGCGGCGTACCGACTCCCGCTCGTCGCGCACGAGCTCGGGGCGTCGGCGGGCCTCAACCTCGTGGCCGACCACGTGCGCATCACGTGGCTGGGCGGGGCCCGCGGCCCGCAGGGGTCGCCGCTCGTCCTCGAGGACGCATGGGACGGCGACCCGCTGCCGCCGGAGGTCGACATCGACGTCCGCGAGCGCGTGGCCGTCGATCTCGCTCCGGTCGACGTGACTACGACGGAGGGGCGCCTGCATCTGACGTCGTTCGTGTGGCCCGATCAGTCGGAGCGGTTCGAGCGGCTGCGTGCTGCGTACCAGCTCGCTGCCCGCGTGCCGGTGCGGCTCGTCGCCGCCGACGTCGTCGACCACGTGCGCGGGCTCGAACCCGTGCCGGGCAGCGCTCTCGTCGTCGCGCACTCGACCACGTGGATCTACCTCGACGAGGCGTCGCGCGCGGCCGCCGACGCTGCCTTCGTGCGGCTGGGGGAGCGGGCGAGCCCGGACGCCCCGGTGGTGCACGTGTCGCGCGAGCCGCACTCCCTCGACGACCGGGCCGGCCGCGACTTCGAGCTCGTGCTGCGCTGCTGGCCCGCCCCGCCGCACGGCCCGCTCGCCGGGTTCGACGCCGGCACCCCGGTGCTCCTCGCCCGCACCAGCGCCCACGGCATCCCCGTCACCTGGCAGCCGGCCACCGCCCTCTGACCTTTCCGGATGGTGCCCCAGAGTGCCTATGAGGCACCTGAAGCTCCCCTCATCCCCCGGCCGGTCGTTACACGAGGGGAACTGTGGTGCCTCGTGCGCGGCCTGGGGCACCCTCATCCAGAAACGTGCGGGGTGGTGTGCTCGTCAGGTCAGGGTGTCGAGGATGTGCCAGTCGGTCAGGGCCTGCAGCAGCCCCGCTGCGGTGAGTCCGGCGGCATCGAGGGCCAGGAGCTCGTCGGCTGTGCACCAGCGGACATCCGCGGCGTCGTCCCCCGCGACCGCCTCCCGTGCCTCGCCGGTCGGCCGGCAGAAGAAGTCGTCGATGGCGTAGACCCCGCCCCCGGGGGCATCGCGCTCGACGGTGCCGACGAGGGCCCCGACCTCGACGCGCAGGCCCGTCTCCTCCAGGACCTCGCGAGCGCAGCCCTCCTCGGCGGTCTCGCCGGGCTCGAGCCGGCCGCCGGGGATCGACCACAGCCCGAGGCTGGGCTGCTGCCCGCGCTGCACGAGGAGGATGCGGCCTGAGTCGACGACGATCCCACCGACGCACGGGATGCGCGCTGTCTCCTCGGTCACGTGCATCAGTCTGGCGGTTGACTCCGGCGCGCGCCGGGTCCACCGTGCACCGCAGGAGGCCGTCGGCGCCCGGGCCGGCGGTCGCGCGGAAGGGGCTCGCGATGCCCGAACCCGTGTGCGTGCGCTGCGGCGGACCGGTGGGCCTCACCGTCGATGTCCCCGCCTGGCACTGCCCGACCCACGGCGAGGTCGAGCCGCTGCATCCGCCGCTGCCTGCCGAGCACTACCACCTGCACGACGTCGCAGCCTCGTCCGCGGTGCCCGTGTGGCTCCCGCTGCCGCTGCCTCCGGGCTGGGCGGTGTCCGGCGTACGCCGCACCGGCGGCACCGGCCCGGCACGCGCGGTCGCGGTGTCGTTCACCGGGCCCGGCCTCGCCTCGCGCGTGGCGGAGATGGTGATCGTGGCCGAGGAGCCCGGCGTCGGGCTCGGCGCGCAGTACGCCGGCATCGACGGCACCGACCCCGGTCCGGAGATCACGGGCCAGCCGCGCGACACCGCCGTGACGGCGGCCGGCCACCCCACCGCGCTGTGGTCGCTCCCGGTGTCGGACCGATCGGCGTACGTCGGCGAGGCCGCAGGCTGCTGGCTCTGGGTGATCACGTGGCCGGTGACCGAGTGGATGGTCGTGCACGACGGGCTGGCGCTGCACGACCTGCGCGTGGTCGACGTCCGCACGCGCCTGTCCGAGGTGCCCGTCGGCGCGCTGACACCGCGGTTGTCGCTGTAGCCGTACGCGCCGCCCCTAGGGTGGTCGGGTGTCGTCCTGGGTTGACCTCAAGCTGCTGGCCTCGGTCTACCTGACGCTGTTCGTCATCATGGACCCGCCGGGGATCATCCCGATCTTCCTGGCGCTCACGGCCCGTCGCGGCCGGGCCGCGATGGCCAAGCTCGCGGCGCAGGCGGCGCTCACGTCGTTCGGCGTCATCGTGGCCTTCGCGCTCTTCGGAGAGCGGATCCTCGCGTTCCTCGGGATCTCGCTGCCGGCGCTGCAGGCGTCCGGCGGCCTGCTGCTGCTGATCGTCGCCCTCGAGCTGCTCACGGGGAAGACCGACGAGCCGACGGAGGTCGACGACGTCAACGTCGCGATGGTGCCGCTCGGCACGCCGCTGCTCGCCGGACCCGGCGCGATCGTCGCGACGATCCTGTTCGTGCGGCAGTCCGACACGACGGCCGAAGTGAGCGCCCTCGCCCTGGGCATCGTGCTCATCCACCTGACGATCTACCTCGTCATGCGCTACTCGGTCGTCCTCGCCAACATCCTGAAGCCCACGGGGATCCTGGTGCTCACCCGCATCGCGGGCCTGCTCCTCGCGGCCATCGCGGTCGAGCTGGTGGCCGCCGGCGTCTTCGGCTTCATCGACGCGCACGGCTCATGAGCGACGACGGCGCCCTCACCTTCGACGGCATGCCGACCCGCCTGTGGTCGTGCACGCCGACGAAGCTCGATACCTGGCTCTCCTGCCCCCGGCGGTTCCGGTTCACCTACCTCGACCGGCGGCAGAAGGGCCTGCCCTGGGCGCACAACAGCGTGGGGTCGACGGTGCACAACGCGCTGCGCGACTGGTGGCTGCTCCCGGTGGACCGCCGTACGACGGACGAGGCCGTCGAGCTCGTGAGGCGCAACTTCCTCACCGACGGGTTCCGCGACGACGCGCAGATCCGCGAGTGGCGGGGCCGTGCCGCCGACATGGCCGCGGCGTACGTCGCCCGCCTCGATCCCCTCGACGAACCCGCAGGCGTCGAGCGCACGGTGTCGATCGCGACGCACGGCATGGCGCTGTCGGGCCGCGTGGACCGCATCGACCGCCGCGCGTCCGACGACGGCGGCGACGAGCTCGTGATCGTCGACTACAAGACCGGCCGCCGCCTCCTCACTGACGATGACGCGCGCTCCTCGCTCGCGCTGGCGGTGTACGTCGTCGCTGCCGCGCGCACGTTGCGCCGTCGGTCCCGGCGCGTCGAGCTCCACCACCTGCCGTCGGGAACCGTTGCGGCGCATGAGCACACGCCCGAGTCGCTCGAGCGTCATCTGGCCCGCGCCGGCGACATCGCGGCCGAGGCCAGCGCGGCCGAGACGGTGTGGAAGGAGCGGCTCGCGCCCCTCGCGGAGGACGCCGCGGCCGGCGACGCCGACGCCGTCGAGGCCATCGACGCCCAGTTCCCGGCGAGCCCGGGGCCGTCGTGCTCGTGGTGCGACTACCGCCGCTGGTGCCCGAGCGGACGCGACGCCTCGCAGGAGCTCGCCCCCTGGGCCGGTCTCGCGGAGCCCGACGCCTCTTGACAGGCAAGTGAGCACTTGCCTAACGTCGCGGCCGTGGGCGACGTCTTCAAGGCTCTCGCGGACCCCACCCGTCGGGCGATCCTCGACGAGCTGACCGAGCGGGACGACCAGACGCTGTTCGAGATCTGCGCCCGGCTCGCAACCAAGCACGGCCTCGCGATGTCGCGCCAGGCGGTCTCGCAGCACCTCGACGTGCTCGAGGGCAGCGGGCTCGTCCGCGTGCGCCGCGAGGGCCGTTACAAGCTCCACCGACTCGACCCCGAGCCGCTGCGCGAGATCGCGACCCGGTGGTCGGCCCCCATCCGAGAGGACGACCGATGAGGATCACCCACGCGAGCGTGCTGGTCGACGACCAGGCCAAGGCGCACCGCTTCTACACCGAGGTGCTCGGCTTCCGGACCAAGCACAACATCCCGATGGGCGCGCACTCGTGGATCACGGTGGTCTCGCGCGACGACCCGGACGGCACCGAGCTGGTGCTCGAGCCCGACGAGCATCCGGCGGCCCGGCCGTTCAAGGAGGCGCTCGTCGCGGACGGCATCCCGTTCACCGCGTTCACCGTCGAGGACGTCGAGGCCGAGCACGCCCGGCTCGTCGCCCTCGGCGTCCGCTTCACCCAGCCGCCCACGAACATGGGCCCGGTGACGACCGCGGTGCTCGACGACACCTGCGGAAACCTGCTGCAGATCATGGCGCAGAACGACTGACGGGCGCCCTCAGGCGAACGACGTGAGCAGCTCGTCGAGCGCCGCCGCGGTGCCGTGCGGGTCGTCGACCGCGGGCGAGTGCCCAGTGCCGTCGACCACGACGACGCGCGCCCCCACGGCTGCGGCTACCCGCTCCTGCTCCGCGGTGTCCCAGGCGTCGTCGTCCGGCCCGTAGACCACGGCGACCTGCAGGTGGCCGTCGCGTGCCAGCGCGGCGAGCTCGTCGGTGCGGTCCGGCGTGCCGAGAAGGATCCCGGCCGCCGCGCGCAGCTGGTAGGGGTTCGTGGCCACGAAGCGCTCGCGCAGGAACTCCGCCACCTCGGGCGGAGGTGCGGGGATTCCGGCCTCGCGGTCCTGCGACTCGCGTACGTCGAAGATCACCGACAGGGGCACGTGCGGCAGCGCGGCGTGCAGCGCGCCGAGGCCCTCGTGATGCTGCGGCGGGAGGGTCGACGGGCCTGAGCACAGCAGAGTCAGCGAGCGGAACGGCGCACCGCCCGAGGTGAGCACCGCCTCGCGCGAGACCAGGCCGCCGAACGAGTGGCCCACGAGGTGCACCGGCCCGCCGATGCCCTCGACCACCTCGAGGAGGTCGCGGGCGAGCGAGGCGAGCGAGTACGCCGCCTCGTCGTCCGGGCCCGACGACTCGTACTGGCCTCGCTGGTCGTAGGTGACGACCGCCCAGCCGTGGTGGGCCAGCGGCTCGAGCACGGCGACGAAGTCCTCCTTCGACCCGGTGAACCCCGGCACCAGGAGGACCGTGCCGCGCGGCTCGACGCCGTCCTCCGGCTCGATCCGCCAGCCGACCAGCGGCCCCCGGGAGGTCGGCAGGGTGATCCGGCTCGCAGCGGGCGGCAGGTCGAGGAACGGCGGTGTGCTCACAGGCGGCAGACTACGTTCCGACACGTGGTGCCGCGGGCACCGGCGTCGTACGAGGGCGGGGAGAGGGATGACACGCACCGTCGCGGTGGCGAGCCAGAAGGGCGGGGTCGGCAAGACGACGACCGTCGCCTCGCTCGGCGTCGCGCTCTCCGACCTCGGCGACGAGGTGCTGCTCGTCGACCTCGACCCGCAGGCCTGCCTGACGTTCTCGCTCGGCATCGACCCCGAGGACCTCGAGCGGTCGGTGCACGACGTGCTCGCCGGCACGGCTCGGGCCCGGGAGGTCGTGACCGCGACCGAGGACGGCGTCGACCTGCTCCCCGCGACCATCGAGCTCGCGCGCACCGAGGCCACGCTGCTCACGAGCGGACGACGCGAGCACACGCTCGACGACGCCCTGGCCGAGCTGCGCGGCCACTACGACTGGATCCTGCTCGACTGCCCGCCGACCCTCGGCATCCTCACGGTCAACGCGCTCACGGCCGCCGACGACGTGATCGTGCCGCTGCAGTGCGAGACGCTGGCGCACCGCGGTGTGGGCCAGCTGGTCGAGACCGTCCGCGACGTCATGCGTACGACCAACCCGCGCCTGCGCATCAGCGGGATCCTGCCCACGATGTACGACGGCCGCACCGGCCATGCGCGCGCCGTGCTCGCCGACGTCGTCGAGCGCTACGACGTGCCCGTGCTCGAGCCGCCGGTGCCGCGCTCGGTGCGCTTCGCCGAGGCCCCGGCCATCGGTCGCTCGGTGCTCGCGACCTCGCCGTACCTCCGCGGCGCCGAGGCCTACCGCGCCCACGCCGCGCGCATGCACGCCGACCTCGCCCGCTCGTGACGGGAAGGATCGTTCGGTTCTATTGGATGAAGGCGACCTTCATCCAATAGAGCCGTACAAACTCGGCCTTCATCGCGGCTGTGCTCCACACAGCCGAGCGGCGCGCGGGAAGGCGACGGTCCCTGCCCAGGCACGACGAAGGCCCCACCCGCATCGGGTGGGGCCTTCGACGTACGCGCTGACTACTCGGCGCTGGCGGGTTCGCCGGCCGACGAGGAGCCGCCCTCGCCGGCTGCGGCCTTGCCGCGGCCGCGGCCGCCACGGCGACGACGACGGCGCGGTGCGCCGGTGCCCTCGCCGTTGTCGCTCGCCTCGGGGCCGTGGTCGGAGCCGCCGTCGACGGTCGGCGCGGACGCCGCGCCCTCGGCCGACGCTGCAGCAGCGGATGCGCCGCCACGGGTGCGGGTGCGCTGGCGCTCGCGGCGCTGGCGCGGCTCGCGCGGCTCGTCGGAGCCGGCGCTGTCGTCGGTGCCCTCCGGGCGCGGATCGCGGTCGGCCTTCGGCCGGTCCGAGCGGCCCTTGCCGTCGCGACCGCCGTCGCGACCGCCCTTGCCGTGCTTGTCGTCTCGGCCCTTGGGGCCGGAGCGGTTGCGCTTGCCGGCCGCGGCGCCGGTCTCGCCGAGGTCCTCGATGACCTCGGCGTCGAGGCCCTCGCGGGTGCGCGCCGACTTCGGCAGGCGGCCCTTGGTGCCCTCGGGGATGTTCAGGCCGGTGTAGATGTGCGGGCTCGAGGAGTAGGTCTCGATCGGCTCCTCGAAAGGGAGGCCGAGCGCCTGGGCGATCATCTTCCAGCGGTGCAGGTCGTCCCAGTCGACGAGCGTGATCGCGACGCCGGAGTTGCCCGCGCGGCCGGTGCGGCCGATGCGGTGCAGGTAGGTCTTCTCGTCCTCCGGGCACTCCCAATTGATGACGTGGGTGACGTCGGCGACGTCGATGCCTCGCGCGGCCACATCGGTCGCGACGAGCACGTCGACCTTGCCGTTGCGGAACGCGCGGAGCGCCTGCTCGCGGGCGCCCTGGCCGAGGTCGCCGTGCACGGCCGCGGCGGCGAAGCCGCGCTCGACGAGGTCGTCGGCCACCCGCTGCGCGTTGCGCTTCGTACGGCAGAAGATCATGGTCAGCCCGCGGCCCTCGGCCTGCAGCACGCGGCCGAGGAGCTCGGGCTTGTCGAGGTTGTGGGCGCGCCACACGTGCTGCTCGATCGCGTCGACGGTGGAGTTCTCGTCGTCCGGGTTGATCGCGCGGATGTGCGTGGGCTGGCTCATGTAGCGACGGGCCAGGGCGATGATCGAGCCCGGCATCGTGGCCGAGAACAGCATCGTCTGGCGCACCGGCGAGACCTTCGCGACCAGGCGCTCGACGTCGGGGAGGAACCCCATGTCGAGCATCTCGTCGGCCTCGTCGAGCACGAGGGTCTTCACCTGGCCGAGCTGCAGGTGGCCCTGCTTCATGAGGTCGATGAGGCGCCCGGGGGTGCCGACGACGACCTCGACGCCGTTCTGCAGGGCCTCGACCTGCGGCTCGTACGAGCGGCCGCCGTACACGCAGAGCACGCGGACGCCGCGCACCCGGCCGGCCTTCTGCAGGTCGTTCGCGACCTGGATGCCGAGCTCGCGGGTGGGCACGATGACGAGGGCCTGGGGCTTGCCCTTGACCTTGTCGTCCTGCTCGTCGAAGCCCTCGTCCGCGGGGGCGAGGAGGCGCTGGAGCGCGGGGATGCCGAAGCCGAGCGTCTTGCCGGTGCCGGTCTTGGCCTGGCCGATGATGTCGGTGCCGGCCAGAGCCATCGGGAGCGTCAGCTCCTGGATGGGGAAGGCGGTGATGATGCCGTCGGCGGCGAGGGCCTCGACGGTGGCGGGGTGGACGCCGAGCTCGGCGAAGGTCTTGGGCTCGGCGGGGGCGTGGGCCTCGACGTCCGCGGGGGCGTCCGGCTCGATGCTGCTCATGGTCATGCGGTCGCGGTCTCTCGTGATCGGGCCGCGGCGGGGCGCGGAGCCGCGGGTCGCGACGCGCGCCCGGCGAGTTGCACGGTCCTGCGGGTCGCAGCGTGCGCGCGACGCCTCACAGGACCCTGCCGCACGCTCCCCGATGTCGGGGAGGCCGTCGGCGGGCTGGTCACGGAAGGAGTGAGGGCAACGGCCGTGACCGGAAAGGACGCCTCAGTCTACCGCTCGCGGGCCACCGTTCCTTACCTGCGCGTGACCCGCGCGCCCGGCGCGCCCGCGCGATGCCGCGTACGCTCCGCCTCGTGAGCGAGGAGAACCTGCACCTGGTCCCGGACGAGCCCCGTACGCCTACGTCGGCGCTCGTCGACGACCCGCACTACCGGGCCGGCGTCGTCGACCTCCTCGGCGTGCTCGCCTACACCGAGCTCGTGGCGTTCGAGCGCCTCGCCGCCGACGCCGCGCTGGCCCCCTCGATCTCGGACGAGGCGGCGCTGGCATTCATGGCGACCGCCGAGATCCGCCACTTCACCCGTCTCGTCGAGCGCCTCTCCGACCTCGGCGTCGACCCGTGGGAGGCGATGGCGCCGTTCCAGGAGCCGCTCGCGGAGTTCCACGCGCAGACCGCGCCGAGCGACTGGCTCGAGAGCCTGGTGAAGGCGTACGTCGGCGACGGCATCGCCACCGACTTCTACCGCGAGGTGGCCTCGCTCCTCGACGACGAGTCGCGCTCGCTCGTGCTCGAGGTGTGCAGCGACACCGGTCATGCCAACTTCGCCGTGGCGACCGTGCGCGCGGCGATCGTCGCCGATCCGCGGATCTCCGGCCGGCTCGCGCTCTGGGGCCGACGCCTGGTCGGCGAGGCGATGCAGCAGGCCCAGCGGGTGGCCGCCGAGCGCGACGGCCTGTCGTCGCTGCTGGTGGGGGATGTGGACCGCGCCGGGTTCGGCCTCGCGGGGCTCGGCGAGATGTTCAACCGCCTCACCGAGGCGCACACGCGCCGGATGCAGACCCTCGGCCTGCAGGCCTGAGGGTCCGGCGTACGACGGTCAGGCGTTGCCGAAGCCGATGCGGCCGCGCTCGGTGGCGCCGATCTCGGCGTAGGCGATCTTGTCGCCCGGCACGACGACCGTGCGGCCCTTCTCGTCCGAGAGGGTCAGCGGGGTGCCCTTGTCGATCGCGGCGGACACGAGCGCGACGACCTCGTCCTGGGTCTGGGCGCTCTCGAGCACGACCTCGCGGGCGGCCTGCTGGACGCCGATCTTGACCTCCACGAAGGAGCCTCCTGGCTAGGAACGGGCGGGACTGCTTGCCGCGACCCTAACCGGGACCGGGTGCGGGCTGCTTCCCGAGGGGTACGGCGTACGCCGAGGGCGTAGTGCCTCAGGCCGGCGGGTGCGACAGCGGGAAGTTCGAAATGCCGCGCCAGCCGAGGCTGCCCACGAGGCGGGCGGCCTCGGACTTGGGGATCCGGCCGGCCTCGCGCAGCCAGTGCCGGGCGGCGGTCTGCGCCATGCCGGTGAGACCGGCCGCGAGCAGCATCGCCTCGGCGCCGGTGAGCCCGGTGTCCTCGGCGATCACCTTGGACAACGCCTCGGCGCAGGCGTCGTTGACCCGGTCCACGCGGGCGCGCACGGCAGCCTCGTTGGTGAGGTCGGACTCGAAGATGAGGCGGAACGCGCCCCCGGGGTCGTCGACGAAGTCGAAGTACGCCGCGACCGTCGCCGACACGCGCAGCTTGTTGTCGGTCGTGGATGCGAGGGCGGCGTCGAGGGCGGCGAGCAGGGCGTCGGACGACTGGTCGAGCAGCGCGAGGTAGAGCTCGAGCTTGCCGGGGAAGTGCTGGTAGAGCACCGGCTTGCTGACCCCGGCGGCCTCGGCGATGTCGTCCATCGCGGCCGCGTGGTAGCCCTGGGCGACGAAGACCTCCCGGGCTGCGTCGAGGAGCTGCGCGCGACGCTCGCGGCGCGGCAGGCGCTGCCCGCGGGAGGAGGCCCGGCCGTCCGACACGACTGACATGGCGGGGATCCTACCGATCGGTAAACGAGCGGGAGCGTCGCCGGGCCGTTTCGTCCGCTGACGGCCTCAGGCCGGGTCGCGCTCGTCGTCGCCGAGCGGTACGCCGAGTTGCTGCTCGAGCACGTCGGCAGGGTCCGCCTCGCGGGCCCCGAGGTCGGTGGGCACGGCGTCCGGGTCTGCGGGGACGGCGTCGACGGCCTGCTCCAGCACGTCGGTGGGGTCGGCGTCGAGGGGGACGGTCGGCTGCTCGGGCATCGTGCTCATGGCGCACCTCCGGCGTGGTCCGGTCCGGTGCCTCCCACGCTACGCCGGGCTCCGGCCGGCCGTCGTCCGGTAGACGGTCGCTTCCCGCGCCCGGGTGCTCACGGTGGGTGGGGGATCGCTCACGGGGACCGTCTCGGCGCGCAACGACCGCCCCCGCGTCCCTACGGTGAACGACGTGCACAGGGACGCCCGCGACCCAGGCCCGGCCCAGGAGGTCGAGGCCGCGCTGCGCGTCCTGCCCGGCGTGCTCGACGCCGCGGTGTCCGTCGGGCCTGCCGACGACGACGGCACCGAGGTGCGGCTCGTGCTCGGCGACGGCGGCGACCAGGCAGCGCTCGCGCGTGCCGTGCACCGGATGCTCCAGCTGCAGTACGGCGTCGGTCTCGACGACGACGGCGTCGAGCTCGTCATGGACGTGACAGACGCCGCCGTCTCCCGCCTCCCCGGGCCCCAGGCGGTGGAGGCGCCGGACGGCGCGCCCGCCGACGTGCTCGACCTGGGCTTCGAGATCGACGGCCTGCTGGCCGAGCTCGACCGGCGCTCGGGCCGCTCGTTCGAGGCCGACGTGCTCGCCACCGCGGTCCGCCATCCCGCGGGTGCGGCGTCCGAGCACCATGCGGCCGAGCGGGTCCCCGAGGAGGACGCCGTACGCCTCACGATCACGCGGTTGTCGATCGTGGTCGACCACGACAGCGCCCACGCCACCGTGACCCTGACGGGCCCCGGCGGTGAGGTGCGCGGGGCGGCCGACGGCGAGAGCACCGACTCGGCGGTACTGGAATCGGTCGCCCTGGCCACGCTCCGCGCGGTGGCGAGCCTGCACATCTGCCCGGACGGGTTCGGTGTGCTGGCCGTGTCGACGCCACGGGTGGGGGATGCGGACGTCGCCGTCGTGCAGGTCGAGTGCTGCCGGCACCTCGACACCGAGCGGCTCACCGGGGCATCGGAGGTGCGCGACGACGTGCACCGAGCGGTGATCCGCGCGACCCTCGACGCCGTCAACCGCCGGCTCCCGCTGCTGTCGGTCGCGCCCTGACCCGAGGTCCCCTCGCCCTCGGCGCGGGCGGGGTGCCTACGCTCGGGACATGAGCTCGACCGACCCGCTGCCGCGCACTACCGAGGACCTGCTCGCCCACCTGCTGCCCCCGTGGCCGCGGCAGGACGTCGTCCTGTCCAACGGCACGTTCTCGGTGCGCGAGGCGCCGCCAGTCGACCCTGCGACGGCTGAGCCGGCGCTGTTCGTCCACGGCCTCGGCGGGAGCGCCACGAACTGGACCGACCTCATGGCGCTGCTCCGCGACCGGCTCGACGGTGTGGCCGTGGAGCTGCCGGGCTTCGGTTGGTCGCCGCCCCCGCGCGACGGCGACTGGACCCCGCGCCGCAGCGCGGAGTCCCTCGCAGAGCTGATCGGGGCCCGGTTCGGCGGCCGCCCGGTGCACCTGTTCGGCAACTCGATGGGCGGCGCCGTCGCCGTGCAGCTCGCCGCACGGCACCCCGACCTCGTGCGCACGCTCACGCTCGTGAGCCCGGCGCTGCCGAAGACGGGGGTGCGGCGTACGAATGCTCACCTGCCGGTGATCGCCGTGCCCGGCATCGGCACCCGCCTCATGAACCGCTACCTCGAGCTCGACCCGCACCGGCGGGCGCGTGCGACGGTCGAGGTGTGCTTCGCGGACCCGTCGTCCGTCCCCGAGGTGCGGATGCGGGAGGCCGTCGAGGAGGTCAAGCGCCGCGACCAGCTGCCGTACGTCGCCGATGCGTTCCTGCAGTCGCTGCGCGGGCTGCTCGCGACGTACCTCGACCGCGGTCCGGAGCGGCCCTGGAAGCTCGCCGAGACGATCACCTGCCCGACGCTGCTGGTGTACGGACGGCGCGACAAGCTCGTCGACCCCATCCACGCCCACACGAAGGCGTTCCCGGACGTGCGGGTCGTCGTCCTCCCGCACGCCGGCCACGTGTCCCAGATCGAGCAGCCGGTGCTCGTCGCCGAGTCGTTCCGCCACCTTCTCTAGGGTCGGCGGCGCCGTCCGAACTTGATCAAGTTCCCGCATTCCGACCGGTCAGGGGTCTAGTTTCCGGTTTGCGGCGCCGTGGGGCGCTCTCGATGAGGAGGGCTCGTGGACGAACAGCAGCACTCCGTGTCCGGTGTCACCTACCAGCACGCCGGTCACGAGTACTTCGCGAAACGACAGCTCGCCCGCCACGCCGGAGCCTTCGCGCTCTGGGGCCTGGGTGTGGCCGCTGTCATCTCGGGGGATTTCTCCGGCTGGAACCTCGGCATCGCCGAGGCTGGCTGGGGAGGCATGCTCGTCGCCACTGTCGTCATCGCCGGCATGTACATGCTGATGGTCTTCAGCATCGCCGAGATGTCGGCGTCGATGCCTCACACGGGTGGGGCCTACTCGTTCGCCCGTTCGGCCATGGGGCCGTGGGGCGGCTACATCACCGGCGTCGCCGAGACGATCGAGTACGTCTTCACGACGGCGGTCGTGGGCGTCTTCGCAAGCCTGTACGCGGACGCGATCGTCTCCGAGGTCTTCGACGTCTCGCTGCCGCTGTGGGCATGGATGCTCATCTTCTACGCGATCTTCGTAGCGCTGAACGCAGCGGGCGCGGCGGTCTCCTTCCGCTTCGCCATCGTCATCGCGATCATGTCCCTCGCGGTGCTCGGCTTCTTCGCCATCGCGGCGCTCTTCTCGGGCAAGCTGTCGACGGACAACCTCTTCGACATCGAGCCCACGGCGGGCAACACGACCTTCCTGCCGCTCGGGCTCGGAGGCGTCCTGCTGGCACTGCCCTTCGCGATCTGGTTCTTCCTCGGCATCGAGGAACTCCCCCTGGCGGCGGAGGAGACGCACACTCCGCAGCGCGACATCCCCAAGGGCTCGATCGCGGGCATGCTCACGCTCATCGTCTCGGCCGTCCTCGTCCTGGTGCTCAACCCGATGCTCGTGGGCTCGGAGACGCTCGGCGCGAGCGGCGAGCCGATCCTGGACGGGTTCCGCGCGATCTTCCCCGACGGCAACACGGCGGCGATCCTCGCCCTGTTCGCGCTCATCGGGCTCATCGCGTCGTTCCAGGGCATCATGTTCGCCGCCGGGCGCAATGTGTACTCGCTCTCCCGGGCGGGCTACTACCCGCGGTTCCTGTCGCTGACCGGTGCCCGCAAGACGCCGTACATCGCCCTGCTGTTCACGGCCGCCGTGGGCATGCTTGCGGTCATCGTGGTGCCGTGGGTGTTCAACCTCGACGACGTCGCCTTCGCCGGCTCGCTGCTCAACATGGCGGTGTTCGGCGCGGTCATCGCGTACGTGCTGCAGATGGTCACGTTCGTGCTGCTGCGGCGCAACAAGCCGGACATCGAGCGGCCGTACGTCAGCCCCACGGGAACGTGGGGCGCGGCCCTGGCCGGCGTCATCGCAGTCGTGACCCTCGTGATCCTGTTCTTCAACGAGGGCTACCGCGCGCCTGTGGTCGCGATCGCGGTGTTCTTCGTCGTCGCGCTGATCTGGTTCGCGGCGTACGGCCGGACCCGTCTCGTGCTCTCCCCGGAGGAGGAGTTCGCCATCACCGGCGGCAAGCACGGGCACCCCGAGACCGAGGGGTACGCCGTCACCGAGGACGAAGAGGAGTCCGGTACGGCGGAGTACTTCCCGCCGAACGGCTGATCGGAACTGCAGGGGCGGGGGCCGCGGTCGCGGCCACCGCCCCCTTCATGACAGGAGAAGCACGCGATGTCGCGAGAGACCGGGCTGACCATCGAGCAGCTCAAGGCCGAGGTGGCCGACGGACGAATCGACACCGTCATCGTCGCGATCACCGACATGCAGGGCCGGTTGCAGGGCAAGCGCGTGCACGCGCCGTACTTCGTCGAGCATGTGCTGCCGCACGGCACCGAGGGCTGCAACTACCTGCTGGCGGTCGACGTCGACATGAACACCGTCGACGGCTACGCGATGTCGAGCTGGACCTCCGGGTACGGCGACTTCGTCATGGCGCACGACGTGTCGACGCTGCGACGCGTGCCGTGGCACCCGGGCACGGCGATGGTGCAGGCAGACGTGCACTGGCTCGACGGCCGCGAGGTGGCGGCGTCGCCCCGGCAGGTCCTCAAGCGCCAGCTCGCGCGGCTCGCCGATGCGGGGATGGCGGCGTACGTCGGCACCGAGCTCGAGTTCATCCTGTTCAACGACACGTACGAGCAGGCGTGGTCGCGCGGGTACCGCGACATGACGCCGTCCAACCAGTACAACGTCGACTACTCCATCATCGGCACCTCGCGAGTCGAGCCGCTGCTGCGCCGCATCCGTCTCGCGATGGCCGAGGCCGGGCTCCAGGTCGAGAGCGCCAAGGGCGAGTGCAACTTCGGCCAGCACGAGATCGCGTTCCTGTACGAGGACGCGCTGCGCACGTGCGACAACCACGTCGTCTACAAGACGGCGGCGAAGGAGATCGCGGCCCAGGAGGGCTACGCGCTGACCTTCATGGCGAAGTACAACGAGCGCGAGGGCAACTCCTGCCACATCCACCTGTCGTTCCGCGGCCTCGACGGATCGCTCGTGATGTCGGACGAGTCGGACGCCGCGCACGGACTCTCCGACGTCGGCCGATCGTTCATCGCGGGGCAGATGGCGCACCTGCGGGAGCTGTCGCTGCTCTACGCGCCCAACATCAACTCCTACAAGCGCTTCTCGGCCGGCTCGTTCGCACCCACCTCGATCGAGTGGGGCCGCGACAACCGTACCTGCGCGCTGCGCCTCGTCGGCCGCAAGGCGGGTCTGCGCCTCGAGAACCGCATCCCCGGCGGCGATGTCAACCCGTACCTCGCCGTGGCCGCCATGGTGGCCGCCGGCCTTGACGGCGTCGAAAAGGGCCTCGAGCTGAAGCCGGAGTTCACCGGAAACGCCTACGAGGCCGACGGTGCGAAGGCGCCCACCACTCTCGGCGAGGCCGTGGGGCTGTGGTCGGGGTCGGAGTGGGTGGCCGAGACGTTCGGCGAGGACGTCCAGGAGCACTACGCCAACATGGGCCGCATCGAGCTCGACGCCTTCGGCCGCGCCGTCACCGACTGGGAGCGCTTCCGCGGCTTCGAGCGCCTCTAGCCCCGACCATGATCACGACTACGGGTCAGAACAGGCAGCCCAACTGCACTTCTTGACCCTTTGGGATGATCACGGCGGTTGAACTGCACGAACTGACCGCTACTGCTGATCTTGAAAGGGGCGTTGGTCCCGTGACCGCCCTGCACGACGTCATCAGCCCTGTCACCGAGGAGGTCGTCGCCTCGGTGCCGTCCCTCTCCCTCGAGGAGGTGGACGCGGCCATCGCGCGCAGCAGGCGCGCCTTCGAGACCTGGCGGCACGTGAGCCCCGGCGACCGTGCTCGCCTGCTGCGCCGGTTCTCCGCCGTGGTCGAGAACCACATCGAGGAGCTCGCCCAGCTCGAGGTGCGCAACGCCGGCCACACGATCGGCAACGCGCGCTGGGAGGCGGGCAACGTCCGCGACGTCCTCGCGTACTACTCCGGCGCCCCCGAGCGCCTGCTCGGCCACCAGATCCCGGTCGCGGGCGGCGTCGACATCACCTTCCGCGAGCCGCTCGGCGTCGTGGGCGTGATCGTGCCGTGGAACTTCCCCATGCCCATCGCCGGCTGGGGCTTCGCGCCGGCGCTGGCGGCCGGCAACACGGTCGTGCTGAAGCCCGCCGAGCTCACGCCGCTCACCGCGATGCGCCTCGGCGAGCTCGCGCTCGAAGCCGGCCTGCCCGAGGACGTGTTCCAGGTCCTCACCGGCAAGGGCTCGGTCGTCGGCGAGCGGTTCGTCACCCACCCCGACGTCGCGAAAGTGGTGTTTACCGGGTCCACCGAGGTCGGCACGCGCGTAGCCGAGGGCTGCGCCCGCCAGGTCAAGCCCGTCACCCTCGAGCTCGGCGGCAAGAGCGCCAACGTGATCTTCGCGGATGCCGATCTCGCCAAGGCCGCGGCGTCGGCCCCCTACGGCGTCTTCGACAACGCGGGCCAGGACTGCTGCGCGCGTTCGCGCATCCTGGTGCAGTGCTCGGTTCTCGACGAGTTCCTCGCGCTGCTCGAGCCCGCGGTCCTCGGCGTACGCGTGGAGGACCCGAGCCTCGACACGTCGGAGATGGGGCCGCTCATCAGTCGGGGCCACCACGCGAGCGTGTCGTCGTACGTCGACGACACCACCAACGTCGTCATCCGCGGTTCGGTGCCCGACGGCCCCGGCTTCTGGTACCCGCCGACGGTCGTCCTCGCCGCGTCGCACGACGAGCCGCTCATGCAGGAGGAGACGTTCGGCCCGATCGTCGCGGTGCTGCCGTTCGACGACGAGGCCGACGCGATCCGGCTCGCGAACGACACGCCGTACGGCCTCTCGGGCTCGATCTTCACCAACGACCTCGGCCGCGCGATGCGTGTCAGCCGCGGCATCGAGAGCGGCAACCTCTCGGTCAACTCGCACTCGTCGGTCCGCTACTGGACGCCCTTCGGCGGGTTCAAGAAGTCCGGCCTCGGCCGGGAGCTCGGCCCGGACGCGCTCGAGGCGTTCACCGAGGTCAAGAACGTGTTCATCTCAACGGAAGGCTGACCCATCGTGGACAGGTACACCGATCGCGTCGTCGTCATCACCGGCGGAGGCAGCGGCATCGGCAAGGCGACGGCCCAGCGTGTGGCGTCCGAGGGCGCCAAGGTCGTCGTGGTCGACATGAACCTCGAGGCCGCGACCGCGGTCGCCGACGAGGTCGGGGGCATCGCGGTCCAGGCAGACGTCACCGATGCCGACGACGTCGCCCGCATGTTCACGACCGCGCACGAGACCTACGGATCGATCGACGTGTCGTTCCACAACGCCGGCATCTCGCCGCCCGACGACGACTCGATCCTCACCACCGGCATCGAGGCCTGGGACCGCGTGCAGAAGGTGAACCTGACCTCGGTCTACCTGTGCTGCAAGGCCGTCATCCCGTACATGCAGGCGCAGGGCAAGGGCTCGATCATCAACACGGCGTCGTTCGTGGCGACGATGGGTGCCGCGACGTCCCAGATCTCGTACACCGCGTCCAAGGGCGGCGTCCTCGCGATGAGCCGCGAGCTCGGCGTGCAGTTCGCGCGCGAGGGCATCCGTGTCAACGCGCTCAGCCCGGGGCCGGTCAACACCCCGCTGCTGATCGAGCTGTTCGCCAAGGACCCCGAGCGCGCCGCGCGGCGCCTCGTGCACATCCCGTTCGGCCGGTTCGCCGAGGCCAGCGAGATCGCCGCGGCGGTGGCGTTCCTCGGCAGCGACGACGCGTCGTTCATCACCGCCAGCAACTTCCTCGTCGACGGCGGCATCAGCGGGGCATACGTGACGCCGCTGTAGTAGCGCAGCACGATCGGCTGGGCGAGTAGGGGAGTGACTCCCCTCTGACGACCAGCGTTCGGGGTCGTTGCCTGGGCCCCCGCTCGGCACGGCGCCAGCCGGGCCAACGTAGGGGAGTCACGCCGCTGTAGCCGCCTGTCGTTGGGGAAGCCTGGGTGCCTCTGAGGCAGCCTGGGGCACCCTCATCCGGACAACCGAGCCTGCGCCCCGGCCGCCGCGTGGTGGCCGGGGCGCTGCGCTGCCCGGGGCGTGCCTAGGGTGGGGGCATGGCGAGCATCGGGCTGGACGGGCGCTGGCACATCACCGGGCACCTCAACGGCGGCTACCTCGCCGCGGTGTGCGGCCAGGCCGCGTCCGAGGCGCTCGGCGGCGCGGCGCCGCTCACGATCAGCACCCACTACCTGGCGCCGGCCCGCGGCGGCGGCCCGGCCGAGGTGGACGTCGAGGTCCTGCGCGAAGGCCGCCTCTCGACCGCGCGCGTACGCCTCTCCCGCGACAAGCTCCTGCTGGAGTCCCTGGTCACCACGGGTTCGCCCGCGGGTGCCGCGCCGCTGGAGAACGCGCCGGCGCCCGAGGTGCCGGCGTGGGAGGAGTGCCTCGACACCGGCGGCCACGAGGCCGCGCAGGTGCCCGGCATGGAGGTGCTGCAGCACGTCGAGCTGCGGCTGCCCGCCGAGCACGCCCAGGCCATCGCCGGCGGCCCGGCGCTCGAGCAGGCTGTCGTGCGCGGCCGTCTGGCCTACCGCGACGGGAGCCCGGCCGACGTGTTCCTCGTGAGCGCGGCGTGGGACCTCCTGCCGCCCACGCCGTGGTTCGCGCACGTGTGGGGCCAGCTGCCCACGGTCGCCGCCCAGGTTGTGCTTTACCCCGGCGAGCTCGTCGGGCCGCTCGTGCTCGAGGCGCGCTGCGACACGCTGCGCGACGGCATCGCCGACGAGACCTCGCGGGTCTGGGACGCCACCGGCCGCCTGGTGGCGAGCGCGCGCCAGACCGCCGTCCTCGTCCCGGCCTGACCCAGACCCTCGCGACTGGACGAACCGTCGTTCCGGGCCGGGGCGACGGATCGATCAGGCTGATCTCCAGCTAGCGGCGTGCGGCGGCGACGAGGGCGGAGAACAGGCGCAGGTCGTCGGTCATCTCGGGGTGCCACTGCACGCCGAGCACGAACGGCGCCGACGGGTCCTCGACCACCTCGATCGTGCCGTCCTCGGCGTACCCCGTGACAGTGAGCGAGCCGGCGTCGGCCACCGCTTGGTGGTGGCTGGAGTTGACGACCGACGCCGTGCCCTCGAGCACCTGGGCGACGAGCGAGCCGGGCGTGAACGTGGCCTTGTGGTCGGTGAACTCCCCGAGCTTCTCGCGGTGCAACGTGCCGTAGCCCGCGGAGGGCAGGTCCTGGATCAGCGAGCCTCCGCTGACCACCGCCATCATCTGCATGCCGCGGCAGATGCCCAGCACGGGAAGGCCGCGCTCGCGGGCGGCGAGGTAGATGGCGCGCTCGGTCGCATCGCGGTCGGTGCGCGGCCTGTCCGTGGTCTCGTGCGGCGTCGCGGAGTAGTACGCCGGGTCGATGTCGGCTCCGCCGGCGATCACGACGGCGTCCAGGCGCGACACCGCTGCGGCGACGCTGTCGGCATCGGCTACGGGCGGCAGCACGACCACGGCCGCACCCGCGGCCTCGAGGCTCTCGACGTACGCGCGATGCAGCACGACGGCGGGCACGTCCCACGCACCCCAGCGCGCCTGCTCGCCGTAGCAGCTGATCCCGATCACCGGTCGCATGGCGTTCATGATCCCGGATGCCGGCGTACGTCGGCCACAGCGGAACCGTCAGGTCGCGCAGGGATCCGCCCGGACCTCAGGAGACGAGACGCCCGTCGTGCAGCGCGGTCTCGCGGTCGCACGCGGCCACCACCTCGGGGTCGTGCGTGGCGACGAGGACGACGGCGCCGCGGTCGGCCGCGGCGCGGAAGAGCCCGAGGATCCGCAGCTTGGTCTCGCCGTCCTGCTGGGCGGTCGGCTCGTCGGCAAGGACGATGTCGGGCTCGGTGACGAGCGCGCGCGCCACGGCCACGCGCTGGCGCTGGCCTCCCGACAGCTCCTCCACCGACCGCTCGGCGAGGTCGCCGAGACCCACCGACTCCAGCGCCGCGAGCGCGCGCGAGCGCACCTCGGCAGCCGGCACCCCCAGCGGCTGCAGCGCGACCTCGACGTTCTCCGCGGCGGTCAGCACCGACACCAGGCCGTAGCCCTGGAGCACGAGTCCGAGGCGGGCGTCGAGGCCGTCGAGCACCGGCCGGTCGTCCACGAGCGCCCGGCCCGCAGACGGTACGGCGAGTCCTGCCAGCAGCGCGAGCAGGCTCGACTTGCCGCTGCCGGACGGTCCGGTGACCGCCAGCATCTCGCCCGCCGTGGCGCGCACCGACACGTCGTCGAGCACCACCCGGCCCGCGGGCTCGTACCGCAGAGACTCCGCCGACACCACGCGCGTCATCGGGCGTCACCGCCGTCGTCCTCGCGCACGAGCTCGACGCCGTTGGGCCGGCGTACGACGCGTGCCCGCGTGCCGGGCGGAAGCGTGCGGAGCACGTCGTCGGGCAGCTGCACGCGGCCGTCGAGGTCGACGTCGACGTGCTGCTGCCAGTGCTGGGTCTCGTCGTCGGCGCGGCCCTGCGTGATGGTGATCGTGCGGCCGAGCTGCTCGGCTACCTCGGGGTCGTGGGTCACGACCACGACCGTGGTGCCGAACTGCTTGCCCACCACGCCGATCAGCTCGACCACCGCGTCGCGGTTGGTCTTGTCGAGCTGGGAGGTGGGCTCGTCGACGAGCAGGAGGCCGGGCGACGTGGCCATGCCCATGGCGACGGCGAGGCGCTGCTGCTCGCCGCCGGAGAAGCCGCCGACCGCGCGGCCCGCGAGGTGCGTGAGCCCGAGCGCGTGCAGCAGCACCGCGGGCGTGGGCAGCGATGCGCGCCGGAACCCGCGTACGCCGCGCTGGGCGAAGCGCACGTTGTCCTCGGCCGTGCCGTACGGCAGGAGGTTGCGCGCGGGGTCCTGCACAACGACGCCGAGACGGTGGGCGCGCAGCATGAGCAGCTCCCGCTCGGACATCGCTGTCATCTCGTCGCCGCCGACCCACACCTGGCCCGAGGTCGGTGCGAGCAGGCCGGCGATCACCGCGAGCAGCGTCGACTTGCCCGAGCCGGACGGGCCGAGCACCGCGATGGTCTCGCCCGCGCGGACGGTGAGCGTGACGTCCTGAAGCGCCACGGTGTCGCCGGTCGGCGTGCTGTAGACGTGGCCGACCCGCTCGCAGTGCAGCGAGAGGCCGGTCTCGAGCGCGGTCGTCGTCACGCTGCCACCTCCCGCAGCCTGTCCGGGACCGCTTGGCGCAGAAGGGCTATGCCGCCGACCACCGCAGTCAGCAGCAGGAGCGCCGCGGTCACCACCGTGAAGGCGAGCACGGCGGCGCCCTGGATGTCGACGGTCAGCGGAAGGAGGGTGGACGACGACGTCTGCGGCAGCAGCGGCAGCGCGAGGCGGGCGACGACGAGCCCGACAGGTACGCCGACGACGAGGCCGGTGCCGAGCAGCAGGGCCTGCTCGAGGACGCATCCGCGCAGCAGCGACCGGCGTGGCACGCCGACTGCGCGCAACGCGGCGAGCTCGTACGACCGCCGCCGGCCCGTGACGGCGACGCTGATCGCGAGGGCTCCCGCGGCGAGCAGGGAGCCGACGATCGCGCACACGAGCAGCAGCCGCAGCGCGAGGGCCGGGCCCTCGCGGTCGAGCTGCTCGCGCCGCTCGGCCTGGGTGCGCACCTTGTCGACGGTGATGCCCGCGGCCGTGAGGCGCTCGAGCGCGTCGGGCGGCGCCGCCGGGCCGAGCCACACGGCCCAGTGCGCGTCGTCGGCGAGCTGCTGCGCCGAGCGCGTCAGCGCGCGCAGGCCGGTGATGGACCCGCGGCTGCCGACGTACGGCAGGATCGTGTTGGCGCCCACCGACTCGGCCTTCACGTCGCGGCCGTTGCCGTCCACGAACGTCAGTGCCGCACCTGCCGGTGCGATGTCCTCGGCCGTGACGAGCGGCAAGGGCGAGGGCACGTCGGCGTACTGCAGCCAGGGCGAGACGTACGCCGGGAGCTGCGCGGTGTAGCGCAGGCCGTCGGCGGAGAACGCCAGCTCGCCGGTCGCCTCGCCCGTGTACGCCGTGACCCGCCACGTGCCCGACGTCGCGAGGCCGGCGTCGAGGTCCTTCCACGTGCCGCCGTCGAGCTCCTGCACCGAGACGACCGTGAGGTCGAGGTCGGCGGCGCCGGAGTCGCGGGCCCGGTCGAGCGCGATGCCGTTGAGGGTGCAGCGCTGATCGGTGCACGGCACCTCGACGGTGTAGTCGTGCGTGCCCGCGCGCAGAGGCTCGCTCAACGTGAAGGTCGGGACGTCGCTGGTCCCGCGGTACGCGACGAGCACCGTCGTCGTCGCGTTCTGGACGGGGCCCGACGTGATGCGCACACGGACCTTCGTGCCCGTCAGCACGACGGGATCGGGCAGCACCGGCGAGATGAGGGACGCCGCCTCCTCCGCGCTGATGGGCCCGTACTCCTTCGACCACGACGCGACGGCGGCGAGGCGCTCGGGCTGCACGGCGAGCAGCCGTCCGGACAGGCCGCCCGACGGGATCCAATCGGCGACGGCCATCGCCCAGCGGCCCTCGGGGTCGGCCTTCTCGACCGCCGCGACCAGGTCGCGCTCCGGGTCGAGCTGGACGGCCACCGACTGCTGCGCCCCCACGTCTGCTCCCGCGCGCACGTCGCGCCCGGCGGCCGCGGCTGCGGACGCGTCCACCGCGAAGGTGGCGAGTCCGATCGTCACGGCGAGCAGCGCGGCCAGGCGCAGGCCGGCCGGACGCCGGACGGCCTGGCGCGAGCCCAGGAAGAGACCGAGACGCGAGGACGCCCGGGTGGCGCGGACGAGCGACCCGAGGACGGGCCGCGCGAGGCGCACGAGCAGGAGCCCCGCAGCGATCACGAGCAGGCCCGGTGCGAGCCAGCCCAGAGCTGCCGCCGCGCTGCTCTCGTCGGAGGGCGAGCGGGTCGCGAGCAGCACGAAGCCGCCGAGCGCGACGATGGCGAGCACGACGTCCGCGACGATGCCGCGGCGGCCCGACCCGGTCGGTTCCGCCGACTGCGACCACTGCTCGAGCACCGGGCGCGTGAACATGCGCCGGGACGCCAGCACCGCCGCGACGAGGCCGCCCAGGAACGCGAGCGCGACGGCGACGAGGGTCCCTGGCGTGACGACCACCGGCACGCCCTCGGCGAGGATCGCGCGGGCGAGCACCGTGACGAAGAAGTACGCCAGCAGCAGCCCGACGGGCGCGGCGAGGAGCAGCAGCACGATCGGCTCGCGCAATGCGACGGCGGCCACCGCACGGGGCGGCAGGCCGCGCAGCTTGGCGAGCGCCACCTCGCTGCCGCGCGCCTCGCTCGTGTCGGTGACCACGAGGTACAGCAGCAGCCAGGCGAGCAGGGCGAGCTGCGCGGTGACCACGCCGGCGGCTAGCGCCGTCGTGGTGCGCTCGGCCTCGAAGTCGTCGAGCACCGACAGCACGTTCGTCGTCGGCTTCGGGCCGCTGCTCTCCGGCCCGAGGTAGCCCTCGACCGCGGCGCGTAGCGCGGGCACATCGGCCACCCGCAGCTCCTGCGGCTCGGACAGCACGAGGTCGGCGGCGATGGTGCCGATCGTCGGGTGGACCAGGGTCGGGAAGAGGTCCTTCGACACGAACACGGAGTCGACGGTGTTGGGTCCGTCGCCGCTGGGGTAGAACGAGAAGTAGATGCGACCGGCCCAGTACGGGTCGGCGGTGGACGCCGGCCGGTACGTGCCCACCACCGTCACCACGGCGGGGTTCGTCGCGATCTCCGACCCGGTGGCGGTGTTGTCGTACTGGCGCAGGTCGTCGAGGGTCAGCTTCGTGCCGACGACCCAGCCCACCGCCTCGGCCGCGCGCTGGCTGACCACGGCCTCGTACGTGCCCTCGGGGCAGCGGCCGTCCACGATCACGAGGTGGTCGCATACGCCGTCCCGCCACACGGCCTTGGTCTTTGCCGCGAGCCCCGTGGCGGGCGTGCCGGTGGTCTCGACGACGGTCTCGGCGATCGGCGGGCCGTAGCCCGGCACGGTGCCGCGCTCGTTCTGCGAGTCGACCACCACGGACACCGACGCGGGGTACGAGACGTCCGTCTTCAGGTAGAAGGCGATCGTGGTGTCGGCGGTGTCCGACTGCACGAGCCGGTCCTGCAGCACCGACTCCGCGGCGGCGGCGCTGAACAGCGGACCGAGCGCCGCAGCGGCGATGGTGAGCGCGGCGGCGACCAGCACGACGATCGAGCCGCCGCGGCGCCAGCGGAAGGCGCGCAGCGCGAGCCGCAGCTGGTTCACATGCCGCCTTCCGTCCCTGTGCCGACGCAGTCACCGGACCCTAACCCCCGCTCGTCGGCATTCACGCCGGCGTTACGGCGGACCGGGCCCGTCGTTATGAGACGGTGCCTTTCGGCGTACGCCGGTCCCGCAGCGCCAGCGGCAGCCCGAGCCAGAGCAGCACGGCGCCGAGCGCCGTGCCACCCGCGAACCACCGGGCGACGACCGGACCCTCCGCCACCCAGGCGGCGAGCGTGACCGACGCAGCGACGGCCACGGCAAGACCTGCCATGCCGACCAGTGTCAGCACGTGCGTCGCGGCGACGAGCCGCGGCTTCTGGCCGCGGCCGAACAGCAGGCGGTGCACGACGACGGGCGCCATCAGGCAGAGGAGCGCCAGCACACCGGCGCCGATGGCGAGCAGGTAGAGGTCCTTCTGCCGGAGCGCCAGCTCCTGGAACGGCGTGGTGAACGCGATGGTGAGCTGGAAGCCCAGCAGGAGCTGCACGGCGGTCTGCGCGACCCGGAGCTCCTGGAGCTGTTCGCCGTAGTTGCGATCCGCCCGCTCGTCGGCCGTCTCGTCGCGCCCGTCGCGCCGGGCATCCGGCGTCGGCCCGTCGTCCATCCACCCCTCCTTCGCGCTCCGCCGTCCTCTACCCGTGCGTCGAACCGGCGAAACCGGCGAGCAGGTGCGACACACTGGCGCGGTGGCGGACCTGCAGCGGCTGGTCGAGGTGGTGCCCGGCGTCTGGGTAGCGCACTCGCGCAAGTACCAGACGACCTCGACCGTGCTCCTCGACGGCCAGGGCGGAGCACTGGTCATCGATCCGGCCTGGGACCCCGACGAGCTCGCCGCGATCCCCGCAGATCTGGCCGCCCTGGGCGTGCGCTGCGTCGCCGGCCTGTCGACGCACGTGCACTACGACCACGTCATGTGGCACCCCGACCTCGGCGACGTGCCGCGCTGGGCGACGCCGGGCACGGTGGCCATGGTCGAGGCCGACCGCGACGCCGTCGTGGCGCCGCTGCACCGCGACCTGCCGGACGAGCTGGTCGACGTCGCCGCCCGCGACCTGCGGCCGATCGATGCCGAGCTCCTGGAGTGGACCGGTCCGACGGCGGTGGTGCATGTGCACCACGCGCATGCGCCGCACCATCTCGCGCTCGAACTGCCCGACCTGGGTGTGCTGGTGACCGGCGACATGCTGAGCGACGTCGAGCTGCCGATGCCCGACGGCGGCGACGCCGACCTCTCGACGTACCGCACCGGGCTTGAATCGCTCGCCGACGCCGTGCACCGCGCGCGCGTGTCGATCCCCGGCCACGGGTCGGTCGGGGGCCGTCCGGCCGACCGGTACGCGGCGGATCTGCGCTACCTCGACGACCTCGAGGCGCGGGGGGCGAGCGACGACCCGCGCATCGCGCTCGACGGGATGGCCGAGCTGCACGCCGCCAACCTGCGGCGGGCGGCGCACCGATGAGGCGTGCGGCGGCCACCGCGGTGCTCGTGCTGGCGACGGCGTCGGGCTGCGCGCTCTTCCCCTCCGATCCGACGAACGCGTCGATCCGCGCGGCCGTGGCCGGGGTGACCCCTCCGTCCGGGTGGACTGAGGTGGGTTCGATCGAAGCGGCGTGCGCGGTGATCAACCTCGACTGCCAGGACACGAGCGCCCGGCGCGTGTTCCGCACCGACGCCGGCTCCTCGGCGGCCTGTGCGGACCTCGTCGCCTACCTCGCCGCCGTGCCCCTGTTCTCCGGCGCCGCCGGTCTCGCCGGGGCGGCCGCGGAGCCGCCGTCGGCTCAGACCTGCGAGGCGGAGATCGCGCAGCTCGGGCGGTACGTCGTGCTGGCCGACGGCCCGTCGGGAAGCGGGACGGAGCAGTGGCGGCTGCGCCTCACCCCGGCCGGGGGCGGCCATGAGCTGTCGGTCGTGCTCGGCGACCCGCCGCGCGACCCCTGGAGCTGACCTGCGTCGACCCGGGCGAACTCCCGGGCCGCACCGCCCGCGGGCGGCATAGTGGGCGCCGTGGCGGATCAGGCGGTCGAGAGGACGGCGGTCGTGGGCGAGCGACGCTGGCCCATGGTCATCGCGGTGCTCCTGGCGGTCGGCATGCACCAGCTGCTGCCCACCGACTTCCGGCTCTCGCCGCTGTGGGTCTATCCCGTGATCATGGCGGTGTTCCTCGCCCTGCTCATCGCGGGCGACCCGGGCCTCATCGACACCGAGCGGCGCTGGATGCGGGTCGTCACCGGCCTGCTCATCGCGCTCATGGCGCTCACCAACCTGATCTCCGCGCTGCGCTTGGTGCAGGGCATCTTCGACGGCGCGGCCTTCGCGGAGAACGCCTACCAGCTGCTCGGCACGGGGTCGGTCATCTGGGCGACGAACGTGATCGCGTTCGGCCTGTGGTTCTGGGACGTCGACGGCGGCGGCTCGGTGCAGCGCGCGACCCGGGGCGCCTGGCACGACCCGGCCTTCGTGTTCCCCGAGATGCACCTGCCCGAGGTGAAGCCGGGGTGGTTCCCGCAGTTCCCCGACTACCTCGCGATGTCGTTCAACACCGCGACCGCCTTCAGCCCGACCGACGTCTCGGCCATCAAGCCCTGGGCCAAGATGATCATGATCCTCGAGTCCTCGTCGTCGCTGATCCTGGCGACGCTCGTCATCGCGAGCGCGATCAACAACCTCGGCAGCTGACGGCTCAGCGGGACGGCAGGAGCTCGTTGGCGTCGGGGAGGCGGCAGGTCGTTCCGGGCGCGGGGCACACGCGGATGCCGCCCACTACCAGCCGGATCACCAGGTCGTTGTACTGCCAGCCTGCCTTGTTGATCTCGGTCCGGAGGGTGTCGACCTCGACCTCGGGCGGCGGGCCGAGGGCGGTCACCGTGATGACCCCGTTGACGACCTGCACGTTGGACACCTGCCATCCGGCCGTGTCCGCCCAGGACTGCGCGATGGGGGTCACGTCGCGCTGCACGATCTGGTCGACCGCCACCTTGAAGCTGCCGATCATGAGCGGGATGAAGACCACGACCAGCATCGCGGTGATCAGGGCCACCGTCCGCCGGCCGAGGCCGCCGGTGACCTGGCCCGAGGCCTTGGCGACCTCCCGCACCCGGTACAGCCGGAGGACGAGCGTGCCGGTGGCGATGATGGCCGCCACGTTGGTGCCGAACAGCAGCAGCGCCTGACCGGCGTCGCCGTACCGGCCGACCTGGAGCAGGAGGCCCACGACAGCCAGCGGCGGCACCAGCGAGATGGCGATGGCGACGCCGGGGAGGGTGTCGCTGATGTCGCGACGCGTGAGGGCGAACGCCCCCACGGTGCCGGTGGCGAGGGCTGCGAGCAGGTCGATGAGCCGAGGGCTGATGCGGCCGGCCACCTGCGAGTTGGTGGTGTAGTCGGTCAGCTCGAGGCCGATCGTTCCGATGAAGTACGCCAGCCCGACGACGACGGCCGCGCCCGCGACGACATACGCGATGCTGCGCAGCAGGGCGGATCGGTCGCCCAGCACCGTGGCCAGGGCGATGCCGAGGATCGGAGTCATCAGCGGTGCGACGATCATGGCGCCGATCACCGTCGCGGTGCTGTCGGCGATCACGCCGGACGTCGCGATCACCGTGGCCAGCACGAGAAGGACCCAGAATCTGCTCGCGGACGGGCTGCGCCACGACTTCTCGATGAACAGCGCATCCGTCATGCGCGTGACGTCGTCAGCCCTCACCGGTGTCGGCATCGTCGTCCCTCCCAGGTCGTCAGGCACATGCTCGCGCCCAGGGGGCTCTTCGGGCGACGACACGCGGGGAGAGCTGCGCAGGGGATCGACGGGCCCGGATCCGTGGCGACGCCTCAGTCGGGACCGGCCGGCGCGCCGCGAATCCCGGACCGATCCGTGTCAACCTCGGGTGGGCTCGCGCGACTAAGCAGGTGACTGCGAGCAGAGGGGGCGGCATGAGCGGGTCGAGCAGCGGGGCCGACGGGTTCCCGACGTCGGCGCGCGACGCGGTCGAAGCGCTGTTCCACGTGCATCATCGCCGCCTCGTAGGGCTCGCCGCCCTGCTCGTCGACGACCGCGAGTCGGCCGAGGAGATCGTGCAGGACGCCTTCGAGTCGCTCTACAAGCGCTGGGGCCGGCTGCGCGATCCGGACGCCGCGGTCGCCTACCTCGACCGGAGCGTCGTGTACGGGGCCCGCTCCTGGGTCCGCCGTCGGGTGACGGCCAAGGCGTTCGTCGCGCCGGAGGCGGGCACCTCGCCGTCGGCCGAGAGCCTCGGCATCGACAGCGGGCGGCGGGCGGCTCTGTCCGAGGCGATCCGGGAGCTGCCGCGGCGCCAGCGCGAGGTCGTCGTCCTGCGCTACTTCCTCGACCTGTCCGAGGCGCAGATCGCCGAGTGGCTCGGCATCAGCGCCGGCTCGGTGAAGACCCACCAGTCGCGGGCGACCGCGGCACTGCACGAGCGGATGGAGGCGTGGGCATGAGCAGCGTCGAGGACGCCGTCGTCGCGACCCTGCGGGCCGACGCCGACGAGGCGTCGCGCAGCGCGGACACCGCCGCGGCCTGGCCGGCGCTCCGGGCGCGGCTCGACTCCGCCGATCGCGCCCGCACCCGGCGTCGATGGGGCGGGATCGCCGCGATCGCAGCTGTCGCTGCAGCGGCTGTCGTCCTGGCCATGCTCGTCGTCGGCCGTCCGACCGCCGAGGTCCCGCCCGCGCAGGGCACGGGCTGGACGGGCGAGGGACTGTACGCGCGTCCGCAGCTCCAGCTTCCCGCCTGGGCGGCGGGCCTCGACCCTCTCGTCAGCGCGCCGCGGCTCGCGCGGTGGGCGCAGGACGACTGCGGCCAGAACCCGTGCGAGCCCGGGAAGGACCGGGTCCTGGCCGTCTACCTCCCGCTGACGGCGTGGGACCCGGCGGCGGGCGCCTCGGGCGAGGTGCTGACGTGGGAGAAGGCTGCGGAGTACTTCAGCGAGCTGACCCAGCGCCCAGGCGTCGTGCCGGGGGCTCAGCCGGCGTTCACCCAGCAACTGACGGTGAACGCCGGAGCCGCCAACGTCGCGGTCATCACGACGACGGACGACGTTCCCGGCGCGCTCGGCTGCAGCCAGCTCGACGCATCGCTGGGCGACTGCCAGAGCTTCGTGCGCGGTACGCGGAACGTGATCGCGGTCGTCGACGCGGGCGACGCACCGCTCGTCGTGTGGTCGTCCGCCCTCGCCTCGACCGACGCTGCGGCCCAGGACGCCGAGATGACCCAGGTGCTGGCGTCGCTGCGGCTCACCGGCTTCCCGGTGACGTGCACGAGCTCGGTCCCCCGTGAGACCGCGAAGTCGTTGTGCGCGGCCGACATGTTCGCGCGCCTCGAGCGCGACGCGACGCGGCTCGCCGACGGCGCGCAGGCCGACCAGTCGCACTTCGACGCCGCCGCGCGGCCCTACTTCGACAACCTCGGCGACGCGTCCGTCATCTACCTCAACGGCTACTCGCGAGGTCCGTTCGACGGCGACAACGCGACCTCGACGAAGCCGACGACCGTGACCCTGACGGTCAGCGGCGAGGAGACGACGGCCAACGTCTGCTTCGTCGGCCCGCAGGTCCTGGTCGGTACGGGCCCCTGCCCCGCGGCCCAGAGCTGACCAGGGTCCGCGGTCCGCCCGGTGGGTCAGTCGGTCACGAGGCGGTCGGCGTCGAGGGTGGCGGCGACCGAGGCGACGACGGCCGCGATGCGCAGCGCGTCGTTGACGGCCTCGCGCGCGAGGCCCGCGGCACGCGCGCCGGCCTCGTGGTCCTGCAGGCAGGCCTCGCAGCCGAGCAGGGCGGCGGCGACGACACAGGCGAGCTCGACCTGCTGCCGGTCGCCGACCGGCGTCAGAGTGGCCGAGGAGCGCAGGCCCGAGCGCAGGTCGTCGTACGACCCGTGCAGAGCGTGCTTGGCGCGGAAGTAGACCGCGTTGCCCGCCATCGTCGACGCGGCGCCGAGAGCGGCCTCGACGGCCTCGCGCGGCAGCCGCGCCCGGGCCTCGCCCGCGAGCGCCGCGCTCGCAGCGGGGGAGCGCACGACGGCAGCAGCGGCCAGCACGCACACCCAGTGCTGCTGCGCCGTCAGGTGCTCCCCGGGCTCGGACAGCACCGCGAGGTTGCGCGCGGCGTCCACCGCGTACGCCGGGACCCACAGGCGGAGCTCGGCGAAGCTGCGGGGCGTCTGCACGTCGGGGTCCACGGCACCACTGTGGCCCACGGGGACGGCGTCCCACCAGATGGACCGCCGTCCCGAGTGCTGGACCCGGGTGACGGGAACAGATGCGGCCGTGGCACCGTTGACGTGCGCAGACGCCGGGAAGCCGGTGCGCCCGAGCACAAGGAGAGACCGTGTCCCTGCCGCCGCTGGTCGAGCCGGCCGACGAGCTCACCGTCGACGAGGTCCGCCGCTACAGCCGCCACATCATCATCCCCGACGTCGGGATGGTCGGGCAGAAGCGCCTGAAGAACGCCAAGGTCCTCTGCGTGGGCGCCGGCGGTCTCGGCAGCCCGGCGCTGCTCTACCTGGCGGCCGCCGGCGTCGGCACCCTCGGCATCGTCGAGTTCGACACGGTCGACGAGTCCAACCTGCAGCGCCAGATCATCCACGGCCAGAGCGACATCGGCCGCTCCAAGGCCGAGTCGGCGCGCGACTCCGTGCTCGAGGTCAACCCGTACGTCAACGTCATCGTGCACGACACGCGGCTCGACAACGACAACGTGCTCGACATCTTCAGCGGCTACGACCTGATCGTCGACGGCACGGACAACTTCGCGACCCGCTACATGGTCAACGACGCCGCGGTGCTGCTCGGCAAGCCGTACGTCTGGGGCTCGATCTACCGCTTCGAGGGCCAGGTCTCGGTGTTCTGGGACCAGTACGGCCCGAACTACCGCGACCTCTACCCCGAGCCTCCGCCGCCCGGCATGGTGCCGTCGTGCGCCGAGGGCGGCGTGCTCGGCGTCCTGTGCGCGTCGATCGGCTCGGTCATGGTCACCGAGGCCATCAAGCTCATCACCGGCATCGGCGACCCTCTCCTCGGCCGCCTGATGATCTACGACGCCCTCGAGATGTCGTACCGCACGGTGAAGATCCGCAAGGACCCGAACGCCGCGCCCATCACCGAGCTCATCGACTACGACGAGTTCTGCGGCGCCATCTCCGAGGCCGCCGCCGACGCTGCGATCGGCTCGACCATCTCGGTCAAGCAGCTCGACGAGTGGCTGGCCGAGCGCGAGGCCGGCGAGCGCGACTTCCTGCTCGTCGACGTGCGCGAGCAGAACGAGTGGGAGATCGTCAACATCCCGGGCGCTGTGCTCATCCCGAAGGGCGAGTTCCTCAACGGGAAGGCCCTCGAGAAGCTCCCCAGCGACAAGCAGATCGTGCTGCACTGCAAGGTCGGCGGCCGCTCGGCCGAAGCCCTCGCCGTCGTCAAGGGCGCCGGCTTCTCCGACGCCGTCCACGTCGGCGGAGGCATCGTCGCCTGGGTCAACCAGCTGCACCCCGAGCTGCCGGCGTACTGATCGCCCCACAGCCGTACGAGGCCCCGACCGCACCGCGGTCGGGGCCTCGTCGGTTGCAGGGCGCTACGCCGGCGGGGCGTCGCGGAAGCCGATGCGGTTGTGGGTGCCGTCGCAGAACGGCTTGGACGCCGAGTGCCCGCACCGGCAGAGGTAGACCACCCGGCCGACCTCGCGCAGCACGGTGCCGTCGGCGGCGCAGACCGTGACGGGGCCGCGGACCTCGTACGGGCCGTCCGCGGTCGCAGTGACGACGACCGCGGCCGCCGGCTCGGCCACCGGCTCCTCGGCGGCCGGCTGCGGGGGCAGCACGAGCAGCTCGCCCTTGGGCGCGGGCTCGACGTCCGTGCGGGTGTAGCGCAGCGCGCCGCTCGGGCACTTGTCGATGGCGGCGGTGAGCGCGGCGACGTCTGCGGCGTCGGCGTCCACCCACGGCTTCTCCCGCGGACGGAACACCTGGGGGAGCGTCCGCGAGCACACCCCGGAGTGGATGCAGATCTCGCTGTCCCAGTGCACGGTGAGGCCAGCGGTCGGGTAGTCGCGTCTGGTCATGGGCTGATGGTCCACCCGCGGGGCCCCCTGCGCGCGTCGGGGCGCACCCGGGCACCTTTCCGGAGCAGCGCCCGCCACCGATGCCGGGAGCGGTTGCTCGGGGCTACAGCGAGCCGACGCGCTGGAGCCAGTTGAAGGACCAGTAGCCCGGGAGCGTGGGGAGCCAGAACGTCAGCAGGCGGAAGAGCAGCGTGGCCGAGACGGCGACGCCGGAGTCGACTCCGGCCGCGGTGAGGCCGAAGACGTACGCCGCCTCGACCGCGCCGAGGCCGCCGGGGGTGGGGGCCGCCTGGCCCAGGGTGGAGCCTGCGAGGTAGACCAAGGCGATCGCCGCGTAGTTCATCGGTCCGGAGTCGAACGCCTCGACGCAGGCGATCATGCAGAGCGCGAAGGCCGCGTTGAGCAGCAGGATGCCGCCCATCCCCTCGACGATCTTCCAGGGCTGCTGGGTGAGGGTCACGAGGCGCGGCCCCACCTCGTTGAAGATCGGGCGTACGCGGTCGACCAGGATCTTGCGCACCGGCCCGAACATGAGCAGGAGGGCGAGGATCACGACCACGCCCACCACCGCCCACACGGCCCAGGCCGGCGGGGAGAGCTCGATCGAGCTGTTGGTGCCGGCGAGGAAGCCGACGATGAACAGCATCGCGATGTGCAGGAAGAACGCGAACACCTGCGACACGCCGACGCTCGCCGCGGCGAGCGCCGGGTGCAGGCCCGACCGCTGCAGGTAGCGGACGTTGACCGCGACCGCGCCGACCGTGGGCGGCGAGACGAGCGTGGCGAACGCTGCCGCGAGCTGCGCCGCGAAGGTGCGCACGTGCGAGAGCGTCTCGGGAACGAAGCCCGACAGCGACAGCGAGGCGCCCACGAACGTCAGGAACGCCAGCACCAGCGCGACGAGCGCCCAGCGCAGGTCGGCCGAGCGCACGAGGCCGATCAGATCGACCTGCGCGAGCTGGCTCAGCAGCACGTAGCCGGCGACCGTGCCGGCGACGATCGTGAGCAGCGTCCGCGGCGTGATGCGGCGCAGCTCGATCGGCGGGGTCTCCGCAGCGGACGGACGCAGGGCCACGAGCTCCTCGCGCAGCTGGCCCAGCAGCTTCTTGTCCCGGCGCACCCGGCGCCGGGTGTCCGCCGAGAGCGCCACGACCTGAAGCGCCGGCAGCGCGCGCAGGATCTTCTCCTCGCCGAACACCCGGCGTCCGGCCGCGACCGCGCGAGCAGGGTCGGTCATGAGCGCGGCGGTCGTGAGCAGCTCGGCGAGGTCGATGCGCTCGGCGAGGTCTCCGGCTGCGATGGTTCCGTGCTGGAGCCCCGCCAGCCATGCCTGGCCCTCGCGCGGCCGGATGATCTGCTCCGCGGACAGCGCCCGGTGCGCGATGCGCTCGCGGTGCAGCTTCTGGACCGCGGCGAACGCGGCGTCGAGATCGGCGTCGCTCAGCACGCCCGGGCCGATCTCGGCCCAGGTGGTGCCCGGGATCTGGTCGTACGCCAGCAGCGTGGAGTCGGGGCCCACCTCGCTCGCGAGCCGCAGGGCGGGGACCGGCGCTCCGGCCGCGGTCCCGGCGTACGTCATGAGGGCGGAGTGCTCGAGCTGCGCGCGCATCGAGAAGCCGCCGGGGGAGCCGGGATCGGTGCGCAGACGCAGGTTGCGCCAGGCCGCCGCGCCGACGCCCGCGCCCTCGAGGTCGCGGTCGAAGACCACGACGCGCAGCGGGTGACCGTCGCGGGTGTACGCCGAGTACTGCCGCCCCCGCGCCGTGTGCCTGTCCGCGCGCAGCAGCGTCAGGGGCAGGCCGGCCCGCTCGAGCACGTCGGCCACCTGGATCCCGCTCGGGCGCGTGGTCGGGGTGCCGAGCGCGTACCGCGTGCCGAGGCCGACCGCCCAGCCGAGCAGGAGCGACAGCCCGATCACCACGACGGTCGACGAGCCGTTGATCACCGGACCGGCGGACACCGCGACGACCGTGACGACGGCGAACACGCCCCAGCGGCCTCGCCCCAGCAGCCGGGCCACCGTGATGAACGCGACCAGCCCGACGATGAGCGGATTGAGGGCGAACACCTTCGCGGGCTCGTCGGTGCCGGTCAGCGCCAGCAGCAGTCGGCTGCTCCCCCAGAGCGCCACGAGCGCGGCGATCAGCACCGCGAGGGCCGTGCCCACCACCATCGCGCCGATCGCCTCGACGAGCTGGCGGCCGCGCCGGCGCACCAGCATGTCGATGGCTGCGGCGAGGGGGAGGCCGATGAGGCCCAGGGCCGCGACCACGTTCAGCGCGACCTGGACGAACGACGGCAGCTTGCCGCTCACCTCGGTCACGTCCTGCTCGATGCCGGTGCTCGTGGCGGAGAGGAAGTACGCCACGGCGACGAGCACGGCGACGCCGAGCAGGGACAGCGTGAGGCGGATGACGTCGGCGGGACGCCGCACCCGGCGGGGGATCACGCCGTCCTCGATCACCAGCGTGCCGTGCACGTCGTCGTAGCGGCGCTCGAGCGGGGCGTCGGGGGTCGAGGCCGCCGGGACTGTCACGGGTGCATCAGAGGACCCCTCGCCGGGGTCGACGGACGGGCGCGGCTCGACGGACACGCCCCCGATCGTCGCATCCCCCGGAGGCGGCGGCGGACAGGCGGGCAGGATGACGGACGTGACGTCGCCCGCGCGTAGCAGCCGCAGCACCGTCGGTGACCCCGCGGCGGGCCTGCCCACGCCGTACGCCGAGGCGGTCCTCGACCTGGTCGCGCGCATCCCGCCCGGCCGCGTCATGGCGTACGGCGACGTTGCCGCCGCCCTGCAGCGCGGCGGCGGACCGCGCCAGGTCGGCACCGTGATGGCCCGGTTCGGGTCCGGCGTGCCCTGGCACCGCGTGGTGCGCGCGGACGGCTCGCCCGCCGCCGGGCACGAGGAGGAGGCGCTGCGCCGGCACCGCCGCGAGGGCACGCCGCTGCGCGGCGCCCGGGTCGACATGGCACGTGCGCGCTGGTCGCCCACGATGTCCGACCCGGGTGATGGGATCGACCCATGACCGCCAGCCACGCCGACGCCGCCCGCGCGGCCGACGTGCCCCGGCTGGTGCTCGACCGCACCCCGCCGCTGACGGCGCAGGCGCCGCCGCTCGACTCCGAGCAGCGCCGCGTCGTGGCGCACCGGCACGGCCCCTTGCTCGTCCTCGCCGGGCCGGGCACGGGCAAGACGACCACGCTCGTGGAGGCCATGGTCGACCGGCTGCAGGGGCCCGGCTCCGTGCGCGCCAACCAGGTGCTCGGCCTGACCTTCGGCAGGCGCGCGGCGTCCGAGTGGCGCGAGCGCGTCACCGCGCGGCTCGGGGGCGGCGTGGTGCCGATGGTCACGACGTTCCACTCGTTCGCCTACGCGCTCGTGCGGCAGTCCGCGGACCCGGAGGCCTTCGCCGAGCCGCTGCGCCTGCTGTCCGGTCCGGAGCAGGAGGCGCGCCTGCGCGAGCTGCTGTCCGGCGCGGTCGCCGACGGCCGGCTCGCCTGGCCGGAGGATCTGGCCCCCGCGCTGGGCACGCGCGGGCTCGCCGCCGAGGTGCGGGCCGTCGTGGCCAAGGCGCGCGCGCTCGGCCTCGACCCGTGGGACCTCGAGGCGCTCGCCGCCCATGCCGGATCGGTCGGCCCGGCGTGGCGTGCGGTCGGGCAGTTCCTCGGCGACTACCTCGACGTGCTCGACGCCGAGGGCGTCACCGATTACACCGAGGTCGTGCACCGCGCGGCCCTGCTGGCGCACGACCCCGAGGTGCAGCAGCGCCTGCGCGCGCAGTACTCCGTCGTCCTCGTCGACGAGTTCCAGGACACCGACCCGGCCCAGGTGCGGCTGCTGCAGGGCCTCGTCGGCCCCGCGACGGCGTTCGTCGTGGTGGGCGATCCCGACCAGAGCATCTACGCGTTCCGCGGCGCCGACATCGGCGGCATCCTCGGCTTCCGCGAGGCCTTCCCCGCCCCCGACGGGTCGCCGGCGCCGGTGGTCGTGCTGCGCCGGACCCGGCGGTTCGGCCCGGTGCTGCGCGAGGCGGCTGGCCGCGTGCTCGCCAGCACGTCGCTCGCGCCGCTGCCCGCGTCGCTCGTCCAGGAGCACCGGACCCCGGTGTGCGAGGCGCCGGCGTACGGCGACGGCTCGCTCGAGGTCGTCACCTTCGACTCCGAGCACGCCGAGGCCGCGCACGTGGCCGACCTGCTGCGTCGGGCGCACCTCGAGCGCGGCGTGCCGTGGTCCGACATGGCGGTGCTCGTGCGCAGCGGCCGCCGCTCGATCCCGGGCCTGCGCCGGGCGCTGCTGTCGGCGGGGGTGCCCGTGGAGGTCGCCTCCGACGAGGTGCCGCTGCACGACGAGCCCGCGCTGGCCCCGCTCCTCACCCTGCTGCGCGCGGCGGTCGACCTCGGGGCCCCGAACGCCGCGCCCGACCCCGACGCGCTCGACGACGACACCGTGCACGCCCTGCTGCTCTCGCCGCTCGGCGACGCCGACCCCGCCGACGTCCGTCGGCTCGGCGGCGTGCTGCGGCGCCTCGTCCGCGAGGCCGATCCCGATGCGCGCCCCGCCCCCTCCGGCGCGCTGGTACGGCGACTGCTCGTCGACCTGGTGGCCGACCCGCGGCTGTTCCTGCCGATCGCTCCGTCGTCGTCGGGGCGCGATGCGCGTGCGCGTCACGCGCAGGACGCCGCCGTGCGCATCGCGCACCTCATCCGCGCGGCGCGTGAGGTGATGGCCCGTCGGGGCAGCGCCGAGGAGGTGCTCTGGGCGGTGTGGTCCGGCTCGGACGGCCGCGGCGGCTCGGGCTGGCCGCGCCGGCTCGAGCAGACCGCGCTGCGCGGGGGCGACGGCGGCCGTCGCGCCGACTCCGACCTCGACGCCGTGCTCGCCCTGTTCGCCGCGGCCGAGCGCGCCGAGGACCGCTTCGGCGGGCGGCGCGGCGTCGCGAACTTCCTCGCCGAGCTCGACGCGCAGGTGATCCCGGCCGACACCCTCGCCGAGCGCGGGATCCGCGGGCCCGCCGTACGCCTGCTCACCGCGCACCGCGCCAAGGGCCTGCAGTGGCGGCTCGTCGTCGTGGCTGGCGTGCAGGACGGCGGCTGGCCCGACCTGCGTCGCCGCGGCTCGCTGCTGCAGGCCGACCGGCTCGAGCGCGAGGGGCTCGTCGACGCCGCGCCGCCGGCGGCCCTGCTCGCCGAGGAGCGCAGGCTGTTCTACGTCGCCTGCACGCGTGCCCAGGAGGTGCTCGTGGTGTCGGCTGTGGCGTCCGGCAACGAGGACGGTCCGCAGCCCTCGCGTTTCCTCGCGGAGATCGCCGGCGGCGCGGAGCGCGTACGCCATGTCGGCGGGCGTCCCGTGCGCCCGCTGTCGGTGAGCGGCCTCGTGGCCCAGCTGCGGGCCACCGCCGTCGACACGTCGGTGCCCGAGCCGCTGCGCGCCGCCGCGACCCGGCGGCTCGCCGTGCTGGCGTCCGCTCGCGACGACGACGGTCGCGCCCTGGTGCCGTCCGCCCACCCCGACCGCTGGTGGGGTCTGCTCGACCCGACCGAGGCGGCGGCCCCGGTGCGCGACGCCGACGCACCGGTCGCGCTGTCCGGCAGCCAGCTCTCCACGCTGGGCACCTGCCCGCTGAAGTGGTTCCTCGGCCACGAGACGCATGCCGAGGTGGCGCGCACGACGGCGCTCGGCTTCGGCTCGGTGGTCCACACGCTCGCCGACGCCGTGGCCCGCGGCGACCTGCCGCCCGACCTCGCCGTGCTCGAGGGCGAGGTCGACCGGGTCTGGGAGGCGCTCGGCTTCGAGGCCACGTGGCAGAGCGCGGGCGAGCGCGCCGAGGCGAGCGCAGCGCTGCGCCGCTTCCTCGACTGGCACGAGGGCCGCGAGGACCGCACGCTGGTCGCGAGCGAGCACGCCTTCGACCTCGAGCTGCCCGTCGGAGAGCACGGGGTGCGGGTGCGCGGCTCCTTCGACCGCGTGGAGGTCGACGCCGACGGCGCCGTGCACGTGGCGGACCTGAAGACCCAGCGCACGCCCGAGTCGCTCGACTCCCTCGCGGAGCACATCCAGCTCGGCGTCTACCAGCTCGCCGTGCAGCAGGGCGCCCTCGACTCCCTGCCCGAGGACGTGCGCGCGAGAGCGGGCCTTCCTGAGCCCGGCGCTCCGGTCCAGGTCGCCGGCGCGGAGCTCGTGCTGCTGCGCGTGGAGCGCAAGCGCACCGGCCTGCCGGCCGTGCAGGAGCAGGCGCCGCTCGGCGAGGGACGCACCTGGGTCGACGACGCCGTGCAGGCGGCGGAGGAGCGGGTGCGCGCCGAGCTGTTCGTCGCGCGGCCGGGCACCCAGTGCCAGTTCTGCGACTTCCGACGCGCCTGCCCCGCCGGCGACGAGGGCAAGGAGGTGCTGCCGTGACCGAGGCCCCCGCACGCCGGCGCGTCTCCACCGACGGCTTCGGCATCGACCAGCTCCGCGACCTGCTCGGCATCCCGTTCAGCGACGAGCAGGTCGCCGCGATCACCGCGCCGCTCACGCCGTACGTCGTCGTGGCAGGGGCGGGCTCCGGAAAGACCACGGTGATGACCGCCCGGGTGGTCTGGCTCGTGGCCACCGGTCAGGTGCGGGCCGACCAGGTGCTGGGGCTGACCTTCACCAACAAGGCGGCCGGCGAGCTGTCCGCGCGGGTCCGCGACGCCGTGCGCCTGCTCGGCCTGCAGCAGCACGAGGACGCCCTGCCCGGGACGGCCGTCGACCTCGGCGAGCCCGTGATCGCGACTTACCACGCCTTCGCGGGGCGCCTGCTCGCCGAGCACGGGCTCCGCATCGGGGTGGAGCCGCAGGCGCGGCTGCTGGGCGAGGCGTCGTCGTACCAGCTGGCCCACCGCGTGGTGGTGCGGACGCGGCGCGACGTCACGGCGCTCGGCAAGGGCGTGAGCGGCGTGGTCACCGACCTGCGCGCGCTCGACGGCGAGCTCGCCGAGCACTGCATCGAGCCGGCGGAGCTGCGCGCGTTCGACGAGCGGTTCATCGCCGACATCGAGGCGCAGGCCAAGCCGATGGCCGACAGCCGCAAGGCCGCCGCGGCGTCGCGCAAGCGCATCGAGCTGTCCCACCTCGTCGACGAGTACCGCGCCGAACGGCGCCGGCTCGAGGTCGTCGACTTCTCCGACCAGATGCGCTTCGGCGCGCGGCTCGCGGCGGAATGCCCCGAGGTCGGTGCCGCTCTGCGCGAGCAGTTCGCGGTCGTGCTGCTCGACGAGTACCAGGACACCTCGGTCGCCCAGCGCCGGCTGCTCACCGGTCTGTTCGGCGGCGGGCATCCGGTGACCGCGGTCGGCGACCCGCTGCAGGCGATCTACGGCTGGCGCGGCGCGAGCGTGGCCAACATCGACGACTTCCCGACGCACTTCGCCCCTGCGCCAGGCCGCCGTGCCCCCGTCCTGCCCCTCGCCGAGAACCGGCGCAGCGGCAGCAACGTTCTGCATGCCGCCAACCTCGTCGCAGCCGACCTGAGGGCGTTGCACCCGCAGGTGTCGGCGCTCGTCGCTGCCGACGCCGCCAAGCCCCCGGGGCGCGTGAGGCTCGCGCTGCAGACGACGTACGGCGAGGAGATCGGCTGGCTGGCGGACCAGATCGTGGGCGAGATCGCGGGCGGCACGCCGCCCGGCGACATCGCGCTGCTCGTGCGGGGGAGCAGCGACCTTCCGCCGGTGATGGAGGCGCTCGGCGACCGCGGCGTGGCGTTCGAGGTGCGCGGCGTCGACGGCCTGCTCGCCGTACCCGAGGTGGCGGAGGTGCTCGCCGTCCTCGACGTGCTCCACGACTCCACCGCCAACCCGGCGCTCGTGCGGCTGCTCGCGGGCCCGCGCTGGCGGATCGGGCCGCGCGACCTCGCGCTGCTCGGGCGCCGCGCCCGCCAGCTCACCGGCGGGCACGCCTTCGGCGAGGAGCGCGACCTGCACCAGCAGCTCGACGACGCCGTCGGCGGCACCGACCCCGCCGATGTCGTCTCGCTGCTCGACGCGCTCGACGACCCCGGCGACCTGCCGTACGGCGACGATGCGCTGCGGCGCTTCGCGGCGCTCGCCACCGAGATCCGAGCGCTGCGTCGCCACGTCGGCGATCCGCTGCCGGACCTCGTGCACCGCATCGTCACCACCACCGGCCTCGACATCGAGCTGTCCGCGGCGCCCGAGCTCGTGGTGCGCCGGCGCGCCGAGGCGCTCGCGGCGTTCGTCGACCTCGTCGCGGCGTTCCAGGACGCCGAGGGGGCATCGTCGGTGATGGCGTTCCTGTCGTGGCTGCGACTCGCCGAGCGGTTCGACCAGGTGCCCGACCTCGAGCGCACACCCTCGCGCGAGGCGGTGCAGCTCATGACCGTGCACAAGGCCAAGGGGCTCGAGTGGCCTGTGGTCGTGCTGCCGTCGATCACCACAGGCGTCTTCCCGAGCAGCAAGGGCCGCTCGCGCTGGCCGGAGAACTCCAAGGTTCTGCCCTACCCGTTGCGCGGCGATTCCGCGGCACTGCCCCGCCTTCCGGGGCTGCTGAAGAAGGACTTCGACGCGTTCGTGGCCGACTGCCGCGCCGCCGACGAGCTCGAGGAGCGACGTCTGGCCTACGTCGCCATCACCCGCGCCAAGCGCCTCGTGATCGCGTCGTCGTCGTGGTGGGGGCCGCGGCAGAAGAAGGTGCGCGGGCCTTCGCCGTACCTCGACCTGCTGCGCGACGCGGCGCTCGACGGCGCCGGCGATGTCGTCGCCTGGGCCGAGCGTCCGGCGGACGACGAGACCAACCCTGCGTTCGACGAGGTGGTCGAGGTGGCCTGGCCGGTCGTGCCCGACGCGACGGCGCTCGGGGCCCGGCGGGCTGCGGCCGGCGCCGTGCGCGACGCGCTCGGAACCGACATCTCCGCCCTCATGCGCGAGCACGTCGACCTCGCGGTGCTCGAGGGCGCCTCGCCCCTGCTCGGCCTCGGCGCGGACCACCTCGCGACGGTCGTCGGATGGGACGACGACATCGCCCTCCTGCTCGAGGAACGGCGCGCGGAGCGCTCGGCCACCCGCGTCGTGCCCGTGCCTTCGTCGCTGTCGACGTCCGACCTCGTGCGACTCGCGGCCGACCCCGACACGTTCGCCCGCACGCTGGCGCGGCCGGTGCCGGCCAAGCCGGCGCAGGCAGCGCGTCGGGGCACCCGGTTCCACGCGTGGGTCGAGGCGCACTACGGCGTGCAGCCCCTCCTCGAGCCGGACGACCTCCCGGGCGCGGCGGACGGTCTCGACGACGACACCGACGAGGCGCTCGAGGCGATGCGCGCGGCGTTCCTCGCCAGCGAGTGGGCGGCGCGCACGCCCGTCGCCATCGAGGTGCCGTTCTCCCTGGTGCTCGGCGGCCGCGTGGTGCCCGGCCGGATCGACGCCGTCTTCGCCGACATCGGCCCCGACGGCAGCACGCGGTACGAGGTCGTCGACTGGAAGACCTCGCGTCGTCAGAGCGCCGATCCGCTGCAGCTGGCCGTCTACCGCGTCGCGTACGCCGAGCTCCTCGACGTACCCCTCGAGCACGTGTCGGCCGCGTTCGTGTATGTGCGCGACGGCTCGGTCGTGCGGCCGGACTCGCTGCCGGACCGCGCCGGCCTCGAGGTGCTGCTCGCCGGCTGAGCTGACCGGTGCGGGTCCACCTGCGCCGTGCGCCCTGTCGTGCTCCCCGTGCGGGACTACGGTGGTGGGGCACGGCCGGATCCGCCGGGTGGGGAGGCGTCGAGGTGACCAGCGAGCCGCAGGCTGCGCTCGGTTCGACCGATCCCACGCCCGAGGCAGTCGACGCGATGGTCGGCAGTCCGCCGCGCAGCTGGGGCCGGCGGCTGCTCTCGGGCGTCCTGTCGTACGGCGTGGTCGCGCTCGCACTCTGGTACCTCGTCCAGCAGCTCAAGGGCAGCGGCGACGTCGCCGGGGCGATCGCGCTCATCACCCCCGCGCAGGTGGCGCTGTTCTGCCTGCTGGGCGTGGTGAACCTCGCGACGAACTGGCCGCCGTACGTCCTCGCCCTGCCGGGCCTGCGGGTGCGGGAGGCCGCGGTGACCAACACGGCGTCCGCGGCGCTGTCGAACACCGTGCCGGAGGGCGGCGCCGTCGCGACCGCGCTCAACGTCGCCATGCTGCGCTCGTGGGGCTTCACGCTGCGCGACATCACCTCCGAGATCCTCGTGACCGGCACGTGGTCGCAGCTCACGAAGTACGTCCTGCTGTCGCTCACGCTGGCCGTCGTCGTCCTGCAGGGCACGGCGCCGGACGGCGCCGGCTGGTGGGCGCTCCTGCTCGTCGTGCTGGTGGCCGTGGCCGTCGTGCTCCTGCTGCTCGTGCTGCGCAGCGAGGCGTTCGCGCTGACGCTCGGGCGGTTCGTCGATCGCAGCCTCACCCGGATGACGTCCTGGGTGCGCCACCCGACCGACACGCACTTCGCCCACGATGTGCCGCGGTTCCGCGCGGGCGTCGTCGGGCTGCTCCGGGTGCGCTGGCTGCATCTCACTGCCGCGATGCTGGTGTCGCTCCTCACCGCGGGCTCGATCCTGTACGTCGCCTGCGTCGTGCAGGGCGTGGACGCCTACGTCTCGTGGAGCCTGGCGATGACGGCGTACGGGCTCGCGACGTTCGCCTCGCTGCTCGTGCCGACGCCCGGCGGCCTCGGTGTCGCCGAGGTGGTGCTCGTGACGGTGCTGTCGTGGGCCGCGCCGTCGTCGGCCTCGGCAGCGGTGCTCGCCGCCGTGCTGCTCTACCGGCTCGCGACGTTCCTCGTGCCGATCCCCATCGGGCTCGTGACCTACCTGTACTGGCGGAAGTCCACCGCCTGGCGGGTGGAGGTCGACTCCAAGGCCGTCGACCTCGCTGCGCTGTAGCAGCGGAAACTCGGGAGCCGCCGGGCGTTCGCGGTGCTAGCGTCCGCGGCGTCGTGCTGCCCGAGAAGGAGGTGAGTCCCGTGTCCAGGTCCACATGGGTGCTCCCCGCTGGGGTCACGGTCGGGCGGTAGGTCGTCCGGGAGCGCCCCACCGCCCTCCCGAGAGGAACGACCCATGAAGCTCATCGACACCCTGCACCTCGACGACGGCCTCACCGAGCGCCGGTTCACCCTCGACGACGTCCCCGGCATCCTCTGGACGCCCACGGCGTCCGAGGAGCCGGAGGACGCCGTGCCCGTGATCCTGCTCGGGCATCCGGGCGGCCTCGAGGCCGTGCACCCCCGGCTCCTGCAGCGCGCACGGAGCGCGGCGCGCAGCGGCTTCGCGTCGGCGGCGCTCGAACTTCCCGGCGGCGGGGACCGCCCCAGGATTCCCGAGCTCGAGACGGCTCGAGCCGACCTCCGGGCGGCGATGGCCGCGGGGGAGCCGCTCGGCGCGATCGTCGACCGGCTCGTGGTGCCCCTCGTCGATCGCGCGGTTCCCGAGCTCCAGGCGCTGCTCGACTCGCTGCTGCGGCTCCCCCAGCTTCGCGAGCCGGTCGGGCTCTCCGGCGGCCTCATCTCCCTCGGTATCCGGCTCGCACTCGTCGAGCCCCGCATCGTGGCCGCGGGCCTGTTCGCCGGCACCTTCGTGCCCGCCGCGATGGTGGAGGAGGCCCGGCGGATCACCATCGCGCTGCACGTCCTCCTGCAATGGGACGACGAGTCGCACAACCGGCAGGAGATGCTCGACCTGTTCGACGCGTTCGGCTCGACGGAGAAGACGCTGTACGCGAGCCTCGGCGGCCACACCGGCGTACCGGCGTACGCCGGCGAGGACGTCGCGCGCTTCTTCGAGCGGCACCTGCGGTAGTGCCCCTGGTAGTCGAAACGCGGGCTCTGCACCGCGTTTCGACTACCAGCCCGCGTTCAGATGTCGAGGTCGACCGTGACAGCCGCGTGGTCGCTGACGGGCAGCGGATGGACGGTGGCGATCGCGCTGCCGACCTGCCCGGCCGTGAGCCCGTCGGCGAGCACGTGGTCGAGCTGCGCCCGGGGCCGCATCACCGGGTAGGTGCGCTCGCGCACCAGCGGTGTCCAGCCGGTGATGCGCGCGGGCACGCGCCCGGGCAGGTTGAAGTCGCCGAGCAGCACGAGCGGTCGGGGGAGCCCGGCGAGCCACCGTCGCAGCTCGCGCAGCTGTCGGACGTTGTAGCCGGGGACGAATGAGAGGTGCGCTGTGGCGACCGTGAACGGGCCGTGCCCGCCCTCGACCACGGCGGCGATGGCCGCGCGCGGCTCGTCGGCCACCTTGATGAACTGCGGCCGCGGCTCCGCGGGGATCATGAGCGGCAGGCTCCAGGGCGCGGCGTCGAAGCGGGTCGTGCGCCACTCGAGGACGGGGAGCCGCGACACGAGGCCGACGCCGTACAGCGGCCCGATCGAGGCCGGGTCGCCGTGCGGGCCGGGTGCCCGGTCGCTCGCACGGCGCCGGGGCGTGGAGTCGTCGAGGTGCGGGTTGCTCGCGCGCTCCTGGTCGTCCGTGGCCTCGAGCCATCCGGGCAGGCCGGGCGTGCCCGACACCGAGGGCGCGAACCGCCAGTGCGCTGCCTGCAGCGCCTCGGCCACGGCCCGCACCTGATGCGCGCCGCCGCTGCGCGGCTGGTCGACGTCGACCTCCTGAAGGCCGATGACGTCCGCGTCGAGCGCCTGCACCGCCGCGCGCAGCGGGACGTCGTCCGCGACTGTGAGGCCCGCAGCCCGGCCGTCGGCGTCGAGCTCGGGCTGCGCCATGCCGCCGAGCACCGGCACGCCGTGCAGCAGGTTGTACGTCGCGAGCCTCACCATGCCCGAACGCTATGCGCCCCCACGCCTTCTCGCGAAAGCGCCGTACCCCCCACATTCACCCGCTAAGGACAGAAAACGCCGGCGGATTCCAGGCAGTCACGCAACACCGGTGTCTGGTCCAGCTTCTGAGAGTAGTTGGGCCAGGACTTCGGCGGGTGTTCTGAAGCCGTGTCTCTTGCGTGGTCGGGCGTTGAGCTCTGCGG
>JBFWNE010000006.1:0-171524 GCA_050251215.1 Candidatus Nanopelagicales bacterium
CCTGCGCCGAGCGCTCGAGCTCCGCGACCGGCACTGCACCTTCCCCGGCTGCCGCATCGCCATCGGCTGGTGCGAGGCCCACCACATCCTGGAGTGGAAGCACGGCGGCCAGACCAACCTCGACAACCTGACCCTGCTGTGCGCCAAGCACCACACCGCGGTGCACACCGGCGGCTGGACCATCGTCAAGAACCCCGGCATCGACCCCGGCTGCCCCGCCTGGCTCACCTTCGACCCGCCCGACCCCGTCCGAACCCGGCCCTGAAGAAGGGCCCGCCCGCACCAACCACCAGCACCACCCACAGACCGCACCCCGACGAGCGCGGTCCCATCACCATGTCCAGACCCCAGCGACACCTAGATAAATTTCCGGCATTCGGCACTACGCCAAGGTCGACGATCTGGATGGCAGAGGTCGCTCTATAGCGCGAGAAGTTCCATCCAGATCGGAGAGCCGAGGTGCCGATCGCGCTCGGTTTGAGGGGCTCGTCAGTCGCGGTCGAGGTAGGCGAGCTGGGCGAGGACGCTGAGGCGTGCGGCGGGCCAGACCTCGCGGGGCACGTCGGCGTACACGACCTCGACCACGTCGTCGGCCGTCACGGCACCGGCGGCGAGCGCGGCGCGCACCTGGTCGAGCCGGGCGTGCCGGTGCTGCTCGTACGCCGTCACCGCGCCGACGGGATCGACGAGCACCGGGCCGTGGCCGGGCAGTACGTGCGACGCCGAGGTCTCCTCGGCCAGCATCCGGAGCCGGTGCAGGGAGTGGAAGTAGTCGGCGAGCCGGCCGTCGGGGTGGGCGACGACGGTGGTGCCGCGGCCGAGCACGGTGTCGCCGGTGATGAGCGCGGCGTCGTTGCGCAGGTGGAACGACAGCGAGTCGGCGGTGTGGCCGGGCGTGCCGACGACCGCCACCTCGAGGCTGCCGGCCGTGACGACGTCGCCGTCGACGACGCCCTCGTCGCCGAGCCGGTGCGCGGGGTCGAGAGCGGCGACGGGTGCGTGCACGCGGGCGGCGAACGCTGCTGCGCCCTCGGCGTGGTCGGGGTGGCCGTGGGTGAGCAGCACGCGTACGACGCGGGCGCCGTCGAGCGCAGCCTCGATCGCGTCGAGGTGCTCGGGCAGGTCGGGGCCGGGGTCGACGACGAGCGCGACGGCCTCGCCGGGGGCGCGCAGCACCCACGTGTTCGTGCCGTCGAGCGTCATCGGGCCGGGGTTGCCCGCGAGCACGCACACGGCCGACGGCGTCGCGGCACCGCCGGTCCACGGGACATCGCCGCCCAGGGGCACGACCAGGCCGCTCATCGCCCGACCCCGTCGGTCTCGCTGGCATGCGGCTCGTCGACGGCGCCGATCGGCTCGCGGGTGCGGTCGTGCACGAGCCGCCAGGCGATGGATCCGTCGTCGGCGAGGTACGGCGCAGGCAGCAGCGGCACGACCTCGAGCGACCGGAGCTGCCGCAGCGCGGCCTCGACCGTCGTGTGCTGAGCGAGCGCGGCCAGGGTGGCGACGGTCGGCGGCAGCATCGCCGTCTGCCCGGCACGGAACGACGCGAGCGCGTCCGCGGGACGCCACCAGGCGACGCGGTCGGCCTCGCCGCCGCGCTCGGTGGCCTCCTGGCCGTCGGGCAGGCGCGCAGCGAGGAACCGCGTGTCGTAGCGGCGCTCCTCGGCCTCGGGGGTCACCCAGTGCGCGAAGGGCACGAGCATCTCGCCGTCCACGCGCAGGCCGCGGGCGCGCAGGAGGTCGGAGAAGAGCAGGCGTCCCGCGGCGAGCTCCTCGCGCTCGCCCTCGAGCGCGTCGTCGAGCACCACGGGCCGGCCGTCCTCGTCGACGGCGAGCAGCACGCCGCATTCTTCGAAGGTCTCGCGGGCGGCGGCCGCGACGATCGACACCGGGTCGTCGGTCGAGAGGCGGCGCGCGACGTCGTCGAGGTCCGTGGTCGACGTGATGGGCACCAGGGAGTCCGACGTCTCGACCGCGCCGCCGGGGTACACGTGCATCCCGGCGGCGAAGGCCATCGAGCGCTGGCGCCGCATGAGGAACACCTCGATGCCGGCGCCGGTGTCGCGCAGCAGCGCGATGGTCGAGGCGTTGCGGACAGGGACCGTCGACGGGTCGAGCTCGCCGCGGGCGATGGCCTCCGCGCGCTCCCGGATGCGCGCCGGAAGGCCGGCGAGGTCCTCGGTGCTCAGTCGGCGACCTCGAACACGGCCTCGACCTCGACGGCCGCGTCGAGCGGCAGCGAGGCGACGCCGACGGCGGACCGCGCGTGCACGCCGCGCTCGCCGAACGCCGTGCCGAACAGCTCGCTCGCGCCGTTGATCACGCCGGGCGCACCGGTGAACTCCGGCACGCAGGCGACGAAGCCCACGACCTTCACCACGCGGGTGACCTTGTCGAGGTCGCCGATCACCGACTTCAGCGCCGCGATCGTGTTGAGCGCCGAGGCCTGCGCGAGCTCCTTGGCCTGCTCGGGCGTGACGTCGGCGCCGACCTTGCCGGTCGCGGCCATCGCGCCGGCCACCATCGGCAACTGGCCCGAGACATAGACGTACGAGCCGGTGCGCACGGCCGGGGTGTACGCCGCGACCGGCGGCACCACCTCGGGGACGCTGAGGCCGATCCCCGCGAGGCGGTCCTCGACTGCAGACATGGCGATCAGCCCTTCGGACGCTTCAGGTAGGCGACGTAGTTCTCGGCGTTCGGGCCGGGCACCACCTGGACGAGCTCCCAGCCGTCCTGGCCCCAGGTTTCGAGGATCTGCTTGGTCGCATGGATGAGCAGAGGAACGGTCGCGTACTCCCACTGGGTCATGGGGCGACCCTAGGGGCTGGCGTGTCGATCGTCACCGGGAGCACCTGCTCAGCAGGTACGGCGGCCCCGCGGCCCGTAGTCTCGGGGGCGTGACCGCGCCGAAGGACGACGACGTCCGCGCCGCCGACTGGCCCAAGGTGCGCCTGCATGTCGTGTCGGGCAAGGGCGGCACCGGCAAGACGACCGTGGCGGCCGCCCTCGCCCTGGCTCTGGCCCACGGCGGACGCAAGGTGCTCGTGGTCGAGGTCGAGGGCCGCCAGGGCCTGTCGCAGATCTACGACGTACCGCCGCTCCCCTATGCCGAGCGCAAGGTGGCCACCGCCCCCGGCGGCGGCGAGGTGTTCGCGCTCGCGATCGACCCCGAGGAAGCCCTGCTCGAGTACCTCGAGATGTTCTACAACCTGCGCCGGGCCGGCACCGCGCTGCGCAAGATGGGCGCGATCGACTTCGCCACGACCATCGCACCCGGCGTGCGCGACGTGCTGCTCACCGGCAAGGCCAAGGAGGCCGTGCGACGCAAGGCCGACGGCAAGCACGTGTACGACGCCGTCGTCATGGACGCGCCGCCCACCGGCCGCATCGCACGCTTCCTCAACGTGAACTCCGAGGTCGCGGGGCTCGCCCGCACCGGCCCGATCCGGTCGCAGGCCGATGCCGTCATGGAGGTCATCGCCTCACCCCTCACCGCGGTGCACCTCGTGACGCTGCTTGAGGAGATGCCGGTGCAGGAGACGGCGGACGCCGTCCTGGAGCTCGGTACGTCGAAGCTGCCCGTCGGCGGGATCGTGGTGAACCAGATGCGCCGCCCGCTGCTGCCCGCCGCCTCGCAGTCCAAGGCCCGCAAGGGAACCCTCGACAAGGACGCCATCGCGCACGACCTCGCCGCAGCGGGCGTCGTCACGCACACGGGCCAGCTCGTGGGCTCGCACGGCGGAGTCCTCGTGGACGACGTCGTCCGCGCGCTGACGATCGAGGGGGCCGAGCACGCCGAGCGCGTCGCCCTCGAGCAGCGGGAGCGCGACAACCTCGAGGTGCTGCAGCGACCGACGTACGAGCTGCCCTTCCTCGCCGACGGCGTCGACGTCGGCGCCCTCTACGAGCTGGCCGACATCCTGCGCGAGCAGGGGATGGCATGAGCACCTTCACGCGCGAGGTCGTGCCGCGCTCGCCCGTGCTCGACGTCGACGCGATGCTCGACGACCGCGGCATCCGCGTGCTCGTCTGCTGCGGATCCGGCGGCGTCGGCAAGACCACGACCGCGGCGGCGCTCGCGCTGCGCGCGGCCGAGCGCGGGCGCAGCGTCGTCGTCCTCACCATCGACCCGGCCCGCCGCCTCGCGCAGAGCCTCGGCCTGACCGAGCTCGACAACGACCCGCGGCCGGTCGTCGGCGTGGAGGGCAGCGGATCCCTCGACGCGATGATGCTGGACATGAAGCGGACGTTCGACGAGTTCGTCGAGTCCAACGCCGACCCGGATCGGGCGGCAACCATCATCGCCAACCCCTTCTATCAGTCGCTGTCGAGCTCGTTCGCGGGCACGCAGGAGTACATGGCGATGGAGAAGCTGGGGCAGCTGCGCTCGCGGTCGGAGACCGAGGGCCGCTGGGACCTCGTCATCGTCGACACCCCGCCCTCGCGCTCGGCGTTGGACTTCCTCGACGCGCCGCGCAGGCTGGGGTCGTTCCTGGACGGCCGGTTCCTGCGCATCCTCGCCGCCCCGGCCAAGGCCGGCGGGCGCGCCTACATGAAGGTGATCACCGCGGGCTTCGGCATGTTCACGAACGTCCTGTCGCGGGTGATCGGCGGCCAGGTGCTCACCGACATCCAGACCTTCGTCGGCTCGGTGGACACGCTGTTCGGCGGGTTCCGCCAGCGCGCGGACGAGACGTTCCACATGCTGCAGGCGCCCGACACGGCCTTCCTCGTGGTCGCGGCTCCCGAGCGCGACGCGCTGCGCGAGGCGTCGTACTTCGTCGAGCGGCTCGAGAACGACTCGATGCCCCTCGCCGGCCTCGTGCTGAACCGGGTGCAGACCACGATCGTGCCCGAGCTCGACGTCGCCACGGCGACCGCCGCGGCGACGCGGCTCGAGGCCCAGAAGGGCAGCGCGGTCACCGCCGCGCTGCTGCGCATCCACGCCGACCGCGTGGCGACGCTCGACCGGCAGCGGCGGATGGCGGAACGGTTCACCTCGGTGCACCGCAGCATCAAGGTCGCGACGGTGCCGGTGATGCCCGCGGACGTGGTCGACCTCGACGGGCTGCGCCTGGTCGGTCAGGCCCTCGCCGATCGGCTCTGAGGAGTACGCCGGGCTCAGCCCGCGACGCGGGCCTCGGTGAGGTCGAGCAGCGAGGCGGACGTGCCGTACTCCTCGCGCGCGGTCTCCAGCAGGCGGCGCCAGCTCGTGACCTGCGGGCGGCGGCGCAGCAGGGCTCGGCGCTCGCGCTCGGTCATGCCGCCCCACACGCCGAACTCGATGCGGTTGTCGAGAGCGTCGGCGAGGCACTCGGTGCGCACCGGGCAGGCCAGGCAGATCGCCTTGGCGCGGTTCTGGGCGGCGCCCTGCACGAACAGAGCGTCCGGGTCGCTCGCGCGACAGGCCGCCGACGTGGTCCAGTCCGTGGTCCAGGTCATCTGGTGGACTCAACCTCCCCCTGAAATCGTCGGGGCGGCCGTCGACCGTGCACGTCGCCCGCAGAAGCGGCCGGAGGACGTCCCGGTCTCTGGCCCCGTCGGAGCAGGTCTTGCGCCGACAGGCGCGACGCTACGCACGGGGCCCCGAACCGGGCAGGCCACAACGGGTGATCCTTGATAGTCATATCGTGCCATAGACGTGGGTCCGCTGAGCCACCAGACGGTTGAGCGTCGGGTGAGCCGCGCGTGGTCCCCGGTGCGCGCGGGGGGGTGCTCCTGTGCGGAACCCCGGCGAGCCTGGGGACGTCGTACAGGCAGTAGCCGCCTATCCTCGACTGGCCATGTCTGCACAGCCCCGCCTCGCCGCCTCCCTCGCGCGCCTCGCACTCTTCGTGCTGGTGAGCGCGGTCGCCGGCGTGCTCGTGGCCGGCGCAGCCCTGCCGTTCGTCGGGGGTGCCGGCGTCGCCGCCCGCTCCGCGATCGAGAGCTACGAGAGCCTGCCGACCCAGCTCTCCGCCCCGCCGCTCCCGCAGCGTTCGCGCATCCTGGCCTCCGACGGCTCGGTGATCGCCACGATCTACGAGCAGAACCGCATCGAGGTGCCGCTCAGCGAGATCTCGCCGTACATGCAGCAGGCGATCGTGGCGATCGAGGACGGCCGGTTCTACGAGCACCGCGGCGTCGATCCGCGCGGCATCCTGCGCGCCTTCGTCGGCAACACGACCGACGGCGCCGCCGCGGCTGGCGGCGGCGGCTCGACCCTGACCCAGCAGTACGTCAAGAACATCTTCATCAACCTGGCCACCACGCCCGAGGAGGCCAGGGCGGCCGTCGCCCGCAGCTACACCCGCAAGCTCAAGGAGATGCGGTACGCCCTGGCCCTCGAGCGCCAGCTCACCAAGGACGAGATCCTCGAGCGCTACCTCAACATCTCGTACTTCGGCGCCGGCGCGTACGGCGTCGAGGCGGCGGCCCGGCGCTACTTCAACAAGTCGGCAGCCAAGCTGTCGGTGGTCGAGGCCGCGACCCTCGCCGGCGCCGTGCAGCGGCCGGTGGCGTACGACCCCACCCGCAACCCGGGCCTGTCGCAGGACCGCCGTCGCCAGGTGCTCAACCGCATGGCGGCGCTCGGCTACATCTCGCAGTCCAAGGCCAACCAGGCCGCGAAGATCCCGACGAAGAAGATCCTCGACCCCAAGCGGCCGACCAACGGCTGCACCACGTCGTACGCGCCGTTCTTCTGCGACTACGTCTACCGGATCGTGCGCACCGACCCCGCGTTCGGCGCGACGCCGGCCGAGCGCGAGGCGCTGCTGCGCAAGGGCGGCCTCACCATCCGCACGACCCTGCAGCCCAAGGCGCAGAAGGCCGCGCAGCTCGCGGCTGACACGTACATCCCGCGCAAGGACCCGAGCAAGAAGCTCGCGGCCATCACGATGCTCAAGCCCTCGACCGGCGAGATCGTGGCCATGGCGCAGAACCGCTCGTGGGGCACCAAGGGCGCGGGCAACACGACCTACAACTTCAACGTGGGCACCGACATGGGCGGCAGCATCGGCGCCCAGGCCGGTTCGACGTTCAAGGCGTTCACCATGGCCGCGGCCATGGAGAAGCGGATCAACCCCCTCGAGAAGATCGTGTCGCCGCCGCGCAAGACCTTCGACGGCTTCGTGAACTGCAAGACCGGCGCGGAGTACGAGCCCTACTCCGTCGGCAACTCGACCGGGTCGGGCACGTTCAACATGCTGCAGGGCGCGGCGTTCTCCGTGAACACCTACTTCATGGCCCTCGAGCAGAAGACCGGCAACTGCCGCCCCGCCGAGATCGCGGCCGAGCTCGGCCTCACCAAGGGCAACGGCGACCCGTTGTTCGACGGCCCGTCGTTCACCCTCGGCACGTCTGAGGTGACGCCGCTCGGCATGTCGAGCGCCTACTCGGTGTTCGCCAACCACGGCGTGCGCTGCCAGCCGATCGCCATCGCGCAGGTGACCGACCGCGACGGCAAGGACCTCTCCATCCCGAAGGCCGACTGCCAGCAGGTGATGGACCGCCGCGTGGCCGACTCGGTCGCCGTGATCCTGAAGGGCGTCATCGACGGCCCGATCCAGGGGCGCACCGGCGCCGCGATGAGCCTCGGCCGCGACGCAGCCGGCAAGACGGGTACGACGAACGACTCCGCCGCCGTGTGGTTCGTCGGGTTCACGCCGGACCTGTCGACCGCGGTGGCGACGTACGACCCGCGCGGCCAGTACAAGTACCCGATGAAGAACCTCGTGATCGGCGGACGACCCTTCGCCCAGGTCTACGGCTCCACGCTGCCCGGCCCGATCTGGAAGATGGCCATGCTCGGGGCGCTCGACGGCGTGCCGCCCACGCGGTTCGACCTCCGGATCTACGACAGCCTGGTGGCCGCCACGGCCTCGCCCACGCCGACCTCGTCGTCGCCGACAGCCTCGACGTCGGGCTCGGAGTCGCCGTCCAGCACGACGAGCGCGTCGCCGACGACCAAGCCCACGAAGTCGGCCAAGCCGACCAAGCCCGCCCCCAGCACGAGCAGCCCCGCGCCCCCGCCCACCCCCTGACGCCCCGCGCATTCCGCTCGGCTATTGGATGAAGGCGACCTTCATCCAATAGAGCCGAACAATCCTTCCCATCATCTGCAGGCGAGAGGCGCCCGCGGGACGGCGGGTCAGGCGCCGAGGGCGCTGCGCACGGCGGCGGCCACGCGCCCGCCGTCGGCGCGACCCGCGATGCGCGGGGTGAGCACCTTCATGACCAGGCCCATCTGCTTCGGGGACTCCGCGCCCGTCTCGGCGACGGCGTCTGCCACGAGGGCGGTCAGCTCCTCGTCCGAGAGCTGCTGGGGCAGGTAGCCCTCGAGGACAGCGAGCTCCGCGCGCTCACGGGCGGCGAGCTCCGGCCGGTTGGCCTCGTCGTACGCCGTGGCCGACTCGCGGCGCTTCTTGGCCTCCCGCCCGAGCACCGTGATGACGTCGGCGTCCGCGAGCTCGCGCTCCTCGCTGCCGCTCTTGGCCTCGTTGGTGAGGGCGGTGAGGGCCATGCGGAGGGTGGCCGCCGCGACCTCGTCCCGGCCGCGGATCGCGGCGGTGAGGTCGTCGTGCAGGCGCTGGGACAGGGTGCCGTCGGTGCTCATGGCCACATCCTCCCGTACCCCGCGGCGCGATGGAGCGGTGATACTGGACGGGTGCACCTGCTCACCCGTACCGCCCTCGGTCTCGGCGCCGCCGCGGCTGCCGGCCTCGGCTACTCCGTCGCCGAGGCCCACCGCTACACGCTGCGCCGCGAGGAGGCGCGCGTCCTGCCCGACGGGGTGCCGCCCGTGCGCGTGCTGCACATCTCCGACCTGCACCTGACGCCGCGCCACAAGGGGCGTACGGCGTGGGTGCGCAGCCTGGACAACCTCAACCCCGACCTCGTGGTGGTGACGGGCGACTTCCTGGCCCACCAGGAGGCCGTGCCGACCGTGCTCGACGCGCTCGGGCCCCTGCTGGACCGTCCCGGCCTGTTCGTGCTCGGCTCCAACGACTACTACGGGCCCGGCGTCGTCAAGCCGTGGCGCTACCTGACCAAGCCCTCCGACCTCGACGAGCAGCGCCCCGCGCTGCCGTGGCGCGACCTGGTCGAGGGGCTGACGGCGGCCGGGTGGCACGACCTGGACAACCGGGCCGCCCGCGTGAAGGTCGGCGACCTCGACCTCGACGTCCGCGGCACCGACGACCCGCACATCCGCCTCGACCGGTACGAGGACGTCGCTGGCCCGTTCGCGGCCGATGCCGACCTGCGCCTCGGCGTCACGCACGCGCCGTACCGCCGGGTCATCGACGCCATGCAGGCCGACGGCGCCGACCTCGTGCTCGCGGGTCATACCCACGGCGGCCAGCTCTGCGTGCCGTTCTGTGGTGCGCTCGTCACCAACTGCGACCTGCCGACCGCCCAGGCCAAGGGGCTGTCCCGGGTGGACGGAGCCGACCTCGCCGGTACGCCGGGCACCGGCGGCCCCGACGGTCGCGGCGCGTTCCTGCACGTGTCCGCCGGCCTCGGCACCTCGCCGTACGCCCCCGTCCGCTTCGCCTGCCCCCCCGAGGCCACCCTCCTCACCCTCACCCGCGTCTAGCTCCCCACCACCGCCCCTTTTTCGGGTCAATGTGGCTTTCACTCACGTATGTAGAGATAACGCCACAGCGAAAGCTGGAGGAGGGCGCCGTCGGGCCGAACTAGCGATGTGGAGTTATCTCTGCGGAAGGCAGTGAAAGCCACATTGACCAGAAAAGAGCCGGCCAGGGCTGGGCGCGGGGGCGGCGTTGGTGGTCCTCCCACATCCAGGCTGACCCGGACCATGGGAAGAGGGCCAGCCGTAAACGGCTGGCCCTCTTCCCATGGTCGGGGTGACAGGATTTGAACCTGCGACCTCTTCGTCCCGAACGAAGCGCGCTACCAAGCTGCGCCACACCCCGGTGGAGCGGACCGAGTCTACGGGCCGGGTCCGGGACCACCAAAACGGGGTATCCCGCGGCTGCGGGGCCTCGGCTGCCTGCCGCCACCTGACACCGGGGCAGAACGGCGTCACGTACGTCGAACTGCTGGAACGGGTGTTGATCGAAATCCCACCGCGGACGCCGCCCGGGTGACATGCTCCCCGCCGGAGGGGACCCCTGGGAGAGGCGATATCCGTGCACGTGACCGCCGTCGATGTCGCCACGCTGCCCGGAACCAAGGTCCGACCCCGCGTCCCCGCGCGGACCGTGCTGCTCGTCGCCTCGTTCGGCGCGTTCCTCGCCTTCCTCGACGCGACGATCGTCAACGTCGCGTTCCCCAACATCCGCGAGTCGTTCCCCGACTCCACCATCTCGACGCTGTCGTGGATTCTCAACGCCTACAGCATCGTGTTCGCGGCGTTCCTCGTCGTCTCCGGGCGCCTCGCGGACCTGCTCGGGCGCAAGCGGGCGTTCCTCAACGGCGTGCTGCTGTTCACGGTCGCCTCGGTCCTCTGCGCGATCGCGCCGAACGTCGAGGTCCTCATCGCGTTCCGCGTCGTGCAGGCACTCGGCGCGGCGATCCTCGTACCGGCCTCGCTGGCCCTCGTGGTCGAGGCGTTCCCGGCGGAGAAGCGGGCGCACGCGATCGGCCTGTGGGGCGCCTCGGCCGCCCTCGCCTCGGGCCTCGGTCCGCCCATCGGCGGCGCGCTCGTCGAGCTCGGCAACTGGCGCTGGGCGTTCCTGGTCAACCTGCCGTTCGGCATCGCGGCGTACCTCGCGGCCAAGCGGGCGCTGGTCGAGAGCCGCGCCCCCGGACGCCGTCGCGTGCCCGACCTGCTCGGCGCGACCATCTCCGCGCTCATGCTCGGCGTGCTCACCCTCGGCATCGTCAAGGGCGAGGACTGGGGTTGGACGAGCGCCGCGGTGATCGGGTGCTTCGTCGGCTCAGCCGTGCTCGCGGCGCTGTTCGTCGTGAGCAGCAAGCGGCACCGGTCGCCGCTGCTCGACCCGGCGCTGCTGCGCATCCGGCCGTTCGTCGTCGGCAACGTCGCGACCATCGTCGCCGGAGTGGGCTTCTACGCGTACCTGCTCACGAACATCCTGTGGCTGCAGTACGTCTGGGGCTACAGCATCGTGGTGTCCGGCCTCGCCGTCGTACCCGGTGCCCTCGTCGCGGCGATCCTCGCCTCGCGCCTCGGCCCGATCGCGCAGACCCGCGGCTACCGCCTCGTCATCATCCCGGGCGCGATCATCTGGGCCCTGGCGTACGTCTGGTACGTCGCACGCGTCGAGGTCACGCCCGACTTCTGGGGCGCCTGGCTGCCCGGCCAGATCCTGTCGGGCATCGGCGTCGGCGCGACTCTCCCCGTGCTCGGAAGCGCAGCGCTCGCCGCGGTTCCCGGCGGGCGCTTCGCCACGGCGTCGGCGGTGAACTCCAGCGCCCGCCAGATCGGCGCGGTGCTCGGCATCGCGATCCTCGTGGTGATCGTCGGTACGCCGTCCCCCACGTCGACAGTCGACAGCCTCCGCCACGGCTGGGTGTTCTCGTCGATCTGCTTCGCGTTCACGGCCGTCGTCGCGGTCTTCATCGGCAAAGTGGCGCCACGCACGCAGGACGACGCCGACGACGACTCCGTGCGCCCTCCGGCGCTCTCGGTGCCCGAGCCCGCGGCCCCGGCGGCCGCTGCCACCAGCGCCCTCGGCGCCGCGCCGCTGCTGTCGCGCCTGCCGGACGACGTCCGCGCCCGCCTGGAGGCCGATGCCGAGAAGGTCGACGTCGCCGCCGGCACTCTGCTGTTCGAGGCCGGCGACCCGGCCGACGACGTGTACGTCGTGACCGCCGGGCTCCTCGACGTCGAGCAGGACGGCCGCGTGGTGCGCCAGGTCGGCGCCGGCGCCGTCATCGGCGAGCTGGCCCTGCTCACGGGCGGCACGCGCTCGGCCTCGATCCGAGCGAGGCGCGACAGCCACCTGCTGCGCGTCACGCACGCGGCGTTCGACGACGTCGTGGGCCAGGACCCGCGCGCGCTTCGGGCGCTCACCACGGTCCTCGCGACCCAGTTGCAGGACGCCGCCCCAGCACCGTCGGGCCGCCCCCCGCAGCCGCGGCTCGTCGCGGTCGTGGCGCTGCACCGCGGTGCGCCGGCGGAGGCGGTGGCCGACGCGATCGACGGCCACCTGTCGGCGACGTCGCTGCGGGTCGCGCGGCCGGGTCAGGTCGAGCCCGAGGCGCTCGAGCGCGCCGAGCGCGAGCACGACCGCGTGCTCATCGTGGCCGAGGATCCCGACGCCGCGTGGTGGGCGATGGCCGTCCGGCAGGCCGATCTCCTCGTGCTCGTCGCCGCGCACGACGCCCCGGTGCCGAGCGAGCCGCCGCTCGGGCGCACCGACGTCGACCTCGTCCTCGTCGGTGCGCCCGTGCCGTCGGAACGGGTGCAGGCGTGGCAGGGGGTGCTGGCGCCGTACCGCATCACGCAGACCAAGGAGCCGTTCTCCGTCGGCACGCGCGCGCTCGCGGCGCGCATCGCGGGCCGCTCGGTCGGCATGGTCATGGCAGGCGGCGGCGCACGCGCGTTCGCGCACCTCGGCATCCTGCTCGAGCTCGAGGACGCCGGCATCCACGTCGACCGCGTCGTCGGCGCGAGCCAGGGCTCGATCATGGCCGCGGTCCACGCCCGCGGCATCGATGCCCGCACCGCGATCGAGATGTGCCACGAGGAGTTCGTGCGCAACAACCCCTTCGACGACTACACGCTCCCGACCGCCGCGATCGTCAAGGGCCGCAAGACCGAGAAGGCCCTGCGCCGGCGCCTGACCGGCATCGGGATCGAGGAGCTTCCGCTGCTGTTCCGCTGCGTCAGCACCGACCTGCAGTCGCGCGCGCCGTACGTGCACCGCACGGGCGACCTCACCTCCGCGGTGATGGCGTCGCTCAGCATCCCCGGTATGTTCCCGCCCCGGCCCGACGGGCAGCGCCTGCTCGCCGACGGCGGCGTGCTCGACAACCTGCCGGTGCACGTGCTGACCGAGCGCGACGAGGGCCCGGTGATCGCGGTCAATATCGGCATGGGCGGCGACGCGAAGCCGCATGTGCCCGGGGCGGCGCCCGCCGAGCCCAGGCGCGTCCGTGTGCCGGCGATCGGCGAGACCCTGATGCGGTCGCTGTTCATCGGCAGCGGCGGGGCGGTCGCGCATGCGCGCGAGGCCGGTGCGATCGTCGTGACGCCGTCGTCGATGGGCGTGGGGCTGCTGGAGTTCCACCAGCTCGACCGCATGGTGGAGTCCGGTCGCGACGCAGGCCGGGCACTCCTCGCCGAGGCCGGCCACCTGCTCCGCTGAGCCACCTCGTTATCGATGAGGGTGCCCCAGAGTGCGCTGGACGCAGCCAGAGCTCCCCTCACGTGCGGACGCCCGGCGAGCGTCGGCGCTCATGAGGGGAAGCCTGGCTGCCTCTGAGGCGGCCTGGGGCACCCTCATCCGAACTGAGGAGAGTCAGGCGGGGCGGCCCACGTGGACGATGTCGCCCTGGCGGGCGAACGACAGCCAGGCGCGGTCGGCGTGGTCGGCGGCGAGAGCGTCGAGGGCGTCGTCGGTCCGGGCCGGTCCGTGGTGGAACGCCACGAGCCGGCGCGCGCCGCACTCCTGCGCGAGCTCGATCGCGTCGTCGACGGTCGAGTGCCCGTACGCGTCCGACAGCGCGCGCTCCTTCTCCACGAACTGCGCGTCGTGCAGCAGCACGTCGACGTCGTGGATGAGGTCCTTCACCTCGTTGCTCACACCGGACGACGTGATGTGGTCGGGCAGGTAGGCGATCGAGCCGGAGTCGTCGCTCACGCGGTAGCCGAACGTGCGCCCGCCCTTGTGCTTCACCTCGGTCGCGCGCACCCGGAAACCAGCGATCTGGTGGTAGCCGGCCTCGAGGGCGGTGAACGTCCACGCGCCCTGCAGACCCTCGGGCGTGATGGGGAAGTTCGGCGGAGCCATCGCGGCGGCGAGCAGGTCGCGGCCCGTGCGCGCGTTCTGCGCCGGCACGTAGAAGTCGACCTCGGCGTCCGGGCGGTCTCCCGCGACGAAGAACGGCAGGCCCTGAACGTGGTCCCAGTGCAGATGGCTCACGAGGATCGAGCCCTTGTACGGCGCGCCCGCCAGCACCTTGGTCAGCTCGCGCAGGCCGGTGCCCGCGTCCAGCACGAGCGCCGGTACGTCGGACCCGTCGTGGAACACGGCCACGCACGAGGTGTGGCCGCCGTACCGGACGAACTCCTCACCGGGCGCGGGGGTGGAGCCGCGGACACCGAGCAGCATCAGACGCACCGGCGCAGAGTACCCACCGGCCCTCCCGGGCGCGCGGGTTCGCGGGCATGTTCCCCGCTCGGGTGACGCCTCCAGGCCTCGGTAGGGTCGAGGACGTGACTCGCTGGACCGGCCGCTGCTCGAGCCGAGGGCTCGCGCTGCTCAGCCTCGGGATCGTCCTCATCATCGGCGGGATCGGCGGCGCGATCCTCATCGGCACCCGCGGCACCGACGCTCCCCCGTGGATCGGGTGGTTCATCGTCGTGGTCGCGCTCGTCGTGGGCGTCACCGGCTGGCTGCTGAGCTCGCTCGTCGTACGCGTCGAGGACGAGCGCGTCGTCATCGCCTTCGGGCCGTTCGGCTGGCCGCGCCGTGTGATCGCACTGTCGGAGATCCGCGAGGTGAGCGCGGGCCAGATCGAGCCGATGGAGTGGGGCGGCTGGGGCTATCGCTGGATCCCGTGGGCCAAGGCTTCGGCCGCGGTGATCCGCCGCGGCCAGGGGATCATCCTCGGGCTCGAGGACGGACGCCGGTTCGCCGTCACCGTGGGCGACTGCCGCGCCGGGGCGGTCGCCATCGGCGAGGCCCTCGAGGCCCGCCGCCGCCGCTGATCGGACCCGCGAGGGCTGCACCCGCCGGGTTGCTGCCTCATCCCGTCCGGAAGTACACCCAGGCGCTCGACGTGCCCGTCGCGTAGCCGTCCGAGGCGATCGAGGCCTTGATGCGGCCGTTGCCCGTGGCGCCGTTGGTGTAGAGCGTCGCGTACGTCGTGGACAGGGTGCTGAGGTTCGCGCACGACAGCGTCGCGGTCGTCACCCAGCTCCCGCCGGACTGCCGCTGAGCGACGAGCGAGACGCAGCCCGGATAGCGCTTGGGGAAGACGCTGACCGTGACCGGGACGTTCGTGCCCGCCCGGTACAGGTATGTCGATCCCGAGCGGCCGTACGCGCCCGACAGGGTCACGACGATCTTTGAGCGCACGCTGACCGTGCGGGATGCCGCGGCGGGGAGGTAGCGGTAGTCGCCGGCGAACTTCACGGAGTAGACGGTCTTGGACGTGACTGGCACCGACAGCGTGAGGGTGCCCGTGGAGCCGACCTTCACCGTCTTGATCAGGGTCGTCGTGCCTGTCGTCGCCTTGCGTGCGAAGACCGACACCGTCCTGTTGTTGTACGTCGTCCCGAGGCGCACCGTGACCGTGGCCCGCGCGCCGTACGCGTAGGAGCTCGCGTTGCTGGTGATGCTGAGGCTGGTCGCGCTGCGGGTCACGGTGACGTTGCGCGTGCCGGGCTTGGGCGCCGCGTAGCGCGCGGTGCCGGGCCACGTCGCGCGCCACGCGATCGTGCCGCCCACCGTGGCTACGTCCTTGTAGGTGAAGCCTCCGGTCGAGGTGGTCTTGAGATAGACGGTCCGGGTGCCGGCGAGGTCGGTGCGGGTCAGCGTCACCGTTGCTCCAGGGATTCCCACTCCGGCGCCCTTGAGCTTGCCGCTCAGGGTGTACGACGCCCCCCGCTTCACAGCCGACGACGGTCCGGTGAGCGTGAACGCCGTGTCGACCTTGACCGGCTTCACCGTGATGGTCTTCGACGCCGGGTAGTGGCTGGCGTCGCCGGCGAACTCGACGGTGTAGGTCTGGACCGTGGCGGCGATGGTGTCCTGGACCGAGAAGGAGCCGTCGGCGCCGGTGGTCGCCGGGAGCTCGACGGTGCCGCCCCCGTCGGCCGGGCGGGTCACCAGCACGGCAGCACCCACCAGCGGCCCGGCCGCGTCGGTCAGGGTCCCGGACACGGTCACCGGGCCGTCGAGGATGGCCGTCGCCGGAGTGGTCGAGGCGATCGTGACCGGCGACTTTGTCGCGTTCCAGGCGATCGTGCCGCGGGCGGCCGCCGTGCCGCCCTCGCAGTGCTGCTCGAACGTCGCCGCGAACCGGGTGACGTCGCCGGTGCCGGCGTCCTTCTCGTACTCGAGCACCGTGAACGAGCCCGACACGGTGTTGCAGCCGCGACCGTCGCCGTAGACGTCCAGACCCGGGTGCGGCGGCTGGGCGAACGACGCCCGCTGAGCTCCGGTGTACGTCGTGCCCGCGAGGAAATCCTCGCCTTCGGGCGCACGGAGGTTGAGGTACCACCAGTGCGTGTACGAGCCCTGGATGACGCTGATGTAGGCGGATCCCGTGGCGAAGCTGGGGCTGAACGTCGAATCCGCCTCGGTGTACCGGTAGTCCCTCGGCCCCGCGATGTAGTCGCCGGAGTCCCCGCGCATCTCGAAGTAGGTGAAGCCGTCGGCGGCACCTGCCGGCGCGGCGGCGACCAGGCCGGCGAAGACGACGGACACGGCCGTGAGCAGGACCGTCATGACGCGAGTACGTGCACGCATGGAGCGTTCTCCCCCCGTGGGCCTCCCCCGAGGCCGGAGCGGTCATCGTGCACTGCCCGACCGCCTCGTGTCGCGCAGGACGCGCACACAGTCCCGAATCGTCACCCGCACGGGCTCGCGCGGCATCGTCGACAGGACTCAGCTGACGGGAAGCCGGCCTCCCGTCAGCGCACGCCGCACGGGCCACGCACGCTCGTGGCGATAGGGACGTCAGGCCGAGGCGACGAGGAGCTCGGCGATCTGGACGGCGTTGAGGGCCGCGCCCTTGCGCAGGTTGTCGTTGCTGATGAACAGCACGAGACCCTTGCCGTCGGCGACGGACTGGTCCTGGCGCACGCGGCCGACGTACGACGGGTCCTTGCCCGCCGCCTCGAGCGGGGTCGGCACGTCGGTCACGGCGACACCGGGAGCCTCGCCGAGCAGCTCGAGCGCCCGCTCGACCGACAGCGCCCGGTCGAACTCGGCGTTGATGGACAGCGAGTGGCCGGTGAAGACCGGCACGCGCACGCAGGTGCCGCTCACGAGCAGCTCGGGGATGCCGAGGATCTTGCGGCTCTCGTTGCGGAGCTTCTGCTCCTCGTCGGTCTCGAACGAGCCGTCGTCCACGATCGAGCCGGCGAGCGGGATGACGTCGAACGCGATGGGGCGCACGTACTTCTTGGGCTCCGGCAGGATCACCGAGCCGCCGTCGTGCACGAGGCCGGCGGTGTTCTGCTCGACGGCGGCGCGCACCTGGGTGTCGAGCTCCTCGACACCGGCGAGGCCCGAGCCCGAGACCGCCTGGTACGACGACACCACGAGGCGGCGCAGGCCGGCCTCGTCGTGGAGCGGGCGCAGCACGGGCATCGCGGCCATGGTGGTGCAGTTCGGGTTGGCGATGATGCGCTTGCGGCTCTCGGCCACGGCGTGCGGGTTGACCTCGCTGACGACGAGCGGCACGTCGGGGTCCATGCGCCAGGCCGAGGAGTTGTCGATCACGATCGCGCCGGCCTCGGCGTACTTCGGCGCCAGCGCCTTGGACGTGGCGCCCCCCGCGGAGAACAGCGCGATGTCGATGCCCGTGAGGTCGGCGGTCGCGGCATCCTCGACCACGATGTCGCGCCCCTTGAACGGGAGCGTCGTGCCGGCCGAGCGTGCCGAGGCGAAGAAGCGCACCTCGCCCAGAGGGAAGTCGCGCTCCTCGAGCAGGCGGCGCATCACGGCGCCGACCTGGCCGGTGGCGCCGACGACGGCGACGGTGGGGTTGCTGCGCATCTGGCTCTCCTCGTGCGGACTGACGTCCACGCTACGTCGTACGTGCTGTGCTGGGCCGCCCGGTTTCCTGCCGGAGACCGCCCGGATCCTGCGCCGCGCTGGGGCTCAGCGGCCGGTGCCGCCGTAGACCACGGCCTCGCCGCTGCCGTCGAGGCCGAACGCCGTGTGCACCGCGCGCACGGCCTCGGGCGCGGAGTCCGCCCGCGTCACCACCGAGATGCGGATCTCCGACGTCGAGATCATCTCGACGTTGATGCCGGCCTCGGCGAGGGCGTTGAAGAAGGTCGCGGAGACCCCCGGGTGCGAGCGCATGCCCGCGCCGACGAGCGAGATCTTCGCGATGCCGTCGTCGTAGGTCAGGTCGTCGAACCCGATGTCGGACTTGACCTTCTCGAGCACCGACAGCGCCTTCTGGCCGTCGGCCATCGGGCAGGTGAACGTGACGTCGGTGCGCCGGCTGGAGCCGGACACGTTCTGCACGATCATGTCGATGTTGACGCCCGCCTCGGCGACGGCGCTGAAGATCTCCGCGGCCTTGCCGGGGAGGTCGGGTACGCCGACGACGGTGACCTTGGCGTCGCCGAGGTCGTGCGCGACTCCGGCGATGATCGGCTGCTCCACTGCTTCCCCTTCGGGTGCGGACGAGTCGGAGACCACCAACGTGCCGGTCTTGTCCGAGAAGGACGAGCGCACGTGGATGGGGAGGTCGAAGCGGCGCGCGTACTCCACGCAGCGCAGGTGCAGCACCTTGGCGCCGTTCGCCGCGAGCTCGAGCATCTCCTCGTAGGTGATGGTCGGCACCTGGCGGGCGGCCGGGGCGATGCGCGGGTCGGCGGTGAAGATGCCGTCGACGTCGGTGTAGATCTCGCACACGTCGGCGTGCAGCGCGGCGGCGAGTGCGACCGCCGTGGTGTCCGAGCCGCCGCGGCCGAGCGTGGTGATGTCCTTGGTGTCCTGAGCGACGCCCTGGAAGCCCGCGACGATCGCGATCGCGCCGTCGGCGATCGCCGACTGGATGCGGCCAGGCGTGACGTCGATGATCCGGGCCTTGCCGTGGGTCGAGTCGGTGATCAGGCCGGCCTGGGATCCGGTGTACGACCGCGCCTCGTACCCGAGGTCGTTGATCGCCATCGCGAGCACCGCCATCGAGATGCGCTCGCCCGCGGTGAGCAGCATGTCGAGCTCGCGAGGCGCCGGGTCGGGGCTGACCTGCTCGGCGAGCTCGATGAGCTCGTCGGTCGTGTCGCCCATCGCGGAGACGATGACGACGACGTCGTCGCCGGCCTTCTTCGTCTCCACGATCCGGCGGGCCACGCGCTTGATGCTCTCGGCGTCGGCGACCGAGGAGCCGCCGTACTTCTGGACCACGAGTCCCACGGTGGGGGTCCGCCTCACGTGCTGGGATCGGAAAGAGGAACGGGCTCATCGTACCGGCGGGACAAATCGCACCTCCCTCGCGTCCGAATGGTGGGATTTGCGTCCCGAGGCGTGGTACGACGGATGAACAGGCCGCCGGACCGCGCCGGACCGCCCCCTGCGCAGAAGGATCCACGGCGGGGCGGGCCCCGCTGCCGGACGCCGGTGCGCCGCTACAGCGCCGGCAGGGCGGCCACGACTCTGGCCCACGAGGCCGCCGGGGTGTCGGCGCCCTCGACCGCCACCATCCGCACCACCGCACCCGTGCGGGTCACGAGCTCGCGCCAGGTCGTGCCGAACGCCGAGTCCTTCTGCACGCTCGCGAACGAGCCCGCGGGCGCCGCCGCGACGGTCACGACCATCGAGCCGCCCGGTCCGGCTGTGCAGCGCGCGAGCGCGCCGGTGTACGCCGAGACGAACCGCTGCGCGGTCTTCTCGTCGCCGAAGTCGAGGGCGAGCGCCACCCCGTGCGCGCCGCTCGCGCGGTACGCGTAGTCGACCTCGAGGGCGTGCTCGGCCACCGGCAGGCGCGCGTCGTACACCGACGCGTCGGCGCAGCCGATCGGGAGCAGCGCTTGGGCGAGGTCCTGCGGATCGCGCGCGACGACGGGCGTGCCGTTGCCGGTGTAGCCGTCCTCGGCGCTGCCCGGGTCGACCCGCGCGACCCATCCGCGTCCGAGCACCTCGGGGTCGGGCAGGGCCGATCCGCTCAGCGGCCCGCTGCTCGTGGCCGGCGTGGCGGTGCGGTCGAAGCCCGACGGCGATGCGCTCGGGCTCACCGAGGTCGGTGCGGGGCTCGCGCTGCTCGTCGACGGCGCGGGGCTCGCGGCGGCAGAGGACGGGGCTTCAGACGTTGACGGCGACGTCGTCGCCGCAGGCTCGCCGGGGCCGGTGCAGCCGGCCAGCGCGGCGGCCAGGAGGGCGGACGCCGCGGCGAGCGCGCGCCAGTCAGCCGCCATTGCTGCTGAAGTGCTGGTAGTCCGGGGGCGACCAGCGTCCGCCCCACACCCAGCCGAAGGCCTTGAACGACTGGGCGACGACGGAGTAGGGCGCGATCACGCCGTGGTCGTCGAGGTTCTGCGAGCGGAACCGGTAGTAGGGGTACTCGGCCGCGGCCGGGTAGACCCTGGACCAGGTGACGTACGGGTTCTCGAAGGTGTTGATGTCGATCGCGTTGCCGTACGAGTGCTGGCTGATGCGGTAGCGGTTGCCCGTCACCGGCCGGCAGTTGAACGCCGAGGTGTTGCCGGCGTTCATGGCCGCGATGTCCGAGCCGCTCGGGCTCCGCGCTCCGCCCGCGTAGAAGTAGTCGACCGGCTTGATGACCTTGAACCGGAACTTCACGTCGAACGACTTCCTGATCACCGCGCGGACGGTGGTGACCGCCCAGTCGCGCACGATGATGCTGCCGCGCTTCACCGTGCCGTCGTACGCCCAGTAGTTGATGGAGATGCGGCGCAGCTTCGACGGGCCGACCGGGCAGCCGTTGCGGTACGAGTACGGCACGGACGCGCGCGTGAGCGGCCCGGAGACCACCGGGTCGGCCGACCCGGTGACGGTTGTCTGCGTCTGGACCACCGACACGGAGCCGTCGGCCCACACGGCGCGGGCGCGCCAGGTGATCGTGCCGACGACGTCGGGCCGGAAGCTCACGAAGTAGCGCCCCACCGAGGTGGCCTTGGTCGTGGCGACCGTGCGCCAGCCCGCCGATGTGCGCCGCTGCACGGCGACCGTGACGGGCCCGCCCTCGAGCGGGTCGACCGCGCCCTTGAACCCCATCGAGCGCTGGACGATCACCGCCGGCGTCGCCGACAGCGTGATCGAGTGGCCCGGGGTGGAGTCGAGCGTGGTCACCGTGATGAGCGCCCGCGCCACGGCCCCGGTGTCGGAGGTGATCCGGTAGAGGAACGCGTCGTCGCCGGACCAGCCGTCGTCCGGCGTGTAGAGCACGTCGTCGCCGTCGACCACGGCCGAGCCGTGCTTCGGATTGGCGACGGCGCTCAGCACCAGGCCGCGGCCGTACGGCTCGGAGTCGTTCCCCAGCACGGAGATGCGCACCTGGCGGCCGGGCGGCGTGGTCGCGGCGTCGGGCCCCGCCGTCGGCGGCACGGGGGTCGTCGTGGCCGTGACGGTCGCGACCGCGTCCTGGCCCGTGTCGTCGGACAGGGTGTAGGTGAACGTGTCGACGCCGAACCAGTTCCGGTCGGGCGTGTACTCGATCGCCGGGCGCTCCACGCCCCCGGCCGTCGTGGTCGTGAGGGCGAGGTCGCCGTGGTCGGGTGCTCCGGCCTGGTTCGACCGTGGAAGCGTCAGCGCCGGGGTTCCGGTCCACGCGTCGTTGGCCAGCACGTCGATGACGACGACGCTGCGGCCCGCGACACGGGCGGAGTCGTCGGTGGCGGCCGGCGGGACCGGCGCGGCGCTCGCGGGCACCACGAGCAGGGCCGCCGACAGCGCGAGCGCCGCCGAGGCCGCGGCCGTCCGTGCCAGACCCCGCACGCGTCCCTCCCCGGAGGCTGCCCGCGCGTCACCCCCGTGGCGACCCGAGCAGCCCTGTCGTGAGGATCGACTATCGCACGGGGCCCCTTGAGCACCCGGCATCCGTCCGGTGGCCGAACTGGCCTGTGATCGGCCTAGAGGTCGGAGTCGACCTCGATGAGCTCGGTCTCGATCGGCACCTCGAGCCGTACGTGCGCGACGAGCGACTGCAGCGCCCGCAGGGCCGCGGAGGCCGCCTGGCCCCAGGTGGAGAGGTACGAGAACTGCCACCACCACAGCGCCTCGATCGCCCGGCCGGCAGCGTGGTGCGCGAGCCCGTGCAGCAGGTCGGAGGTGACCTGCGCCAGGTCGTCGGAGAGGCGCGCGCCCATCACCTCGGGACCGGCGTACGGGTCGAACACCTCGACGTAGTCGTCGACCGGGCCGAGGAGCTCGTGCAGCGTGTTGCGGAGGCGGTCGATGTCGGGCTCGGCGCCCGCGTCGGGCTCGAACCGCTCGTTGGGCACGACGTCCTCGATCGCGCCGAGGGGCGCGCCCGCGGCGAGCAGGGACGACAGCTCGAGCAGCAGGATCGACACGACCTCGTCGGGCTGGTCGGCCGTGGCCACCGCCTCGATCGTGCGCACGAACTGCGCCGCGGCGCCGGCCATGTGGTCGGACAGGTCGGCGAGGTCGGCGGGTGCCGTCTCCTCGTCGTGGGCGTGGACGTCGTCGCTCATGGGTCCAGCGTGTCAGAACTCGACCCGTCGACGTCCCTCGAACGCACGGCCGAGCGTCACTTCGTCGGCGTACTCGAGGTCGCCGCCCACCGGCAACCCGCTCGCGAGACGGGTGACGGTGAGCCCGAGGGGCTTGGTCAGGCGGGCGAGGTAGGTGGCCGTCGCCTCGCCCTCGAGGTTGGGGTCGGTGGCGAGGATGAGCTCGGTGATGCTTCCGTCGGCCAGCCGCGACATGAGCTCGCGCACCCGGAGGTCGTCGGGCCCGATGCCCTCGATCGGGCTGATGGCACCGCCGAGCACGTGGTAGCGGCCGCGGAACTCGCGGGTGCGCTCGATGGCCACGACGTCCTTGGGCTCCTCCACGACGCACAGCACCGAGGGGTCGCGCCGCGGGTCGCGGCAGATACGGCACTCGGTGTCCTCGGCGACGTTGCCGCAGATGGCGCAGAAGCGGACCTTGTCCTTCACCTCGAGCAGCGCGTGCGCGAGCCGGCGCACGTCGGTCGGCTCCGCCTGCAGGATGTGGAACGCGATGCGCTGAGCGCTCTTCGGCCCGACGCCGGGAAGGCGGCCGAGCTCGTCGATGAGGTCCTGGACGACACCCTCGTACACAGCGATCCCGTCAGCCGTTGTCGTACTCGGTCATGACCGTGCCGCCGAGCTCGCGCTGGATCAGCGCGAGGCCGGACAGGCCCGAGTCGTCGACGTCGTCGTCGTCCTCGCTCACGACGTCGGCCTCCGGCGCGACCTGGGTCGCCTGCTCCTCCGCGACGGCCGCGGCCGCCCGCTCGCGCGGGCTGGGGCCGGACGGCTCCTCGGGCGCCGGCGCCGACTCGACCGGCTCGGGGGCACCTGCGGGCTCGGACGCGCCGGAGCGGCCGGGGTCGAGCACGAGGTCGACCTCGACGTCGAGGCGCAGCACGTCGAGCACGGCGAGGCGCAGCAGCTCGAGGTGGCCCTTGTTGCTGCGCAGGATCCCCATCCGGACCTTGTCCGGGTGGGCGAGGGTGAGCATGCGGGCGCTGCGCGAGAGCGGCACCGCGCCCTCGGCGAGCGTGTGCGCGACGCGGCTCGAGGACTTGAGGGCCTCGAGCACCGCGGGCCACATCGCGAGCACCGGCCCGAGGTCGAGGGCCTGGTGGGGGTCGGACGGCGAGGGGTCGGACGGCGAGGGGTCGGACGGCGAGGGGTCGGACGGCGCAGCCTCGGCGGCCGGGGCCGCAGCGGACGGCGCAGCCTCGGCACCGGCAGGCGCCTCGGCTGGAGGGGCGGGCTGGTCGACGGGCGCCGTGGTGGGCGCAACGCTCGACAGGCGCGGCGGGGCGGGCGGTCCGCCGGCCGGCCGCTCGGCCGCGGGTGCGGTCGGCTGCGGGCGCGTCGGCGCCGGGCTGGTGGGACGGGCGGCGGGGGCCTCGGCTTCCGGCTCGGCCGGCGGCGTCGCGGGCGTCGACGGCTCCGGAGCAGCCGCCGGCACGGGCCGGGCAGGCGGGGCCGTGCGCGCGGGCGCCGCCGGCACCTCTCCGGCGAACGACACCCGGTGCTCGAGCCGCTCGAGGCGCGCGGCGAGCCCGGCCTCGGAGCCGTCGGCGGCGGGCAGCAGGAGGCGGGCCATGAGGAGCTCGAGCTGCAGGCGAGGCGCCGTCGCGCCCTTGAGCTCGGACAGCCCCACGCTGACGAGGTCGGCTGCCCGCGAGAGCTGGGCGAGGCCGAGCCGCGAGCACTGGTCGCGCATGGTCGCGATCACGGTGTCGGGCGCGTCGATGAGGCCCTGGTCGGCGGCCTCCGGCACCTCGTGCAGCACGACGAGGTCGCGCAGGCGCTCGAGCAGGTCTGCGGCGAACCGGCGGGGGTCGAGCCCCGACTCCACGACCGAGTCGACGACCGCGAACATCGTCGGGCCGTCGGAGTCGGCGAGCGCGTCGACCACGCGGTCGAGCAGGGCGGCATCGGTGAAGCCCAGCTGCGCCACGGCATCGGCGTACGTCAGGCCATCGGGGCCCGAGCCCGCGATGAGCTGGCCGAGCACCGATTGCGCGTCGCGCACCGAGCCGGCGCCGGCTCGGGCGACGAGCGCCAGCGCCTCGTTCTCGTACGGCACGCCCTCCTGGTCGCACATCCACGCCAGGTGCTCCTGCAGCCGGCGCGCGGTGACGAGGCGGTACGGGTAGTGGTGCGTGCGCGAGCGGATCGTGGCGAGGATCTTGTCGGGCTCGGTCGTGGCGAAGACGAACTTCAGGTGCGGCGGCGGCTCCTCGATGAGCTTGAGGAGCGCGTTGGCCGCGTCGACCGTGAGCTGGTGCGCCTCGTCGATGATGTAGACCTTGAAGCGGCTCGCCGCGGGGGCGTACATCGCCTTCTCGCGCAGCTCGCGGGCGTCGTCGATGCCGCGGTGGCTCGCAGCGTCCATCTCCACGACGTCGATCGAGCCGGGGCCGTTGGGTGCGAGGTCCTGGCAGCTGCCGCACTCGCCGCACGGGTTCGACGTGGGTCCCTGCTCGCAGTTGAGCGAGCGGGCGAGGATCCGCGCGGTCGAGGTCTTGCCGCAGCCGCGCGGCCCGGTGAAGAGGTAGGCGTGGTGCGCCCGTCCGGTGTCGATCGCCCGGGCCAGCGGCACCGTGACGTGCTCCTGCCCGATCACGTCCGACAGCCGCCCGGGGCGGTAGGTGCGGTACAGGGCGAGGGACACGCGAGCACCCTAGTCGCCGCGCCGGACACCCACATCAGCCCCGCAGCACCCCCCCGTTCTTCCTGGTCAATGTGGCTTTCACTGCCTTCGGCAGAGATAACTCCACATCGATACCTGCGGGAGCCCCGACGAATCGGGCGAGACCAGGACGCCGACGCGGCAGTCAGTCCGACGTCTTCGCGGGCCGCTAGCCGGAGGCGGCCTGGGCCGCGTCGTACTCCTCGCGCGAGCGCAGGACGTCGTCGATGTGCGCGCGCGCCCAGGCGTCGAGCGCCGCGAGCGGCTCGGTCAGGGTGCGCCCGGACGCCGTCAGCTCGTACTCCACCCGCGGGGGCACCTCGGGGTGCACCGTCCGCGTCACGAGCCCGTCGCGCTCGAGGCCGCGCAGGGTCTGGGTCAGCATCTTCTGGCTCACGCCGTCGATGCGCCGGGAGAGCTCGGAGAACCGCCGCGGGCCGCCGGTGAGCGCCCCCACCACCAGCACCGTCCAGCGGTCGCCGATGCGGTCGAGCACGGTCCGCGACGGGCAGTTCCGGTCGTACGGGTCGGCCTCCAGAGCGCTGACCTGCATGCTCACCTCCAGGTAAGTACCCCACGGAAAAGTGCCTGCTCTCCGATGGGAAGCGCCTCCAGAGTACGCCGGTTGCAGCGCTCGAGCAGCAGCCGCGGTGGCTGCGCCGACCAGCCACAGGAGGATCCATGTCCGTCGTCGTCACCGGTGCCACCGGCCACCTCGGCCGGCTCATCGTCGAGGCGCTCATCGCGCGCGGCGTCCCCGCCGCGCACATCACGGCCACCGGCCGCTCGACCGACCGGATCGCCGACCTCGCAGAGTGGGGCGTGACGGTGAAGCACGCCGACTATCTGGACCCGGCCAGCCTCGACGCCGCGTTCGCCGGCGCCGACACCCTCGTGCTCGTCTCGAGCGGCGACTTCGAGGACCGCGCGGGCCAGCACCGCACCGCCGTGGACGCCGCCAAGCGCGCCGGCGTCGGCCGCATCGTCTACACGTCGATCGCCAACGCGGCGACCTCGACGCTGCTCCTCGCGCAGGACCACCAGGCCACCGAGGCGTACATCCAGGAGTCCGGCATCCCGTACACGTTCCTGCGCAACTCCTGGTACGCCGAGAACTACACCGCCCAGCTGCCGATCTACCTCGAGCACGGCATCGCGGGCTCGGCCGGAGACGGCAAGGTCAGCATCGCCACCCGCGCCGACTACGCCGAGGCGGCCGGCGCCGTCGTGGTCGGCGAGGGCCACGAGAACACGGCGTACGAGCTCGGCGGCGAGGCCGTGACGCTCGGCGAGCTCGCCGTCATCGCGTCCAAGGCCACCGGCCAGGACATCGCCTACGCCGACCTCCCGCTCGAGGTCTTCACCGGCATCCTCGTGGGCGCGGGGCTGCCCGAGCCGGTCGCCGCGGTGTACGCCGACGCCGACCGCGGCATCAGGGCCGGCGAGCTGTACGTCGACCCCGCCACGCTCGAGGGCCTCATCGGCCGCCCGGCCACCCCGGCCCTGGACGCGTTCACCGCCGCGGCCGCCGCGCTCTGACCCGAGGACGCAGCAGGGGCGGGAGCGCAGCGCGCTCCCGCCCCTGCTGGCAGGTCTGGCGGAGGATAGGGGATTCGAACCCCTGAGGGGTTTCCCCCAACACGCTTTCCAAGCGTGCGCCCTAGGCCACTAGGCGAATCCTCCGCCGCAGAGGATACGGGCGGGGCAGGGGTCATCACCAAACCGGGCTCGCCGCCGGGGCGGCCGCTGCCGTTTCGGCGACGCTGCGGCCCTGGCCTATGCTTGCGGACGACCCCTCGCGTGGCGTCACCCTGCCGAACTCCCCCAGGGCCGGAAGGCAGCAAGGGTAAGCGGGCTCTGGCGGGTGCGCGGGGGGTCACTTCACGCCCGGACGCCGGTCACCGGGCATCGGCCGATCGGGCCGGATCCGCGGCGCGCAGGTGCGAGCGCGCGGAACGGCCGCGAACGCCGCCTAGACTCGATCAGGTGATCTTCAAGGGTGTGGGCGAGGGGCGTCCGTACCCCGACCATGCCTTCACGCACGCGCAATGGGCCGACGTCGCTCCGCGCCAGGTGCGGCTCTCCGATCTCGTGACCACCAAGCGCATGCTCGACCTCGAGACCCTCCTCGACGAGCAGTCCACGTTCTATGGAGACCTCTTCGCGCACGTCGTGAAGTGGCAGGGCGTGCTGTACCTCGAGGACGGCCTGCACCGCGCGCTGCGCACGGCCCTGCACGGGCGTCCGCTGCTCCACGCGCGCGTCCTCGACCTCGACGACCCCGCCGCCACCCGCGGCACCGCAGGAACAACCCGGGGGGCGACCCGATGAGCATGCTGAGCGGCACGGTGATCGGCCCGAGCGGCGGCGGCCCTCGTCGGCGCAGGCCATGGGCCACGGGGATCCTCGTCGTCCTCATGATGGCCGTGGTCTTCGGCGGCACGTACGGCGCCGTCATCCTGCTGCGCGGCGGCGGCAACGAGCCCGGACCCGGTACGAGCGGCTCGAGCACACCCGACACCTGCGTGACGGTCACCGTCACGCCGGGCGCCGCCCTGCCGGAGCCCGCCACCGTGACCGTCAACGTCTACAACGCCACCGACCGCTCGGGCCTCGCCCGCAGCACCGCCGACGAGCTCAAGGCCCGGGAGTTCGGCATCGGCGCGGTCGCGAACGACCCGCTCGGCAAGTCCATCGCCGGCGTCGCGGAGATCCGGTACGGCGTCGACGGCGCCGACAACGCCAAGCTCCTGCGCTACTACGCGCCCAAGGCCAAGCTCGTGCAGGACAAGCGCACCGACGCCACGGTCGACCTCGTCCTCGGTGCGCAGTGGAAGGCGGTGGCGCCGCAGAAGGCCGTCGACGCCGCCCTCGCCAAGCCGGTCGCCTCCCCCGGGCCGGGCTGCCCGACGCCCAGCAAGAGCGCGAAGCCGACGAAGAGCGCCAGTCCCAGCGCGACGCCGTCGGCGAGCTAGCGGTTCAGGCGCGCTCGTCCTCGGCCCGCACCCGGGCGTGGGCGCGGCGGTCGTCGATGCGCTTGCTCAGCATGAGGGCGGCCATCGCGAGCACGAGCAGGACCCACACGATCATGCAGTCCTTATCGGCTCCGTCGGGGCCCGGACTGAGCCGCCCGGCAGGCTCGTGCGACCTGGGAGGATGACGCCGTGGACGAGGCACGCAGAACGGCGCTGCGCACGGGCGACGTCGCCGTCGCCGCGCGGCTGCTGCACGACGGCGGCCTCGTCGCGATCCCGACCGAGACCGTCTACGGCCTGGGTGCCGATGCCGAGAACAGCGCCGCCGTCGCCCGGGTGTACGCCGCGAAGGGCCGGCCCGCGGACCACCCGCTGATCGTGCATCTCGCCGGCGCGGATGCGGTCCACGACGGCTGGGCCGCCGACGTTCCGGCGTACGCCCTGCTCCTCGCGGCCGCGTGCTGGCCCGGGCCGCTCACCCTGGTGCTGCCGCGCGGCCCGCGCGCGGGTGACCATGTGACCGGCGGCCAGCCCACCGTCGGCCTGCGCGTGCCGTCGCACCCGGTGGCGCACGCGCTGCTGGCGGAGTTCGGGGGCGGGGTGGCGGCGCCGAGCGCGAACCGCTTCGGCCGGGTCAGCCCGACCGACGCCGAGCACGTCCTCGACGAGCTCGCCGACGTCCTCGAGCCCGGGCGCGACGCCGTGCTCGACGGCGAGCGCAGCCAGGTGGGCGTGGAGTCCACGATCGTCGACTGCACCGGGCCGGCGCCGCGGCTGCTGCGGCCCGGGGCCGTCGGCGTCGAGGAGATCGAAGCCGTCACGGGGCTCGACGTGCAGGAGGCGGACACCTCCGTCCGAGCGCCCGGCACGCTCGCGGCCCACTACGCGCCCTCGGCGCAGGTCGTGCTCGCGACGGACGACGACGTCGTTGTGATCGGCGGCGAGGCCGCGGCTCCCGTGGCGCTGCTGGCCCCCGCCTCCGTGCCCACGCCTCCGGGCTGCGCGCGGCTCGCCCAGCCCGAGGACTCCGCGGCGTACGCCCGGGCCCTGTACGCCGCGCTCCGCCAGGCCGACGCGGACGGCGTCCGCACCGTGGTGGCCGTACCGCCCACGGGCGGGGCGCTCGCCGACGCCGTGCTCGACCGCCTGCGCCGCGCCGCCGTCGGCTCCGCCCGCCCCGAATCCACCCGCTAAGGACACATTCCGCCCTCCAGGGGCGTGTTCTGTCCTTTCCTCCGAGCGCATAACCCAGTTGCCTCGACCAGATCGTTAGTTATGCTAACGAACATGTCCCCGAGCACCGCCGCCACCGCGGACCTCGCGCACGACCTCCGGCTGGCCACCATGCGCCTCGCCCGACGCCTGCGCCAGCAGCGCGCCGACCACGGCATCCCCCTCGGGCAGCTGAGCGTCCTCGCGACCCTCGACCGCCTCGGCCCGCTCACGCCCGGCGCCCTCGCCCAGCAGGAGCAGGTGCGGCCGCCCACCATGACCAAGGTGCTCGCGAACCTCTCCGAGGCCGGGTACGTCGATCGCGTCGCCGACCCCGCCGACGGGCGCCAGCAGCTCGTGTCGCTCACGCCCGCCGCGCAGAAGCTGCTGCGCGAGGACCGCCGCCGCCGCGACGAGTGGCTCGCCGCCCACCTGCTCGGCCTGACGCCGGCCCAGCGCGCCGCGCTGGCCGCCGCCCTCCCGGTGCTGGAGGTGCTCGCCGACTCGTGACCCCTATGTTCCGCGCGCTCGAGGTGCGCAACTACCGGCTGTACTTCGGCGGCCAGGTGCTGTCGAACGCCGGCACCTGGATGCAGCGCGTCGCCCAGGACTGGCTCGTGCTCGACCTGTCCGGCTCGTCCGGCGTGGCGCTCGGCATCACCACCGGCCTGCAGTTCCTGCCGTACCTGCTGTTCTCGCTCTGGGGCGGCACGCTCGCCGACCGCATGCCGCGCCGCCGTCTGCTCATCATCACCCAGGCCGTGATGGGGCTGTTCGCGATCATCCTGGGGGTCCTCGCGATCGCGGGCCTCGCCACGGTCGGCATCGTCTACCTGCTCGCCTTCGCCCTCGGCGTCGCGAGCGCGTTCGACAACCCCGCGCGCCAGGCGTTCGTCAACGAGATCGTCGGCAAGGACTCGCTCACCAACGCCATCGCGCTCAACAGCGCGTCGTTCAACCTGGCACGCCTCGTCGGCCCGGCCCTCGCCGGCGTGCTGGTCGCCGTCCTCGGCGCCGGCTGGGTGTTCGTGCTCAACGGCCTGTCGTTCGCGGTCACCATCGCCGCGCTGCTGGCCATGCGTACGTCGGAGCTGCGCCCGCAGCGGCGGCAGGACGGCACGGTGAAGCTCCGCCAGGGCCTCGCGTACATCCGCCGCAACGCCGACATGGTGCTCGCGCTCTCGCTCGCATTCATCGTCGCGACGTTCGGGCTCAACTACCAGATGACCATGGCGCTCATGGCCCGGCTCGAGTACGGCGTGGGCGCCGAGGCGTTCGGCATCATGTCGACGGCGCTGGCGCTCGGCGCTCTCGCCGGCTCGCTGCTCGCCGCCCGGCGTGTGCACGTGCCGCTGCGCCTCGTCGTGGTCGCCGCGGTCGTGTTCGGGTGCGTCGAGGTGGTCGTCGGGTTCTCCCCGTCGTACGCCGCGATCCTCCTGCTGCTGCCGTTCGCGGGCATCACGGCGATGACGTTCACGACGTCGGTGCAGACGTACCTGCAGAGCCGCAGCGAGGGCTGGGTGCGCGGACGGGTCATGGGCGTCTACACGCTGGTCTTCTTCGGCGGCACGCCGATCGGCGCCCCGGTGATCGGCTGGGCCGCCGAGGTGTTCGGTCCGCGCTCGGGCCTCATCGGCGGCGGCGTGCTCACGGCGTTCTTCAGCGCCGTGGCCGGGGCGCTCTACCTGCGGCACCGGCGTACCTCCGCACCGGCCACCGAGACCGAGCGGGGCACGGTTGTCCCCCTCGGCCCCGAGTCGGTCAACGCGTCCGCGCCGCCGCCCACCACCCCGCTGTAGCGAGGGGCCCAGAGCGCGGATCGCCGGTTGGCCGCGGGCCCGCGGCACGGCCGCCCTAGGCTCTGCGGCGTGAGCAGCGACGCGCCCGGCACCACCCTGACCGACGGCAGCGGCACCGGCACGCCCGGCGCAGCGGCCGCACCCTCCCGGCCGTGGTGGAAGCGCCCCAACTTCGTCGGCGTGTTCATGGCGGTGACCACGTTCGGCTGGGCGCTCACCCCGTCGCTCCTGCCGCGGCCCTGGATCTTCGAGGGGGTCATCGCGGGGCTGGGCGCCGCGCTCGGCTACGGCCTCGGCTGCCTCATCAGCTGGCTGATCCGCCTGACGCCGCTGCGCGAGCCCTCGCCGACGTTCAAGACCTGGGCCTGGCGCATCCTCGCCGTGTGGGCGATCGCGCTCGTGGTGGCCAACCTCCTGCTCGGCACCTACTGGCAGAACGGCGTGCGCGAGGCCGTCGGGTTCGAGGACGAGGGCTACGGCTGGGCCGTCGTCGTCGGCCTGGTCGCCCTGCCGACGGCGATCGGCGCGGTCTACGTCGGCAAGGGCCTGCGCCGCCTCAACCGCTGGATCGGCACCAAGCTCGACCGCTGGCTTCCGGCCCCGGTGGCCTTCATCCTCGCCGCGCTGCTCATCGCGCTGCTGGTCTACCTCGCCGTTACCGACGTCCTCTTCCGCGGCTTCTCCGCCCTCGCCGACAAGCTCTACGCCGGCAGCCTCACCTCGACGGCCGACGGCGTGACCCAGCCCCAGCAGCCGGAGGTGTCGGGCTCGCCGCAGTCGCTCATCCCCTGGGACAGCCTGGGTTTCGAGGGCCGCAACTTCGTCTCCCGCGGCCCGACCGCCGAGGAGCTCTCCGCGTTCAACGGCTCCCCCGCCAAGACCCCCGTGCGCGTGTACGCCGGCCTCAACAGCGCCGGTACGGCCGAGGAGCGCGCCGCGCTCGCAGTGCAGGACCTCGAGCGGGCCGGGGGCTTCGAGCGCAAGGCGCTCTTCGTGTGCGGCACGACCGGCACCGGCTGGATCGAGCCGCAGACGGCGAACGCGCTCGAGTACGAGTGGAACGGCGACTCCGCCATCGTCGGCATCCAGTACTCGTACCTCCCGTCCTGGATCTCCACGCTCGTGGACGTCGACGACGCGCGTACGGCGGGCCAGGCGATCTGGACCGCCGTGTACGACAAGGTGCAGTCGCTGCCGGAGACCTCGCGCCCCCAGCTGTTCGCCTGCGGCCTGTCGCTCGGCTCGTTCTCGCTGCAATCGGCGTTCCCCGACGCCGCGACGATCGCGGCCCAGAGCGACGGCGCGGTCTTCGTCGGCTCGCCCAACTTCAGCCAGCCGTGGGGCGCGATCTCGGCCGCGCGCGAGCCGGGCAGCCCGCAGTGGCAGCCGGTGTACCAGGACGGCGCGACGGTGCGCTTCGCCGGCGTCGCGGCCGACATGGCCGAGCCCGCGGGCGCGTGGGGCGACCCCAAGGTGCTCTACGTGCAGCACGCCAACGACTCCGTCGTGTGGTGGTCTCCCGCGCTGCTCGCGCAGGAGCCCGACTGGCTCAAGGAGCCCCCAGGCCCGGGCCGCAGCCCCGAGATGCGCTGGTACCCCGTGATCACGTTCCTGCAGGTGACGGTCGACCAGTTCATGGGCGTGGCCGTGCCGCAGGGGCAGGGCCACAACTACGGCGACTCGATGGCGGAGTTCTGGGCCACCGTCTCCCAGCCTCCGGGCTGGACCGACGCCGACAGCGCCCGGCTCACCGAGCTCATCCCCACCCTCGACAACTACTGATCCCGGCCTGACTTTCACCCGTTAAGGACAGAAACCGCCCTTCACGGGCGGTTTCTGTCCTTAACGGGTGTTCGTGACGTTGGGTCAGTGGCCGACGGCGGTCTTGAGGACCATGAGCAGGCCCACGAGCACGAGCAGGCCGACGAGGTAGCCCATGGCTTGGCGACGATCGCGCGCCGGGCGTACGGCGCGGTAGCCCACCAGGCCGACGAGCACGAGCAGCAGCACCTCGCTGACCGTGGTGCCGAGATCGGCCCCGAGCACGAGCGGCGGGATGGCGGCGCCCACGACGATGGGCAGGCCTCCGATCGCCTGCGCCTTGAGCATCGTGACGCTGGCGTCGCTGAGCAGCCCCTGGTTGATCAGCCGGCTCGAGAGCCGGAAGGCGATGTGGTGGGCGACGAGGAGCCCGAGTCCCGTCAGGAAGACGGTGACCGCGACCGCGATGTTCGCGTCGTCCTCGCTCGGCGACGGGGTCGCGAGCAGTACCGCCAGGAGGGACAGGCTCTGGTAGAGCGCCATGGTGACCGCCTCGCGGGCTGCCTCGAAGCGCAGATGGTCGTGCGGCTCGGCTGTGCTCACCCGTCCACGATGCCGGACGCGGGCGGTCAGAGCGAGAAGCCGGGCGGCGTGGCGAGATCGGGGTGGGCGGCGTCGAAGGCGCGCACGCGGGGGAGGTCGCGCAGCCACTCGTAGTAGAGCTCCTTGGCCGAGAGCAGCTCGACCCCTTCGTCGCGCAGGCGGGCCAGGCCGTTCACGTGCCCGGCGCCCGCGGAGTAGACGGCGTCGTGCACGACCACGATCCGCAGGCCCGTCGCCATCCAGCCGATGGCCGAGTGCGCCACGCACACGTCGGTCTCGAGCCCCACGAGCACGACTGCCGTACGGCCGTGATCCCTGACCGCAGAGTCGATCTCGGGGTTGGCGTCCGCACCGAAGACCCGCTTCACGAGCACGGGGGAGCCGGCGGGGACGGCGCTCGCGATCGCGTCGTACGTCGGCCCGTTGGTCGCGGCGTCCTCTTCGGTCAGCACGACGGGCACGCGGAGGGCCGCGGCCACGCCTGCCACCCACGCCGAGCGGTCGAGCGCCGAGGCGAACAGGTCGCGGTCCACGTCGAGGCGGTGCGGCGGGTAGAACCCGGGCTGGGCGTCGATGACCACGAGCACGCAGTCGTCGGCGTCGAGGTGCGGCATGGTGCGAGCCTAGCCGCGACGTCAGGCGTCGAGGCCGGCCAGCACGAGGGCAAGGCGCGCCGAACCGTCCGGCGTGAGGCGGACGGGCACCCCCCAGTCCTGCTGGTGCACGTGGCAGGCCGGGAACTCCGCGGCACCCGGCGCGTCCGGGTCGTCGCACGACGCCGCGCGCACCGACACGTGGAGCACGCCGGCGTCGACGCCGGTCCCGGCAGGATCGGCGAGCACCAGGGCGCGGCGCAGGTCGGTGCCGTTGCCGGCGCCGTCGGCCAGCAGGCCGGGCGGCGAGGACGACACCACGAGGTACGTCGACGGCCCGTACCGGTCGTCGAGCTTCTGGCCCGCGGGCGGCGTGAACAGCACCTCGAGGTCGAGCGGTCCGGGCGCGACCTCGGTGGGCGGCCGCTGCGTGCGGTACGCCGTGCCCTCGACCCGCAGCGCCTCATCCGGCAGCGCGACGCGCACGAGCCGGTGCGCAGCGGACTCCACGACGAGCAGCACGTGTCCGCGCGCGTCATCGGGGACCACGGCGAGATCGCTCGGCTCGGCCAGACCTGTTGCGAGCGTGGACATCTCGCGCGTCGACGGGTCGAAGCGGCGGACGGCGCCGTTGTACGTATCCGCGATCGCGATGGAGCCGTCGGGGAGCTCGCACACGCCGAGCGGGTGCTGCAGCAGCGCCTGCTCGGCCGGGCCGTCGCGGTGGCCGAAGTCGAACAGGCCGGCACCGACCTCGGTGGTGACGAGGCCGTTGCGCACGCGGCGCAGCGCCGAGGTCTCGGAGTCGGCGAGCCAGAGCGTGCTCCCGTCGCGCGAGGCGGCCAGGCCGGAAGTCTGGGCGAACCACGCGTGCGGCAGCTCGCCGTCGACCAGGCCCTCGTTGGTGGTGCCGGCGTACGCGCTCACCTCGCCGGCGCGCAGGTCGAGGCGGTCGAGCCGGTGCACGCCGGCCATCGCGACGACGACCGCGCCGTCGAACCAGGCGACGTCCCACGGGCTCGACAGCGCGACCTCGAGGGCGCGGCCCGTCGTTGGCTCCCCCTGCATCCACTGCGCGCCCGTGCCCGCGACGGTGCGGACCTCGCCAGTCGACAGGCTGAGGCCGCGGATGGCGTGGTTGACCGTGTCGGCCACGAGCACGTCGTACCCGGCCTCGGCGGCGAGGTCGACGGGCAGGAGGAGTAGGCCGTTGGGCTCGGAGAACTGGGATGTCTCGGCCGTGCCGTCCGCGAGACCCCGTGCGCCCGAGCCGATCCTGCGGATCAGCGTCTCGCCGTCGGCCTCCAGGTGCACGAGGCTGTGGTGCGCGGAGTCGCTGACGAGGAGGGTGCCGTCGGGCAGGGGGAGGACCTTGCCGGGGAACGACAGCAGGTCCGAGCGCGGCTCGGGTGCGACGTACGGGCCGTCGCCGCGGTGCAGCGTGCCCTTCGCGTCGTGCTCGGCCACGAGCTCGGCGAGCAGCGCGTCGAGCGCGTGGGCGTGGCCCTCGCCGCTCATCTGCGCGACCACGTAGCCCTCGGGGTCGACCACGGTGAGCGTGGGCCACGCGCGCACGGCGTACTGCTTCCACGTCGCTAGGTCCGGATCGTCGAGCACCGGGTGGTGCACGCCGTACCGCTCCACCGCCGCGACGACCGCGGCGTGCTCCGCCTCGTGCACGAACTTGGGGGAGTGGACGCCGACCGTGACGAGGACGTCGGCGTACTTCTCCTCGAGCGGGCGCAGCTCGTCGAGCACGTGCAGGCAGTTGACGCAGCAGAACGTCCAGAAGTCGAGCAGGACGATCTTGCCGCGCAGGTCGGCGAGCGAGAGCTCGCGGCCGCCCGTGTTGAGCCAGCCCTGCCGCCCGGTCAGCTCCGGGGCGCGCACCCGCGCACGGTTCGTCACGGACACATCCAACAGCAGCGCGACACCACCCGATTCCCCTGCCAGTCTGGGCCAGGCCGCCCGGGGGCCTCAAGGGTCTGCGGCTGCCGGTCGATGCGCACTGCATGGATGGACGGGGGAACGTGTGATGGGTCGTGTCAGGGGCTGGTTCTGGTTCGCGGTCGTGGCGGCCGCCCTCGAGATCGTGGTGTCGATCATCGCGATCCAGGGGTTGTCGACGCTCAAGCGGCTGTTCTTCGTCGCGGTGGCGAGCCCCACGGAGGAGGCCATCGCGGCAGTCGACCGCGCGGGCGCGTCCGTCGATGCGCTGACGTGGCCGTCCGTGGCAATTCTCCTTCTCGGCCTGATCGCGATCATCGGCTGGATGCACAGCGGAGCCAAGGCCGTCGACGACGGCGACCTCGGGGTCCTGCGCTATTCCACGGGCTGGGCCATCGGCGCCTGGTTCGTGCCTGTCCTCAACCTCGTGCGAGTGCCGCAGATCGCCGCCGACCTCTATCGCGCCGGCCGCACGGCGCCGCGCGTCGGCCTCGTCGTGGGCGGCTGGTGGTCCCTGTGGCTGCTCGACGGATTCCTGTCGAGGTTCGCGATGGCGCAGCCGGAGCCGCAGACCGCCGAGGCCGTCGGCTCAGAGCTCGATGTGCTGTCGACGTCGTACGCCCTCTCCATCGCGTCGGCGGCGGCCACCATCACGATGCTGGCGCTCATCACGACCGGCCTGGGCCGGGCAGCCCTGCGCCCGCGGGCGCCGCTAACACCCGCCGGCGACGCCTTCACGCCGTCGCTGTGGGCGGCGCCGACCAGCCAGCCGGACCCGCGCTTCGGCGCGCCCGGTCCGGAGTACGGCGCCCCCGCGACCAGTCCGCAGTACGGCGCCCCCGCGCCCGACCCCCGCTTCGGTGTGCCGGCTGCGCCTTCGGCCATGGCGCCTCCCGCGTTCGCACCTCCCTCGGGACCGCCGGTCGCGAGCGCTCCGCCCGTGATCCCGCCCCCGCCCGCGGCGGCCCCGTTGGCGGTCCCCGCCGCACCGGTCGAGGAACCGTCGGGCGAGCGACCTGCGCCGCCCGCGTCATCGCCGTACCCGACCGCAGGCACCATCTACCCCGAGTGACGACAGGCGTCGGACCGCAGCAGTAGCGTCGAAGCATGGCGGACGTGATCGGCGACTACATCGCCAAGCAGCCCGAGCCCCAGCGCAGCAGCCTCACGGCGATGCGCGAGCGCATCGGCGGCCTCCTGCCGCGGGCCGAGGAGGCGATCGCGTACGGCGCGCCCGCGTGGACGGTCGACGGCATCCCCGTGGTCGGCTTCGCGGCCTCGGCGAAGCATTGGTCGTACCTCCCGCACTCCGGCCAGGTCGTCGCGACCATGGGCGACGCCCTCGCGGCGTACGAGACGTCCAAGGGCGCGATCAAGGTGCCGGCGGACCAGGTGCTGAACAAGCCGCTGCTCAAGAAGCTCATCACGACCCGGCTCGCCGAGGTCGCGATGGTGCCGGACAGCAAGGGCAAGGCCCGCGACTTCTACGCCGACGGCGGCCTGAAGGCCAAGGGCGGCATGAAGGACGGCGAGCTCCACGGCGCGTGGCAGTGGTGGCGCCAGGACGGCTCGCTCCTGCGCAGCGGCACGTTCGACCGCGGCCGCCAGGTGCGCGAGTGGACGACGTACGACCGCGACGGGAACGTCGTGAGTGTGAAGGACCTCGGCCGCTGAGCCTTACAGCCGGCGGTCGGCGAGGACGGGGAACGACTGCCGCCACTCCCGCACCGCGGAGGGGTCGACGTCGGCGTACAGCACCTCCTCGTCGATGCCGGCCTCCGCGACCACCTTCCCTCGCGGGTCGACGACGACGGAGTGGCCGCCCATCTGCATGCCGGCGTGCGTGCCCGCGCTGTTGCATGCGACGACCCAGGCCTGGTCCTCGATCGCGCGGGCGCGCGTGAGGATCTGCCAGTGCTCGATGCGCGGGATCGGCCAGCCGGATGCGAGCAGGAACGTCTCGGCGCCGGAGTCGAGCAGGCGGCGGAACAGCTCGGGGAACCGCAGGTCGTAGCAGGTCGCGAGTCCGGTCGCGCCGAGCGCCGTGGGCAGCACCGTGAGGGAGTCGCCGGCCGTCATGACCGAGGGCTCGCCGTCCTCCCAGCCGAAGAGGTGCTGCTTGCGGTAGGTCGCGAGGATCTCGCCGTCGGCGTCGATCACGACCGAGGTGTTGTAGCGGTTGCCGCCGGCCGCCTCGGCGAACGAGCCCATGTGCAGCGTGATGCCGGCCGTGCGCGCCGCGGCGCGCATGCGCGTGACGACGGGGCCGTCGATCGGCTGGGCCTCGGCCTTGGCGCCCTCGAGGTCGAAGGCCCCGACGTGCCAGAGCTCGGGCAGCACGGCGAGGTCGACGCCCTCGAGGCGCTCGACGATCCCGGCCGCGCGCTCGACGCGATCGGCCGGGGTCTCGGTGTCGGACGAGTCGAGCTGCACGAGCGCCACACGGGTCATGCGCGCATCCTCTCAGGCGCACCCTCAGGACTTCTGCCCCCGAAACGGTCGCTTCTCGCAGGGATTCGTCGGGAAGTCACGACGCATCCGGGGGCAGATCCGTGATGACCAGGGCACGCAGCACGTCGCGCTGCACCTTGCCCATCGCGTTGCGCGGCAGCTCGTCGACGGCGCGCCACGCGCGGGGTCTCTTGTACGCCGCGAGCCCCGCCTCGGCGTGCGCGGCGAGGGCCTCGGCGTCGTACCCGTCGGACGGCACCACGAACGCGGCCACTGTCTCGCCCCACGTGGGGTCGGGGATACCGACGACCGCGACGTCGGCAACCGACGCGTGCTCGCGCAGGACGTCCTCGACCTCGCGCGGGTAGACGTTGTAGCCGCCGGTGATGATCAGCTCGCTGGCACGTCCGACGAGCCGCAGCCGGCCGTCGCCGTCGAGCGTGCCGATGTCTCCGGTGCGGAAGAAGCCGTCATCGGTGAACGCCACCGCGGTGGCGTCCGGCCGTTCCCAGTAGCCGCGGAACACGTTGGGGCCGTTGACTTCCACGGCTCCGCCCTCGCCTAGACGCACCTGCACACCGGGCAGCGGGCGGCCCACGCACCCGGGTACGCGGTCGTCGAGCGCGTTCGACGTGAGCATCACGGTCTCGGTCATGCCGTAGCGCTCGACCGGCGGCTGACCGGCCTCCGCGGCGATCCGCTCGAAGAGCAGCGGATCGAGCGGTGCGGACCCCGACACCAGAAGGCGCAGGCCGCGCAGGCCGTCGAGGCGGCCGGCCTCGGCGAGCTTGGCGTACATCGTCGGCACCCCGAAGTACATCGTCGCGTCGTACGCCGCCGCCGCTCCGACCACGCCGGCCGGGTCGAAGCGCGTCAGCACCACCGAGGCACCTGCGGTGAACGAGCCGTTGATCCCCGCCCCGAGCCCGTGCATGTGGAACAGCGGCAGCGTGTGCACGAGCCGGTCCTGCGCCGTCCAGCCCCACGCCTGCACCAGCGCCTGCGCGCCCGCCAGCAGGTTGCCGTGGCTGAGCATCGCGCCCTTCGGCGCACCGGTCGTGCCGCTCGTATAGGCCACCATCGCAAGGTCCTCGGCATGCGCGGCGTCGGGCACGGCATCCGCCGGGGCGGGGAGCGCGTCGAGGTCGTCGTACGCCGGCACTCCGGCGATGCGCGACCTGTCGTCCACCAGCGCGAGCACCGGCCGCACGTCGCCGACGATGTGGGCGAGCTCGCGCGCGGTGTACGCCGTGTTCGCGGGGACCACGACGGCGCCGAGACGCAGGATCGCGACGTACGCGAGCACCGTGCCGATCGACGGGTCGCGTGAGAGCAGCACCCGGTCGCCCGGGCGCACGCCGCACGCGGCGAGCCGGCCGGCGAGGGCGCGCGTCGCCACCTCGATGCCGGCACCGTCGAGGGTGCTGCCGCCCGCTGCGTCGACGAGCACGGTGACGTCGGGCCTGCTGAGCCAGGTCCGCACCCAGGTCGCCGTCAGCGTCACGCGGCCATCCTGCCTGGCGCGATCCCCTGCCGCGCCGCCCAGCCCTCGCCTAATCTCGCGGCATGAGCGCGATGGAGGCCGAGTCGTACGGGGTGCGCGAGCTGCTCGAGGCGTGGAACGGCGCCCTGCACACGGTGGCCGAGCTGGGGCGACGCCTGAGCCCGACGCAGTGGGAGGCGCCGACCGAATGCCCCGGCTGGTCGGCGGGCGACGTCGTGCGGCACCTGGCGTGGATCGAGTCGTTCATGGCCGGGCGCCCGCAGCCCGAGGTCGAGCTCGACTGGTCGCGGTTCCCGCACGTGACCAACGACTTCGGGCGCCTCACGGAGCTGGGCGTGGAGGTGCGGCGTACGCAGTCGCAGCAGGAGACGTGCGACGAGCTCGCGTCGCTGGCCGACGTACGGCTCGGGCAGATCATGGCGCTCGACCCGCTCACGCTGCAGACCGAGGTGATGGGCGTGTTCGGCACGCCGGTGCCGCTCGACCGCATGGTGCGCACGCGCACGTTCGACACGTGGACGCACGAGCAGGACATCCGGCGCGCGGTGGAGCTGCCCGCCAACCTGCGCACCGCACCGGCGCAGGTGGCCGCGGTGCAGATGGCCCGCACCCTCGGCTTCATGCTCGCCAAGAACGTCGAGGCGCCGCCCGGCACCACCATCCGCCTCACGGTGACCGGCCCGATCGCGTTCGAGCGGTACGCCGCGGTCGCCGCAGACGGCAAGGGCACCGACGTCGAGCCCGTCGAGGACCCGACCATCGGCATCACGACCGACTGGGAGACCTACGCCCGCCTGGCGACCGGACGCCTCGACACGACCGACCCCGCGGTCCTCGCGCAGGTCGAGCTCACCGGCGACCCCGACCTCGCCGCCCGCATCCCCTCCGCCCTCTCCATCACGCCCTAGACAGGACTCGAGTTACTGCCCAAATGCACGTCGAAAGACATCGTTCAGCGTGCATTCGGGCAGTAACTCGCGTTCCTCAGCCGGCGAGGGTGTGGGCGAGGGTGCGGCAGACGGCGTGGTTGTCGAGGTGCTGCTGCTCGTCGTCGGGGTCCGACCACGACGACAGGATCACGACGACGACCTCGCGCGGCACGTCGACGTACAGCATCTGGCCGTGGATGCCCATGCCGAGCGCGACGTCGGGGTCGATGTTGGGCGTGTACCAGCACGACCGGTACGCGCCGTCGGCCCACATCGAGGCGAAGTCGCCGCGCGCCCACTGCTCGCGGTGGCCGTTCCGCAGCAGGTCGTCGACGAACTCCTCCGACAGCAGGCCCGCGCCGCGCTCGGCGACGATCTGGCCGAGCCGGGCGACGTCGCGCGGCAGCGCGCTCATGCCGCCCGCCGCCCGCGGCGTGCCCTCGCGGTCGAGGGTGACGTGCGCGCCGAGCTCGGTTCCGGCCGGCTGCCACAGGTAGCGCTCGACAGCCTCGGCCCACGTCGTACCCGCCGAGGCGGCGCAGATCCACCCGAGCAGGTCGATCGCCGGTGAGAGGTAGCGGAACCGGTCGCCGTGCGGGCCGTCGGGCTCGCGGGTGGCGAGGTATTCGCGGAGCGCAGGGGCGCCGGCGGGCGCCGGGTACCACCCGGCCGCGTGCCGGTACGCCGTGAGGTCCGGGCCGGGCGTGTAGTCCTCCACGAAGGCGAACGACGCCTCCATGTCGAGGAGCTGGCGCACGGTGGCCGAGGCGAGGGCGCTGCCCGCGACGTCCGGCACGATGTCGACGGCGACCGCATCGAGGTCGAGGAGCCCGCGGGACGACAGAGCGCCGGTGAGCAGGCCTGTCACGGACTTCGTGATCGAGAACGTGAGGTGCTGCTCGTCGCGGCGTACGCCGGGCGCCAGCCACTCGAGCACCAGCTCGCCCTGGTGCAGCACCACGAGCGCGTCGCGCTCGCCGTCGTGCAGCAGGTCGTGCAGTACCACCGGGCCGTCGTGTGCGTCGATCGTCAGGTCGAGCAACGCCGGTTCGAGCCGCTCCCGCAGCTCGCGCGGCTCCGGCGCGGAGCGGATCCGCTCGGTCGGCAGCAGCTCGCGCACGTGCCGCACCGACCAGCCGATGTGCTCGGGCGCCAGCCAGTCGGCGAGGGTCGCACGCTGCCGGGCGACGGTGGTGCTGTCGCCCGGCACGTGGTGGCCGGAGGGGTGCGGGACGGTCTCACCCGAGGACGAGGTCAACGGCGGGGTCCTCCAGGAATCGGGCGACGGACGCCAGCACCTGGGAGCCGAGCGCGCCGTCGACGTGACGGTGGTCGAACGACAGCGTGAGCTGCATGACGTGCCGGGCACGCACCTCGCCGTCCACGATCCACGGTTTCAGGGCCACGCGGCCCATCGCCAGGATCGCGGACTCGCCGGGGTTGATGATCGGCGTGCCGCCGTCGACGCCGAAGACGCCCACGTTGGTGATGGTGATCGTGCCACCCGCCATGTCGCCCGGAGGCGTCTTCCCGGACTTCGCGACGTCGACGAGCTCGTGCAGCGCATGCGCGAGGCCGACGAGGTCGAGCCGGTCGGCGTCCTTGATGTTGGGAACGATCAGCCCGCGCGGGGTTGCCGCCGCGATGCCGAGGTTGACGTAGTGCTTGGTCACGACCTCGCCGGCCGCGTCGTCCCACGTGCTGTTGATGCCCGGGAAGGCGCGCGCGGCGCGGATGAGACCGGCGGCCACGAGCAGCAGCGCGCTCACCTTCACGCCCTCGAGCTCCGGCCGAGCCTTGAGCCGGTCGACGAGCTCCACCGTGCGCGTGACGTCGACCTCGACCCACTCGGTGACATGCGGCGCCGTGAAGGCGCTCGACACCATGGCCTCGCTCATCATCTTGAGCACGCCCTTGACCGGCACCCGCTCCTCGCGAGGACCCGAGCGCTCGGGCGCGATCGTGCGCGAGGCACCGGCGTACGCCGATCGCGCGGACGGCGCGAGCCCGGTCAGCTTGGCCGCGCGCTCGACGTCGGCGCGCGTGAGAGTGCCGCCGTCCCCCGTGGCATCGACCGTCGCGAGGTCGACGCCGAGGTCCTTGGCGAGCTTGCGCACCGGAGGCTTGGCCAGCACCGGGCTGCGGCGGCTGAGCACCTCCTCGGTGTGCCGGCCCACCTCGAGCGAGCCGTAGCGGACGGGGCGCGCGGCCTCGCCCGGAGGGCCCGCCTCGACCTCGGGCGCGCCGTGCGGCGTCACGTGCGGCACCCGCTGCCGGCGCTGCGGGGCGCCGGTCTGCTTCACGCCGTACCCGACGAGCACAGCCTCGCGCTTGCCCTCGTCGGGCTCGGCAGCCACCGCGGGGATCATGTCGCTCGCGGGGCTGGCAGCGGGAACCTCGGAACCTCCTGCGCCCGTTGCGATCGCGAGGATCGGAGTGCCGACGGCGACAGTCTCGCCCTCGGACACGAACACCTCGGTGACCGTGCCCGCGAAGGGGCACGGCAGCTCGACGGCGGCCTTCGCAGTCTCGATCTCCACGATGGTCTGGTTGACCACGACCGTGTCGCCGGCCTTAACGTGCCACGACAGGATCTCGGCCTCGGTCAGGCCCTCGCCGACGTCGGGCAGCAGGAACGTCTTGACCTCGCTCATGTCCACCCTCCTCAGTACGCCAGGGCGCGGTCGACGGCGTCGAGCACGCGGTCGAGGTCGGGGAGGTACTCCTCCTCGAGCCGGGACGGCGGGTACGGCGTGTGGTAGCCGCCGACGCGCAGCACCGGCGCCTCGAGCGCGTAGAAGCACTCCTCGGTGATCCGCGCCGCGAGCTCCGCGCCCACGCCGAGGAACACCGACGCCTCGTGCACGACGACGAGGCGGCCGGTCTTGCGCACGGACGCCGCGACAGCCGGGATGTCGAGCGGCGACACCGAGCGCAGATCGATCACCTCGAGGTCGACGCCGTCCGCCTCGGCCGCGAGCGCGGCCTCGAGGCAGGTGCGCACCATCGGGCCGTAGCACGCGACAGTGGCCGAGGTCCCCTGCCGCACGACGCGGGCCGTGAACGGCGACTGCGCCCGGGAGACGTCGATGGTGTCGTCGACGTCGGCCTTGTCCCAGTAGCGCCGCTTGGGCTCGAGGAACACGACCGGGTCGTCGCACGCGATGGCCTGCTGGATCATCACGAACGCGTCCACCGGGTTCGACGGCGAGATCACGCGCAGACCGGCCGTGTGCGCGAAGTACGCCTCGGGCGACTCGCTGTGGTGCTCGACCGCGCCGATGCCGCCGCCGAAGGGCAGGCGGATCGTGATCGGCATCGGCGTGCGGCCGGCGGACCGCGCCCGGTGCTTGGCTATCTGCGACACGATCTGGTCGAAGGCCGGGTAGACGAAGCCGTCGAACTGGATCTCGACCACAGGCCGGTAGCCGGCCATCGCGAGGCCCACGGCGGTGCCCATGATCCCGCTCTCCGCGAGCGGGGAGTCGATCACGCGCGCCTCGCCGAAGTCCTTCTGCAGGCCGTCGGTCACGCGGAAGACGCCGCCGAGCTTGCCGATGTCCTCGCCCATGAGCAGGACCTTGTCGTCGTTCTCGAGCGCCTTGCGCAGACCCGCCCCGAGGGCCTTCGCCATCGTCGTGACGGCCATCAGTGCCCCCCTCCCGCGAACGACGCGTGGTAGCGCACGAACTCCTCGCGCTCGGTGTCGATCAGCGGGTGCGGATCGGCGTACACATGGTCGAAGAGCGACTCGGGCGCCGGGTTGGGCATCGAGCGGCAGCCCTCGCGCAGGCGTACGGCGAGGGCCTCGGACTCGGCGTCGACCGCGTCGAAGAAGTCGTGGTCGCCCATGCCGTTGCGGGCGAGGTAGACCTTCACGCGCTCGATGGGGTCCTTGAGCTTCCACTCCTCCAGGTCGGCGGCGACGCGGTAGCGCGTGGGGTCGTCCGACGTGGTGTGCGCCCCCATGCGGTAGGTGAAGGCCTCGATCAGCGTGGGGCCGTTGCCCTCTCGGGCGTTCTGGAGCGCAGCGCGGGTGACGGCGAGGACGGCGAGGACGTCGTTGCCGTCGACGCGCACGCCCGGGAAGCCGAAGCCGTGGGCGCGCTTGTAGAGCGGGATGCGGGTCTGCCGCTCGAGGGGCTCGGAGATCGCCCACTGGTTGTTCTGGCAGAAGAACACGACCGGCGCGTTGTAGACGCTGGCGAACACGAACGACTCGTTGACGTCGCCCTGGCTCGTCGCGCCGTCGCCGAAGTACGTGATGACCGCGCGGTCGGTGCCGTCGCGCTGGATGCCCATGGCGTAGCCGACGGCGTGGAGGGTCTGGTCGCCGATGACGATCGTGTAGAGCGCGAAGTTGTGCTCGTGGGGGTCCCACCCGCCGTTGGTGACGCCGCGGAACAGGCCGAGCAGCTGCAACGGCTCGACGTCGCGCGTCCAGGCCACGCCGTGCTCCCGGTAGGTCGGGAAGGCGAAGTCGTCGGTGCGCAGGGCGCGGCCCGATCCGACCTGCGCGGCCTCCTGGCCGAGCAGCTGGGCCCAGAGGCCGAGCTCGCCCTGGCGCTGGAGCGCGGTGGCCTCGGCGTCGATCCGGCGTACCAGGACGAGGTCGCGGTAGAGCCCGCGCAGCTCGTCCGGCGTCAGGTCGACGTCGTAGTCGGGGTGGTGGACCCGCTCGCCCTCAGGGGTGAGGAGCTGGACGAGCTCGGGGCCTCCGTCTGCGGTCATGGGTGGACCTCCTGGCGGTTGCCGTCGGGCGCCGTGCTCGGCCCGTGCGGGATCGCCGCCGTGACCACGCGCCGGCGCGTGTTCGTACTGCGCATCCTGGCACCTGTTTGCGCCCCCATGTGCCACTCCGCCGCCGTTCAGCGGACACCACCCGCTGCACGTTCCGGCCCCTAGGGTCGATCACGGCAGGTGAACTGCACCCGTTGACGCGAACTCGTGATCTTGGACGTCGATCCGGGCGCCCCGGGCCGCAACCGGTTGCGGACAGAACGCGCCCTTGAAGGGCGTGATCTGTCCTTAGCGGGTGGATTCAGCCCCGGGGTCAGGGGGCGGCGGGGCCGCGGGCGGACTCCTGGGCGAGGAGCTCGTCGCGGTCGGCGAGGCGGGCGAGGCCGGCGTACGGCTGGGCGAGGCGGTGGTTGCGGCGCAGCGCGTCGGCGTTGCGGTCGAGGAACGCCCAGTAGCCGGCGGTGAACGGGCAGGCCTTCGGCCCGACGCGGACGGACGGCGAGTACGGGCAGCCCCCGCAGTGGTCGCTCATGCGGTGCAGGTACGCCCCGCCCGCGGCGTACGGCTTGGTCGCCATCCGGCCGCCGTCGGCGAACAGCGCCATGCCGACGACGTTGGTCACCATCACCCAGTCGTAGCCGTCGAGGAACGAGTCGCGGAACCACGCGGCGGTCGCGCGCGGGTCGTAGCCGCGCTGCAACGCCCAGTTGCCGAGCACCATGAGGCGCACGATGTGGTGGCTCCAGCCGCGGTCGCGGACCTCCTCGAGCGCCGAGCGCAGGCACGCGGCGTGTACGTCGTCGGCCCGCAGGTCGGCGAACCACGCGGGGATCGGTGCGTGCGCGCCGAGCGCGTTGCCGTCGGCGTACTCCTCGCCGAGCGCCCAGTAGAGCTGCCAGGCCCACTCCCGCCATCCCACGATCTGGCGCGTGACCGCCTCCGCGCTCTGCAGCGGCGCGCCGCCCTCGCGGTACGCCGCGACCGCCGCGTCGACCACTTCGAGCGGGTCCAGCAGCCCGAGGTTCATCGGCACCGACAGCAGGCTGTGCGCCATCGCCCAGTCGTCGTGCAGCATCGCGTCCTCGTACGGCCCGAACTGCGCGAGCCGGTGCTCGATGAAGTCGTCGAGCGCGGCCAGAGCCTCGGCGCGCGTGGCGGCGAAGGTGCGCGGCGCGTCGACGCCGACGAGCGTGCTGCCCTGCCACGCGTCGAGGTCGCGGCGCACGCCGTCGTCGATCTCGTCCTCCTCCGGCCGCCACGGGTGCGGCAGGCCGAGCGTGCGCTGCTTCTTCGGCGGCGGCAGGCGGTTGTCGGCGTCGAAGTTCCAACGGCCGCTCTCGGGCTCGCCGTCGGGCTGCATGAGCAGGTCGAGGCGCCGGCGCTGGTGGCGGTAGAAGTCCTCGAGGATCGGTCGGCGCTTCCCGAGCCAAGCCTGGAAGTCGTTCTCCGCCATGGTGAATCCACGCGCGGGCAGCACCGTCATGCCCTGCTCGCGCACCCACCGGCGGGCGGCGTACGACGTGGGGTCGGACACGCTGACAGCCCGGGGATCGATGCCTGCGGTCGCGAGGGCCTCGCCGTACGACGCTGCCTGCACGTGGATCGCGCGGTCGCCGAGCTCCGCCGCCCGGTGCCGCATCGCGGAGAGCAGCAGGTGGGCCTTCTGGCGGTGCGCCCTGCGACGGGCGAACGCCTGGCGCGACTCGACGAGCAGCACGTGCTCGTCGGGCTCGAGGTCGGCGGTGAAGTGCGGGCCGAGCTGGTCGGCGAACAGCATCCTCACGCCGACGATCGTCGCCGCAGTCGGCGTACGGCGCACCTCGAGGATCGCCGCTGAGACTGATCAATCCGTCGTTTCCCGGTGCGGTGACGACGGATTGATCAGGTTGACCGGAGGGGTCAGGGCTTGGGGCAGTAGGCCTTCGCCTTGAGCCCCAGCTCGGTCAGCGTCGCAGCCTCGGTAGCGGCGCAGTCGAGCAGACCTGTCGTGCGGTCGTTGTACGCCGTCCAGGTGCCGCTGATCGCCTCGCCGCTCGGGCCGCACGTGCCGGCGAAGTCGATCGGCACGAGCTGCGTGCCCGAGTAGGCGACGTACCGGCCCGGGTCGAGCGTCGCGGGGCGGTCGGGCAGGTCGGCGCCGAACCCGCTGGCCTCGGCCGCGCCCTGGTCGGCGAGCGCCTTCATGATCGTGGAGCTGCGGACGTTGCCCGACTGCGTGGTCGTCACGCTCGTGCCCTGGTCGCCCAGGCCGGGGATCTCCTCCCACGTCGCCTTCCCGTCCGCCCCGACGACCGCGGTGTAGGCGACGTCGACGGTCCACGGCTGCACCTGCCCGCGGTGCCAGCTCCCGATGGAGACGCTGGCGCACGACAGGGTGCTCCCCGCCGGGGTGACGGTGATCGCCCTGCCGCCGGCAGGGACCGTGGCCGACGAGGTGTCGCCGTCCCGCTGCACGGACGGCAGCCAGCCGAGCACCGTGCCGGTGACGGGAACGGTCGCGGAGCGCTGCGCCGACATGGTCCAGGTCCGGCTCTCGCCGGGAGCGAGGGTGACCGACGCTGCGGGCATGATGCCGGTGAACTGCTTCACCGCGTCCGGAAGCGCCACCCCGAGACCGCCGGGGTAGCCGTCGACGGGGTCCACGGCCGCGACGAGGCCGCCCTCGTACAGGCCGGGAACCTCGGCATCGGACACCACGCCCGCCGCGACCATGCCCGTCCACTCCGAGTCGCCGTCGTTGGTGACCTTGAGCGTGAGGTCGAACGGCGTGGTGCCGGATATGGAGAAGGGCCCGGTGACCGCGGTCAGGAGGCCGCCGACCTCGGACACGGTCGTGAACTCGTCGGCCGTCGGCGCGGGGGTGGGGCTGCTGGTCGCGGGCGGCACGGGGGTCGCGGTGGTGCGGGGCAGCACCCACAGCGCACCGGCGGCGACCACGAGGGCGAGCGCGCCGGACACGGCGGCCAGCTCGCGGCGGCGCTGCTTCGCGACCCGGGCGCGGACGGCGCCGACGCGGTCGGGAGTCGCGGGGGCGCCGGCGCTGCGCTGGTGGAGCAGGTCGCGGAGCTCGTTCTCGGTGAGCGGCATGTCAACGCACCTCGTTCGTGTGTGCAGCGGGGGGCGCGAGCGTGGAGTCGACGCGCAGGGTGGCGAGAGCCTTGCTCGCCTGGCTCTTCACCGTGCCGACCGTGATCCCGAGCAGATGCGCGGTCTCGGCCTCGGTGAGGTCCTCGTAGTAGCGGAGCACCACCACCGCGCGCTGACGGCGCGGCAGTCGTTGGAGCGCCGACCACACGAGGTCGCGCTCGTCGGCGTACCCCGTGGTGTCGTCGCCGGGACGGTCGGGCAGCTCGCCGGTGGGCACCTCGCCGTTCCAGCGGCGGCGCCGCCAGGAGAGGTACGTGTTCAGCATCGTCCGGCGTACATACCCCTCGGGCGCGCCGGTGAGGCGGCCCCAGCGGCGCCAGGTGGAGGCCAGCGCCGTCTGCAGCAGGTCCTCGCCGAGCGCCCAGTCGCCGGTGAGGAGGTACGCCGTACGCAGCAGCGCGGGCGACCGCACGGAGACGAACTCCGCGAAGTCCGGCCTGTCCTGCACGTCGACCCCGTTCGTCGTGGGCCGCCGTACGCCGCCCTCACCCATCCTCACGCGCCAGCCCCCGCGGATGGTTGCCGCGTCCGGTAGACGAGTTCCCGGGCGCCGTACGCCGCGAACTGCACGTTCTGACCCAAGGGGTCGATCACGGCGCTTGAACTGCACCGATTGACCCGTAGTCGTGATCTTCGCGAGGCGGTCGGCGTACCACCCGAGCGGCCGCAGCCCGACCGATCGCCACCAGGGGTCAGAACGTGCAGCTCAACTGCCGTGATCGACCCTAGGGGCCAAGAAGTGCAGGGCCGAAAAGTGCAGCGGGCCGAAAGGCGCGGTCAGGGGAGCCGGACGGTGCGGTCGAGGGCGGCGAGGCCGTGGGGGCGGTGGGCGACCCACAGGACCGTGCGGCCGGTGAGCGCGCGCAGGAGCTCGGCGGCCACGACCTCGGCGGTGGCCTCGTCGAGGTGCTCGGTCGGCTCGTCGAGGAGTACGACGTGGTGCCCCGCGAGCAGCACCCGCGCCACCCCGAGCCGCTGGCGCTGACCGGCCGACACGAGCGCGCCGTGGTCGCCCACCGGGGTGTCGAGGCCGCGCGGCTGGGCGTCGAGCCACGGCCCGAGGCCGACGGCGTCGAGGGCTGCCCGCACCTCGTCGTCGGTGGCGTCGGGCTTGGCGAGCCGCACGTTCTCCACCACGGAGGTGTCGAACACGTGCGGCAGCTGCGGGCACCAGCCCACGATCGAGCGGACGTCGGCCCCGCGCAGGTCGCGCAGCTCGACGTCGCCGAGCGAGACGGACCCGGCGTACGGAAGGAACCCGGCCAGCACCGCGAGCAGCGTCGACTTGCCCGATCCCGACGACCCCACGATCGCCACCCGCTCGCCCGGAGCGACCTCGAGCGAGAGCCCGTCGAGCACGTCGGGGCCGTTCGGCCACGACGCCGTGAGCCCGACGATCCGTACGCCGACCACGCCGTCCGGCGCATCTGCGGGCGAGGCCGGGTCGGGGACGGGATCGACCGCGTCGAGCACCTCGACCACGCGCTGCGCCGACCCTCGCACCCGGCCGAGCGCGAGCGCCGCCGTCGGCATGGCCACGACGGCCTCGTACGTCGCGAGCGGCAGCAGCACGAGCACGGCGAGGTTCACGCCGACGAGCTCGCCCGAGCGCAGCGCCGGGATGGCCACGAGCAGCATCGCCACGACCGCGCCGCCCGACAGCAGCACGCCGAGCGCGGACGCGAGGCCCGACGCGTTCGCCGACCGCGCCGCGAGGCGCCCGATCCGCCTGTCGTCCTCGGCCAGCCGGTCGAGCCAGGCCGGCGCGGCGCCCGACACGGTCAGGTCGGCGACGCCGTCGAGCAGCGTGAGCACGTCGGCGTTCAGGGCGCCGCGGGCCGGAGCGCTCGCCCGCTCGGCGTCCGACGCCGCCCGCGCCGCGATCCACGGCACGACCGACGACGCGAGCGCCAACGACACGAGCAGCACGAGCCCAGCCACAGGGAGGATGAAGAACGCGAGCACGACCGAGGCGAGCGCGACGAGCGCACCGGACGCGTACGGCAGCAGCACGCGCAGCGGCAGGTCCTGCGTGGCGTCCACGTCGCGCACGAGCCGCTCGAGCAGGTCGCCGCGCCGGTACGCCGGTACGCCGGCCGGCGCGACGACCGCGAGCCGGTCGTACACCGCGAGCCGGAGGCGGGACAGCACGCGGAACGCGGCGTCGTGCGACACGAGGCGCTCGGCGTACCGGAAGGCGCCCTTGCCGATGCCGAACGCCCGTACGCCGACGATCGCGACCTCGAGGGTGAGGATCGGCGGCCGCAGCGCGGCGCTCGAGATGAGCCAGGCGCTGGTGGCGAGCAGTCCCACGCCGCACCCGATCGCGAGGAAGCCGAGGAATACCGCGAGCGCCAGGCGCCAGCGCTCGGTCGCCAGCCACGGCAGCAGCCGCCGCACCGGCGACCGCCCCGCCGCCCCAGCACCGACCGGCGTCGTCGTCACCGCGCTCACGCCGCACCCCAGGAAGGAGGCGAGTTACTGCCCAAATGCACGCTGAACGATGTCCTTCGACGTGCATGTGGGCAGTAACTCGAGGAACGACGGGGGGTCATGCGGGGACCTCGGAGGGCTCGAGGGCGACGACGGCGTCGCCGGCCTGGACGAGGTTCGGGCGGTGGGCGACGACCACGACGGCGGATCCGCGTGCGGCGAGGCCGCGCACCGCCGCCACGACGTCGGCCTCGGCGTCGTCGTCGAGCCCGGCGGTCGGCTCGTCGAGGAGCACGAGCGGCGGCGGGTCGAGCAGCACGCGGGCGAGCGCCACGCGGCGCCGCTGCCCGGCCGACACGTCGGACGCCAGGTCGCCCACGCGCGTCGCGGCGCCCGCGGGCAGGGTCGCCGGATCCAGACCGGCAGAGCGCAGCGCGGCGTCGACGTCGGCGTCCGACGCGGACGGCCGGCGCAGGCGTACGTCGTCCGCCACGGTCGGGCCGACGAGCACGGGATCCTGGGCGACGACGCCGAGCCGGGCCCGCCACGCGTCGACGTCGAGCTCCGACAGCGCGATGCCGCCGTCCGCCGCGCCGGAGCCGCCAGCACCCCCCACGCGCACGACGCCCGTCGTCGGGGCGACGAAGCCCTGCAGCACCGCGAGCAGCGTGGACTTGCCCGCCCCCGACGGCCCGACCACCGCGGTCACCCGCCCGGGCGAGATCACCACCGATGTCGGCAGCAGCGAGACGACGTCGCTGCCGGGGTAGGTCACGCCCACGCCGTCGATCACGACGGGGCCGTCCGGGACGTCGGTGCGCGTGCCGACCGAGGCAGGCTCCGTCGCGAGGATCTCGAACACCTGCTCCGCGGCGTCGATGCCGTCGGCCGCGGCGTGGAACTGAGCACCGACCATGCGGATCGGCAGGTACACCTCTGGCGCGAGGATCAGCACGGTCAAGCCGGTCTGCAGCGTGAGGTCGCCGTTGACGAGCCGCAGGCCGATCGCGACGGCGACCACGGCCACCGACAGCGTCGCGAGGAGCTCGAGCGCCAGCGAGGACAGGAACGAGATGCGCAGCACGCCGACCGTCGCCTTGCGGTAACGCCGATCGATCTCGGCCATCCGCTTCGACTGGGCGCTCTCCCGCCCGAAGGCCTTGAGCGTGGGCAGGCCGGCGACGACGTCGAGGAAGTGGCCCGACAGCACGCCGAGGGTCGACCACTGCTTCGCGGTCGCGGCCTGGGTGTACATCCCGATGAGGATCATGAAGATCGGGATGAGCGGCGCGGTCACGGCGACGATCACCGCGGAGAGCAGGTCCTGGGTCAGGATCGCGACCCCGACGGTGAGCGGTACGACGACCGCGATCACCAGTTGCGGCAGGTAGCGCGACACATAGGGCTCGACCGAGTCGATCCCGCGGGTCGCGAGCGTGGCGACCTGGCCGCGGCGCTCGCCGGACAGCCACACGGGGCCCAGGCGCACGACGTGGGCGAGCATCGCGGCCCGCAGCTCGCGCGAGGTCCGGGTCGCCGAGCGCTGCGCGAGGACGTCGCCGAGCGCCGAGAGCACAGCCCGTCCGACGACGATGCCGGCGAGCAGCCCGACGACCGGCATCACCTCGTCGAGCGCCGCTCCGTTAAGGAACACCTCGGACACGACGTAGCCCAGGCAGAACGCCTGGGCTACGACGAGTACGGCGGTGAGACCTGCCACGACCACCGATCCGAGGAGCAGGCTGCGGACTCCGCGTGCGTAGCGCAGCAGCCTCGGATCGAGTGGTCGGGACACCCCCACAGGTTATGCGTTGACCTCGTGCGGGAGGTCGAGAGCCCCGTGCTCCGGGTTGGGGATCTGGCTGGGCGAGAGCCGCTTGCGGAACACCCAGTAGGTCCACGACTGGTAGACGAGCACGACGGGCGTGAGGATCACGGCCACCCAGGTCATGACGGTGAGCGTGTACTCGGTGCTGGACGCGTTGCGGATCGTCAGCGTCGCCTCCGGGATCGTGCTGCTGGGCATCACGTTCGGGAAGAGGCAGGCGAAGAGGAACGCCACGACGCCGACCATCGTGACGGCCGAGGCGACGAACGCCCAGCCCTCACGACCGAGGCGGTTGGCCGCGAGCGAGCCGACCCAGGCGAGCACGGCCACGGCGAGGAAGACCAGCGACACAGCGGAGTTGTTGCTGTGCGAGAGCTGGGTCCAGACGCCGAAGAGCACCGCGAGGACCGCCGCCGCGAGACCGACCTGGCCGGCCAGCTTGTTGGCGCGCACGCGGATCTCGCCGTCGGTCTTGAGCGCGAGGAAGATCGCGCCGTGCGTCACGAAGAGCGTGAGCGTCACGAGGCCGCCGAGGAGGCCGTACGGGTTCAGCAGCGTGAACAGGTTGCCGGTGAAGAGGCTGCCGCCGGCCGGGTTCGGCTCCATCGGAACACCCGCGACGATGTTGGCGAACGCGACGCCCCAGAGCAGGGCGGGCACGAACGACGACACGACGATCGCCCAGTCCCAGCGCTTGCGCCACGTGGGACTGCTCTTCTTGCTCCGGAACTCGAACGCCACACCGCGGACGATGAGGGCGATCAGGATCAGGAACAGGGCCAGGTAGAAGCCGCTGAAGAGCGTGGCATACCACTCCGGGAAGGCCGCGAAGGTGGCGCCACCGGCGGTGAGCAGCCAGACCTCGTTGCCGTCCCAGACCGGGCCGAGCGTGGTGAGCACCGTGCGGCGCTCAGCCTCGTTCTTCGACACGGCGGGGAGCAGGATGCCCACGCCGAAGTCGAAGCCCTCGAGGACGAAGTAGCCGATCCAGAGGACGGCGATCAGACCGATCCAGACGTTCTGGAGCATCTCGAGACTCATGATCAGGACTCCAGTTCCGTCAGTAGGAGAAGGTCAGCGGCTGACCGTTGTTGGTGTCGTCCGCGTCGACCAGCTCCACCGTCTCCGGCGGGCCGATCTTCACCTGGCGGACCATCAGGCCCACCGTGATGACGGCGAGGCCGCCGTAGAGCAGCGTGAAGATCGTGATCGAGATCCAGGCCTGGGCCGAGGTGAGCGTCGGCGAGACGCCGGCCTCGGTCTTCATGAGGCTGTAGACGATCCAGGGCTGGCGACCCATCTCGGTGAAGATCCAGCCGGACGAGATGCCCATGAGCGGGAAGAGGAGCGCGACCGCGGCCGCACGCTTCATCCACCTGCTGGACGGCAGCTGGCCCTTGCGCGTCTTCCACCACACGAAGATCGCGTAGAGGAAGCCGAGGACGCCGAGCCCGATCATCGCGCGGAACGCCCAGTAGATGAGCGGGACGTACGGCGCGTACTCGCCGGGGCCGTACTTCTGCTCGTACTCCGCCTGGAGGTTGTTGATTCCCTTCACCGTGCTCTCCGGGCCGCTCCAGTAGCCGGTGGCCATGAAGGAGGTGAGGCCGGGGATCTCGAGCGAGAAGTAGGCCTCGGAGCCATCGAGGCTGCCGATGGTGAAGAGGCTGAACGGCGCTGCCTCCGTGGTCTCGTACAGCGCCTCGGCGGCAGCCATCTTCATGGGCTGCTGCTGCACCATGATCTTGGCCTGCACGTCGCCGGTGTAGACGACGGCGATGCCGGCGATCGCCGCGGCGATGACGCCGACCTTGAGCGAGGCCCGCATGGCGTCGACCGACTTGCCCATCATCATCACGATGAGGCTGACGCCCACGAGCATGACGCCCGAGACGAGGAACGCCGAGGTGATGACGTGCCCGAAGGTCGTGTACGCCGTGTTCTGGAAGAGCAGCTCGCCGAAGTTCTGCAGCTCGACCCGGTTGGTCTCCGGGTTGAACTTGTAGGCCACCGGGTGCTGCATGAACGAGTTCGCCGCGAGGATGAAGTACGCCGACAGCATCGTGCCGATGGCGGCGGCCCAGATCGTGGCCAGGTGCAGCTTCTTGGGCAGGCGGTCCCAGCCGAAGATCCAGAGGCCGAGGAACGTCGACTCGAGGAAGAACGAGGCGAGGGCCTCGACGGCCAGCGGGGCGCCGAAGATGTCGCCGACGAAGCGGGAATAGTCGCTCCACGCCATGCCGAACTGGAACTCCTGCACGATGCCGGTGACGACACCCATGGCGAAGTTGATGAGGAACAGCTTGCCGAAGAACTTCGTGGCCCTGAGCCACTTCTCGTCGCCGGTGCGGACCCAGGCGGTCTGCATGATCGCGACGAGCATCGAGGTGCCGATCGTCAACGGCACGAACAGGAAGTGGTAGACGGTCGTGATGCCGAACTGCCACCGAGCGAGATCTAGCGCGCTCATAGAGGTATCCCCTCACGGACAAGTGACGCACGCGGATGTGCAGTGGTCACTTTGCTCCTCCGAGGAGGGGGCAGGCAGGCAGATCGCTGTGAAGTGGGTCGCGCAGGTAAGCCACACCTATACCCGGACGGACCGAGCCGCGCACAGTGCCCGACGTGCCGGGTGAGGCTTGCCTGAGTCGTCACGATTCGTGATCGCGGACGACCCACCTCTGACGCGATTCTCCGCGTCCTCTCACCCGCCTCACTGCGCAGGCTGTCCAGGGAGCAGGATGTGCGCCCGTGACGTCCGTGCCGGAGTTCGAGGACCTGGTGACGCCGCCCCATGCGCCCGCACCCGCCTCGGCCGGCCGCGTCTGGGCGGCGCTGCTCGTCGTGTACGTGGTGTGGGGTTCGACGTACCTCGGGATCAAGCTGGCCACCGAATCGATGCCGGCCCAGCTCGCCCTCGGCTTCCGGTTCCTCGTCGCCGCCGCGGTGCTTGCCGTCGTCGTCCGCATCCGGCGCGGACCGGGAGCTCTGCGGGTGGCCCCGCGCGAGCTCGGGGGCGCGGCGCTGGTCGGCGTGATGCTGCTGGGCGTCGGCATGAGCACGGTCGGCCTCGGGCAGGACTATGTGCCCACCGGCGTCGCGGCCCTGCTCGTCGCGGTCACCCCGGTGTGGATCGTGCTGCTGCGCGCGGGGACGGGCGACCGGCCGCGCCTCGTGACCTGGCTCGGCGTGGGCGTGGGGCTGGTCGGCGTCGCCCTCCTCGTGCTCCCCGGCAGCGACGTCGCGGCGGTGGGGTCGGCGACGCCGCAGCAGCGGGCCTTCTGGTCGCTGCTCATCGTCCTCGGCTCGGCGAGCTGGGCAACCGGCTCGTTCCTGCAGCAGCGCATCCCGACGCCGAAAGACGCGCTCGTGATGTCGACGTACGAGATGGTCGCGGGCGGCCTCGCCCTCATCGCGGTGGGCATGCTGCGCGGCGAACGGTGGCCCGACCTGTTCGACGCCACGGCCGTGTCCTGGGCGGGCTGGGTCTACCTCGTGCTCGTCGGCTCGCTCATCGCGTTCTCCGCGTTCGTGTGGCTCATCGACCATGCCCCGATCTCGTTGGTCTCGACGTACGCCTATGTGAACCCGGTGGTGGCGGTGGCCCTCGGCACGCTGGTGCTGGGGGAGAGCCTCACCGGCGGCGTGGTGCTGGGCGGCCTCATCATCATCGGCGGCGTCATGCTGGTCGTCAGCGGCGAGCGGCTGACCCGCACAGCTGCCTGATCCACACTCCTTCTATGCGTGCTGCCCTCCCCGACGTCATGCACGGGCCGCGGCTCGACCTCGTCCTCGTGACCGTCGAGCAGCTGCTCTCCCGCGCGCCCGACCACGACGGACCCGCCGTGCCGCTCGGGTACGCCGACCCCGGCGACGTCCTGGCGTACGACGACTCGCCCCTGCGCTGGCGCATCCCCCAGGTGCGCGAGGACCCGACGGCCAACCCGTGGCTCATCAGGCTCGCCGTGGAGCGCGCGACCGGCACGATCGTCGGCCTGGCGAACTTCCACGCGCCGCCCGATGCGCGCGGCATGGTGGAGATCGGCTACCGCGTGGTGGAGGCGTACCGGCGTCAGGGCTACGGGCGCGAGATCGCCACGACGATGTGGCGCGCGGCAGCCGCGCACCCGGACGTGCGCGTGCTGCGCGCGAGCGTGTCGCCGACCAACGACGCCTCGCTCGCCATCGTGCGCGCGGCCGGGTTCGTGCAGGTGGGCGAGGAGTGGGACGACGAGGACGGCCTCGAGCTCGTCCTCGAGGTCGCCGCGCCCGACGTCGTACTCGACTGAGCGCGCACGGCACGGCACCATCGCGGCATGGGCGACGACCGGCTCCGGGCCGCGCTGCAGGCCTCGCGGCACGAGGTGGGCCAGTGGCTCGGGCGCGACGACGTGGAGTACGCCGTACCCGGCACCGTCGGCCCGATCGGCCTGCGACGCAACGTGATCCTCGTGTGGCTCCCGGACGGCTTCACGTTCCTCATGGCCGGTGCGGGCGGTGCGCCCGCCGGCGTGATCGACGAGCTGCCGCGGCCGCAGCTCCCCGAGGTGCGCGAGGGGATGACCCACGACCGCTGGAAGGTCGCCCGCCACACCGCGCGGGTGCACAAGGGCTGGCGCGCAGTCGCCGGCTGGGTCGAGCCCTGAGCGCGCGGCACGTTCGCGATGAAGGGGTCCTTCATCGCGAACGGCGTGTTCCGTCTCCGAATCCGTCGTTTCCCGGCCCCCAGAAGCCCCGGGAAACGACGGATTCGGAGATGAAGGAGATCAGCCGAGGCGCTTGGTCATCTGGATCGAGGTGACCTCGAACCCCATCTGCTCGTACAGCTGGCCCGCCTGGTTCGGATGAGGGTGCCCCTGAGTGCCTACGAGGCACTCAGGCTTCCCCACTCGTGACGCCGGCCGGCGAGCCTCTCGCTCGTGAGGGGAACTCTGGCTGCGTCTTAGGCGGCTTGGGGCACCCTCATCCGCAACCAGCGGCGGAGGGGGCTGCGGGGTGGTGCGTCAGCCGCCGACCGGGCGCCACATGGTGGTGACGACGGCGCCGGTGCTCGGGTGCTCGAACCGGCCCACGGGCCGGTAGCCGACGCCTGCGTACCGCGCGTCGTTGCCCGGGTTCGACGACTCGAGGTACGTCGGCACGCCCTCCGCGTCGTACGCCGCGAGGTCGGCGCGCAGCAGCGCCATCCCGATCCCGCGGCCGCGGCTCTCGGGGCGCGTCGCGAACAGCGACAGGTAGTAGTGCGGCTCGTCGTGCGGGTGCGCGGCCTCGAAGCGGTCGAAGAGCTCGAGGAGGTCGTCGTACGACGACGGCAGCTCGGCGCGCAGCAGCGCGAGCACCTGCTCGAACTGCTCGGCGCTCAGCTCGTCCTCGCCCGGCGCGATCCAGACGGTCACGGCGTCGTGCTCGCCGGCCACGCCGCTGCACGGGAAGCGCAGCGCGCCCGCCGTGTAGATGTCCCAGTAGGCCCGCAGGTGATGGGTCGCGCCGTCCGGGCGGGCGAGGGCCGGCCCCCACAGCGGATCGAGGGCGAACACCCGGGCCATGAGGTCGGTGATGGCGTCGGCGTCGCGGGTCGTGGCACGGCGGTGGTCCACGGGTATCTCCTCCGCCGTGGATCCTCCCGGCCGTAGTGCAGCGCGTCCACCGGGTAAGGCCGCCCGGCCGCCCCGGCCCTGGATCTGCGAATCCGTCGTTTCCGGCGTCGTGGCGACCCGGGAAACGACGGATTCCCAGACGAGCACGGCGATAGGCGATGAAGGCCCCCTTCATCGCGAACGCCGACGGGCCGGGGGCATCTCCTGCGACGCCCGCGTCCGGCATGGCAGGCTCCGCGCGTGACCAGCCCCCACGCCTCGCTCGACCCGCACGCCGAGAGCGCCGACGTCGCGTTCGCCGACGCAGGGTCCCTCGCCGACGCGCTCGCCGCGGGCACGACGACCTCGGTCGAGATCGTGCGCACGCTGCTCGGGCGGATCGAGGCGGTCGACGGCCCGGGGCACGTGCATCTGCGGTCGATCCTCGCGGTGTGCCCCGACGCCCTCGAGCAGGCCGCGCGGCTCGACGCCGAGCGCGCCGCCGGCACGGTGCGCGGCCCCCTGCACGGCGTGCCCGTGGTGGTGAAGGACAACGTCGAGGTGCTCGGCATGCCGGCCAGCGCCGGATCGCTGTTCTTCGACGGCCGGCCGGCGACCCGCGACGCCCCGCTCGTGGCCGCGATGCGCGAGGCCGGCCTCGTGGTGCTCGGCGTGACCAACCTGTCGGAGTGGGCGAACCTGCGCTCCAACCGGTCCACGAGCGGCTGGTCCGCGCTGGGCGGCCTCACCGGCAACCCCTGGGCGCTCGACAGGAGTGCCGGCGGCTCGTCGTCCGGCAGCGGAGCGGCGGTCGCGGCAGGGCTCGCACCGCTCGCGATCGGCACCGAGACCGACGGCTCGATCACCTGCCCCAGCTCGCTCAACGGCATCACGGGCCTGAAGCCGACCCTCGGGCTGATCCCGAGGCGCGGGATCGTGCCGATCAGCGCGAGCCAGGACATGCCGGGCCCGATGGCCCGCTCGGTGCGCGACGTAGCGCTGCTGCTCGACGCGCTCACGGGCTCGTCGGCGTACGCGTCGGCCGTGGGGAGCCTGGCCGCAGACGACATCACCCTCGGCGTCGCGAACGCCTGGCTGTCGGGCCATCCCGAGACCGACGGCGTGTTCCTCGGGGTCACGCAGGCGCTGTTCGAGGGCGGCATCAGGCTGGTGACGTCCGAGGTGACGCACACCGGCGAGTACGAGGACAACGAGCTCGTGGTGCTCGTCGGCGAGATGCTCGACGACATGAACGCCTACCTCGCCGACCGGTTCGGCGAGGGGGCGCCGACGTTGGCGGACATCGTCGAGTTCAACCGGCAGCACGCCGACACCGAGCTCGCCTTCTTCGACCAGGACCTCCTCGAGATGTCGCTCGCCTCGGGCGGTCGCGCGGGCGAGCGGTACGAGGAGTCGCGCCGGATCTGCCTGGACTGGGCGCTCACGCGCAACCTGAAGGCGGCCTTCGACGCCGACGACGACATCGACCTGCTCGTGGCACCGGCCTACTGCCCGGCGTGGAAGAGCGACCTGACCAACGGCGACCACTTCGCGGGCGGGGGCCTCGCGAGCCCTGCCCCATCCATCGCCGGCTGGCCCGTGCTGTGCCTTCCCATGGGCTTCGTCGACGGCCTGCCCGTGGGCCTCACGCTCATCGGCCGTCCGCACACCGAGGCCACGCTCGTCGCCGTCGGCCACGTCGTCGAGGAGATCCTCGGCCTGCGCGCCGACGGCGCCCTGCGCCCCACCTTCACCCCGCCGACCCGCGGCTGACCCCCGGCATTTTTCCGGGTCAATGTGGCTTTCACTGCCATCGGCAGAGATAACCCCACAGCGAAACCTGCGGCCCGACGCGCGGCACGGGATGATGGCCGCACCTCAGCTCCGCGGAAGGACGTGCACGCGACCGTGACCGGCACAGACGGCTGGCGCGCGCTCGTGGCGGCGGTGCCGGGCGGCGTACGGCTCATCGCCACCGACCTCGACGGAACCCTCCTGCGGCCGGACAACACGGTGTCGCCGCGCACGGTCGAGGCGTTCCGCGCCGCACGCGAGGCCGGCCTGCCGGTCGTGTTCGTCACCGGCCGCCCGCCGCGCTGGCTGCCGCCGGTCGTCGAGGCCACCGGGCATGCCGGGATCGGCGTATGCGCCAACGGCGCGCTCGTGGTCGACCTCGACACCCACGCGGTCCTCGAGACCCATCCGATCCCGTACGCCGTCGTCGCGGAGACGGTGGCCGTCCTGCGCGCCGAGGTCGAGGGCATCGCGTTCGCCGTCGAGTGGGACAGCCCGGACGGCGACGACGACTTCGCGCACGAGCCGTCGTACCGCGCCCGCTACCGCGTCGCCGGCGTCGAGCACGGCGACATCCTCGAGCTAGCCGCGCGGCACCCGGTCATCAAGCTCCTGGCGCGCGTCGACGGCGGCGCCCATCCCGCGCGGTACGACGTCGATGCCCTGCTCGAGACCACCCTCGGCCACGTGAGCCACCTCGTCACCGCGACCCACTCCGCCTCGGACGACGTGCTCATCGAGATGAGCGCGCCCGGCGTCAGCAAGGGCGCGGCGCTCGCGCACCAGGCCAGCCGGCTCGGCATCCCGCTGGCGTCGGCGGTGGCGGTCGGGGACATGCCCAACGACATCCCGATGCTGGCCGAGGCCGGAGTGGGGCTCGCGGTCGAGACCGGGCACCATGCCGTGCGCGCCGCGGCCGATGCCCTGCTTCCGGGGCCCGCGGACGACGGCCTCGCCCAGCTCGTCGAGGCCGTGCTCGCACCCCGGTGACGCTGCGTGCCCGCTGCCGGATCGGGTGACGCGGGCCCCGATCCGGTCACGCTCGGGTGAGAGCCTCGTCACACCCGGTGCCCGTAACACCCGGTCCGCCCCGCACGCGACCTGCGGAAATGTCCGTTTCCTCCTTTCCGTTACCGTCCCGTGACCGGACGGCGGGTTTGGAGCCCGTCGGGGGGCACTCCTTACCGTCGGTGAGTCATCTGCTCCTGTCCGGGTACGCCGGGCACGGGTGACGCGCTCAATCGCCGGCGGCTCTCACCACCGGCGAGCCGGGGACCCAAGCACTCCGGGGCGAATCGCGCGAGGCCGCACGGCCGGACGCGCAGGGCACCTCTTAGCCCGAGCCCGTCAGCTAACCCGGTCGGCGTCGAGAGGAACGGACACCTGTCTTCGTGCACACGATCGCGCGCCGGCGTGCCCTGCCGGCCACGCTCCTCGTCACCGCGGCCCTGACCCTGGGGCTCGCCGGCACCGGCACCGCCTCCGCGGCCAACACGGTGCCCACGACCACCACCACGGCGCTCACCGCCACCCCGACCGTCGAGACCGCCGCTGCGCGCACCGCTGCCGCGACCACGACGTCGACCGCTGCCACGACCTCGGCCTCGACCCTCACGCCCGCGCAGATCAAGGCGCGCGTGAAGGCGATCAAGCGCTGGCGCGCGGTGGAGCTCGCCAAGTCCAAGCTCGGTGCGGCGTACGTCGCCGGCTGGTCCGGACCCACGAAGTTCGACTGCTCCGGCCTCACGCGCTACATCGCGAAGTACGCGTACGGCAAGACGCTGCCGCACTACTCGCGCGCCCAGTTCTACTCGGGCATCCGGGTGCAGAAGCGCTACCTGAAGCCGGGCGACCTCGTCTTCTTCTTCAAGCGCGGCGCGCACCACGTCGGCCTGTACGTCGGCAACGGCAAGATGATCAGCGCGACCAACCCCCGCACCGACGTGAAGGTCGACTACGTCTTCACCGGCTGGTACGGCTCGCGCTACTCCGGCGCCGTCCGCCTGGTCTGACCCCAGAACCTCCCTCTCACGAAGGCCCGGTCCCGTCAGGGACCGGGCCTTCGTCCCGTCTCCGGGACGTGAGCGAGACCACGCCCCGCCCCCCTGGTGGAAATACCCTAGGGGGGTACCGTGGTTGTCAGAGCCAGGAGGTACGGCGATGGCACGCACGACGGCAGCCGCGACAGACCACGAGCACGCGGCGCACGAGCACCACGACCACGGCACGCACGGCTACGCCGGCGACAAGGACGCGATCCTCGCGCGCCTGCGCCGCGTGGAGGGCCAGGTGCGCGGCATCGCGCGCATGGTCGACGACGACACCTACTGCATCGACGTGCTGACCCAGGTGTCGGCCGCGACCCGTGCGCTCGAGAACGTCGCGCTGCTCCTCCTGCACGACCACCTCGACCACTGCGTCCGCGACGCGGCGGTCCAGGGCGGCGAGGAGGCCGACGCCAAGATCGCCGAGGCGTCCGCTGCGATAGCCCGGCTCGTCCGCTCCTGAGCACCGACTGCGCCGACCGGGCGACCGATCGCGCGCACCGCCAGTCCTCGCACCATCCGCACCGAAGGAGATGACCGTGAGCACCACCGTCTGGACCGTCCAGGGCATGACCTGCCAGCACTGCGTCACCGCGGTGACCGAGGAGGTCTCGGCCATCCCCGGCGTCACCGATGTTCAGGTCGAGCTCGAGACGGGCACTGTCACCGTCACCGCCAACGCCGACCCCGGCACGGACGCGATCGCCGCCGCGATCGACGAGGCCGGCTACACGCTCGTCACGGCCTGATCCCCCACTGCACACCCGAGGAGCACCTCATGAGCACGCCCACATCGTCGTCGCGCAGCGCCGCTGCGGGCCTCGGCGTGGACGAGGCGCTGCTCGACCTGCAGCTCACGGGCATGACGTGCGCGTCGTGCGCGAACCGCATCGAGAAGAAGCTCAACAAGGTCCCGGGCGTGGTCGCGACGGTGAACTACGCGACCGAGACGGCGCACGTGCGCGCGCCCGCCGGCGTGAGCTTCGAGGACCTCGTGACGGTCGTGGAGAACACCGGGTACGGCGTACGGCTGCCCGAGACCGAGGCCGTCGACGACCCGGACGAGCTCGGGCGGCGCTGGCGCATCAGCGCCGTGCTGAGCGTGCCCGTCGTGCTCACCTCGATGGTGATGCCGCTGCAGTTCGTCGGCTGGCAGTGGATGGCATTCCTGCTCACCACGATCGTCGTGACGTGGGGCGCCGCGCCGTTCCACCGGTCCGCGTGGGTCAACGCCCGGCACGGCACCACCTCGATGGACACGCTGGTGTCCATCGGGGTGCTCGCGGCGTACCTCTGGTCGTCGATCGCCGTGCTGTTCACCAGCGCCGGCGAGCTCGGCATGACGATGCAGATGTCGTGGCTCCCCAAGGCCGACGAGGCGGGGGCGCACCCGGACCTGTACTTCGAGTCGGCCGCGGTGGTCACGACCTTCCTCCTGCTCGGGCGCTGGCTCGAGCACCGCGCCAAGGCCCGCTCGGGCGCGGCGCTGCGCGCGCTGCTCGACCTCGCGCCGACCACGGCCTGGGTGCGCACGCCCGCGGGCGACACCGAGATCCCGGCCGGGCACGTGCAGGTCGGCGACCTCGTGGTCGTGAAGCCGGGCGAGCGCATCGCGACCGACGGCGTGGTGGTCGACGGCGAGTCCGCGGTCGACGCGTCCATGCTCACCGGCGAGTCCGTGCCCGTCGAGGTCGCGCCCGGCGACGAGGTGGCCGGCGGCACCGTCGTACAGGACGGCCTGATCGTCGTGCGCGCCACGCGCGTCGGCGGCGACACGGCACTCGCGCGCATCACCGCGCTGGTCACCGCTGCCCAGAGCGGCAAGGCGCCGGTGCAGCGGCTCGCCGACCGCGTGTCTGCCGTCTTCGTGCCGGTCGTGCTCGTCATCGCGCTGCTCACGCTGCTGGGCTGGGGCCTCACGACCGGGTGGCAGCAGGGCTTCACCGCAGCCGTCGCCGTCCTCGTCATCGCCTGCCCCTGCGCGCTCGGGCTCGCCACCCCGACGGCGCTCCTGGTCGGCACCGGGCGCGGCGCGACCCTGGGCGTGCTCGTGCGCGGGCCCGAGGTGCTCGAGTCGACGCGCCGCGTCGACACCGTGGTGCTCGACAAGACGGGCACCATCACGACCGGGGTCATGACCGTGCTGCGCCGGCGCGGGGACGACGACGCGATCCTGCTCGCCGGCGCGCTCGAGTCGGGGTCGTCGCACCCCGTCGCCCGCGCGCTCACCGAGTACGCCGAGCCCCACGGCCGGCTGCCGGAGCTCGGGTCGCACGAAGCCGTCCGCGGTTCGGGCGTGGCCGGCCGCGTCGGCGGCCACGACGTCCGCGTCGGCCGGCCCGAGTGGATCGGTGTCGGCGCCAGCCACCACTGGAGCACGGACGTCGCGCAGTGGCGCCACGACGGCATGACCGTCGTCGCGGTCGAGGTCGACGGGTCCCTGCGCGCGGTGCTCGGCATCGCGGACGAGGTGCGCGACACCTCCGCCGGCGCGATCGCCTCGCTGCGCTCGCTCGGCATCGAGCCCGTGATGGTGACCGGCGACGCGACAGCGGTGGCGGAGAACGTCGCGGCCGCAGTGGGCATCGCCGACGTCTTCGCGGACGCCCGGCCCGAGGACAAGGTCTCGATCGTGGCCACGCTGCAGTCGCAGGGACGCGTCGTCGCAGTCATCGGCGACGGCATCAACGACGCCGCTGCTCTCGCGGCGGCCGACCTCGGCATCGCCATGGGCGGGGGCACCGACGTCGCCATCGAGGCCGCCGACATCACCCTGCTGCGCGACGACCTCCGGACCGCGGGCGACGCCGTACGCCTCTCGCGGGCGACGCTGCGCACGATCAAGCAGAACCTCGCCTGGGCGTTCGGCTACAACATCGCGGCGATCCCGCTGGCCGCCGCCGGGCTGCTCACGCCGATCGTCGCCGGCCTCGCGATGGCGTTCTCGAGCGTGAGCGTCGTGGCCAACAGCCTCCGGCTCCGCAGGTTCCGCTGAGTTCACGGTCGCGTTCCGATTCGGTCACCGCGCCCGATCCTGCGGGCCGCGAGCGCCGACCTGCTGCAAGGGTTGACGTGTGATCGTGGTCGAGAGGTTCTCCACCGGGACGCTGCCGGTGCGGGCCGCGGCCGGGGCCCGTCAGCTGATGGACGTCGCGTTCGCGCGCTTCACGGCCGACGAGCACTTCACCGAGGACGACTGGCAGCACGCGCTCGGCGGCACCCATCTCCTCGTCCGCGAGGGCGACGACGTGATCGCGCACGCGGCCGTCGTGCCGCGCACGATCCACATCGGGGGCACCCACTTCGCGACCGGGTACGTCGAGGCCGTCGCTGTGCGCCCCGACCGCCAAGGCCAGGGCATCGGGTCCGCGCTGCTGACCGAGGTCGGCGAGGTGGTGCAGGCGTCGTACGAGCTCGGGGCCCTCGGCACCGGACGCCGCGCGTTCTACACGCGGCTCGGGTGGCAGGTGTGGCTCGGCCCGACGAACGTCGTGCGCGCCGAGAGCTGGGTGCGCACACCGGACGACGACGGCTACGTGCTGGTGCTGCGGTTCGGCCCGAGCGCCGACATCGCGATCACGCACCCCATCGCGTGCGAGGAGCGCCCCGGCGACGACTGGTAGCGCCGGTCAGGTCGAGCGGCCGCGCAGGGCGAAGCTGATCGCCTGCAGCTCCTCCGGGGAGAGCGAGGCCTCGCTCTGCCCCGACTTGACGCCCTTGATGTACGAGCGCGTCTCGGACCGTCCGTGGATCGAGGTCAGCACGAGGCCGTCGCCGCCGTCGTCGAGCATCGCCGCCGAGAACGACAGCCGGCCCCCCATGTCGCCGAAGGCGTCGTAGCGCACCACGCTCACGTGCCGGATCGCGTCGGCGAGCTCGGTGCGCGTGCGGGCCAGCAGTGCGGCGAGGTCGTCGACCTCGGCCCGCAGCGCCTCGACCTGCTCGGTCTTGCGGGCGACCGCCGACACGAACGACTCGCCGTCGCCGTCGGCGGCGAGCAGCGTGAGGTCGCGGCGGGCCCGGCGGATCGCGAGCAGCGCGACCACGGCGACGACCAGACCGAGCAGCCCCACGGCGAGCGAGACGATGACGAGGATGTCGCGGGCGGCGGGGTCGAGGGACACGACGCAAGGGTATCGGCGCCGACGTGGTGCCCCGGCCAGCCCGGTCCGGGCGCGTACTGTCGGCACGTGCCGCCCGAGCCGCGACCCCGGACCTCGCTGTGACGACGTCGCTGCCCGTCTCGGTCCTGTGCTTCCTCATCGGCCTCGCCGTCGTGGTGGCGGTGGGCTCGTCCATCCTGCGGACCCTCGTCGTGCCGCGCGGCGTCCGCAGCAAGCTCTCGTCGCTGGTGCTGCGCACCACGCTGGGCTGCTTCCGGGCCGTGGCTCACCGGACGTCGTCGTACGCCGCGCGCGACGCCGTGCTCGCCTACGCCGCGCCGACCGCGCTGATCCTCACCCTGGCCACCTGGCTCGGCCTGCTGTTCGTGGGGTTCGCGTTCCTGCTGTTCTCGTTCTCGCCGCTGGACTGGGCGGCGTCCTTCCGCGAGGCCGGCTCCAGCCTGTTCACGCTCGGGTTCGCGAGCACCGACCGCGGCCAGCTCACGGCTGTCGACTTCATCGCGGCGGCCACCGGGCCGGTGGTGGTCGGCCTGCTCATCGGCTACCTGCCCAGCCTGTACGCCGCGTACAACCGCCGCGAGGTCGACGTCGCACTCCTGCAGGGCCGCGGCGGCGAGCCGAACTGGGGACCGGAGATCATCGGGCGGCACGCGATGGTCAACAACGTCGACGAGCTCCTCCCGCTCTGGCGCGACTGGGAGCGCTGGGCCGCCGACGTCGCCGAGAGCCACGTGAACTACCCGGTGCTCATCCACGTGCGCTCCGCCCAGCCCAACCGCAACTGGCTGGTCGCCCTGCTCGCGGTGCTCGACAGCGCCGCGTTCCAGCTGGCCACGAACCCCCAGCAGCCGCAGGGGCCGGCCCGCGTGGTGATCCGGCAGGGCATCACCTGCGTCCGCGACATCGCCACAGCCGAGGGCATCGCCGTCGACGAGGACCCCGACCCGGATGCGCCGATCCGCCTGACGTACGAGGAGTTCCTCGAGGCGTACAACGGGCTGGCCTCGCTCGGCCACACCATGACCCGCCCCGCGGACGAGGCCTGGCCGCACTTCCGCGGGTGGCGGATCAACTACGAAGCCCCGGTGTACGAGCTCGCCCGCCGGATCGATGCCGTCCCCGTGGTGTGGAGCGGCCCGCGCACGCCCCCGCTCCCCGAGGCCTCGCCGCAGCGTCAGATCAACCGGATGCCCGGGGGCCGCAGCGGCCGGCCCGTGCCGGGGGAGTGACGCGGCATCCTGTCGGGGCACCGGGGTCGGCGCGCGGGGTACGACGCGACGCCGCCGGTCGGGCCGCCGGCCGTCCGTGCCCGGCGCCCCTGTGCGCACGGCGCCGGCAGGCGGTGGCTGCTGTGGGCCGGCTGAGAACGGTCCGGACCGATTCGCCTGCCGCGGCCGTGTTCCTCAAGAAAACTTAAAGGAAACCCCTGGGATACGCGCAGACCGCTTGCCCTGCCCCCGTGGGAGCGCTTACGGTCGGATCCGATCGGACGTCACTGCATCCCCCGTCGGTGACGTCCGATCGCTTTTTCTTGGGTGGGCGCTGCTCCGTACGAGCGGCCCGCGCCGCGCGCGAACAAGGCCGCCACGACCAGCCCGGTCGCGGCGGCCTCTGCCGTCTGCGGGCTTCTACCGCAGCGTCACCTGGCGGTTGGCGAGGCCGGCGCGCGCGTGCCGCTCCTCGGCCGTGAGGTCGCCAGTGGCGGCCAAGGACTCGGTCAGGCGCGCGGCGAAGGCCGCCGCCGGCGCCTCGACGTCGTCGGCCTCCCAGCCCGGCACGAGGTCCCACACCGGCACGAGCAGGCCGTGGGCGCGGAAGGTGCCGATGAGCCGGGTGCCGTCGCCGAGCGTGTCGCCCCCCGCGACGTGCAGGCGGGCGAGCGCGTCGAGCAGCGGCTCCTCGTCGTACGGGAGGACCCAGCGCAGGTGCTCCTTGCTTCCGATGCGGCACCAGTACGCGGCCTCGACGCCGGTGAGGCGCTCGGTCGGCACGACGGAGGAGTTGGCGCGCTCGAGCGAGGCGGAGACGTCGGCGCTCGGGTCGGCGCCGCTGCCCTCGATCCAGAAGTCGAAGCCGCGGTGGACGGCGACCTCGAGCGGGGCGTCGGCGACGAGCACGTCCTGCAGGCGCGGCCCGGGGCCGGGGCGGCTCGGCGGCACGGGGTTGCCGTGCTCGGCCTCGAGCGCGCGCAGGAGGGAGTCGGCGATGTCGCGGCTCGCGTCGTCGCTCGAGGTGGGGGTCTGGAGGCCGACGAAGATCGCGCCGTCGACCCGCACCAGCGCCGGCCAGGCGAGCGGGAGCACCGTGGCGAGGGTGACGCTGCGCCCGCCGGCCGCCGTCGCCTGCTCCGGCGCGAGGGTCAGCGAGGCGGTCGCGCTCGGCACGATCTCCTTGAGCGCGACCCAGTCGCACTCGCCGGCGAGGCCCTCGAACGGACGACGCACCAGCGTGGCCGACGCGCGCCCGTGGCACGCCTTGTAGCGGCGTCCGCTCCCACAGGGGCAGGGCTCCCGGCCGCCCACCACCGGGATGTCGGCGTCGCTCACGGCGGTCGCTGCGGAGGAAGAGGTGCGTCGCTTGTCCTTGGCCACGGCACGGAGCCTAGGCGAGCCGCCGCACCCCACGCCCCCCGCCGCCCCGAGCCCCCATCTCGAGCACCCCCAGCCACCCCCGACTCCCGGGTGTTTTCCGGGTCAATGTGGCTTTCACTGCCATCGGCAGAGATTTCCCGTCACGTGCTGTCCACAGGCGGCGGGCTCAGGGCTGCACGGGCCCGACCGGGCGAGGTCGGCACGTCCGGTCCGGCGCGTCCCTGCGCCCGAGCTAGGGGCCGAGGCGCGCGGCGACCATGCGCGGGTGGTTGGAGATGATCGCGTCGACGCCGAGGCGCACGCAGAGGTCGACGTCGTCGGGCTCGTCGACGGTCCACACGTGGACGGCGTTGCCCTGACGGTGCACGCGGTCGACGTACCTCGGGTACTCCCGCACGATCTCGATCGACGGACCGGCGATGCGGGCGCCGAAGGGGAGCGTGCCGTCGCGGAACCGCAGCGGCACCCGCTCCATGAGGAACACCGTGGGCAGGCCGGGCGTCATGGTGCGCATGCGCCGCACCGAGAGCTGGCTGAAGCTCATGACGCGGATGCGCTGGTCGTTCTCGCTGCGCGGCCGCGCGAGGCCGAACTTCTTCAGGACCTGCGCGACGCGCTCCTCGACGAGACCGGCGTACCGCGTGGGGTGCTTGGTCTCGATCGCGAGCCCGACCTCGCGCTCGGAGTCGAGGATCAGCTCGAGCAGGCGGTCGAGGGTGAGGACGCGGTGGCGGTCCTCGTCCATGACGAGCGGCTCGTCCTCGAGCATCGGCGTGGTAGCGGAGCTGCCGTTGCCGGCGCGGGACCTGGGGTCGGTGTCCGGGGTGCGGTTCTCGGCGAGGAAGGGGCCGACGTCGAACGGCGCGAAGTCGCGGCGGAAGCGCAGCATCGCCTCGCGCCGGCGCTCCCGCGGCGTCAGCACCGGCTGCTCCTTGCGGTAGGCGCCGAAGTCGTGGCCGTCGAGCTGCTCGAGGGTCATCACCGACACGACGCCGCGGCCGTCGCTCGTCCGATCGATGGTGCGGTCGTGCACGCACACCAGATGGCCGTCGGCCGTCAGGCGCACGTCGCACTCGAGCGCGTCGGCGCCGTCGTCGAGGGCTCGGATGTACGCGTCGAGCGTGTGCTCCGGCGCATCGGCGCTCGAGCCACGGTGCGCGACGACCTGCGGCCGCACGGGCGGATGGTGCACGGCCCACATGGTGGCAGCGCCAGGCGCCGCACGCCCCACGACACGACCACCACGGGATGAACACCCGCCGTACTCGCTCCTGCGACCCCTTGGGTCGATCACGGCAGTTCAACTGCCTCGCCTGACCCCTAGTCGTGATCTTGGTGTCCGCGCCGGCCGCCCTGTTGGAGGACAGAAGACGCCCCTGAAGGGCGCGATCTGTCCTTAGCGGGTGGTTTCCGGCCCGAGGACGGCGCCGGGGTTGAACAGGCCGTGGGGGTCGAGGGCCGCCTTGAGGGCGCGCATCGCGGCGAGCTCGGACGGCGTGCGCGAGAGGTGGAGGTACGCCGCTTTCGCGCGGCCCACGCCGTGCTCGGCGGAGATCGAGCCGCCGTGGTCCGCGACGCACTGCAGCACCACCGCATCGGCCCGCTCGTCGTCGGCGTCGGGCCCGATGACCTCGACGTGCAGGTTGCCGTCGTACAGGTGCCCGAAGGCGTACGTGTGCGACACCTCGGGCACGTGGCGCAGGCGCTCCCCGACGTCGGCCACGAACGCGTCCCAGCCCGCGCGCGGCACCGTGACGTCGAACCGGTGCGCGACGTACCGCGCCGTCACCGCCTCGCCCGCGGCCTCGCGGTAGGTCCAGAACCGCGCCTTGTCGCTCCCATCGACGGCGACCACGACGTCGAGATCGTCGGGCAGGTCCATCGCAACCCCGCCCGGCTCCGGGCTCTCGGTCTCGAGCACGAGCATGTGCGGCGCGGCCGCGGCGAGCGGCCACGGCAGCCCGGTGTGCTCGCAGATCAGACGCAGCAGCGGCTCGTCCACGATCTCTGCAGCGAGCAGACGGCTGCCGAAAGGCACTGCGGCAGAGACGATCTCGAGCGCGTGGCCCGCGTCGCGTACGCCGATGAGCGCCACCGCGGACGCCCTCGGCGGCCTGTGCAGCCGCAGCCGGGCCGCGGTGACGACGCCGAGCGTGCCCTCGCTGCCGACCATGAGCCCGGCCAGGTCGTAGCCCGTGTTGTCCTTCTCGAAGCCCGACAGATGGCTGACGACGCTGCCGTCCGGCAGCACCGCCTCGACGCCGAGCACCTGCCGCCGCGTCATGCCGTAACAGCAGACGCGGATGCCGCCGGCGTTCGTGCCGATCGTGCCGCCGACGGTCGCGCTGTCGCGGGCCGCGAGGTCGACGCCGTACGCCCAGCCCGCGGCGCGGGCGTGCTCGTGGAGCGCGGCGAGCGTCACGCCGGCGCCGGCCGTCACCTGGCCGGCGGCGTGGTCCACGTCGTCGAGCCTCGTGAGCCGCCGCGTCGACAGCACCACGCAGGCCGGACCGTCGGGCCCCGGCACCGAGCCGCCGACGAGGCCGGTGTTGCCGCCCTGGGGGAGCACGGGAAGCCGCGCGTCGGCGCAGATGCCCACGACGGCCGCGACCTCGTCGGTGGACGCCGGGCGCACGACGGCGGCCACGGGTCCGCGGAACCGCCGCGACCAGTCCTCGCCGTACGACGCGATCACGTCCGGGTCGGTGAGCACGTGCGTCTCGCCGACGACGGCGGCCAGCCGCGCGCGCACTGCGGGATCGAGGGGTACGGCGCTCACGGCGCCCATCCTGCCGCGCGGCGTCCGGACTGCGGCAGGTCGGCGTACCGCTGGACGGGAGCGAGCGGACCCGACCAAGATCACGAGTACGGGTCAGAACGTGCAGTTGAACTGCCGTGATCGACCCTAAGGGCCGAAAGGTGCAGTCACTTCAGGAGCTTGGAGAGGCGGCGGTCGGCGAGGGGCTTGCCCTCGGTCTGGCAGGTGGCGCAGTACTGCAGGGAGGAGTCGGCGAACGACACGCTGCGTACGACGTCCCCGCACACCGGGCACGGCTGGCCCTCCCGCCCGTGCACCCGCATGCCGAGCTTCTTCTCGGCCTTGAGGTCGCCGGCCCCGAGGCCCTCCGAGCGCGTGACGGCGTCGGTGAGCACGTCGTGGATCGCCTGGTGCAGCGTGGCGATCTCGGCGCCGGTGAGGTTGGACGCCGGCTTGAACGGCGAGAGCTTCGCCGCATGCAGGATGTCGTCGCTGTACGCGTTGCCGATGCCGGCGATGATCGACTGGCTGCGCAGCACGCCCTTGAGCTGCTTGCCGCCGGCCTCGGCGAGGATCGCGGCGAGCGCGTCGACGGTGAACGCGTCGTCGAGCGGCTCCGGCCCGAGGCGCTCGATGCCCTCGATCGTCGCGGGGTCGCGGGTGACGTAGACGGCGAGCCGCTTCTGCGTGCCGGCCTCGGTGAGGTCGAAGCCGCCCGCCGGCACGCCGTCGTCGTCGACGAACCCGACGCGGAACGCGAGCGGCCCCTTGCCCGGCTTGGGCGGCATGGCCGGGATCTCCTGCCTCCAGTGCAGCCAGCCGGCGCGCGCGAGGTGCGTGACGAGGTGCAGCACCTCGCCGCCGTCGTCGACGAGCTCGAGGTCGAGGAACTTGCCGCGCCGCGACGCATCGACCAGCCGCGCGCCGACCAGCGCGGTCACCGGGGGATCGAACGTCTTCAGCGCGCTGATCGCAGCCAGCTCGACCCGCGCGACGCGCAGGCCGGCCGCGGTGCGGCGCAGGTACGACGCCAGCGACTCGACCTCGGGCAGCTCGGGCACGGCGTCGAGCCTGCCACGCCGACGCCGTCCGCGTCGGGCGGTTGCGGACGGTGCCGCGGGTACGGCGGTCCGGCGTACGGGACGCTCGTGGCGGGCGGGTGCCCCTCGCGAGGGCGCGTGCCGCACACTGGACCCCGTGAGCGACTCCCAGCCGATCGACGCCGTGCTGCTCGGTCGCATCGGCATGCTCGTGCGCATCCCCACGCTGCCCGGGATGCGCGCCGCGGCGCTGGACTCGCTGAACCGCTACATCGACGACCTCGACCAGGAGCCCGGCACCGAGGCGTTCCTCGTGTGCGTCGATCCCGACGACGCCGACGTGGTGTGGCTGTACGAGTGGTTCACCGACGAGGCCGCACTCGAGCAGCACCGCTCGGCGCCGCTGTTCCACCGGCTGATGACCGAGCTTCCCGGCATCGTGGGGGAGAGCCCCGGCATCATGCGCATCGACCCGCTGCGCCTGCGGATGTCGGCCGCGGTGCAGGCGCACTCGCTCGGCGACCCTCTCTGACGCGCTCCGCCGTCAGTGCTTCTGGCGGCGGATGAACAGCAGACCCAGCACGGGCAGCACGAGCGGGATGAACAGGTAGTCGCGGCCGTACCAGTACCAGACGCTCGACACGGCCTTGCCCGTCTCCGGGTTGGTGAACAGCTCCTTGTTGACGATCGACAGCGTGCCGACGACGAGGACGCCGACGAGCTCGATCCACATGCCGGTCTGCGCGATCGTGCGCGCCCGGGGGGTGCCGCGGATCAGGCACACGGTGATCACGACGTACACGACCGCGGCGAACAGCGACAGCGAGTACGACACCGGTGCCGCGGAGAACTTCGTGGCCAGCTCGTAGAGGGAGCGGACGGTCGCTCCGATCGCGAGGACGGCGTACACCGCGATGAGCAGGCGTCCGGGGCCGTGGCTCGTGCCCTCGGGCGTGGAGGCGGGGGACGGGTCGGTCATGTGGGCGGGACTCCTCCGGTCCAGACCTGCGACACGCGCAGGACGAGCACGATGAGCACGAGGCACGCGGCCGCGACGACACCGCTGCCCCAGCGGCCCGGCTCGCCCTGTCCCCACCAGGCCATCGCCGGCGGGATCGCGAGGCAGGCGACGAGGTAGAAGAAGAACACGACGGGCTCGGCCGGGGCGTCGCCGCCGACCCAGGCGATCACCGACCACACGGCGAGGACGACGAGGATGAGCTCGAGCACGCCGATGGCCAGCAGGGCCCAGCGCGGGACGCTGCGGTCGCGGATCGCGAGGACGCCGAGGATGGCCGCGAGCGCGAGGGCCGCGACGATGAGCGCCGTGATCGCCGGCTGGGCCGGGAACGCGGAGGCGAGGGTCACGGGGTGATTCTGTCGTGCGGCGGGCGGACGCGCGCATCGCGGTCGGGGTACGGCGGACGACGCGCGCACTGCCGTCGGCGTACGGCGCACCGGCCGGCGCGGGGCCGGCGTACCCGGGGTCGGTGTACGCGAGGCCCGGCGTACGCGGGGGCCGGCGCGGGGCCGGCTTAGCGAGGCCCGGCGTACGCGGGATCGGCGTACGGGGCGACCATGATCACGAGTAGCGGTCGGATCGTGCAGTTCGGCTGCCTTGATCGACCCAAAAGGCCCGAACGTGCAGCTCAGATGCCGCGGGCGGCGCGGATCTGGGCGGCGTGGGCTTCGCCGTGGTCGGCGTAGATCTCGAGCCACTCGCGCAGGCTGTAGGTGCCGCTCTCGGAGTGGACGCCGGTGCGCTCGAGGTCGGCGTCGACGAGGGTGTCGAGGAGCTCGCTGCTGGCCGCGCGTACGGCGCGGAACACCGCGAGCGAGGCGGCGATCGGCCGGTCGTAGTGCAGGACCGTGGCCCAGTGCGCCTCGTCGTACCCCTGGATCGTGGTCGGCGCGGGCTCGGCGAGCAGACGGCGCAGGCGCACGTACGAGTTGGTCTCGCTGTCGGCGAGGTGGTGCACGACCTGCCGGGCGCACCACGCGCCGGGCTCGTCGCTGCGGCGGTCGAGGTCGGCGTCGGTCGCGCCGTCGAGGGCGGCGTCCACGTGCGCCACGCCGGCGCGGTAGCGGGCGACGAGGTCGAGCGCGGCGGTGTCGGTGAGCATGCCCCGATCGTGACGGCGCGGCGTACGTCCCCACCACCCCGAACCCGCCGGTCACCGCAGACATCACGCCGGACGGATTCCACCCGCTAAGGACGGATCGCGCCCTTCAGGGGACGCTTCTGTCCTTTCCTGTACTCCGGATGCGTCCGCAGCGGCTCGTAGCGGCCTCGGCGTCGTCGGCGAGAAGAGGACAGAACACGCCCTTCAGGGGACGTTTCTGTCCTTAGCGGACGAACTCAGCCCGCTCAGGCGCCGAGGGCGAGGAGAGCGCTGGCCACGAGGGCGGTGACCATGCCGACCTTCTGCAGCAGCCGCAGCCGCTCGGCGAGTACGACGCGCGCCAGCAGGACGGTGGCGGCGGGATACAGCGACCCGAGCACCGACACGATCGACAGCAGGCCGAGCGGGAGCGCGAGCACGTAGAACGCGTTGGCCGCGACGTCGAGCCCGCCCGCGACCACGCCGAGCCCGACCACCGGCAGCGCCGCGGGCACCATCGGCTCGCGCCGGCGCAGGAGCAGCGCCAGCGCCATGGCGGCGATGATCACCGTCGACATCGCGCGCGAGAAGACGATCGGCCACACGCCGGCGTCGTCCGGAGCGAACGAGATGCACGAGAAGAACAGCCCGATGCCCACGCCCGCGGCGATCGCGTACACCAGGCCGCGGCGCGATACCCGCTGATGCTGCGCGTCGTCCGTCGGCGCCTGCGGCTCGAGCCCGACCGTCACGATCGCCACGACGGCGAGGAGCATCCCGAGGTACGCCGACGGCCCCGGACGCTCGCCGCCCACGATGCCCACGACGACGGGGATGGCTGCACCGAGGACCGCCGAGACGGGCGACAGGACGCCCATCGGGCCGATGGTGAGCGCGGCGTACAGCAGCAGGATCGCGAACGAGCCGAAGACGCCGGCGATGAGACCGGGCACCAGGCTGCCCGCCGCGTCGCCGCCGATCAGGAACGCGACCGGCAGCACGAGCAGCAGCCCGACCGGCGTCGTGACCATGAGCACCTGCAGCGCCGTCGCGCGGCGGGAGGCGAGGCCGCCGACGAAGTCGCCGACGCCCCACAGCACGCTCGAGATCAGCGCGAGGACGACGGCCACCGGCGTAGTCCAGCACAGCCCCGCGCGGTCGGCGTACGCCGCGGCGTCCGGTGAAGCGTCGTACGGCGTCCACGGCGTACTGCGCGCCTGGGCGACCGCAGGCCCGACCCGCGCGGCATCCGGATGATGGCCGACTTTGTTCCGTTCTTAGCAACGAAGGCCCCCTTCATCGCATACGGCACCTACGGTGGCGCGCATGCGTGGAGCTCGGGCGGTGGTGGCGGTCGCGGCGGCCGGGTGGCTGCTCGCGGGCTGCGCGGCGCAGGGCGGCAGCGGCGCGACCCAGATGCCCAGCAAGACCGCGCCGCCGGCGCCGGACCTCGTCGGGTCGCTGCAGCAGTACCGCGAGGACGAGGTCACCCACACGCTGAAGGTCGTGCTGAAGAACGCGGGCACGTCCACCGCGCGGATCACATCGCTGCGGGTCGCGTGGCCAGGCCTGTCGGGCACCGACGAGGCGCAGGTCGACTACGACATCCCGCCGGGCGCCACCGTCGCGCTGAAGGTGCCGTACGGCGATGCCGTGTGCACCACGGCCACCCGGCCGACGGACGGCGTCACGGCCGAGATCACGCTGGTCGACGCGCAGCTGAGCCTGCCGCTCGCGGCGTCCGACCTCCTGCTCGACAAGCTCTGGGACCAGGACTGCGCCCGGCAGCGCCTGCTCGACGCCGTGCAGGTGGGCTTCGGCGATTCCTGGACGGCGACGACGCAGGACGGCGCACCCGTGCTGCGCGGAACGCTCGTGCTCAGGCGCGGCAGCAGCACCGCGCCGATCCGCGTGCTCGACCTCGACGGCAGCGTGCTGCTGACCCTCGACGGCACGCCGCCGGCCCGGACGCCGCTGCTCACCATGCCGGCCGACGTGTCGCGCGCCGAGCTGCCGATCGACGTCGGCTCGACGCTGCGCTGCGACGGCCACTCGCTCGGCGAGAGCAAGAAGACGTACGTGTTCGACGTCGGGCTCGACCTCGGCAAGGGCCGCGTCGACCTCACCCTCATGCCGCCGGACGACGTGAAGCCGCAGATGTACGACGTCATCGAGAAGGCCTGCGGCCTCGAGTAGGTCCGGGCCGCCACGTGAGGTGCGCGCAGGTACGTCGTGCCCTCCAGAGCCGGGCGCCTGTGGACAGCACGTGACGCAGAATCTCTGCCGGCGGCAGTGAAAGCCACATTGACCCGGAGAACGCGGGCGGCGGGGTAGCGTCGCGCGGACGGTGGACGGAGGGGACGGCGTGAGCGGGCACTACGACGTCGTGGTCGTCGGCGCCGGGTTGTCGGGGATCGGCGCGGGGGCGCGGCTGCTGCTGGACCGGCCGGGCACGACGTTCACGATCCTGGAGTCGCGCGGCACGATCGGCGGCACGTGGGACCTGTTCCGCTACCCCGGCGTGCGGTCCGACTCCGACATGCACACCCTGGGCTACCCGTTCCGGCCGTGGACCGAGGGCAAGGCGCTCGCGGACGGCCCGTCGATCCTGCGGTACGTCCGGGACACCGCGCGCGACTTCGGCGTCGACCAGCACGTGCGCCTGCACCACCGCGTCACCCGCGCGTCGTGGTCGAGCGCCGACTGCCTCTGGACCGTCGAGGCCGAGGACACGGCCACGGGCGAGCCGGTCGAGCTCACCTGCCGATTCCTCTACTGCTGCACGGGGTACTACCGCTACGACCACGGCTACGAGCCGGCCTTCGACGGTCTCGACGACTACGAGGGCACCGTCGTGCATCCGCAGCACTGGCCGGAGGGGCTCGACCTCGCCGGCCAGCAGGTCGTGGTCGTCGGCAGCGGCGCCACTGCGATGACGCTCGTGCCCGCCATCGCGCAGACCGCCGCCCACGTGACCATGCTGCAGCGCTCGCCGACGTACGTCGCCGCCCTGCCCTCGGTCGACCGCGTCGCCGGGGCGCTGCGCCGCGCGCTGCCCGAGCAGGCGGCGTACCGCGCGGTGCGGGCCAAGAGCATCGCGACCTCGTCGCTGTCGTACCGCCTGTCCCAGCGCTTCCCCTCGGCGATGCGCCGGATCCTCATGAACGGCGCGGCATCCCAGCTGCCCGAGGGGTACGACGTGGAGACGCACTTCGGCCCGTCGTACGGCCCGTGGGACCAGCGGCTCTGCGTCGTGCCGGACGGCAACCTGTTCGCCGCGATCCGCAGCGGCCGCGCGTCGGTGGTCACCGACCGGATCGACCGCTTCACCCCGAAGGGCATCCGGCTGGTGTCCGGCGAGGAGCTCGTGGCCGACGTCGTGGTCACGGCCACCGGGCTCGAGCTGCTGCTGATCGGCGGTATGACGCTCGCCGTCGACGGCGTGCCCGTCGACGCGACGACGACCGTGGCGTACAAGGGGATGATGCTCACCGGCGTCCCGAGCTTCGCCTTCGCCGTCGGCTACACGAACGCGTCGTGGACTCTGAAGTGCGACCTCGTGAGCCGGTACGTCGTACGCCTGCTCGACCACATGCAGCGCAACGGCTACGACGCCGTGGTGCCGGAGGAGCCGCCCGAGCCCGACCGGCTGCCGCTGCTCGACCTGAGCTCGGGCTACGTGCGGCGGGCCGCCGGAATGCTTCCGTCCCAAGGGATCCGGACGCCGTGGCGGCTCAACCAGAACTACCGCAAGGACGTCGCGCTGCTCACGCGCGGACCCGTCGACGACGCCGTTCGGTTCACCCGCCGGCCTGAGGAGCAGGCATGAAGCGCTACGTCGTCGACGGCGGGACGGCGGTGCTCACCGGCGCCGCGGGCGGCATCGGCCGGGCGACGGCCTACGAGCTCGCTGCGCGGGGGAGCAGCCTCGTGCTGCTCGACAAGGACGCCGACGCGCTCGAGGCCGTGGCCGTCGAGCTCCGGACGCGGCGGCCCGACCGCGCAGTGTCGACGTACGTCGTCGATCTCTCCGACGGCGACGCCGCGCTCGCCGCAGCCGCCGAGATCCGCGACGCGCACCCGAACCTGCACCTGCTGGTCAACAACGCCGGCGTCGCTCTCGGCGGCCGGCTGTCGCAGGTGAGCCTGGAGGACTTCGACTGGCTGATGTCGGTGAACTTCCGCGCGGTCGTCGTCATGACCCACACGCTGCTGCCGCGCCTCACCGCGACCCGCGGCGCCCACATCTGCAACATCTCCAGCCTCTTCGGGCTGATCGGTCCCGCCGGCCAGACGGCGTACTCCTCGAGCAAGTTCGCGGTGCGCGGGTTCGGCGACGCGCTGCGGCTCGAGCTCGCCGAGCACGAGGTGGGCGTCACCACCGTGCACCCCGGCGGAGTCGCCACCGACATCGCCCGCAGCGCACGGGTGGGCGCGGGCGTGGACCGCGCGGAGTACGACGCGGCCGAGGCGGCGTGGGAACGCATGCTCTCGCTCGACCCCGCCATCGCGGCACGACGGATCGTGGACGGCATCGAGCGCCGCAAGCCCCGCGTGCTCATCGGGCCCGAGACGTACGCGCTCGACGCGCTCGCGCGGATCACGCCCGGCCACTACGGCAAGGTCCTCGCTCTCGGCGACCGCCTGATCACCCGCAACGCCCGCCGCTGACCGGCCAGAGCCTCGCGCCGGATGCGTCAGGTAGGAACGGGGCCGTAGCGGTTGGGGCCGGGGGTGCCGGGCTGCACCAGGAAGTAGAGCAGCACGAGGCTGCCGAACGGGACGAACGAGATGAGGTACCACCAGCCCTCGCGGTCGCTGTCGTGCAGGCGGCGCACGGTCAGCGCGAGCTGCACGAGGAACAGCCCCAGGGCCAGAACGAGGAAGACCGCCCCCAGCACGAGGAACGCGCCGATCGCCGCCGGGTTGGCCTCCTCGCGCGGGGTGAGGGGCTGGGTGGACGACGACGTGGCGCTGCCCGGCAGCAGCGCCACGCTGAGCACGAGCAGGAGCACGTACGGCACCGCGAAGACGATGACGGAGAACAGGTAGAACCACCAGAACTCGCCGACCGTCGCGCGGCCCGAGTAGTCGCTCCAGCCCCGGAACGCGCGCCTGATCGCCTCCCCGAAACCGACCTTGCGCGGCGCGACGCCCCAGCCCGGGCCGTACGCCGTGCTGCCGTACCCGGGTGCGCCGTACATCGGGGCGCCCTGGGCACCGGGCGCTGCGGGCCAGGACTGCGCCGCGAGCGGAGCGGTCTGCGTGCTCCACGCCGTGCCGTCCCAGTAGCGCTGCATCGCCGGATCGCCGGGGTCGGAGTACCACCCGGCGGCGGGACCCGCGGGCGGGGTCGGCGGTGCCGGCTCGAACGGCTGGTCGCTGCTCATGCGCTTCCCCTCGGTCCCGGACGGACATGCCGACCCTAGCGAGCAGGTGGTGTGAGCGACGGAACATCGCCGCCCGATCGCCGCTCCCTACGATGAAGCCGACGCCCGACGGCCACGCCGCCGGCACGGGCCGCGGCGGCCGCGGGCGCCTGCCCGAAGGTTCGCCATGACGACCGCGCTCGCCCGCCCCGCCTCCTCGCAGACCACCCACGAGTTCCGGTGGGTCGTCATCCCCGTCGAGGCGGTGGTGGCGATCGGCGGCCTCGCGGGCACGTGGCAGCTGTGGACCGGCACGTTCACGCCGCCGGTGTCCGACCTCGAGCCCCTCGGACTGGACAGCTGGAGGCTGCCTGCGGTGTGGCTCTTCGCCTCGGTGGCCCTGCCGTCGACGCTCGCGCTCGCCGCGGCGGTGCGCAAGCACCCGCGCACGCCCGAGATCGTGCTCGGTGCGAGCGGGCTGCTGCTCGTCGAGGTGACCGTGCAGATCCCGTTCGTCGGGCCGAGCGCGCTACAGGCCGTGTTCGGCGGGATCGCCCTGGCCATGGGCGGCCTGGCCCTCATCGCGCGCCGGCGCCGCAGCTGGCGCCGCTGACCCGGGCGACGGGGAAAGGGCGACGACGTACGCGGGCCCCCGCTGTAGCGTCGCGCCATGCCCGAGCAGGTCGTCACGATCTTCCGCAACCGGCTGCGCGCGGAGAACCGCGACGCCTACAGCCGCATGAGCGCACGGATGTCCGAGCTCGCCGCGTCGATGCCGGGGTACGTCGATGCCAAGACGTTCACGGCCGACGACGGCGAGCGCGTCACCGTGGTCACCTTCGCAGACCTCGAGAGCCAGCGCGCGTGGCGCGAGCACCCCGAGCACCGCGAGGCGCAGAGGCTCGGCGTCGCCGACTTCTACAGCGAGTACTCCATCCAGGTCGCGACCGTCGTCTACGACCACGCGTTCACGCACGGCGCCTGAGCAGCGCCGAGGTCACGGGATCGCGCCCGCCCTGGCCGGGCGGGTCGGCGTACGGGATCCTGGGCCGCATGACGATCGAGGCCGCCGCGTTCACCGAGATCCCCGTGCTGTCGTTCGCGCGCTGGCATGGCACGCCCGACGAGCGCGCGGCGTTCGCCCGCGACCTGGTCACGACGGCGCACGAGGTCGGGTTCCTCACCCTCGTCGACCACGAGCTCGACCCGGAGTTCGTCGGCCGGTACTTCCAGGCGCTGCAGGACTTCTTCGCCCTGCCGGTGGAGACCAAGGAGCTCATCGAGAAGAAGCTGTCGCGGCACTTCCGCGGCTGGGAGCGCACGGGGTCCGAGCTCACCGACAACAAGGTCGACTGGCGCGAGCAGCTCGACCTCTCGACCGAGAACGAGCCGTACGCCGCGGACGCGGTGCCGGCGTACCTCCGGCTCGACGGGCCCAACCTGTGGCTGCCCGCCGCCGTCCTGCCCGGGTTCCGCGCAATGGTGCTGGTGTTCCTCGCCCGCGCCGCCCGGAGCGCCGACGAGCTCATGGCGGCGCTCGCCGTGGGGCTCGACGTGCCGGAGGACACGTTCGCCCAGGCCTTCGGCGAGCGCCGCCACTCGCTCGCGAAGCTGATCTCGTACCCGCCGACCCCGGACGGCGGCGCGGGCGTGAACGCGCACCACGACGCGGGGTTCCTCACCCTTCTGCTGCAGCACGGCGTGGGCGGCCTGCAGGCGCTCAACCCGGCCGGGGAGTGGATCGACGTACCGCCCGTCGAGGGAGCGCTCGTCATCAACATCGGCGAGACGCTGCAGTCGATGAGCGGCAACTACCTCGTCGCCACGACGCACCGGGTCATCTCGCCGGCCCAGCGGTACTCCTCGGCGTACTTCCACGGGCCGGACCTGCGCGCGAGCCTCGGCCCGCTCGACCTCGACCCGAGGTACGCCGAGGCCGTCGCCGCCAGCCCGTGGCACCGCGACGCCGGCTTCATGGCCAAGCGCGAGGAGCTCGTGGCCGGGCAGGGCGGCACGAGCAGCACCCGCGCCGAGGCGTACGGCGAGCAGCTGTGGAACTACTACCGCCGGTCGTACCCGGACGTGGTCGCGCTGCACTACCCCGATCTGGCCTGACGCTCAGGCGGCGTGCCGGGCCGGCGCGGGGTAGAGCGGCAGCCCGAAGCGCTGCAGCGCAGCGTTGACGCGGGCGTAGGAGACCGGGCCCGGCTCGAGGCCCGCCTGGATGCAGAAGTGCCGACGGTTCGGCGCCGTGGCGCGCAGCCGCGTCACCCGTGACCTGTCGTCGAGGAGCCCTCCGCCGCCGTCGGAGCGGGGCTCAGGCCGGCGCAGCTCGTCGGAGCCGAGGAGCGTCTGCTGGAACGTGTCGTTGCCTGTATCGATCATCGAACGGCCCTCCCACCACGGAGCTTCGTCCTAGAACCATGATCGACCCTGAGTACCCCGGACCTGAGCAGATCCACCCGGAAACGCCGTAGCGAACATCACGTCGCACCACAGGGATCCCGTTGGGCCCCAGGCGATGTGCGCGTTCCGAGAGGAACGGTCACGCAGAGTCGTCGCGCATTTCGACGCGGTAGCCGAGGTCGGCTCGGCACGGAGAGTCGTGCGCGCGGGTGCGGCCGCGCCATGCTGGGGCCGTGAGCGACTTCGACGCGATGGTCGACGAGCTGTACCGGCTCCCGCCGTCCCAGTTCGTGCAGGTGCGCACCGACCTCGTGGCGACCGTGCGCGCGGCCGGCGACCCGGCCACCGCGGCGGCCATCGCGAAGCTGCGCAAGCCCACGGTCAGCGCGTGGCTGCTGAACGTGCTCGCGGCGGAGTCGCCCGACCTCATCGCGGGCGCGATCGCCATCGGGCCCGCGCTGCGGGAGGCGACGGCCTCGCGCGACGGCTCAGCGATCCGCGACCTGTCGACGCATCGCCGCCGGCTCCTCGGCGACGTCGTGGCGCAAGCGCGGGAGATCGCCCAGGATCACGGGCAGGCCTTCACCGCGGAGCACGAGCGCGACATCGAGGCGAGCGTGACCGCGGCGTTCACCGACGAGGACGCCGCTGCCGCGCTGCAGAGCCGCCGCCTCACCGCGCCGCTCAGCCTCGACGACCACGGCTTCGGCGCGGTCGCCTACGACCAGGTGCTGGCAGCCGCTCCGGCGGCGAAGCCGCGCCGTACGCCCGAGCCCGGACCCACCCCCGAGCAGCAGGCCGCGGAGGCGGAGCGCCTGCGCGCGGTCGAGGCGGCGGAGCAGGCCCTGGCCGAGGCGCGGCTGCAGGACGCGGACGCCGAGGCCGCGCTCGAGGCCGCCGAGGCCGCGGTCGCCGACGCGGAGACGGCCGAGCGCGCGGCGGCAGCGGCGCATCAGGAGGCCAAGGCCGCGCTGTCGGACGCCCGCGCCGACCGCACCGCCGCCAAGGCCGACGCGACCGCGGCACGGCGTGCGGTCGATACCGCCCTCACCGCGCTGGAACGCCTGCGTCGCCCGTGAACGACGAAGGGCGGCCCCTCGGGGACCGCCCTTGCCTCACGTGCGCGAGGGGGGAGTTGAACTCCGAATTGGGCAGGGGATGTGTATAGCGTCGCGTGCCATAGTCTGCCGTTTGCGCAGGTCACGCGGCCGCGGTTCCGGCTTTCGTCCCGGCACCTGTCGACGTGCGCCAGCTCTTCCGTGACCAGTATTGTGACCACGCGCTGCGCCAGGGACTGCGGTTTCGGGTGACGTCAGTTGTAAATGATCATGCGGCTTGAGCGGTGGTCCCCGGGGCAGGCAGGCGCGAGCTCGAACTCGCCAGAGGCGAGCTTGCCGAGATCGCGCGGGCCGGCTGCGCCGCTGGCCGGTGTGATCTCCTTCTCTCCCGTCGCCGACAGGAGGGGCATCCGTCGCCAGACCTGAACAGATGCACCACGCCTTGAGCTACGCCCAAGCGGCGATCGCTAACGCAGCTACGGCTCAACGGCGCAAGAAGCGTCAGCAGGTACCGCCGGTAGCCGACAGTAGCGCTGGCCTGAGCCCACACGGTGGCCACCGGTGGCGTTAGTGCATTGGTGTATCACCAATGCTCCGGGCCGATCCAAGCCGTCCCCTGCTCATCCATGACCTCCTCAGCAGAGTCGCGAGGAATGGCCAACACACTATGGACGAGCAGAGCTGCCAACTCAGGGACCGGGCGGCGTGGGTCCAACACTTGGGACCTGCTTAGCAGATCTCGGTCAACGCGAATGGCGCGCGCCCGCGATTGCGGCAAGTAGGTGAAGTGGACTGTGAACTGAAGGTCATTAAGGACGCCTATCGTGACCGCGTGCAGGGAGGGCTCACTGATAGCACAGCGGAGAACCTGCCCCGCCACGTCCTGCGCCCAACTAGTCGGCATTTCTCACAACTTCAGATTGCTGTTGATCCAGTCCGGACAGCGTGTCGTTGGAACGCAATGAAGCGTCACCAGACCGAACGTTCGCCCGTCCGAAACCCTGAAGTCCACAACCATCTTGACCTCGACGTAACGCCCTGTCGGCTGGCACGCGGACCACCATGAGCAGCGAAGCTCCCGCACAATGCCGCGAAACACGTGAACGGTACCCGTCACCGACACCTGGGGGAGCCTTGCGATTAGGTACTTGGCCGTCGACCAGTTGATGTTGTGCTTGATGAGCAGTTTCTGTCGAATGTCCCAGCGAACGGGTATCGCACGTCCGAAGGAGTCAGTGGCGTACGAGGTACAAGTGTTTCCAAGCCAGCCGAAGAAGCAGAATCGTCCGTCCAGATCCCGCTGATTGATGGGGTCCGTCGGATAACCGTAGGTGGTGGTGTTGCCGCCGTAGACGGGGTCGGTGGACAGGAACCGTCCGGTGGCCGGGTTGTAGAGACGCACACCCATGAGGGTGAGCCCGGCGGTGGCGGTGGCGTCGCGCTGGGCCGTGCCGAGCCACCCGTACCGGGGCCCGGTCGTCGCGGCACCCGATCCGTCGCGGACGACTCCGTACTCGTCGGTGTCGCTGATCGCCCCGTCAGGTGCGGCGGTCTGGGTCGTGGTGGTGGTGATGGGGATGTCGCCGTGCAGGTCCGACAGCGCCACGGTCGCCGTGGACCCGGTGACCGTGGCTGCGAGGCCGCCGACGAGGCCGGGCACGTACCACGCCGTGGTCGTGGTGGGGGTGGTGCCGCCGGTGCGGGTGACCGTCCACGCCGGTGAGTCGCTGCCCCCGTCGTAGTGGTTGACCGTGTCCACCACTCCCGCAGTGCTCGTGGACCCGCAGGCGCTGGCGTCGGTGGTCGCGGTCGGCTTGTCCCGCCGGCACGCCAGGCGGTCGGAAGCGTCCAGGGACCACGTCGAGGTCAGGCTCGACCCTCCCGCAGGTGTCGCCGTCGTCGAGCGCACCAGGTCGTTCACGAAGTAGGACAAGCTCACGTCCGACCCCGACGCCGCGGCGGTCTGCGCGGCCGGGAGGGTGGTGGTCCGACCGAACGCGTCGTACGCCAACGTCCCGCCCGTGGGCTGGTCCGCGGCCGCGAAGGACCCAGACGTCGTAGACGTGGCGGTGCTGGTCTGGCAGGACCCGTCCGCCGCCGGCGCGTAGCTGACGCTGGCGGTGCGGTTGCCGTTCACGTCGAACCCGTAGGTGCGCGTCGTACAGGCGGCCTCGCGCGTGTCGGTGACGCCCGTGAGCCGACCGGCCGCGTCGTAGGAGTAGCCGCGGACCCGGCCCCCGACCGCGTAGAGGGTGCTGGTGTCGGTCGCGACCCGGCCGTGCGCGTCGACGGTGACCGTGTTCGTGATCCACGGATCGGTCGCACCGCTGCGCGTCCAGTCCAGCTCCGTCGCCCTGCCCGCGCTTGAGCGGGTCCACGCCTGCGTCAACGTCCCCGAGACCATGGGGATGGTCTGGCTGATCGGCTGACCGTCCGCGTCGTAGACGGCGGTGATCGTCCCCAGCGTGGAGTGCGCGGCACCGGTAGAGAGCCCGCGACGCTCCGTCCCCCCGTTGTACGCGTACGTCGTGGTGCCGACCGTCGTGCCGCCCTGGGTACGGGTCACGGTGGCGAGGCGTCCGGTGGTGCTCTCGTAGGTGACGGCGGTCTGCCCGCCGGTGCCGTCGGTCGCGGTGAGCGGGCGGCCGAAGTCGTCGTAGCTGGTGCTGGTGGTGATGGCGCTGCCACCCGACCCGGAGGTGGTGCCAGACGGCAGGCCGGTGGCGGTCTGGTAGCTGATCGTCTTGTCGGGGATCGGCGTGTCGCCGCTGGCGCCGCCGGTGGTCTGCACGCTGGCCGGGCGGCTGGAGATGCCGCTGTTCCCGTATGCGGTGAGGGTGGTGCGGGTGGTGCCGCCGGTCCCGGTGTCGGTCTGCTTGATGGGGCGGAGGAACAGGTCGTAGAAGGTCTGGGTGGCGGCGGGGAGGTTGCCGCTGGCGGGTCGGGCGTCGCAGGGGAGGCCGTACCAGACGGTGGCGGTGCAGTTCGCTGCGTTGTAGTCGCCGACGCCCCAGGTGCGGCTGAGCCGGGTGCCGGGGTCGGTCGCCTGGGCGACGCCGTTGACGTACTGGATGCTGTCGTTCATGGCGGACGGCTGGCGCTGCTGGAGCGCCTGACCGGTGTCGGGGTCGAGGACGACTCGGTGGACGATGTCGCTGCTGCCGGGCATGACGATCGTGGTCTGGATCGGGGTGGTGAATGTCCATCCGGCGGTGGTCTCGGTGCCGGCGGCGGTGTAGGCGTAGGCGTAGCGGGTGGATTGGACCGTGCTTGCTATGTCGCTGCCGGTGGACGGGTCCCACCCTGCCTCGGTGACTGCGAGGGCCGCGTGCACGGGCGCCGCGCTGGCCCGGTCGGCCGCGTCGGACGGCACCGTGCCCGTGGCGACGTCGCCGTAGGTGGTGTGGGTGTGGGCGCGGACGGCGACCTGGGCGCCGGCGACGTCGCCGAGGTGCAGCGGGCCGTAGGTGTCGGTGACGTCGGCAATGTCGTCGCTGTCGGTCGCCCCGTCCCCGTTGTCGTTGACGAGGTTGGCGTAGACGGTGGTGGTGGCGAGCATGCGTGCGGCCTCGGCGGTGGTGCCGGTGAGGCCGACGTCTGTGCGCAGCGGGCTGGCGGGGTTGAGGGCCGCGTCGCGGTTGCCCGGGGTCAGGGTCGCGCGCACGGCACCGGTGAGGGGGTCGAGGACCTGGGTGGCGACCTTCCAACCCGCTTGCCCAGTGCCGGAGAAGCCCGCGGTCATGATCGCGCGGCCGTACTCGTCCATGGCGGTGACGGCGGCGTTGCGCAGGTCGGAGGTGGATGCCCCGGGCGGGTAGACGGCCGTGGCGTACACGGGCGCGGTCACGGGGACGACGGCCGGGTCGACGGGCCACCAGGCGGCGACGGCTGCGGCGGTCAGGTCGGGGTGGGTGTCGTCGCCGCTGGTCGCGGCACCGATCGGCGCGTCGTACTGGATGGTGGTGGTCTCGGTGGCGCCGCCGTTGAACCCGGGGGTGTGGGTGCGCGAGATGGCGGTTGCCTTGCCGCTGGTTCCGTTGTAGGTGATGGTCCAGGGCTGCAGCCCGGGCGGGGTGACGCTGGTCAGCCGGCCGCTGCCCGGGTCGTACCCGTATCCGGTGGCCAGGGCACCGGACGGCGGGGCGCTCGTCGCGGCGCCGCAGGCGGCGTAGCCGCCGGTGTTGTCCCGCGGGTCCCATACCTGCGTGAGACGGCCGTTGTCGTAGCGGTAGCAGGCCACGTCATAGGAGTGGAGCACGGGAGTGGAGCCGTCGAGGGGCTGCTCGTAGCCACGCCAAGTGATCGTGGACACCCGCGACGAGTCGTAGGTGACCAGCAAGTCGCTGCAGCCCGGCTGCCAGCTCGCAGTGTCGCTTGAGGGGCAGACAATGCCCGGCGGCAGCGGAGGGATGATGCGGGTGGTGCCGGTGCCGTCGCTGTTGAACTCGGTGAGCTGCTCGGTGTCGGGGTCGTAGACCGACGCGAGGATGTAGGTGGACCCCGACTGGATGGTGAACGACGTCTCAGGTCCGTCGATCTCGTGCAGGGTGAACATGGTGGCGCCTGCGGCCACGACCTCGCAGATGTCGAGGCCGGTGGCGTCGTCGACCGGGCCGTAGCTGGCATCGCATCCTGACGCCGCCGTGATCGGGGCGAAGCTGATGGGGTCGCCTCCGGTAGAGGCGTAGAGCAGCAGCCCGCTGCCGGTGTCGGCCAGGTGCGACCAGTTCGTGCCGGCGGGGGAACCGAGCGCGGTGGTCCAGCCCTTTCCGAACGCGCCATCGGTGTTCGGGGAGAACGAGCTGTAGGAGCGGCCGATGCTCGCGCCACCGACGGCGGCGTCCATCGTGTCCAGGGACGCCGCGCCGGTGGTGAGCGCGACGCTGATCGGGCCGACGGTCGTGGACGCCGCACCGGCACCGCTGCGGTCCAGGGTGACGGTTCGCGGCTGGCCGGTGGTCGGGGGCAGGCAGGGCTGCCCGACGGTCGGGACGACGCAGGGCCTGATCGAGACGACGGCGTCGTCGCCGAAGGCGAAGGTCATGTCCCAGCGCACCTGGGCGGACTTGAGCAGCCCTGTGCCGGTCAGGGGCAGCGGCGTGGTCACGCCGGCGCCTGCCAGGGTCGTGAGCTGCGCGGCGGGGATGGTCGTCCAGGTGCTGCCGTCGGTGGAGTACTGCACGTGGGTGCTGACCCCGCCCCCGGCGGAGACCTCGAGCACGACGGTGCCGGAACTGGTGGTCTGCTCGTCGGCGGGGAGCGTCATCTGGGAGGTGCCGATGCCGAAGGAGTAGGTCTTGGTGGTGGTGTTGCCGGCGTTGTCGGTGACCGTCGCGGACACGACGTGCCAGCCGGTGCCGACAGCGGACTGCTGGAGGTTGAACGTGCGGGAGGCGCCGGTGCCGGACAGGTTCAGCACTCCGGTCGGCTGTCCGTCGAGGGTGACGTTGGAGAACGACGCCACGCCCGAGGTGGCGTCGGTGGCGGTGGCCGTGCAGGGCACGTTGGCCGTGGGCGGGTTCGGGATGAACTCGTTCTCGGTTGTGCCGGTGCAGGAGATCGTCAGAGTCGGTGCGATCGAGTCGACCTTGAACGCGACGCCTGCTGTGTAGCCGGAGTACTCGGTGGACGTGGAGTACGCCTGGCTGGCCCGGGCACGGGCGTAGTACTGGGTGCCCTGCGCCAGGGTGCCGGAGGTCTTGGTGGCCGTGGTGCCCGAGGCGACGCTGGTGCTGCCGCTCCACGTCGTGCTGGTGAACGTCGAGGAGGTCGAGACGTAGAACGCGCCTGCCACGGTGCCGCCGTCGAGGTCGGCGACGGTCGCCGACAACGAAGGCGTCGCCGAGCGCACCCACCCGGCGCTGTTGCGACCGGCGAGGGTCACCGCCGCCGGGGTGGTGGGCTTGTGGTGGTAGGTGACGGTCATCGACGGGCGCCGCGAGCTGGTGGAGTACTCGCTGGAGTAGAACCGCTTCCAGCCCGAGGAGGCGGTCTCCGAAGCGGTGAGTGCGAACCCGTAGTTCGCCGGATCGGTGGCGTCCTTGCCCACCCATTCCTGGACGATGTCCTTCACCTCGGTGCCGCTGGTCGTGTCCAGCCAGCCCTGGGCACAGGAACCGCTGGAGTCGTTGCGCTTGGCATCCGACGGGCTGTGCACCGCCGCGGACTGGGTCGGCTTGTTGTTCCATGTGGACGTCGTCTCGCTGAACGACTCGGTGAGGTAGCGGATGTTCATGGTCGCGGACGTGCACGACGCCGAGTGGTAGAGCCACAGCTTCAGCTTGGCTGAGTCGACCACGGTGCGGTCATTGGCGGTGTCCACGAACGAGGTAGCGGTGCCGAGCGTGAACATCAGGTAGGAGCGGGCCACGTGCGTCCCCGCGTCGTAGGTGCCGACCTTGAGGTCGGGCTCGCTTCCGAACGCGGTGTTGTCGTAGCCCTTCTCGACGTAGGTGTCCTTGCTGACGGTGGTGAACGTGTAGGACGGGTCGACGGTGATCGGGTAGCGCAGGTCCGGGGTGTCGAAGTAGTCGGCCGGGATCACGACGGACAGGTCGTACCCGGTGCTCGTCTTGCGCAGCAGGGTGTCAGCGACGAACCCGTGGGAGGACTCCCCCGAGACAGGGTCGATGTTCGCGTCCCAGACGCGGGCTGCCGGGGCGCGGGAGACCACTTCGCCGGTCTTGGCGTCCTTGAGGACGATGCCGCCGTCCGGGGATTCCGCGACCGTGACCCCCTTCGCGGCCAGCGGCAGCGAGACGACCACGCCCTCGGCCGGGATCTGGGCGGGACGCTCGTCGATGTCGACGAAGGTCTGGACACCCGAGGGCAGGACCCGCACGCGCAGGTCGCGCCCGTCGGCGGCGCCGGCGTAGGTGGCCTCGTTGCCCGACACGACCGGGGCGGGCAGCGCCCCGTCGGTCCCGACCGAGACGCTGGCCGGCTTGGCACCGGCGTCGTCGGTGACCGGCACCGTCGCCGTCGGGTCGGTCTGCGCGTCGGCGAAGTCGTCCAACGACGACCTGGGCACGGCGACCTCGGCCACCACGTTGATCGCCGTCCCCGACGGGGCGGCTGAGGGGTCGCCGGCCAGGGTGACGTCGACCGCTGCCGCCTTGGGGACCACGTCGCCGGACGCGTCGCGGATCAGCGTGGTGTCGATCTCGTCCCACGTGCCGTCGGCGCCCTGGACCCAGTTGGGGCCGGAGTACACCTCGGCGGTGAACGACCCGTCCGGGTTGGCCCACACCCGCCGGGACTCGGTGCGTTCGCCGGTCACCTCGACCTTGCTGCCCTGCGCCTTCGCAGCGATCTGCGCGGTGACGGCGTCAGGGCGCTCGAGGACGAGCGGAGCCTGGTCGACCTGCGGGGCAGGTGCGGCGGCCGGGGTCGCCGACGCGGCCGGCGCCACGGTGCCGAGCAGGAGCGCAGCGACCACGAGGGCCGCAGCGGGCCTCGCCGGGCGCAGGACGGACCCGTGACGACCTGTCATGAAGGAACGCTGAGCTGGCACCGTGAAATCTCCCCCGTGGTGGTGCGGACCTGCGCAACGTAGGTCCGGCGCCAGCCAGCGGTCAACGACATCCCAGCCGTGGAACCCGTTCTGCCCCATGTGATGTAGCCGACCAACCCGATCGGCGCAAATCGTGCGACGGTCGGCCTGCTGCGGACATGAACAGGTGCCACCGGCACGAGCCGGTGGCACAGCCATGAACCTTGAAGGGACCCTCGAAGTGAGATCAACGCATGCAGCAGCCGCCGCCCTCAGCGCCGCGCTCCTGGTGATCAGCGCCGCGCCGGCCTCGGCCGCGGAGGCCGACCAGCACTGCTGGTACGACCTGGAGACCGGGCTGTCGGGCTGCCACGACACCTACGCCAAGGTCCTCGACGACCTATCTGCAGCTGGCGAGGTTGCAGTGGCGACGTCCTACGGCTCCGACGGCGCGCTGGTCGGCACGGCGTCGGGCGGGGTGGTGGCGCTGGCGTCCGTGGCCCTCGGGACGGTGTACGAGGACCTGAACTACGGCGGGTCGTCCTACACGTTCACCGCCTCGTCGGGCTGCGACAGCAACGCCGACGTCGACTGGCAGCTCTCGTCCATGCCCTCGGGCTGGAACGACCGGGTGTCCTCGTTCAAGTCCTTCGGGCAGTGCGCCACCCGCATCTGGGCCGACACCGGCTACTCGGGCAGCTCCTACGGCTTCGTCGCCAACAGCACCTACGTCGGGTCCACGATGAACGACCAGGCCTCCTCCATCCAGTGGAACTGACCCCCAGCACCGCGCGACCGCGCATGCGGGAACTGCCTCGCGGTAGGTCCAGAGCCTTCGGGACCTGGGTCGGCGGGGTGGGGCGATGCCCACATCCACCTTGGGCATCGCCCCACCGGACCACCCCCCGTCTCACGCCTGCCGGGACTCAAGCCTCCTTGGCGAGGGCGGCGGTGCGTGCTACCCGGCGGACGTGGTCGGCGCGGCGGCCGGGAGCGCGGACGGGACACCGAGGCGCGAGCACACGCCCTCGTCGCCAGGCATGACCACCAGGGCGCCTTCGACCACGCAGGCGGCCAGCTGCGCAGGGCCGTCGGGCTGCTGCGGGTCGGCGACGACTCCGGCCTGCCACATGGCCGCGCAGGACTCGATGCCCGCCAACGCCTCCCAGGTGCCGTCCGGGGCCTGGACCGCGCCGAACGCGTAGGGCTCCCACACCGAGCGGTCTACCGACGCCGCCGGCGAGCAGTAGCCCAGGTTCGGGTCGTCGGGCTGGGCGAAGCGCAGCACCGCCGTCGCCGTCCCCGCACCGGCCACCAGCACCCCGAGCACCACCGCGACCACGGTGGCCGTCCGGCGCCGGCGCCGGCGCCGGCCGGCCGGGCCGGCCTGGGCCGCGATCTCGCCCATCACGATGGCACGGATCTGCTCGGCGCGCTCCTCGCCCAGAGGCGGCGGCCAGTCCTTCGGATCAGTCATCGCTGCCCACCTCCGACCCCTCGTGGTCCCGGTCCATGCCGAGGCGGATGTCGCGGACGTCCGCGCCGCCCCCGGACGGGTCGTACCCGGCACGCGCCAGCGCCTCGCGCAGCGCACGCCTCGAGCGCGACAGCCGCGACCGCACCGCCGCGTGCGAGAGCCCCAGCACCGCTGCGGCCTGCTCGTAGGTCAGGTCCTCCAGCAGGCACAGCGACACCACCTGCCGGTCCACCTTCCCCAGCCCCTCCAGCGCCACGGCCAACGCCCTCGCGCCCTCCTCGACATGGAGGCGGTCGGCGACCTGGGACCCGTGGTCCGGCACCGGCTCCGCCGCAGGCAGCCGAGCCAGCACCGCCCGGTAGCGGCGCAGTCCACGGCGATGGTTGCGGGCCACGTTCGTCGCCGTCACCAGCAGCCACGGCAGCACCGACCCCTCCACCACCCGAACCGCGTCGCGGCGCCGCCACGCCTCCAGGAACACGACCGCGGTCAGATCGTCCGCGTCCTGCACCGAACCCAGCTGACGTGCGCAGTGCGCGTGAACCCGCCGGGCATGCAGGTCGTAGAGGCGCTCGAACGCCGACGCGTCCCCCGCCGCAGCGGAGGCCGCCAGCGCCGCCTCGTCCATCGCTGCCACCCGTCCCATACCCCCTGATGTCCGGACCCCGGCCATGGTCGCAGGGGGCGGTTCCAGCCCGAAGCATGCTCCAGGACGAAAGGTGGTCCGTGCGACGGTCCCGCCGGCGCGGACAGAAGGTCAGTAGCGGCCAGGACCTGCCCCGCAGGGGAGGGCAGGAACAGCCGCGCGCCACGCCTGCGCCGCCACACGATCAGGGAGCTCCAGACATGACCTTGTACCGGCCGCTGCTGAAGGCCAAGCCAGGCGAATGGCAGGCCTTCGGAGCGCTGCCGCCAGCCGTGGCCGGCGGCATCGGCCCGTGTTCGAGATCGGCCCCGACACCGACCTGGTCAAGGCGGTCGCCAACCCGACGGCCAAGGCCATCAGGTACCTGCCCGCCGGCAGCATCGTCGGCATCGACTGCGGCTTCCTTGATCAGGCGCAGCCGCACGCGGGCACCGGCACACCCATCCCCGAATGGATCGCGGAGCAGCTGGACGCCAGCGCGATCGGGATGGTGCCCGTCGCCCGCCCCAACGACGACGCAGGCGTGCTGCGCAGTCTCTCCCGTGCCGCCCGGCGCCTGCCCGAGCCGGAGGCCTACGTCCGGCTCGGCGACGACGACACGATTCCCGCCCCCATCGCCTCAGCCGATCTGTCGCGCCTGCAGCGGTCCCTGCGGCTGGGCCGCGACCGTATCCACCTGATCCTGGACTACCGCTCCGTGGCGAACCGCCGCGCGGCGGCTGCCTACGCCACGGCGGCCCAGTCGGTCATCACCTGGGCGAGCGCCGCCGGGCCATGGGCGTCGATCACCCTGGCCGGCGGCGCCTTCCCCGAGTCCATCAGCGACCTCCCGACCGGCCGTGCCACCCCTGTCCAGCGTTGGGACGCGCAGCTGTGGAGCGACGTCTCAGCAACCGGCCTCGACGTCGACTTCGGCGACTACGGGGTCAGCCACCCGGCCCTTGCCACCGGCGGACGCGCGCCGCTGCCCAACCTCCGCTACACCCACGACGACACCTGGCAGGTGTGGCGGGAGAAGAAGGCCCGGCCGGGCAACGAGTCCTTCTTCACCCTCGCCCACCGCGTCGTAGCGCACCCCGCCTACGGCGGGGCGGCGTGCTGCTGGGGCGACAGCGAGCTGCACCGATGCTCGCGCAGCGCTGGAGGCGCAGGCACCGCGACCCAATGGCGGGCCTACGGGACGAGCCATCACCTCACGACGGTAGTCCACCGCCTGGCCACTCTCGGCGCTCCCTGAGCGCATCACGCACCAACCCGCGCAGCGGCTCCAGCGCGAACGATGCAGCCAGCCGCTCCCACACATACCAACGGGCCCTGCCGCTCAGCCCCTCGCCCAGCCCCCGCTCGACGAGGATCGCCATGGCCTCGTCCCTCCACAGCAGCTGCGCCGTCGCCATGGCATCCAGCATCGGGCTGCGCCTCGGGCGTCGCAGCTGGGTCAGAAGGACCCCGCCGTCCTCACCGACCGGGCAGGCCCGCACAACGCCCCACCAGCCGGGGACCTTCTCCACCGCCCGCTCGAGGTGACGATCCGTGGTCACCAGCCAGGACCGGTCGAGCACCTTCGAGAACGCCTCTACCTGACCTGCGAGGCGAGCCAGCGAATCGTGGTCGCTCTTGATCTCCCAGCCGTCCAGCCGACCGTTGATCAGCACGACATCCACACGCCGACCGCCCGCGTCGACCCCGAACTCGTGCCGAAGCAGGGACGAATCGTCGCCCTCGTGCTTGAGCCGCAGCGAGCGGTCGAGCTCCCTGCGGATATCGATGTCGAGCACGGTCCGGAGTTTAGTGCGACGAGAACCAGTCGGACTCGCAGGGAAGGTCACCGGGGCGTCATCCGCCGGCCGGTCCACCAACCCGCCAATCATGGCTCCGGGCTGGTCGCCCGTCATCTTGGTCATCCGCAACCCCACCCGCTCTCCGACAGCCGATGCGCTATCACCTGAAGATGCGCTGGTGCGGCCCACCAGGACCCGCACCACCGACTCGAGTGGCGTCCTCCCACCTACAGCGAGGTCGTGCTCGTCCGGCTTCGAAGGAGCGGGCGACCCCTACCCCAACCACTACTGCAGACCCAATGCAGCCCGGGCCGACCGACACCCCGGCAGAGACGAGCAGACGCAGCAGACATGTGCATTGTCGGCGCGCGCTGCTACCGTCGTAATCGGTTGTGCTGCACCGGATTTCCGGCTCGTTAGGGTTGATGATGGGTGGTGGTCGGTGGTGCTGTCCAGTGCCAAGATCGGCCGCTCGTCATGGCGGTACTACCAGGACTCCGTCGCCCGCGGGGCGTGCGAGTACTACGCCGAGGCCGGCAACGCGCCCGGCCGCTGGCACGGCGCCGGCCTCCCCGAGCTCGGGCTGGCTCCGGGCGCGCGGGTGGAGGAGGCGGAGCTGGAGGCGCTGTTCGCCCGCGGGCTGCACCCCGGCAGCGGGGCGGCCCTCGGCCGGGCGTGGCGCCCGGATGCCGTCACCGGGCACGACCTGACGTTCTCCGCGCCGAAGTCGGTGTCGGCGCTGTGGGCCCTCGGCGACGACACGACCGCAGCCCAGGTCCGCGCGGCGCACGCGGCGGCGGTGGAGGCGGCGATCGGGTTCCTGGAGACGCACGCGTCGTTCTCCCGTCGGGGCCGCGACGGCGTCGAGCAGATCTCCACCGCCGGGTACGCGGCGGCGCTGTTCGAGCACACCACATCCCGGACCGGGGACCCTCAGCTGCACACCCACGCCCTGGTGGTGAACAAGGTCCGCTGCACCGACGGGATGTGGCGCACCATCGACGGCTACGAGGTGTTCCACCACAAGAAGGCCGCCGGCGCCCTCTACCAGGCCGCGCTGCGCACCGAGCTCGCCACCCGCCTCGGCGTCGCCTTCCGAACCGTGACCGAGCACGGGCAGGCCGAGATCGCCGGCGTCCCCGACGAGCTCCTCGCCACCTGGTCGACCCGCACAGCTGCGGTGATGGCCAACGCCATCCCCACCATCGCCCAGGCCGAGGAGGCGCTCGGGCGGGCGGTCACGGCGGGGGAACGGGCCCGGATCGTCAAGACCGCGGTCCTGGCCACCCGCCCGCCCAAGGACCACCACGTCCCCGAAGCCGGGATGCGGGCCCGGTGGCGGGAGCAGGCCCACGCCCTGGGCTGGGACTTTGATCGTCTGCAGCGATCAGCGCGCCACGCCAGCCCTGACCGCCTCGGGAACCTCCTGCAGGTGCGGGGTGCCTGGCCCGCGACCGTCGCAAGCGACGGCCCCACTGTCATGACCGCCGACACGGGGCCCATCCGCTCTGTCATTGCCACTGGCAGCACTGTCACGACCGCGGCGGACTCCGTCACGAACTCCGTCACCACCGTCGCGAAGACCGGCGTCGCTGTGACGGACTCCGTCGCGACCGTCGAGGACTCCGTCACCGACTCCGTCGCGGACACCCCGAAAAGGCCAACCGCAGGTGCGAGCGCCAGGGCCGACCTGACGGAGTCCGTCACCGACTCCGTCACGAGGGCCGGCTTCACCATTTCGGACGCCCACGGACCCGTCGCCGCAGCGGCCCCCGATGAGCCGCGCGGCGAGCCGTTCCCCGCCCGGCAGTCGTGGCTCGCCGACGCGGTGACGGCGGCCGGTCGGGCGGGCGCGGTGTGGTCGGCGGCGGACCTGGCGGTGCAGGTAGCCGCACGCCTGCCGGCCACCGGCCCGGGCGCGCCGCGGGACGCGCGGGAGGCCGCCGCGTTGGTGGAGGCCCTCACCGCGCAGGCGCTGGCGGACGCGGCGGCGGGCGCTGTTCCGCTGGGGGCGGATCCGTCGGGGGTGACGGCGCGGGCATCGGATGCCCGCTACGCCTCCCGCAAGGTCGTCGACACCGAAGCGATGGTCATCGAGGCGGTGCTGGACGGGCTGCGCCCGCCGCGCCGGCTCCCCACGGCGGTCCTCCACGCGACCACGGTGGAGGGGCTGTCGCAGGAGCAGGAGGTCGCGGCGGTGCGGCTGGTGTCCTCCCGCGACCTCGTGACAGTGATGGTGGCCCCGGCGGGGGCGGGCAAGACCACCGTCCTCGGCGCCGCCGTCACCGGCTGGACCCGGGGAGGGGAGCGCGTGCTCGCGCTGGGGCCGTCGGCGCGTGCCGCCTCCGAGCTCGCAGGCTCGACTGGCATGTCGGGGGTGACGGTGGCGCGGTGGTTGACCCAGCAGACCGCCTTCGACACCCACCCGCCCACCAGCGGCCCGGGTGTCCGGGATGAGCGGCGGCTGCACCGCGGCGACGTGCTCCTGGTCGACGAGGCCTCCATGCTGGCCACCGCCGACCTCGCCGCCCTCACCACCCGCGCGCAGGCCGCGGGGGCGCGGGTGGTGCTGGTCGGCGACCCGGCCCAGATCGGAGCGATCCGCGCCCCGGGCGGGATGCTCGAGCACCTCGCCGGGCTGATCCCGAACCGGGTGGTGGAGCTGAGCGGGCTGCACCGCTTCACCCACGCCTGGGAGGCGGCGGCGACGCTCGCCCTGCGCGCCGGCGACCCGAGCGTCCTGCGCACCTACCAGGAGCGGGACCGGATCCACCCCGCCACGGACGGGGACGACGCCGCGGACGCGGTGTTCGACCGCTGGCACACCGCGGTCACCGACGGGCGGGATGCGTTGATGCTGGCCCGCGGCTGGACCGACGTCACCGCACTGAACGCCCGCGCCCGCGTCGCCGCGATCGCCACCGGGCAGGTCACCGGCCCGCCGCTGCTCACCGTCACCGCACGCACCGCCTCCACGCGCGGCCGCCCCGAGACCCGCGACTGGCGCGCGGGGGACGTGATCATGGCGAAGAAGAACACCGCGACCCTGCGGGTCGGCGCGGACGGGGTCCGCAACGGCGACCGGTTCACCGTCATCGCCGCCGCTCCCGGTGGCACCGGCCTGGTCGTGGAGGATCTGGCCGGGCGCGGCATCACCACCCTGCCCGCCGCCTACCTCGCGAGGCATTCGGAGTACGGGTGGGCAGCGACCATCGACGCCGCCCAGGGGGCCACCACCGATGTCGCGGTCACCCTCGCCCGCCCCGGGATGGACCGCGAGCACCTCTACGTCGCCATGACTCGCGGCCGGCACGAGAACCACATCCACACGACGCCCGGCGGCGCCGAGATCGACGCCGGCCCCCACCACGCCAGCGGCCGCCCGGCGCGGGAGGTCGATGCACTCGAGCAGCTCACCCGCGCCCTTGCGACGACCGGGCGGGAGCGTGCCGCCCACAGCCTCCTGCGCCCGGCCGCCGACCAGGCACGCGAGGCACAGTTCGACGCCTCCGAGGCCGCCCAGCCGGCACCACCGACTCCGGTCGAGCACCGCTACAACCGGGACCGCCTCGCACAGGCCGTCGCCGATCGCGACCACCTGCGCCGGTGGCTCGACGAAGTCCGAGCCGACGTCGTGCGCCTTGAGCTCGAGACGGGGGAGCTGCCGGTCTGGGCGCGGCGCCGGCGACGCGACCTGACCACCGCCCTGGACGCCGCACGCCGCGACGCCGGCATCCTCGACGGCCACCTCGCCCGCGCCGAGGCCGCCGTCGCCACCGCTGGCGCGACCGTCGACGCAGACACGGCCGAGCGCGCCGGAGTGACGAGCGCCGGGACGGCGGAGCGGCGCAGCCGCTGGCAGCGCCGCGGCCAGCAGCCCTACCGCAACCCCAACCTCGTCACCGACCCCGCCGACCCCGACACGACCGCGGTGCGCGAGCCCGCAATCGTGGCGGCCGGGCGCGAGGTCGGTCGGCCGAGCGCGCTGCCCCTGCTCCGATCGAGGCGCCGCGCCCCCGGGCACGAACCGCCGGAGCGCTGACCACGCCGACATGCGCGATCAGCGGGACCGCAGCGCGCCGGTTCACGACCGCCTGCGTGTCGGGGCCTCGCGGCGCGCACCTTCCGGTGGGTGCCCGTGTTGGACGAGCGCCACCAGCACCAGGGAGTACGCATGGACCGCACAGACCTCGACCACCTCCCGCCCCTGATCGACGTCCCCACCGCCGCAGCCGTCCTGGGCATCGGCCGGACCCTGGCCTACGACCTGATCCGCACCGACCGCTTCCCCACCCCCGTCCTGCGCGTCGGCAAGCTCATCCGCATCCCCACCGCCGCGCTGCGCCGCCTCCTCGACGCCGACCCCGCAACGCTCACCTCCGGCACCGAGACCGCGTGACATTGGGCGTGTCGTCCACAGGGACGATCCTGCGCCGCTTGGTCGGAGCGGCAAGGCGTGGCATGCCTGGACCTCACCGACCGAGAGGGGAGACTCCATGAGCCGCCGCGATCAGAGCGCGCCGTCGCCCCGAACTACCGTCGCGTCGGCGGGTGGCGCGCGGTGACCGGGCGGCGAGGAAGCATCCGGCAGGACACCAACGGCACCTGGTCCTACACCGTCGACATCACCGCACCGGGGGACAAGCGCCGCCAGATGCGCAAGCGCGGCTTCCCCACCCGACGCGCCGCGCAGACCGCATTGACGAAGGTGCTGCGCGACCTGGACACCGGCGCCCACGTCGACCCCAGCCGGCTCACCCTCGCCGACTACATCGACACCCACTGGCTGCCCAACGCGAAGATGCGGCTCCGCCCCTCCACGCTGCACTCCTACCAGCGCAACCTGCGCATCCACGTCCTGCCCGCCCTCGGCACCACGCCGCTGCAACGCATCACTGGAACCCAGCTCACCGCCCTGTACGCCCACCTCCTCGACGACGGCCTCGCCGACCGGTCCAAGGCCCGAGATGGCAACACCGGGCTCAGCGTGCGCACCGTCCGCTACATCCACACAATCATCGGCAGCGTCCTCAAGTCGGCGGTCAAGGCGCGGCTGCTGAACCACAACCCCGCAGACCAGGCTGAGCCGCCGCGCATGTCCGCCGCGGCCGACGGCACCCGCACAGCGAAGACCTGGACCGCCGGCGAGCTCGCTGCGTTCCTGGACGCAACCCGCGGCACCCGCGAGCACGCCCTCTGGCACCTGCTCGCGACCACCGGCCTGCGCCGAGGCGAAGCCCTCGGACTCGGGTGGGCCAACGTCGACCTCGACGCCGCGCGCATCACCATCGTCCGCACCCTCATCGACATCCACGACACCGACGACGACCGACCCGTCTGGTCCGACCCCAAGACCGCAGCCGGACGCCGCTCCGTGGCCCTCGACCCCGGGACCGTCGCCATCCTCCGCGCACACAGAGCACTCCGCGCCCAGGACCGACTTCTCATCGGCACCACCGGCAACGCACAGGTCGACGACCTCGTCTTCACCCGAGCCGACGGGCGGCCCTACCACCCCGAACGGCTGAGCCGCGCCTTCAAGACCCAAGTACGGACGGCCGGTCTTCCCGACATCAGGCTTCACGACCTACGGCACACCTGGGCCACGCTCGCCCTTCAAGCGGGCATCCCCGCCAAGATCGTCCAGGACAGGCTGGGACACTCGACCGTCGCGATCACGTTGAACATCTACAGCCACGTCACACCACAGCTGCAAAGCGATGCCGCTTCGGCCGTCGCTGGTCTCATTGAGCTCGGGAGGAGCAAGAGCACGCCTCGGAGCTAGGACCCTGCCGCACATGCTGGATACGTCGTCCGTGGCCACCAGCCATTGCTCGATCGGGCGCCAGGGTCACGCCTCAAGCTGGACCTTGCGCATGCCTGAGGCCGAGACGACGTACAAGCATGGCGGCGGTTCGGCACAGGCGGCCGCCATCCTGTCGAGCACATTCAGGAACTGATCCGCCATGTCGGCCGCGCGCAGATTGCCGCCAGACAAGCAGAAGGCACGGACGTTGTGTGTGACGAGAGCTTCCCGCTCTGTCCGGCGGTACCGGATCCGGTCGTCCTTCATTAGGACTACCCAACCGTTGCGCCCGGCAAGCTCCAGCCACTCGACATCCAAAACCTCCTCGTCCTGAGGACGTCCGTAGACCTCCGCGAGAGTCTGCAGCCTCAGTCCTTCTTCCCTGAGCCGCGCAGGCACCTGCTTGCCGCCTAGGCTGCGGTCGAGGAAGAGGTCAGGCAGCCTCTCCGGATGCCCGCGTGGCATTGGTTCAGGCCGCAGCACGAAGCGCAACGCGCAGCGCGTCTTCGAGCTGAGCGGACGGGACCTCGTACTCCTCGGCCACCACGTCAAGGGGTTCGCCGGCCCGGAACATGGCAATCGCGTCTTCGAGCCGCGCACCGCCACGAGCGAAGATCGGCTGCCCGAACCCGCGGCCTGGATCGACCAGCACGTCAGCGTTCGTGTACGCGGGCAGGTGTATCCGGCGGGCGTAGACGTCGTCGTCAAAGTCCAGTCGCCTGAGGTAGGCGCTCACGACGTCGTTAAAGACGCGCTGGCCGCTGCTGACCACTACCAGTTCCCGCAGCGCATCGCCGGTCTCATCATCCGCGGAGTCCTGGGCGTAGTCGTAGAGCACCTCGGCGCCGTCGGTGAACAGCCGCCTGGAGGCGAGCGCATGAGGCAGCCCGAACTCGAGCTCGAGACGAGCAACTGCAGGCCTGATCCGCTGCAGCGGCACGCCGCTCTGGCGCCACGCTGCGAGAACCAGTCCCTCAGCCAGACCGACGAACGGGATGACGGGCCCACGAGGGTGGGAACGCGGTACCGACGTGACGATCGCTTGGGAACTGACCCTGCCCCGAGTCTTGGTGGCCGCTCGTTCATAACCATTCACCCAGTTGCCGAAGGTGCTTGCCGGTACGTCGAGATACCGTGCGGCCTCTGCGAGCGTGTAGAGCGGAGCGACGAAACGACCGTCGTCAATCCCCGCCCGCTTCAAGTTCTTGACGCCCACGGCCATCTCCCTTCACCGCGCTGGACCTCCCCGAGCCATCCTGCCGGATCGCCGGGCATCGCTGTCGTACCGGTTGCGCGATGGGTCGCGCGCCGCGACCTCATGATCCGCCAGACCGCCGACCGAACGTGGATCCTGCGACTGAAGCCCGCCCCCCAGGTCGGCGCGGATCCTGGGTCACGTGACCCGGTCACTGACCGGGTCACCCGACTGGACTGCGTCGGCATCCCGGCCGTGGCCAATCCTGTGACCAACGAGCCCGATTGGCCCGAAACGGCAGATGCCGCAGATCGTTGACCTGCGGCAACTCTGTCGAGCTGTGGTGCGCGAGGGGGGAGTTGAACCCCCACACCCTTTCGGGTACACGGACCTGAACCGTGCGCGTCTGCCTATTCCGCCACTCGCGCGTGCGGGGAGAAGGCTAACACGCAGGTCGGAAGGGTTACGAACCGCCGTTTGCCCCTGTCCGGAGGGCGACCCGGGCCCCTGATGGAACGGTCCGCACGGCCCCGGCAGTTACGATCAAGGGACGGCGGTGACGCCCGGGGCGGGGCTTCCGCCGACCCGGCGCCCGCCTCGGCACTCGGGAGGCGCGGTGGGTCTGCTCGACCGCTTCGAGCAACGGCTCGACCGCATGGTCAACGGCGCCTTCGCACGCGCCTTCAAGGCCGAGGTGCAGCCCGTCGAGATCGCCTCCGCGCTCACCCGCGAGATGGACGACCGCGCCGCCGTCGTGAGCCGCGGCCGCACCGTGGTGCCCAACGTCTTCGTCGTCGACCTGTCGCCGCACGACCACGACCGCCTCAGCGTGTACGCCGGCACCCTCACCGAGGAGCTCGGCACGATGGTCCGCGAGCACGCGGAGGAGCAGCGCTACACGTTCCTCGGCGGCACCGAGATCACCCTGGCCCGCGACGACAGCCTCGAGACCGGCCTGTTCCGCGTCCACAGCGAGGCCAAGGCCGGGGTCGCGAGCAACCCCGCGCCGGTGCGTACGCCGTCCGCCCCCTCGTCGCGGCCGGACGCCGGCCACCCGCGCCTCGTGGCCGACGACGCAGAGCACAGCCTGTCCCGCGCGGTCACGCGCATCGGGCGCGGGAGCGACGTCGACATCCGCGTCGACGACCCCGGCGTCTCGCGCCACCACGCCGAGATCCTGCTGGGCCGCGAGGTCGTGCTGCGCGACCTGGGCTCGACCAACGGCACGTACGTCGACGGCGTCCAGGTGGGCGAGGTCGTCCTGCGCGACGGCGCCACCGTCCAGCTCGGAGGCACGCGGCTGACGTTCCGGGCGGGGTGAGCCCATGTCGGAGCTCCTCCTCACGCTGCTGCGCCTGGGCTTCCTGGCGCTGATCTGGCTGCTCGTGATCGTGGCGATCCTCGTGCTGCGCCGCGACCTCAAGGCCCCCCGCGACGCCCGCATGCTCGTGCCGGCGCGCGCCCCGCGCGGCGGGGCCGCCGCAGCGGTGAAGGCGCCCAAGGCCCCGAAGCAGCCCAAGCCGGCGAAGGGTGGCGCGCGCAGCCTGGTCGTGGTCGAGGGCCCGCTGACCGGCACGGTCATCCCGCTCGGCGCGGCCGACGTCACCATCGGCCGCGCGCCCGACTCGACCCTCGTGCTCGACGACGACTACGCCAGCAACAACCACGCGCGCATCTCGCTCACCGGCAGCACGTGGATCGTGACCGACCTGGGCTCGACCAACGGCACCTGGGTCGACCGGTCGCGCATCACCGCCCCGACCCCGCTCTCGGTCGGCCACCAGCTCAAGGTGGGCCGCACCGTCCTCGAGCTGCGGAAGTGACGCGATGACCCTGATGCTGCGCTCCGCCGCGCGCTCGGACGTCGGCCTCGTCCGCTCCGGCAACGAGGATTCCGGGTACGCCGGCGACGAGCTGCTCGTCGTCGCCGACGGCATGGGCGGCCACGCGGCCGGCGAGCTCGCCTCGGCCGCCGCGATCGCCACGATGTCCGAGGTCGAGCCCGGCGGGCTGTCCGACGTCGAGGCCCTCGAGCGGCTGTCGGAGGCGGTCGTCGCCACGAGCGAGCGCATCGCCGACGTCGTGGCCGCCAACCCCGAGCTCGCCGGCATGGGCACCACGCTCACCGCGCTCGCGTGGCTCGGCGGCGAGCCGCCGCGCGTCGCCGTGCTGCACGTGGGCGACTCCCGCGCGTACCTCCTGCGCGACGGCGAGATGCGCCAGGTCACGCGCGACCACACGTACGTGCAGACGCTCATCGACTCTGGCCGCATCACGCCGGAGGAGGCAGCGCGCCACCCGCGCCGCAACCTGCTCATGCGCGCGATCGACGGCGTGCACCCCGCGGAGCCCGACGTGTCGGTGCGCGAGGCCCGCACCGGCGACCGCTACCTCGTGTGCAGCGACGGCCTGTGCGGCTACGTGTCCGATCCCGACATCGCCCGGCTGCTGGCCACCGCCGATCCCACGGCTGCCGTCACCGCCCTCGTCGACGCGGCGCTCGAGGCGGGCGCGCCCGACAACGTCACGTGCGTGGTCGCCGACGTCGTGGCCGCGGACCCCGACACGGACGTCGAGCACGACGCCCCGGTCGTGGTGGGCGCGGCCGGCGAGCCGCGCAACCGCGAGCGCCTTCCCGACCTCACCTTCCCCGCCGACGAGCAGATCGACAGCCGGCCCGCCACGGTGGTGAAGGTGTCGACCCAGACCTCGACGGGCGAGGACGGCGTGGCACCGATCGGCCGGGTGTACCACGAGGAGCAGCCGGCCCGGCGCGGCACCGGGCGCCGCTGGGCCTGGGCCATCGGCGCCGTCGTAGCCGTGGTCGCCGCGGTCGTCGGGCTGCTCGCGATCACGATGACGTGGGCGCGCGGCCAGTGGTACGTCGGCAACGACGGCGGCTACGTCGCCATCTACAACGGCGTCAACGGCTCCATCGGCCCGATCGCCCTGTCGTCGGTGCACGAGCGCTCCACCATCACCGTCGATTCGCTGCCGGACTTCGAGGCCATGCAGGTCGAGTCGACCATCGCCACCGACACCCTCGCCAACGCCCAGCAGGTCGTGCAGCGGCTGTCCGAGCGCGCCGCCCAGTGCACGGCCGTGCCGACGACGCCGGGGTGCCCCGACGCCACCGGCGACGGCGGCCTGGACGCCACGCCGTCCGCGAGCGCCACGCCGTCCTCCAGCGCCACGCTGCCCGCGTCCCCGAGCACGCCGGCGGGCCCGTGACGACCCCCGCCGCAGCGGCCGTCCCCCGCTACCGCCAGCCCGACCGGCGGTGGGCGGAGCTCGGGCTCCTGGTGTTCGCGTTCGTCGTGGGAGCAGCGGCGTACATCCAGGTCGACCTCGCGGTGCTCGACGAGATCGCGAGCGACACCATCCCCGTGCTGCTCACCGTCGTGACGCTGATCCTCGTCGCGCACGGGGTGATCCGCGTCGTCGCCCAGTACGCCGATCCGATGCTGCTGCCCGTCGTCGTCACCCTGAACATGCTGGGCCTGGCGATGATCCACCGCCTCGACCTCGCGGACGCCCAGCGCGCGCAGCGCAACGGCAGCGAGGTGCCGACCCCCGACGTCTACGGCCAGCTCACGTGGACCGCGCTCGGCATCGTGCTGTTCATCGCGGTGCTGGTCGTCGTGCGCGACCACCGCAAGCTGCAGCGCTACACCTACACCGCGATGTTCGCCGGCCTCGTGCTGCTGCTCCTGCCGCTGTTCCCGTTCGTCGGCGCGACCATCAACGGCGCCACGCTGTGGATCCGCCTCGGCAACCTGTCGTTCCAGCCCGGCGAGCTGGCGAAGATCATGCTGACGATCTTCTTCGCCGGCTACCTCACCGTCACCCGCGACTCGCTCGCGCTCGTGCGCACGAAGGTGCTGGGCATCGAGTTCCCGCGCGGGCGCGACCTCGGCCCGCTGCTCGTGGCGTGGCTGGTCTCGCTCGCGGTGCTGGTGTTCGAGCGCGACCTCGGCACGTCCCTGGTCTTCTTCGGCCTCTTCGTCACGATGCTCTACATCGCGACCCAGCGCCGATCGTGGCTCGTGCTCGGCTTCGTGCTGTTCGCGAGCGGCGCGTTCTTCGCGTTCCTCGCCTTCGGGCACGTGCGCCAGCGCGTCGACGTGTGGCTGAACCCGTTCGGCGACGAGGCCGACACGAGCTACCAGATCGCGCAGTCGCTCTACGGATTCGCGAGCGGAGGCATGTTCGGGTCGGGGCTCGGCCAGGGCTACCCGCAGCTCGTGCCCTACGCCAAGAGCGACTTCATCATCGCTGCGTTCGGCGAGGAGATCGGGCTCATCGGCGTCGCCGCGATGCTCGTCCTCTACGCGATCATCGTGCAGCGCGGCATGCGCACCGCGATCGCGTGCCGCGACATCTTCGGCACCCTCCTGGCCTCGGGCCTGTCGATCGTCTTCGCGCTGCAAGTGTTCGTCGTCATCGGCGGCGTCACGCGGCTCATCCCCCTCACGGGCCTCACCACGCCGTTCCTGTCGCAGGGCGGCTCGTCGCTGGTCGCCAACTGGATCGCGATCGCGCTCATCATGCGCATCAGCGACGCCGCCCGCCGGCCCGACACCACGCCGGATGCGGCGGCCCTCGAGGACGCCCCGACGCAGGCGGTGCGGCTGTGATCCGCTCCGTGCGCCGACTCGCCGCGGTCCTCGCCGTGCTGCTGTTCGCGTTGCTCGCGAACCTCACCTACCTGCAGTACGTCGCGTCCGCCGACATCCGCGCCCGCGCCGGAAACAGCCGCACCCTGCTCGAGGAATACAGCCGCGAGCGCGGCCCGATCCTCCTGGGGTCCACGGCGATCGCCTCGTCGATCCCGACCGACGACCAGCTGAAGTTCCTGCGCCAGTACGCCCGCGGCCCGCTCTACGCGCCCGCCACCGGCTTCTACTCGCTCGTGTACGGCGCCACCGGCATCGAGCGCACGGAGAACGCCGTGCTGTCCGGCTCCGACGACCGGTTCTTCGTCGACCGCGTCCAGCAGCTCTTCGCCGGGCGCGGCGTGAAGGGCGGCGCCGTACGGCTCACCCTCGACCCCCGCGCGCAGAAGGCGGCGTACGACGGGCTCGCCGGGCGCACGGGCGCCGTGGTCGCGATCGACCCGCGCACGGGCGCGATCCTCGCGCTCGCGTCATCGCCGTCGTTCGACCCGAACCTGCTGTCGAGCCACGATCCCGCGAGCATCCGCAAGGCGTACAAGGGCTACGAGGAAGACCCGCAGAAGCCGATGCTCAACCGGCCGCTGGTGATGACGCTTCCGCCGGGATCGACCTTCAAGCTCGTCACCGCCGCGGCGGCCCTCGAGAGCGGGCAGTACGAGCCCGACACCGAGGTGCCCGGCCCCGCCACGCTCGACCTGCCCGACACCACGAAGAACCTCAACAACTGGTCCGGCACCGCGTGCGGCCCCGGCGGCGTGACGACCCTCGCGAACGCGCTCGCCGTCTCGTGCAACACCGCGTTCGCCTCGATCGGCCTCGAGCTCGGCGACGACGCGCTGCGCGCCCAGGCGGAGAAGTTCGGGTTCGGCACCAGCTTCGAGGTGCCGCTGCGTGCGGCTGCCAGCCGCTTCCCGGCCGACCCCGACGCGCCGCAGACCGCGATGAGCGCCATCGGGCAGTTCGACGTCTCGGCCACCGCGCTGCAGATGGCCATGGTCGGCGCGGGCATCGCCAACAACGGCCAGGTCATGAGCCCCTACCTGGTCAGCGAGATCCTCAGCCCGTCGCTCGAGACGCTGGAGACCGCGGAGCCCCAGGCGTTCTCCCAGGCCATGTCGCCGGCCAACGCCGCGCAGCTGCTCGCGATGATGGTCGGCGTCGTCGAGCAGGGCACGGGCTCCAACGCCCGGATCCCCGGCGTCGCCGTCGGCGGCAAGACCGGCACGGCACAGACGGGCAACGACCAGAAGGCGCACGCGTGGTTCGTGGGCGTGGCCCCCGCGATCCCCGGCAACACCCAGGTCGCGGTGGCGGTCGTGCTGCAGAACGGCGGCGGCGCCGCGGAGATCAGCGGCAACGCGCTCGCGGCGCCCATCGCCAAGTCGGTGATGGAGGCGGTGCTCCAGTGAGCCGCAGCACGCGCAGGAACGCGGGGCCGTCGTACGGCGTCCCTGCACCGGAGGCGCGGCGCGCGCGGGGGACGGCGCACGTCGCCCCCCGCGTGCTGTCAGACTCGGCACGGCGGCTCCCAGCCCGCCACAGCCAGGAGGAGGAACGGTGAGCGAGGACGTGCGCCGGCTCGGCGATCGCTACGAGATCGGCGAGGTGATCGGGCGCGGAGGCATGGCCGAGGTGCACGAGGGACGCGACCTGCGCCTCGGGCGCCGGGTGGCCATCAAGATCCTGCGCCCCGACCTCGCCCGCGACCCCTCGTTCCAGGCGCGGTTCCGGCGCGAGGCGCAGAGCGCGGCGTCGCTGAACCACCCGAACGTCGTCGCCGTCTACGACACCGGCGAGGACGTGCTCGCCGACAGCCCCGACGCCACCGGCGCGGTCGTGCCGTTCATCGTCATGGAGTACGTCGACGGCATGACGCTGCGCCAGCTCATGAGCAGCGGACGCCGCCTGCTCCCCGAGCGCGCGCTCGAGATCACCGGCGGCACCCTCGCCGCGCTCGACTACAGCCACCGCCACGGCATCGTGCACCGCGACATCAAGCCCGCGAACGTGATGCTCACGCGCGGCGGCGAGGTCAAGGTCATGGACTTCGGCATCGCGCGCGCGCTCGCCGACTCCGGCCAGACGATGACCCAGCAGTCCGCCGTGCTCGGCACCGCGCACTACCTCTCGCCGGAGCAGGCGCGCGGCGAGGTCGTGGACAGCCGGAGCGACCTCTACTCCACGGGCTGCCTGCTCTACGAGCTGCTCGCGGGCCGGCCGCCGTTCACCGGCGAATCGCCCGTGTCGATCGCGTACCAGCACGTGAGCGAGGCACCCGTGCCTCCGTCGCAGTTCGACCCCGCGGTCACGCCCCAGATCGACGCGATCGTGCTCCGATCCCTCGCCAAGAACCCCGAGGACCGCTACCAGAGCGCCGCGGAGATGCGCGCCGACGTCGAGCGCGCGATCGCGGGCCTCCCCGTGACTGCGCCGGTCCCTGTCGTCGCCCAGGAGACCGCCGTGATGGCGCCGGTGGGCGCAGCTGCGGCGTACGCAGCGACGGAGGAGAAGAAGAGCCAGCGCAGCCCGGCGTTCTGGATCCTGCTCACCCTGGGCGTGATCGCCGCGGGTATCGCGGCCGTGCTGGTGGGCCGCGCGATCTTCGGCACCCCGCCGGTGGAGAAGGTCAACGTGCCGGACCTCGCGGGCCTGACCATCGCGGAGGCGAGCTCGGCCCTGCAGAAGGAGGGCCTCATCCTCGGCACCCAGACGCCGCAGGCGAGCGAGGACAAGCCCAAGGACACGATCATCAGCCAGAACCCGGTCAAGGGCGGCCAGGTCGACAAGGGCTCGGCGGTCGACGTCACCGTGTCCACCGGCAAGGACCAGGCCATCGTCCCGACCCTCACGGGGCTCACGTCCGTGGACGCCGCGCGCGCCGCGCTCGTCGATGCAGGGCTCACGCTCGGCAAGGTCGACGAGAAGTCGTCGGACAAGCCGCAGGGCGTCGTCATCTCGCAGAACCCGCCGTCGCAGGAGACCGTCGATGCCGGCACCCCGGTGGACATCGTGGTGTCCAACGGCAAGGTCAAGGTGCCGAACGTCGTCGGCTCCAGCGAGGCCCAGGCCCAGAGCGACCTGCGCAACGCCGGGTTCGACGTCGAGGTGATCCAGCTCGAGACGAGCAACCAGCCCGAGGGCACCGTGCTCGCGCAGTCGCCGCAGGCCGGCACCGTCGCCGTACGCGGAACCCTCGTGACCATCACCGTCGCCAAGGCCCCGCCGCCGCCCACCGAGAGCCCCACGCCGCCGCCGTCGGACACCCCCACCCCGTCCGTCAGCCCGACGCCCTAACACCGATCAGCATGTGATGAAGGCCCGGAACCTCCACAGTTCCGGGCCTTCATCTTTCTGGTCAATGTGGCTTTCACTGCCATCGGCAGAGATTCCGCGTCACGTGCTGTCCACAGGCAGGCGGACCTCAGCCTCCGACGACCGGCGCGCGCTTATGGCGCCGCCTGTCGTTCGTCCGATGGGCCCCCGCTGCACGGGCCGGAGAAACGACGGCGCGAGCAGTAGGGGACGTCAGCCTCCGACGACCGGCGTGAGACCCTCGCTGCGCTCCACGGCGTCGGCCTGGCCGCAGCGCACCAGCCAGTTGGCGAGCATCCGGTGGCCGCCCTCGGTGAGCACGCTCTCGGGGTGGAACTGCACGCCCTCAACATCGAGGGTGCGGTGCCGCACCGCCATGATCACGCCGGTGTCGGTCGTCGCGGTCACCTCGAGCACGTCGGGCACGGTGGCCGGGTCGATGGCGAGCGAGTGGTATCGCGTGGCGGTGAACGGGTCGGCGAGGCCGGCGAGTACGCCGTCGCCGTGGTGGTGCACGAGGCTCGTCTTGCCGTGCAGGAGCTCGGGTGCGCGTACGACGCTCGCGCCGTACGCCTCGCCGATCGCCTGGTGCCCGAGGCAGACGCCGAAGATCGGCAGCACGCCGCCGAGCGTCTCGATCATCTCGATGCAGACGCCGGCGTCCGCCGGGGTGCCGGGGCCGGGCGAGAGCAGGACGCCGTCGTACCCCCGGGCGTCGTCGGGCGCGACCTCGTCGTTGCGGCGTACGTCGACCTCCGCGCCGAGCTGGGCGAGGTACTGCACGATGTTGAACACGAACGAGTCGTAGTTGTCGACGACGAGGATGCGCGCGCTCACGGGCCCATCATCGCCCACGCCGTCCACACGGTTTCGCCGGGATCTGTGGACAGCATCTGTGGCGGAATCTCTGCCGAAGGCAGTGAAAGCCACATTGACCAGGAAATCCGGGGTCAGTGCGGGAAGGGGAGGGCTATACCGGGGGTGGGGGCGGTGGTCTCGTCGACGGTGACCTGGTTGAAGGGTAGGCGCGGCTCGAGCCAGGGGAAGACCCACTGGAAGAGAACGAGGACGACGGCGGCGAACAGCGCGAGGGCGAGCAGGGCCTTGACCGGCCGCGGGCCGGGCAGGTGCTTCCAGATCCAGCCGTACAACGGGGCCTCTGCTCCAGGGTTCGGGTCGGGCGGGGCGGCGGGCAGGTCGTGCAGCGAGCGGGTCGTGCAACTTCCGGCGGGCGTCAGGGTCGGGCGGGGCGGCGGGCAGGTCGTGCAGCGAGCGGGTCGTGCGACTGCCGGCGGGCGTCAGGGTGGTACGGGTCGGGCGGGGCGGCGGGCTAGGCGGGCGGGGTGGTCGGATCGATGCCGTCGGGCGGGCCGTCGGACACGTACCGGCTCTCGGTGAGCTCGCCCCACCACGCCCACCGGCCGGTCGAGCCGTAGCGCGGCGTGCAGGTGGTCATCGTGAGCAGCTTCTTCTTCGGCGTCGAGTCGGGGTACCCCGGCACCGGCCCGATCACCCAGACGTCGGTCGGCGTGAGGTTGGGGTCGTCGTGGGTGAGGGTGTAGACGTACCAGACGTTCTTGGTGCGCACGTACACCTTGTCGCCGACCTGCAGGTCGGGGAAGTTCGCGAACGGCTCGCTGTGGCTCGAGCGGTGCGCCGCGATCGCGAAGTTGCCGACGCCGCCCGGCATCGCGGTGTCCTCGTAGTGGCCGGCGCCGTGGGCGAGGATGTCCTTCCCGGTTCCCTCGGACAGCGGCAGCCCCCAGACATGGTCGGCGAGCCGCGGGATGTAGAGCAGCGCGAAGCCGGTGCCGTACGCCGGCTCCTTCAGCGGCTTGTCCGTGACGGGCTTCGGCGGGGTGGTCGGGTTCGGCGTGTTGATGGGCTTCTCGGGCTCGGACCAGGACTGCTCGATGTCCTGGCGCTCCTGCGCGATCGCCTGGGCGCTCTCGACGTTGGTCCACCAGAGCTGGTACGCGACCATCAGCAGGAGCAGCGCGCCGACGGTGATGAAGACCTCGCCCACGCCGCGGATCACCGCGCGCGTTCGGTGGCCCTTGGGCCGCGGGGCGGTCGGGGCGGGGGTGCCGTCGGCGAGGAGCGCGGAGCGCATCTCCTCCTGGTCCTCGGGGTTCATCGGGCCACCTGCGCGTACGTCGGCAGCAGCGCACCGGTGAACGCCGGCAGCTCGAGGCGGTCCTCGGGCTGCACGACGTACCCGAGCCCGTAGAGGTCCACGTACTCACGGTAGAGGGCGACCTGCGGGTCGTCGTCGAGGGCCCGGCCGAGCGCAGCGGTGTCGCCGACGGCGGAGATGCGGAACGGCGGGGAGTAGACGCGCCCCTGGAGGATGAGGGTGTTGCCCACGCAGCGCACGGCCGAGGTCGACACGATCCGCTGGTCCATGACCTGCACGCCCGAGGCACCTCCTCTCCACAACGCGTTCACGACTGCCTGCACGTCCTGCTGATGCACGACGAGGTCGTCCGGCGACGGGTTCCCGGGGAGGGCACCGTCGCCGCGGGGGGCGTCGTCGAGCGTGACCGTGATGCCCGGCCCCACGACCGGGGTGAACCCGGCCGCGGGCGCGAGCTCCGCCGTCTGGCGCTGAGACGCGGCGAGCGCCGCTCCCGTGCCCTGCTCGGCGGTGAGGTCCGACACCTCCTGCCGCAAACGTGCGACCTCCGCCTCCTGGACGGCGACCCGCTGGGCCGACCGGGTGACGAGGTCGCGGGTGTCGATCGCGCGTCCGCCCCGCAGGTCGGTGCCGTCCGCGCTGTGGGCGCTCGCGACGGCGAGGAACCCGGCCAGGATGGTGACGAGACCTACCCCGACCACGCTCGCACGGGACGGTCTGCGGATCCGGCCGCGCTGCTCCTGCTCGTCAGGTGCAGCGGCGGCGGGCGCGGCGGCCAGCACCGGCGCCTCCTGCCCGTGCCCCGGAGCGTCCATGCCGGTTACGCTACGACGACCCGGCGCCAGACCGGGGATCGTGAGCAGGAGGGGCCGCCGTGCCTGAGTCCCGGGTCCGCCGCAAGAAGGCGTACACACCCCAGACCGAGACGCCCAAGGCCGTGAAGCTCGGCAACCCGTCGTGGTGGGTGCCGGTGATGCTGACGCTGTTCATCCTCGGCCTGCTGTGGATCGTCGTGTACTACATCGCGGGCGCCACCCTGCCCGTCATGAAGGACATCGGCTGGTTCAACGTGCTCATCGGGTTCGGCCTGATCTTCGCCGGCTTCGGCATGGCCACCCGCTGGCGCTGAGCGCCCAGCCGCCCGGCCCGACCGGGCTACTTACACGCGTGTAGTTCTGTCCCCAGGTGTGGACACACCTGTGGATAACTCCCGTCCGTCCTCAGGGATCCGCCTGTGGATGATCACGGGGACCCGCCGTACGCCGACGACGCCCCGGACCCTCGCGCGGGTCCGGGGCGTCGTCGCAGGTCAGGGCGTCAGACCAGCTCGAGGATGGTGGCGTTGGCCATGCCGCCGCCCTCGCACATGGTCTGCAGGCCGTACCGCGTGCCCTCGCGGCGCATGCGGTGCACCAACGTCGTCATCAGCCGGGCGCCGGACGCGCCGAGCGGGTGGCCGAGGGCGATCGCGCCGCCGTCGGGGTTGAGCCGGGCCGGGTCGGCGCCGGTCTCGGCCAGCCACGCGGCCACGACCGAGGCGAAGGCCTCGTTGACCTCGAACGTTCCGATGTCGCCGATCGTGAGGCCCGCGCGCGCGAGCACCTTCTCGGTGGCCGGGATGACGCCGGTGAGCATCATGATCGGGTCCGACCCGGTGACCGCCACGGAGTGCACGCGCGCGATCGGGGTGAGCCCGAGCTCGGCCGCCTTCTCCGACGTCGTCATCAGCAGCGCCGCGGAGCCGTCGGAGATCTGCGAGGCGTTGCCCGCGGTGACGACACCGTCCTCCTTGAAGACCGTGCGCAGCCCCGCGAGGGTCTCGAGCGTCGTGCCGCGGCGGATGCCCTCGTCCGCGGCGAGGCCCGCGACGCCGACGATCTGGTCGTCGAAGTGGCCGGCGTCGGTCGCAGCCGCAGCGCGCTCGTGCGAGGCGACGGCGATCTCGTCGAGCTGGGTGCGGGTGAGGCCCCACGTCGAGGCGATCATCTCGGCCGAGATCCCTTGGGGCACAAGGCCGTTGTTGTAGCGCTCGAGCATGCGGGTCGGGAACGGCCCGTCGCCGCCCTGCGCGTTGGAGAACATCGGCACGCGCGACATCGACTCGGTGCCGCCCGCGATGACCACGTCGTAGTGGCCGGAGACCAGGCCCGCGGCGGCGAAGTGCACGGCCTGCTGGCTCGAGCCGCACTGGCGGTCGATGGTCGTGCCGGGCACCGACTCGGGGAAGCCGGCGGCGAGGAGGGTGTTGCGCGCGGCGTTGAACGCCTGCTCGCCGACCTGAGACACCGTGCCCCAGAGCACGTCGTCGACGACGCCCGCGTCGATGCCGGTACGCGCGACGAGGTTCTCGAGCACGTGGGCTCCGAGGTCGCCGGGGTGGATGCCCGACAGGGCCCCCTTGCCCGGCTTGCCGACGCCGACCGGCGTACGGATCGCTTCGACGATGACGGCGTCGCGCTGGCTCATGGGTCCTCCGTGCGTGCTGACAGGTGGCGGCCCGGCGGGTCCGCCCGGTGTTACTGAACAGTAACCCCGATCGCCCCCCGCGCGGCAGGGGGTCCGGCCACCACGATCCGGGCGCTCAGCCGCCGAGCCCGTTGTCGAGGTTCTTCCAGTACTGCCCGTACTGCGCCAGGAGGTCCTGGACGGCCGGGTCGGAGGAGATCGCGGCGTCCCGTACGACGGTGGCGGCCACCAGGAGCGCGAGCACCACCACGACCCCCGCGATCTGGACCGCGGTCCGGCCCCCGCGCGGCGCGTAGGCGAACACGGCGGCGACCACGGCGCCGGTGACCAGGCCGCCGAGGTGGGCGCGCCAGTCGACGTTGGGGACGACGAAGCCGATCACGAGGTTGATGGCGATGAGCCCCACGACCTGGGTGAGGTCGAGGTTGAGCCGGCGCCCGATCACGACCCAGGCGCCGAACAGGCCGTAGATCGCGCCGCTCGCACCGATGGACGGGGTCACCACGCCGGTGAACCAGAACGAGGCCACCGAACCGCCGAGGCCGGCGAGGAGGTACAGCGTGGCGTAGCGGAGGTGGCCGAGGAGGTTCTCGATGGACGGGCCCAGCGACCACAGCACGAGCATGTTGAAGCCGATGTGCAGCAGGCTGCCGTGCAAGAACATCGAGGTGATGAGCCGGTAGTACTCGTTCCCGTCGGCGATCGCGATCGGGAGCATGCCGTACTCGAGGATCATCGAGTCGAAGCCGCCGAGGTACTGCAGCCCGAAGCCGACGAGCGAGGCGACGATGAGCGAGTACGTGATGTACGGCTTGGTGGGCACCTTCGCGCCGAGACGCGTGCGCACCTCGCGCACGGACTTGCGGCCCTCGTCGATGCACTCGGGGCACTGGAAGCCGACCGATGCCGACGTCATGCAATCCGGGCAGATCGGCCGGTCGCAGCGCGCGCACCGGATGTAGGTCTCGCGGTCGGGGTGCCGGTAGCAGACCGGCACCCCCGGCGCCGAGCTCGAATCAGGCGTCGACATCCTCGACCGTTACGGACTCGATGACGACGTCGGTGACGGGACGGTCCATGCGGCCGGTCGGCGTGACGGCGATGGCGTCGACGACGTCACGGCTCGCCTGGTCGGCGACCTCGCCGAAGATCGTGTGGCGCATGTTGAGGTGCGGGGTGTTGGTCACCGTGATGAAGAACTGCGAGCCGTTGGTGCCGGGGCCGGCGTTCGCCATCGCGAGGAGGTACGGCCGGTTGAACGACAGCTCGGGGTGGAACTCGTCCGCGAAGCGGTAGCCCGGGCCGCCGGTGCCGGTGCCGAGCGGGTCGCCGCCCTGGATCATGAAGCCGCTGATGACGCGGTGGAAGACCGTGCCCGCGTAGAGGGAGTCCGAGCGCTTCTGCCCGCTCTTGGGGTCGGTCCACTCCTGGCTGCCGTCGGCGAGCCCCACGAAGTTGCGCACGGTCTTCGGCGCGTGGTTCGGGAAAAGCTCGATGCGGATGTCGCCCATGCTGGTGTGCAGCGTCGCGTAAGTCGTCACCTCCGCATCCTCGCACGCCGCCCGCACCCGCCGCGTCCCGACGTACCCGCTCGCGTCCGTTCCGGATGAGGGTGCCCCAGGCTGCGTAAGAGGCAGCCAGGCTTCCCCTCTCGATCCGCACGGCTGCCGGCGGCGGCGGGCAGTGGGGAACGACAGGTGCGTAGGAGGCGGCCTGGGGCACCCTCATCGCAACCTGGGCGGCGTGGACGGTCCGGGCGTGGGACGGTCAGGGGGTACGGCGGGCCCGGTCGAAGGGGCCGCGGCTGCCGACCCGGGCGTCGGCCACGATCGTGGCGATGCGGCGCTCGCGGGTCTCGGCCTTCTTCGCCTGCGCCACGAGCTCGAGCAGGCCGCGCTTGACCGAGCGGGGGAACGCGTCCCAGGTCGCCCGGGCCGCGGGGTCGGCGTCCAGCGCCGCCGCGAGGTCGGGCGGCTCGACGCCGTCCTCGACCTCGTCGAGCGTGCTCCAGCTGCCGTCGGTCTTGGCCTGCTCGATGACCTCGATGCCGCGCGGCAGGAGGAGGCCGGCGGCCTCGAGCCGGGCGACGCGCTCCTTGTTGGGGCGCGACCAGCCGCTGCGCCTCTTGCGCGGCGCGCACCAGAGCATGCCGCGCTCGGCGTCCAGCGTGCCCGCGGTGCTGTCGACCCAGCCGACGCAGAGCAGCTCCTCGACGAGGTCGTTGTAGGGCACGGACGGGCGCCCGGTCGCCTTCTTCCACGACACGAGCCAGGCGCCGGCGCCGTCGTCCTGATGCCGGGCGAGCCAGCGCCGCAGCTGCGCCCGCGTCTCGGCCTGGACGTACCTGCGTCCATCCGGGGCCGTGCCCTCCTCGATGCGCGCCATGCGCCCATCGTGGCGGCGACGGCGTCTGCGAGCATGCCGGACGTGCAGATCTCCGTGCGTCCGCTGGCCCCTGGCGAGGAGGAGCTCGCGGCGCTCGTCCTGACCGCTGCGTTCGTCGACGAGCCGTACGTCGTCGAGCTGCACGGACCGGACCGCCTCGAGCGCTGGGCCGCGCGGCAGGAGCACCACCGGCACGACGTGGCGGACGGGCGGTACGACGTACGCCTGCTCGCCGTCGTGGGCGACGCGCCCGCGGGCGTGCTGCTCGGGTCGCAGGCCGGCCGGTGCTGGGGCTGCGCCCGCGCGGAACCCGCCACCCCCGCGCCCGAAGGGGACGCCGATGGCGCGTGGTACCGCGCCTGCGCCGAGGCGCACCGCACGCAGCCGCCGCATGCCTGGGTCGCCAAGCTCGCGGTGGTGCCCGCCCTGCAGGGTCGCGGCCTGGCCCGGCACCTGCTCGCGGCGATGGACGACGCCGTGCGCGCCGCCGGCGGCGACCTCGTCGTGCTCGAGTGCCAGCCGCACCGCGAGCGGTTCTACGAGGGCTCCGGCTACCGCCGCACCCTCCTCATCCCCGACCCCGCCGGCCCCGACGCCCCCCTGATGCTCAAACCCCTGTAGGCGTCCGCGATGAAGGGTGGGCCCCCGCTGCACGGCGGCGCCAGCCGACGGGCAGTAGGGGACTTCATCCAATAGAGCCGAACAATCCTTCCCATCATGCAGTGCCTGGGCGGGCGTAGCAGGGCCGCTCGCGGCTTCGGGCGGAGCGTGCATCGCGGACCCTGGCCGAGGCTAGGGTCCCCTACTGCGCATCGTGGCTCTTTCAGCGCGACAGTCGCTTCCAGCCAGATGCGCAGCGGGGGCCCACGTCCCCTCTTTCCAGCCGTCCGAGGCCCGGGCCCCTACAACGCACGAGACCCGGACCCACATGAGTGGGCCCGGGCCTCGGACGGCGTGGAGTCCCCTACTGCGCATCGTGGCGATTCCAGCGGCGGATGGCGCTCGCGCTCAGATGCGCAGCGGGGGCCCACAGCCTCTGTGGCAGGACGTAGTTGGGCCCCCTGGACCCCCAAGATCGGGGGGCCCAGGGGGCCCAACTACGTACGTGGAGGCTAGGGGACTCGAACCCCTGACTTCTGCCTTGCAAAGGCAGCGCTCTACCAACTGAGCTAAGCCCCCGGATGGCCCGCACGGCGGGCCGGGTGGTGCGGCGTCAGCGCAGGTCGGGAGCCGAGGTGGCCTCGGTCCAGAGGTCCTGCTCGGCACGGGCCGCGGCGATCTGCTGGTACACGACGTACCCGACGGCGGCGAGCGCAGCCAGGACGAGCAGCTTCTTCACGGATCTCACGCCTTCCGGACGTCGGTGAGTACGCCGTCAGCCTACCTGCCGCGCCGGACGCGTCGACCCCCGAATGCCGCCGGCCCCTGCCGCCGCAGGCGCAGGGGCCGGAGTTCGGGTCAGATCGTGCAGTTCAACTGCCGTGATCGACCCTAGGGGCAGAAATGTGCAGTCACTGGGAGATCTGCATGACGACGGCCTTGGGCTCGGTGAAGAACTCGCGGCTGAAGTTGCCGCCCTCGCGGCCGACGCCGGACTCGCCGACGCCGCCGAACGGCGCCCGCAGGTCGCGGATGAAGAAGCAGTTGACCCACACGGTGCCGGCGCGGAGCTTGGCCGACACGCGGTGCGCGGTGCTGAGGTTCTCCGTGAACACCATGGCGTTCAGGCCGTAGCGCGTGTTGTTCGCGAGCGCGACGGCCTCGTCCTCGGTGTCGAACGGCGTGGCCACCACGACCGGGCCGAAGATCTCCTCGCGTACGACGCGAGCCTCGGCCGGCGCGTCGACCACGATCGTCGGCCGCACACCCCAGCCGTCACCGAGGCCGCCGGTGACCAGCCGGCCGCCGGCCAGAGCCTCGGGCGTGAGGAACGACGAGACCTTGTTCCAGTGCTCCTGCGACGCGAGCGCCGGCGAGAACTGCGTGGCCGGGTCCTTCGGGTCGCCCATCACGAGCTTCTCGGCCGCGGCCTTGTAGCGCTCGACGAACTCGGCGTAGATGCCGCGCTGCACGTAGAGCCGCGATCCGGCGAGGCACACCTGGCCGGCGTTGCGGAAGATCGCCTCGATCGCCCAGTGCACCGCGTTGTCGATGTCGGCGTCGTCGAACACGATGTTGGCGCCCTTGCCGCCGAGCTCGAGGCTCACGGGGACGAGGTTCTGCGCCGCCGCCGCGCTGATGATCTTGCCCGTGCCGGACTCGCCGGTGAACGTGATGCGGTCGACGTCCGGGTTCGACGTGAGGGCCGACCCGACCGAGTCGGGCCCGTAGCCGTGCACGACGTTGAGGACGCCGGGCGGGAAGCCGGCCTCGATCGCCAGGCGTCCGAGGATCGTCGCCGAGGTGGGGGTGTCCTCCGCGGGCTTCAGCACGACGGTGTTGCCCCAGGCCAACGCGGGGGCGACCTTCCAGGTCGCCATCATCAGCGGGAAGTTCCACGGCGAGATGGCCACGACCACGCCGGCGGGGTCGAGCCGGGAGTATGCGTGGTGCCCGGAGTCCATGGGGTAGCTGTCGTTCATCGACAGCCGGGCGTGGTCGGCGAAGAAGCGGAAGTTCCACACGCTGCGCGCGACGTCGTGCAGCGCCTGGGTGATCGGCTTGCCCATGTCGCGCACGTCGGCGAGCGCGAGCTCCTCGGCGTGCTCCTCCATGAGGTCCGCGAGGCGGTGGATCAGCTTCTGCCGCTTCTCGTAGCCGAGGCGCGGCCACTCGCCCTCGTCGAAGGCGCGGCGCGCGGCGGCGACGGCGCGGTCGGCGTCGGCCTTGCCGCCCAGCGCGATCTCCGCCCACTGCTCCTGGGTGTACGGGTCGACGTCGGCCATCGTGGCGCCGTCGAGCGAGGCGACCTCCGCCCCGTCGATGACGTGTCCGAAGAACTCCATGTCCGGTCCTTCCTCAGCCGCCGTGGACGGCGACGGTGCCCAGATGAGTGAAGTGTGCAGCGATCTGCGCCCCCGGTGGGGCGAACACGGCGTCGGTCATGCCGCCGGTGAGCACGATCCAGCCCGCCTCGAGACGCAGCCCGCGCTCGGCGAGGTCGTTCGCGGCGAGCGCGAGCGCCTCGGCGGGGTGGCCCTGGACGTCCGCGCCGGTGCCCTTGTACGCGACCTCGCCGTCCACCGTCACCTCGACCGCCTCCGCCACCAGGTCGAGGGCGTCGGGAGCGAGGGAGACGTCGCCCAGCACGAACTTGGCGGACGACGCGTTGTCGGCGATGACGTCCGCCAGCGTGAACCGGAAGTCAGCGTACCGGCTGTCGATGATCTCGACGCCGGCGAGCACGCGGTCGACGGCCGCGAGCGCCGACTCGGCGGTGACGCCGGGACCCTGCAGCGGACGGCCGAGCACGAACACGATCTCCGGCTCGGCCCGCGGGTGGATGAGCTCGTCCTGGGGCACGGGGGCGCCGGGCTCGAGCACCATGGCGTCGGTGAGCCACCCGGTCAGCGGCGAGCTCACGTTCATCCGCTTCTGCTTGGCCTCCGACGTGAGCCCGAGCTTGACGCCGATGACCTTCTCGCCGGCCGCCACCTTGCGGCGCAGCACCTCGTCCTGGACCGCGTACGCCTCCTGCACCGTCATGCCCGCCCACTCGTCGGTCAGCGGGGAACGGTCCCTGCGCTCGGTCTCGCAGGCCAGGATCTCGTCGGCGCCTCGCGCGACGTCCCAGGACATGGCTGCTCCTTGCTCGAGGGCCGAGCGGCCCATGCGGCGGCGAGCACGCGAGCGCGCACTCCCGGTCGGGACCGTAAGCCGCCGGACCGGCTGTGGCGCAGCCGCGTTCCTCCCTGAGGAACCCGCTCCGACCGCCCAGGGCGTACGGCGCACGATGGCAGAGCGGTACGCCGTACCGCGAGGGACCACGAGCAGGAGGAGGTCGACGTCGTGGACGTGCTGCCGGTGACCGCGGTGGTGTCGCGCCGTCCCTCGCCCGGGCGCGAGCACGACCTCGAGGAGTGGGCCCGCGGCATCGTGGCGGCGGCCGAGCGGTTCGAGGGCCACCTCGACGCCCAGGTCTACCCGGCCGGGCCCGACCGCGACGACCTCGTCATCGCGTTCTCGTTCGCGAGCGCGGAGGCGTTGAGCGCCTGGGAGCGCAGCGAGGAGCGGCGGGCCTGGGTGCGCAGGGCCGAGCCGCTCGTCGCCGGCCCCGCCACCTCGCACGCGCTCAGCGGCTTCGAGTCGATCTTCGCCGCTCCCCTGCGCACGAGCTCGCCGCCGCCCCGCTGGAAGACCGCCGTGGTGATCGCCACGGCGCTCTATCCGGCGTCCTTCGTGCTGACCTGGCTGCTCGCCCCGCGCGTCGCCGACCTGCCGCTGTGGCTCCGGGTGCTCCTCACGGTCGCCCTCGTGGTGCCGTGGATGACCTGGCTCGGCGTGCCCGGGGTCAGCCGGATGCTGCGCCGGTGGCTGCATCCCTGACGGGCCCAGGAACGACGAAGCCCCCGCCGGGGCGGGGGCTGTCGCACGGTGGGCCTAGATGGACTTGAACCATCGACCTCTTCCTTATCAGGGAAGCGCTCTAACCAGGCTGAGCTATAGGCCCCGGGCGTGCCGGAGAAGGTTACCCCAGCGCGGCGGGCGGCCCAAAACGGGGCCGGGCACCCTGGCTCAGGCGTCCTCGGACAGCGTCACCTCGAGGCCGCCGGTGAGGCCGACCGAGAGGTTGTAGAGGAACGCGAAGAGTGTGGCGAGCGCCGAGACCAGCACGATCTCGATCGCGGCGAGCACGAACGCCACGCCCATCACGCGGTTGAACCCCACCAGCGACTCGAAGTCGAACGAGGTGGACGACGTGCCTGCGAGGTCGTCGACCGTGCGCGCGATCGCGGCGAAGACGCCGGTCACGTCGAGGGTCCACCACAGCAGGGCGAGCGCCATGATGATCACGATCGAGAGCGACACCGACAGCATGAACGCGGTCTTCATCACCGACCACGGGTCGAGGCGGGTGACCATGAGCCGCGCGCGGCGCGGGCCGGCCGGGCGCGTGGACGCGGCCGGCACGGGCCGGGGTGCGCCGGAACCAGCACGCGGATCGAGCTGCGCGCGCGGCTCGGCCGCCGGACGCGACGGAGCGGGTGCGCCGGACCCGCCGCCCGCAGCGCGCTCGGGCGCCGACGGGCGCGCGGGGGCCTCGGTGGCCTTGCTCGCCATCGGTCGCCCGGACGGGCGCGGCGTGGTGCCTGCGGTGTCCACCCGGTCCCCTTAGCTCTCGGTCTCGTCGTCCGTGGCGGGTTCCACGGTAACCGACGACGCGCCGACCGCCTCGTCGGACGCGGCCTCGGCCGCCTGGTCGGCGCCCTCGCCCGCGTCGGGCGTCGGGGTTTCGGCGTCCACCTCGGCCTCGTCGTCCTCGTCGTCGCCGGCCTCGCCCCGGGCCACCGCGACGATCGCGTTGTCGCCGCTCACGTCCATGAGCGAGACGCCCATCGTGTCGCGGCCGGTCGCCCGGATCTCCGAGACCCGGGTGCGGATGACGACGCCGTCGGAGGCGATGGCGTAGACCTCGTCGTCCTCGTGGGCCACGAGCGCACCGACGAGCGAGCCGCGCTCCTCGACGAGCTTCATGGCGCGCACGCCGAGGATGCCGCGGCCCTTCACGCTCCAGTCGTCCACCGGCGTGCGCTTGGCGTAGCCGCCGTCGGTGACGGTCACGACGTACGCGCCCTCGCGCACGACGTCCATCGCGAGCAGGTGGTCGTCGCCGCGGAACTTCATGCCGATGACGCCGCTGGTGTCGCGGCCCATCGGGCGCAGCGTCTCGTCGTCGGCCTTGAAGCGGGCCGACATCCCCTTGGCGCTGACCAGCAGCAGGTCGTCGTCGTCCGACACGAGCTGAGCGCTGATGAGCTCGTCGCCGTCGCGCAGGTTGATGGCGATGATGCCGCCGCTGCGGTTGGAGTCGAACGACTCCAGGCGCGTCTTCTTCACCATGCCGTCGCGGGTGGCGAGCACGAGGTACGGCGCGGCCTCGTAGTCGCGGATGTCGAGCACCTGCGCGATCTGCTCCTCCGGCTGGAACGCCAGGAGGTTGGCCACGTGCTGGCCGCGGGCATCGCGCCCGGAGTCGGGCAGCTCGTACGCCTTGGCCCGGTAGACCCGGCCCTTGTTCGTGAAGAACAGCAGGTAGTGGTGCGTGGTGGTGACGAAGAAGTGCTCGACGACGTCGTCGCCGCGCAGCGCGGCCCCGCGCACGCCCTTGCCGCCGCGGCGCTGGGCGCGGTACAGGTTCGACACCGTGCGCTTGGCGTAGCCGCCGCGCGTGATGGTGACGACGACGTCCTCCTCGGCGATGAGGTCCTCGTCGGTGACCTCGCCGTCCCAGGGGATGATCTGGCTGCGGCGCTCGTCGGCGTACTTCGCGGTGATCTCCGCGAGCTCCTCGCTGACGATCGTCCGCTGCCGCGGCTCGCTCGCGAGGATGTCGTTGTAGTCGGCGATCTTGGCCTGCAGCTCGTCGTACTCGTCGATGATCTTCTGCCGCTCGAGGGCGGCGAGGCGGCGCAGCTGCATGTCGAGGATCGCGGTGGCCTGCAGCTCGTCGACCTCGAGCAGCGCCATGAGGCCGGTGCGCGCATCGTCGACCGTGGCGCTCGCGCGGATGAGCGCGATCACCTCGTCGAGCGCATCGAGGGCCTTGAGGTAGCCGAGCAGGATGTGCGCGCGCTCCTCGGCCTTGCGCAGGCGGTACGTCGTGCGCCGGACGATGACCTCGATCTGGTGCGCGAGCCAGTGCCGGATGAAGCCGTCGAGCGGCAGCGTGCGCGGCACGCCGTCGACGAGCGCGATCATGTTGCAGGAGAAGTTGTCCTGCAGCTGGGTGTGCTTGAAGAGGTTGTTGAGCACGACCTTCGCGACGGCGTCGCGCTTGAGCTCGATGACCAGGCGCATGCCCGTGCGGCTCGAGGAGTCGTCGCGGACATCGGAGATCCCGGAGATCTTGCCGTCGTTGGCGAGCTCGGCGATGCGCAGCAGCAGGTTGTCGGGGTTGACCTGGTACGGCAGCTGCGTGACCACGAGCAGCGTGCGGCCGCGGCCGTCCTCCTCGACCTCGACCTCGGCGCGCATCATGACCGAGCCGCGGCCGGTGCGGTACGCGTCCTCGATCCCCTTGCGCCCCACGATGAGGCCGCCGGTCGGGAAGTCGGGGCCCTTCACCCGCTCGAGGAACGCCGCGAGCATGTCCTCGCGCGAGGCCTCGGGGTTGGCCAGCGCCCACTGCGCCGCCTCGGCGACCTCGCCGAGGTTGTGCGGCGGGATGTTGGTGGCCATGCCGACTGCGATGCCGGCGCTGCCGTTGACGAGCAGGTTGGGGAACCGGCTCGGCAGGATCACCGGCTCCTGGGTGCGGCCGTCGTAGTTGGGCGTGAAGTCGACGGTCTCCTCGTCGATGTCGCGCACCATCTCCATGGCGAGCGGCGCCATCCGCGCTTCGGTGTAGCGCATCGCCGCCGCGGGGTCGTTGCCCGGAGAGCCGAAGTTGCCCTGGCCCTGCACGAGCGGGTAGCGCAGCGCCCACGGCTGCGACAGGCGCACGAGGGTGTCGTAGATCGAGCTGTCGCCGTGCGGGTGGTAGTTGCCCATGACGTCGCCGACGATGCGGGCGCACTTGGAGAAGCCGCGGTCGGGCCGGTAGCCGCCGTCGAACATCGCGTAGAGCACGCGGCGGTGCACGGGCTTGAGGCCGTCGCGCACGTCGGGCAGCGCGCGCGAGACGATGACCGACATCGCGTAGTCCATGTAGGACCGCTGCATCTCGACCTGCAGGTCGACCGCTTCGATGCGCGGGTTGAAGTCGTCGGCCTCGGTGGTCGTGGTCTCGTCAGGCATGGGGTTCCTTCGCGGTACGACGGGTGCTCGGGCAGGGGCGCCGTACGGCTAGATGTCGAGGCGGATTAGATGTCCAAGAACCGGATGTCGCGGGCGTTGCGCTGGATGAAGGCGCGGCGGCTCTCGACGTCCTCGCCCATGAGGACGCTGAACATCTCGTCCGCCTGGGCGGCGTCGTCGATGGTGACCTGCAGCAGCACGCGCCGCTCCGGGTCCATCGTGGTCTCCCACAGCTCCTCGGCGTTCATCTCACCGAGGCCCTTGTAGCGCTGGACCGCCTCCTCCTTGGGCAGCTTCTTGCCCGCGGCGAGGCCCGCCTCGATGACGGCGTCGCGCTCGCGGTCGGAGTAGGCGTAGCCCGGCTCCTCGCGCGACCACTTGATCTTGTACAGCGGCGGCTGCGAGAGGTAGACGTGGCCGCGCTCGACGAGCGGCTTCATGAAGCGGAAGAGCAGGGTGAGCAGCAGCGTGGTGATGTGCTGGCCGTCGACGTCGGCGTCGGCCATGAGCACGATCTTGTTGTAGCGCAGCTTCTCGATGTCGAAGTCGTCGTGCACGCCGGTGCCGAAGGCGGAGATGAGCGCCTGCACCTCGTTGTTCTGCAGCACCTTGTCGATGCGCGCCTTCTCGACGTTCAGGATCTTGCCGCGGATGGGCAGGATCGCCTGGGTGCGCGGGTCGCGGCCGCTGCGGGCCGAGCCGCCGGCGGAGTCGCCCTCGACGATGAAGACCTCGCACTCGTCCGGGTTGGTGGACGAGCAGTCGATGAGCTTGCCGGGCAGGCCCGCTCCGCCCATGAGGCCCTTGCGGTTGCGGGCGAGGTCGCGCGCCTTGCGCGCGGCGATGCGCGCGGCCGACGCCTGCACCGCCTTGCGGGCGATGTCCTTGCCCTCGGTGGGGTTGGCCTCGAACCAGGCGCCGAGGTGCTCGTTGACGAGCTTCTGCACGTAGGTCTTGGCCTCGGTGTTGCCGAGCTTGGCCTTGGTCTGGCCCTCGAACTGCGGCTCGCCGAGCTTCACCGACACGATCGCGGTGAGGCCCTCGCGGATGTCCTCGCCGGAGAGGTTGGCGTCCTTCTCCTTGAGCACGCCCCACTCGCGCGCGAACTTGTTGACGCACGTGGTGAGCGCCGCGCGGAAGCCCTCCTCGTGCGTGCCGCCCTCGATCGTGTGGATCGTGTTGGCGAACGTGTAGACCGACTCGGAGTAGCCGGAGTTCCACTGCATCGCGACCTCGGCCGAGATGGTGCGCTCGGCGTCCTCGGACTCGACGTGGATCACGTGCTGGTGGGCCGGGCCCTTGGTGGCGTTGAGGTACTTCACGAAGTCGGCGATGCCGCCCTCGTAGTGGTAGCTCACCGACCGCGGCTGCGCGGCTTCGGGGTCGGCGCCGTCGAGCTCGACGTCGATGGGGTCGGGCTCGCGCTCGTCGGTGAGGGTGAGGGTGAGGCCCTTGTTGAGGAAGGCCATCTCCTGGAAGCGGCGCGAGAGGGTCGAGAAGTCGTAGTGCGTGGTCTCGAAGATGTCGCCGTCGGCCCAGAACGTGACGGTGGTGCCCGTTTCGGTCGTGGCCTCGCCCGTGCGCAGCGGGCCGGTGGGAACGCCGCGCTCGAAGTCCATGCGGTGCACGAAGCCGTCGCGCTTGACCTCGACCTCGACGCGCGTGGACAGCGCGTTGACGACCGAGACGCCGACGCCGTGCAGGCCTCCGGACACGGCGTACCCGCCGCCGCCGAACTTGCCGCCGGCGTGCAGGACGGTGAGGACGACCTCGACGGCGGGCTTGCCCTCGACGGGGTGGATGTCGACCGGGATGCCGCGGCCGTTGTCGACCACGCGGACGCCGCCGTCCGGGAGGATCGTGACGGCGATGGTGTCGCAGTAGCCGGCGAGGGCCTCGTCGACGGAGTTGTCGACCACCTCGTAGACCAGGTGGTGCAGGCCGCGCTCGCCGGTGGAGCCGATGTACATGCCGGGGCGCTTGCGGACCGCGTCGAGTCCCTCGAGGACGGTGATGTTGCTCGCGTCGTAGGACACGCATGACCCCTGTCGTCGTACGCGCGCGAGGTGCGCGCTGAACGTGCTCGAACCGGTCCGCCCGGGCGCCTGCCCACGGGCCGCCCCACCGGGGCTGCACCCGGTGCCTGCGACCGGCCGGGGAGGACCGCCCGGGAGGGCGTCCGGAGCCCCGGAGAACTGCCCCTCATCCTACCGTGAGAGGCCCCCAGGAGCCGTCAAGCAGGCATCCGTGAGTGGGGATATGTCGGCGGGGGTCGCGAGCCTGTGGACAGGCCTCCCGCGCGCCCTCCGGCGTGCCCGCCCGCCGACGAGCCCCCGCGGCGCTCAGCCGTAGGTGTCGCGGGGGCCGCGGCCCTTCACGTGCAGCTTCCCGTGCTTCCACGAGGGCGCGGCCGGGCCGAGCACGGAGATGTCGCGGATCGTCCCGGGGCCGAGCTCGGCGTCGATCCGGCTGCGCAGGGTCGGGAGCAACTGACGCATCGAGTAGGCCCACGTGGTCGAGTCGGCGCGCAGCACGAGCAGCAGCCCGCGGCCGTCGGGGGCCTGCTCGAAGGTCTCCGGGCGCACGTGCTCCGCGACGTCGGGGCCGACGATCTCGGCCCAGCGGCCGGTGAGGCCGCCCACGGCCGTCGGCTGCTCCCAGCCCCGCTCGCGCATGATCCGGTCGACCGAGGAGCCGAGCAGTTGCGGGTCGCGGGCGTCCGGCCCGGGGCCGCTGCGCACGTCGGGGTCGGTGCCCCGAGGAGCGCGAGCACGCCGCTGACCTGCGGCGGGACCCGTGGCTCGGCTGTCGGGCGCCGTGCTCGAGGCAGCGCGCGCCCGGGCGAGGGCGTCCTTGGCAGCGTCGATGCCCGACAGCACCGGCTCCTCGCCCTCGAGCGGCTCGTCGGCGTCAGGCACGCGACACCGTCCCGGCGAGGACGTCGACCCGATCCCCGACCAGCAGGTCCGGTACGTCGGCCGCGACAGCGGCGGTCACGAGCACCTGCTCGGCGCCGGCCACCAGCTCGGCCAGCTTGGTGCGGCGCGCGGTGTCGAGCTCGGCGAACACGTCGTCCAGGATCAGCACCGGCTCCCCGCCTGTCGAGCCCTCGGCCCGGAGCAGGTCGTACGACGCGAGCCGCAGCGCCAAGGCGTACGACCACGACTCGCCGTGCGAGGCGTACCCCTTCGCCGGCGCCGACCCGAGCCGCAGCAGCAGGTCGTCGCGGTGCGGCCCCACCAGCGAGACGCCGCGGTCGAGCTCCTCGCGCCGGCGCCGCTCGATCGCGGCGAGCAGCAGCTCCACCAACGCCGCGCGGTCGGGCACGAGCTCGGCGTCGGCACCGAGCGAGGCGACGTACTCCAGCGCCGCCGGACCCGCCCCGCCGCTGACCGTGTCGTACGCCGACTCCACGAGCGGGCCGAGCGCCGCGACCAGGTCGAGCCGCGCCGCGAGGATCTCCGCGCCGAGCGTGGAGAGGTGCGAGTCCCACACCTCGAGGGTCGAGAGCACGTCGTCGGAGCCTCGCCCGCCGCGGCGTGCGGCCGAGGCCGACTTCAGCAGCGCGTTGCGCTGCTTGAGGACGCGGTCGTAGTCCGAGCGCACGCCGGCCATGCGCGGCGCCCGGGCGACGAGGAGGTCGTCGAGGAAGCGCCGCCGCTCGGACGGGTCGCCCTTGACGAGCGCGAGGTCCTCGGGCGCGAACAGCACCGTGCGCAGCAGGCCGAGCACCTCGCGCGGGCGCGGCACGGGGGACCGGTTGATGCGCGCACGGTTGGCACGGCCCGGGTTGATCTCGATCTCGACGATCGCCTCGCGGTCCTCCCGCGCGATGCGGGCGCGGACGACGGCGCGCTCGGCGCCGATCCGCACGAGCGGCGCGTCGGTTGCCACGCGGTGGCTGCCGAGGGTGGCGACGTACCCGACGGCCTCGACGAGGTTGGTCTTGCCTTGGCCGTTCTGGCCGATGAGCGAGGTGATGCCAGGGCGCAGCTCGAGGTCGACCTGGGGGTAGCAGCGGAAGTCGGTCAGCGAGAGAGCGGTGACGTGCACGCGCAACCTCCGTGCGTGCCGGCGTCTGGCGGGATCAGCCCGACAGGCGCACCGGCATGAGGAGGTAGCGGTACGCCGGGGTGCCCTCGGCCGAGCCGCCCGTGAGCACCGCGGGCCGCGTGGACGTGGTGAACGAGAGCTTGGTGCTCGCGTCGTCGACTGCGGACAGGCCGTCGAGGAGGTACTGGGGGTTGAACGCGATCTCGATGGCATCGCCGTCGACCGCGCACTCCACGGCCTCGGTGGCCTGGGCCTCGTCGCCCGCGCCGGCGCGCAGCTCGACCTCGCCGCCGGAGAAGGTGAGGCGCACCGGCGTATTGCGCTCTGCCACAAGGGAAACGCGCTTCACGGCATCGACGAGCGCAGCCGTCTCGACCGACGCGACAGTGGCCGACTCGCTGGGGAGCAGGGCGCGGTACTTGGGGAACTCGCCGTCGAGCAGGCGGGTCGTGGTGCGCCGGCCGTCGCCCTCGAAGCCCAGCAGGCCGTCGCCGGCGCCGGACGCCGAGAGCGCGAGGTGCACGAGGTCGCAGTGCGCGAGTGACTTCGCGGTGTCGGCGAGGGTGCGGGCCGGGATGAGGGCGTTGGTCTCGAGGCCCGACACCTCGGGCGTCCACTGCAGCTCGCGGACGGCGAGGCGGTAGCGGTCGGTCGCGGCGAGCGTGATCGCCGAGCCGTCGATCTCGACGCGGATGCCGGTGAGGGTGGGGAGGGTGTCGTCGCGGCCGGCGGCGATCGCGACCTGCCCGACCGCTGCGGCGAGGGTGGCGCCGGGGATGGTGCCGGACGCGCCGGGCATGTCGGGGAGCGACGGGTAGTCGTCGACCGGGAGGGTCGGCAGCGTGAACGACGAGCGGCCGCAGCGGACCTCGACCCGGCTGCCCTCGGAGGTGATGGTGACCGGTGCGGCCGGCAGGGCGCGCGCGATGTCGGCGAGGAGGCGGCCGGACACGAGGACCGTGCCGGGCTCGTCGACGTCGGCCTCGACGGCGACGCGGCCGGACACCTCGTAGTCGAAGCTCGACAGCGTGAGGCCGGCGGGGCCCGCCTCGACGAGCAGGCCCGCGAGCATCGGCATGGACGGGCGGCTCGGCAGGGTGCGGGCCGCCCAGGCGACGGCGTCGGCGAGGACGTCGCGCTCGAGCCGGAACTTCACGATGACTCCCAGGAGTGGAACGAGGCGTGCGGGCTTTCTACACGGGGAAGGCCCGTGCGGTCGACCGCGCATGCTCGCGCGGTGGAGGGGAAGCCGGGGCCATGCTTCCACGGCCCACCCACAACGCGCAGCGCACCCCTGCAGGCCGCAGCGTCGGACCGAGCGGGGAGGGCGAGGAGTACGTCGGCGCCGCGACGAAGGAGCGGCGACCGGTTCCCTCGTCGAGCGGCCGTCAGGCCGCCAGGGCTGGAAGGCCGGACGACGACGATCCACAGGAGGGCGGGGTGTGAAGGATCTGGAAAGAACTCCTCCTTCACTCTCTGGGTTTGTCGTCATAGGGGGTGTGGATCCTGGGGACAGCCGGCGACCGCGCAGGTCAGGACGCGTGTCGTCGTCCCCGGCACCTGGGGGAATCCACTGGGGACGACACCGGGCGCCTGGGGATCGCGGGCCCCGCGCACCGCGGGATCCCCGGCCGTCCCCAGGATCCCCCTGCTCGACCACAGCCCCGTCCCGGCGCTGTCCCCAGCTCCGGACCCGCGGACGACGAGCGCAGCGTGCCGGGGCGGTCACGCTGGGTCCAGATCAGCGCGTGCCCGGACCGGTGCCGCGGAGGCGTGTGAGCGGCGTCATAGCAGGTCAGGCACACCTTCCACAGGGTTATCCCCAGGGTGGGGAGGACCCTGGAGTGGAGGGTGAGGGCCGCCTGCGGCACGTCCGGCCCGTCCCCGGGGAGGGCGCGGCCGCGATATCGGGGCGAACCGGCGTACCGGAGGGGATCAGCCCTGGCGGGCGGTGCTCTTGATCCGGGCCGTGAGGTCGGTGACCTGGTTGTAGAGCGAGCGGCGCTCGGCCATGAGCTGGCGGATCTTGCGGTCGGCATGCATGACCGTGGTGTGGTCGCGGCCGCCGAACGCCTGCCCGATCTTGGGCAGCGAGAGGTCGGTGAGCTCGCGGCAGAGGTACATCGCGATCTGTCGGGCCGTGACGAGTACGCGCGAGCGGCTGGAGCCGCAGAGGTCGTCGACCGAGACGCCGAAGTACGCGGCCGTCTGCATCATGATGATCGAGCTCGTGATCTCCGGGCCGGCCTGGTCGGTGATGAGGTCCTTGAGGACCACCTCGGCCAGCGGGAGGTCGACCGGCTGGCGGTTGAGGCTCGCGAACGCCGTCACGCGGATGAGCGCGCCCTCGAGCTCGCGGATGTTGGTCGAGATCTTCGACGCGATGAACTCCAGGACGTCCGGGGGAGCGGACAGGCGCTCCTGCGCGGACTTCTTGCGCAGGATGGCGATACGCGTCTCGAGGTCCGGCGGCTGGACGTCGGTGATGAGGCCCCACTCGAACCGCGAGCGCATGCGGTCCTCGAAGTCCTGCAGCTGCTTGGGCGGCAGGTCGCTCGTGACGACGATCTGCTTGTTCGCGTTGTGCAGCGTGTTGAACGTGTGGAAGAACTCCTCCTGCGTCTGCACCTTGCCCGACAGGAACTGGATGTCGTCGACGAGCAGGACGTCGACATCCCTGTAACGGCGCTGGAAAGCGGCTGCCTTGTCGTCACGGATCGAGTTGATGAACTCGTTCGTGAACTCCTCCGAGCTGACGTAGCGCACCTTGGCGCCGGCGTACAGCGTGCGGGTGTAGTGGCCGATCGCGTGCAGCAGGTGGGTCTTGCCGAGGCCGGACTCGCCGTACACGAACAGCGGGTTGTAGGCCTTGGCCGGCTGCTCGGCGACGGCGACCGCAGCGGCGTGCGCGAAGCGGTTGCTCGAGCCGATGACGAAGGTGTCGAAGGTGTACTTCGGGTTGAGCCGGCTCGACTCCTCAGTGCGGGTGCCGGGCGATCCGGTGCCGGGGCGGGCCTGGTCGACCGCCGGCGCCTGGTCGACGACCGGGGTCGGCACGGGCGTGATCACCGGTGCGGGCGCGGAGGCTGCCGCGCCGTCGGCGTACGTCGAGTCGGCGAGGTCGTCGGTGGCGTCCTCGTCGAGGTTGGGCGCGATCGACGGGTCGACCGTGACGGCGATGCGGATCTCTCGGCCGAGGGTGCGCGAGAGCGCCTCGACCACGAGCGGGCGCAGCTTGGACTCGAGGACGTCCTTGGCGAACTCGTTGGGCGCCGCGATCAGCGCGGTGTCCTCCACGAGCGCGAGCGGGCGGGTGAGGGAGACGAAGGCCCGCTGCTGCGGGGGGAGCTCGTCGCCGAGGGAGTCGAGCGCCCGGGCCCACACCTCGGCGAGATCCGGTGCCGCGCTGTCGTCCGCCACGTTTCGTCCCCTGTCTGCGCGACCCGCGGGGGGCCGGCGTCCTCGCCCGGCAGGGTTGCTGCCGCACCGCATCGCCCGACGGGGTGCCGCCAGGCGTCCACACGCTCGTCCACAGGTGTGGAACGACACCGGGCCAGGTCAGGGACCCGGTCCTGTCCGCCCGTGGAGTGGGACCGTAACGGGGGCTGTGGGAGCCTCGTCAAGTAGTTGTCCACAGGGCGTGCGGCCCGGAGTCTGCCATGTCCACACGGTCCCTCGGCGTGTCGGGGCCTCGGGGCGACCGATCTCCGGGACTATGGGCGGTTCGCCGGGTGAGGGCTCTCACGCGCCGCAGCGGGAGTCGCGGTTTGACCCCCGCGCGCGAGGCCCCGTACCGTGGACGGGCCGACGTCCGTCCTGACCTGCGACGACCCCTGCCCGGGGCCCGCTGCGGGGCCGGTACGACGACGGCGGCCCCCGCCGCATGCCTGCGCGTCCGCGCGTCGGCGTCCGGTGGTGGCCGGCGGATCCCCCGCCTGCCCGCCGAAGCCAGACCCGACCGGTCCGCCGGTCACCCACGCCCGGCCAGACCCCTGGCCTACGACGGTTCGGAGCCGACCCGATGAGCAAGCGCACGTACCAGCCGAACAACCGCCGCCGCGCCAAGACGCACGGCTTCCGCCTGCGCATGCGCACCCGCGCCGGCCGCGCCATCCTCTCGGCCCGCCGCCGCAAGGGCCGCGCCGAGCTCTCGGCCTGACGGTCCGTCCGGATCCCCCCGCGACCGTGCTGCCTCGCAGTGCGCGGTTGCGTCGGAGCCGGGACTTCAGCGAGACGGTGCGCCGAGGGGCGCGGGCCGCACGGCCCCTCCTCGTCGTCCACCTCGACCTGGCGTCGGACGACACCGCCCCCGCATCCCGCCCCGGGCCTGGCCCGCGGGCGGGATTCGTCGTGAGCAAGGCCGTCGGCGGCTCCGTCGTGCGGCACGCGGTCACCCGTCGCCTGCGGCACCTGACGGCTCCCCGGCTGGGGGCTCTTCCCGCGGGCGCGAGCGTGGTGGTGCGGGCGCTGCCCGCCTCGGCCACGGCGTCCTCGGCCGCGCTGGCTGTGGATCTCGACGGCGCGCTGGCCTCCGCGCTGCGTAAGGCGGAGAAGCGCGCGGGCGCCGTCGCTGCGGGGACTGCCTCATGAGGCGCGCCGTGGATGCGGTGCGCCGGTTCCTCGGAGCCACCGTCGGCCGGGTGTTCCGCCTGCTGCTGACCGGTCTCATCGTCGGCTACCGGCGCCTCATCAGCCCGATGCTCGGGCCGCGCTGCCGGTTCTACCCGTCGTGCTCGGCGTACGCCCTCGAGGCGGTGCGCGTGCACGGCGCGGCCAAGGGCACGGTCCTGGCGACCGCGCGGGTGTGCCGCTGCCACCCGTGGAACCCGGGCGGCGTCGACCACGTTCCCGCCAAGGGCGCCTGGAAGCCCGAGCCCTACGTCCCGCTCACCTCCTGGGACGACACCCCGAGCGGCGACGCTCCTTCGACCACCCGTACCGCCGGCGATCCTGGCGGCCCCACCACCGACCGGAGCGCCGCGTGAGCTGGAACCCCATCAACTGGCTCGAGAACATCGTCAGCTGGATCCTCATCCAGTTCCACACGCTGACGGGTGCCATCTTCGGGCCGTCGTCGGGCTGGGCCTGGGCGTTTGCCATCGTCGGCCTCGTCGTCGTCATCCGCATCGCCCTGATCCCGCTGTTCGTGCGGCAGATCAAGAGCCAGCGCAACATGCAGCTGCTCCAGCCCAAGATCAAGGAGATCCAGAAGAAGTACGCGGGCGACCGCGAGCGCCAGAGCCAGGAGATGATGGCGCTCTACAAGGACACGGGCACCAACCCGCTGTCCTCGTGCCTGCCGATCCTGGCCCAGGCGCCCATCTTCTACGCCCTGTTCCAGGTGCTGCAGGGCATCTCGATGGGCATCGCCCGCGGCGTCATGACCCCCGAGCTCGTGGCGCAGGCCCGTGAGGCCACGCTGTTCGGCGTCCCGATCTACGCGACCTTCATGGACGCCGCGCAGACGCCGCTGCCGCTCAACACGCGCATCTTCACGATGGTCCTCATCGTCCTCATGACGATCACGACCTTCACCACCCAGCGTCAGCTCATCGTGAAGAACAGCGCCCGGGACAACCCGATGGTGCAGCAGCAGAAGATCCTGCTGTACGTCTTCCCCGTCATCTTCGCCGTCACCGGCATCAACTTCCCGGTCGGTGTCCTCATCTACTGGCTCACCACGAACCTCTGGTCGATGGGCCAGCAGTTCTACGTGATCCGCAACAACCCCCAGCCCGACACCCCGGCGTACGAGGCCTGGGAGAAGCGGCAGGCGGCCAAGCGGGCGCGCAAGAACGGGGGCGTCGACCCCGAGGCGCCGGTGGCTCCCCCGGTCGCACCGCCGGCCCCGCGCCAGCAGCCCAAGAAGCAGACCCGCAGCAACCGGCAGAAGAAGCAGCCGGGCCAGACCCCGGGCGGCACCGCCAAGCCCGGGGACGAGCCCGGCGGCACCGCCCCCGGTCCTGAGCCCGAGCCGACTGCTTGACCCCTGTTTCACGGGAAACACGCCCACACCGGGCGCTGCCGTTTCCCGTGAAACACCCGATCCACGGTGCCCTGAGCACCGGACGCCCGGTGCTCCGGCACCCGAGCCAGGAAGACTGACATGAGCGACACGACCCAGACCGACGCCCCCGTTTCCCGTGAAACGAAGGCCAGCGCGCTCGAGCGCGAGGGCGACATCGCGGCCGACTACCTCGAGGGCCTGCTCGACATCGCAGACCTCGACGGCGACATCGACATGGACGTCGAGGGCGACCGCGCCCTCGTGAGCATCGTCGGTGGCGACATCGACCAGCTCGTGGGTCCCGACGGCAAGGTGCTCGACGCCCTGCAGGAGCTCACCCGCCTCGCGGTCACCCGCGAGACCGGCGAGCGCTCGCGCCTCATGCTGGACGTCGCGGGCCACCGTGCTGCCCGCCGCGAGCGCCTCACCGCGCTTGGCACCGAGGCTGCGCAGCGCGCGAAGGACAGCGGCGAGGCGGTGCGCCTCGAGCCGATGAGCCCGTTCGAGCGCAAGGTCGTCCACGACGCCGTGGCCGCCGCGGGCCTCACGAGCGAGTCCGAGGGCGTGGAGCCCCGGCGCTACGTCGTCGTGCTGCCCACGGCCTGAGCGCCGCACCAGCAGCCGGGACGCCGTGAGCGACGCGCAGGCCGGGGACAGCCCCCGCGAGCCGGTCGACCGTGAGGTCGAGGCCCGGCTCGTCGAGCGCTACCCGGATGCGGCCGCGGGCCTGCGGCAGTACGCCGAGCTCCTCGCCGGCGATGGCGTCGTGCGCGGCCTCATCGGCCCCCGGGAGACCGGGCGGCTGTGGAGCCGGCACGTGGCCAACTGCGCGGTGCTCGAGGAGCTCGTGCAGCCCGAGGCGTCGGTGGCCGACGTCGGCTCCGGGGCTGGCCTGCCCGGCCTGCCGCTCGCGCTCGTGCGCCCCGACCTCGCCGTGACGCTCGTCGAGCCGCTGCTGCGGCGGGCGACGTTCCTGGCCGAGGCGGTCGAGGCCCTGGGTCTTGGCGGTCGGGTGGAGGTGCTCCGCGGCCGTGCCGAGGACGTCACGCTGTCGGTCGACGTCGTGACCGCCCGCGCGGTGGCGCCGCTGGACCGCCTGGCCGGCTGGACCCTCCCGCACGCCCGCGTCGGCGGCGTGCTGCTCGCGCTCAAGGGGGAGGGGGCGGCCGAGGAGGTCGCGTCCTCGCTCACGGCGCTGGAGAAGGTCGGCGGCGGCAACGCTGAGGTGCTCACCTGCGGTGCGGGCGTCGTCGACCCGCCCACCACGGTCGTCCGCGTGGTCCGGATGACGGCCGGGCGACGGAAGGGATCCCGATGACGACGCCGACGATCGACGCACCCGCCGCAGCACCGGGCCTCGGCTGGCCGCTGGCCCCCGAGCGCACCAGCCCGAGCGGCCTCGGCTGGCCCGAGGACGCCCCCACGCTCCCCACCCACGGCCCGGAGGCCGGCGCATGAGCATCGAACCCACGAGCGTCGAGCAGCCCGAGGGCGCGGCCGCGCCCATCGAGGTCGACGGCGACATCTTCGACACCCCGCTGGCCCGCGCCGCCGAGGTGGCCGTGGCCGTGAAGCACCGCAGGTTCGGCGAGGACCTGCCCAAGCCGCCGCGCCCGCGCGTCATCACGGTCGCCAACCAGAAGGGCGGCGTCGGCAAGACGACGTCCACCGTCAACCTCGCCGCGGCGCTCGCGCTGCAGGGGCTCGAGGTGCTCGTGGTCGACCTCGACCCCCAGGGCAACGCCTCCACGGCGCTCTCGGTCGAGCACCACGCCGAGATCCCCAGCATCTACGACGTGCTCATCGACGGCCGGCCCATGGCCGAGGTGGTCGTGCCGGTGCCGGATCACGAGGGCCTGTGGTGCGCCCCTGCCACCCTCGACCTCGCCGGCGCCGAGATCGAGCTCGTGTCGTCCGTGGCCCGGGAGCACAAGCTGCGCAAGGCGGTCGCGGCGTACCTCGAGGTGCACGAGCGCGCCCACGGCCGCCTCGACTACGTGCTCGTCGACTGCCCGCCGAGCCTCGGGCTGCTCACCCTCAACGCGCTCGTCTGCGCCGACGAGGTGCTCATCCCGATCCAGTGCGAGTACTACGCCCTCGAGGGCCTCGGCCAGCTCCTGCGCACGGTCGGCCTGGTCACCGAGGAGCTCAACCCGACCCTGCACGTCTCGACGATCCTGCTGACGATGTACGACGCCCGCACCCGCCTGGCCGCCCAGGTGGCCGAGGAGGTGCGCAGCCACTTCGGCGAGCGCGTCCTGCGCACCGCCATCCCGCGCTCGGTGCGGGTGTCCGAGGCGCCGTCGTACGGGCAGACCGTGATGACGTACGACCCGGGCTCGAGCGGTGCGCTGTCGTACCTCGAGGCGGCTCGAGAGTTGGCCCGGCAGGTGCTCCCTGGGGGCGGTTCCGCCGCTCCTGCGGCGTCCGAGGGCTGAGGGCACCGCAGCGACGGTCCTGCACCTCCGCCTGAGGGCGAGGTCGGGCACGGCAGGTAGGGTCACGCGCACCGGCACCGGCGCCGGTGTACGAGCAGGAGGAGGAGCAGGGTGAACCAGCGACGTGGGCTCGGTCGTGGGCTCGGAGCGCTCATCCCCAGCTCGCCCAAGCCCGAGGCCGAGGCGCCCGAGGGCACCGACGCCGCCGACCTCACCGGCTCGCGCGACGCACCGCCCGTGCCGGCCGTGCAGGTCTCGGCCAACGCCGGCGACCCGCACCCGGTCGACGCGTTCTTCTCCAGCACCGCGCCCGAGCCCGTGGCCGATCCGGCAGCCGACGACGACCTGCAGGACGTCGCCGGCGTGCGGTACGCCGAGATCCCGCTCGACGACATCCGCCCCAACCCGCGCCAGCCGCGCGAGGTGTTCGAGGAGGAGGCGCTCTCCGAGCTGGTCTTCTCCATCAAGGAGATCGGCCTGCTGCAGCCGGTCGTCGTGCGGCCCTCGGGCGACGCCGACGTGCCGTACGAGCTCGTCGCGGGCGAGCGCCGCTGGCGCGCGAGCCGCCTGGCCGGCCTCGAGCGCATCCCGGCGATCATCCGCGAGACCGCGGACGACGTGCTCCTGCGCGACGCGCTCCTGGAGAACTTGCACCGCGCGCAGCTCAACGCGCTGGAGGAGGCTGCGGCCTACCAGCAGCTGCTCGACGACTTCGGCTGCACCCAGGAGGAGCTCGCCACCCGCATCGGCCGCAGCCGCCCGCAGGTGAGCAACACCCTGCGCCTGCTGCGCCTCCCCGCGCCCGTGCAGCGCCGCGTCGCGGCCGGCGTGCTGTCGGCGGGGCACGCCCGCGCCCTGCTCGCGCTCGACGACGCCGACTCCATGGAGCGCCTCGCCACCCGCATCGTTGCGGAGGGCCTGTCGGTGCGCTCGGTGGAGGAGATCGTGGCGCTCGGCGAGGCCGACGGCCGCGAGCGCGTGCGCACGTCGCGCCCGCGCACGCCGTCGATGCCGGGCCTCGACGACATCGCCTCGCGCCTGTCGGACCGGCTCGAGACGCGGGTGAAGGTCGAGGCGGGCAAGAGCAAGGGCAAGGTGTCGATCGAGTTCGCGACGCTCGACGACCTGCGCCGCATCGTCGACATCATCGACCGCGACTAGCGCCACAATCCCTTGCAGCGCAAGGGATGTCAGCCCTTGGTCGCCTGCTCCACCAGCCCGGCGACGAGCGGGCCGAGGTCGAGACCTGCGGCCGCAACGGCCTGCGGGAAGGTCGAGGTCTCGGTCATGCCGGGGGCGACGTTGACCTCGAGGAACCACGGCGTGCCATCTGCGTCGACGATGAGGTCGACCCGCGACCAGTGCCGCAGGCCCAGGGTGCCGTGCACCGTGGTCGCGGCCGCGGCGCAGGCGGCGAGCACGTCGTCCGAGAGCCGGGCGGGCACGAAGAACTCGGTCTCGCCCGCGGTGTAGCGGGCCGCGTAGTCGTAGAACCCGCCGTCCGGCACGATCTCGACCACCGGCAGCGCGCGCGGGCCGCTGCCGTCGTCGACGACGGACACCGCCACCTCGGTGCCGGTGACAAACCGTTCGATGAGAGCGGTGTCGCCGTACGCGAACGCCGCCATCATCGCGCCGGGAAGCTCGGACGCCGACCGCACAACGGACGCGCCGAGCGACGACCCGCCGCGGGTGGGCTTCACCATCAACGGGAGACCGAGGCTCTGCACGACCGCATCGAGCACCGCCGCAGCGCCGAGCTCGCGGAAGGTCGTGGCGGCCAGCACGAACTGCTCGGGTACGGCGATCCCTGCCGCACGCACCCGGGCCGACGCCACGGGCTTGTCGAACGACGAGCGGCAGGCGTCCGGCGTGCTGCCGACGTACGGGAGGCCGAGGGCGTCGAGGACGCCGCGGATCGCGCCGTCCTCGCCGGGCGCGCCGTGCAGCAGCGGCACGACGCACGACGGGCGGTCGGCGGCCAGGGCGGCGAGCAGCCCGGCGTCGGCGTCGAGCACGTCGACCGTCAGGCCCGCCACCCGCAGGGCGTCGGCCACCCGGCGGCCGGACCGCACTGAAACATCGCGCTCGGGGGACAGGCCGCCGGCCAGGATGACGACTCGACCGGCGTCGGTGCTGCTCATACGTGGATCCCCTTGTGCTGCAACGGTTCTAGGCCAGGTCGGTGTGCGGTGCGGAGGCTGCTCGGCGCTCGGCGACCGGCGTCGGCGACCCGAAGGTCTGGGCGAGCTCGAGCTCGTCCTTCATGACGCCCGCGAGGCGGCGGACGCCCTCGCGGATGCGGTCGGGCTCGGGGTAGCAGTAGGACAGCCGCAGCGCGTTGTGGCCGCCAGCGCCGCCCGCGTAGAAGCCCGTGCCCGGCACGTAGGCCACGAGCGCGGCCACCGCGCGCGGGAGCATCGCCGTGGCGTCGAGGCCCTCGGGCAGCGTCACCCACGAGTAGAAGCCGCCGCCCGGCACGGTCCAGGTGGTGCCCTCGGGCATGAGTGTGTCGAGCGACTCCAGCAGCGCGTCGCGTCGCTCGCGGTAGACCTCGCGGAACACCTTGACCTGGTCGAACCACGGCTGGGTGGCGAGGTACTCCGAGATCGTGAGCTGGGTGAGGTTCGACGGGCAGAGCGTGGCGGTCTCGTTGGCGAGCACGAGCTTCTCGCGCACGCCGTGCGGCGCCACCGCCCAGCCCACGCGCAGGCCGGCCGCGATGGTCTTGGAGAACGTGCCGAGGTAGATCACGCCCTCGGCCTCGTCGGCGCGGATCGCACGGGGCACGGTGCCGTCGAAGCCGAGCAGGCCGTACGGGTCGTCCTCGAGCAGCAGGATGCCGTTGCTCCGCGCGGCCTCGAGCACCTCGGCCCGGCGCTCGGGGCCCTGGGTGACGCCGCCGGGGTTGTGGAACGACGGGATCGTGTAGATCAGCTTGGGGTTCTTGCCCTGGGCGCGCACGGACGCGATCGCCTCGCGCAGTGCGTCGGCCCGCATGCCCTGGTCGTCCATCGGCACGTGGACGACCTCGCACTGGTACGCCGAGAACACCCCGAGCGCGGTCACGTACGTCGGCGCCTCGGCCAGGATCACGTCGCCCGGGTCGCAGAACACGCGCACGACGAGGTCGAGGGCCATCTGCGAGCCGGCCGTGACCACGATGTCGTCGGGGTGCGCGCGCACACCCACGGGCTCCATGACCTCGAGGATCTGCTCGCGCAGGGTGACGTCGCCCTGGCCCGAGCCGTACTGCAGCGCGACGGTGCCGCGGTCGCGGATGAGCCGGGCGACGGTGTCGGCGACGGCGTCGAGCGGGAGGGCGGCGACGTACGGCATGCCGCCGGCGAGGGACACGACCTCGGGGCGGGAGGCGACCGCGAACAGAGCTCGCACCTGGGAGGCCGTGAGGCCCCGCGTGCGGGCGGCGTACGCCTCGACCCAGGGGTCGAGTCGCGTACCTGTGCTCGGGGTCGGCGTGGGCTCCATGCCGCGTACCACGTTCCTTCTGGGAGGGGACCGTGCAGGACGACCAGCATCCCGCACGGGGTCCCCGCGGGCGCGCGGGGCTGCGCTGCGCGGGGCTGGACGTCGGTGTCCGGTGTCGGTCCAAGGCCGCCCGGGCGGCCCGTCCCTGCGCCTAGGATCCCAGCAGGACGAGGGGAGTTGTCATGCGGGTTGTGCGCTGGCTGGTGGGCCTGGTGCTGCTCGGCCTCGTCGCGGGCTTCGTCTACAGCCTCGTGCGGCCGCACGAGGGCGAGCTCCCCCGGCCCGTCACCGGCTGATGGCCGTGCAGCGCCGCCTCGCGGCCCTCACCCGCGACTCGCTCGCCGAGCTCGCCTCCCCGTGCCGCTCCTGCACCCGCTGGGAGCTCGACGCCGTCCACCGCGCCCGGGTCGAGGAGGACGGCGACGGCCTCGCGGCCAAGGAGGCGTGGCTGTCCAGCACGCTGCTCGAGTGGGGCTCGTGCGGCCAGGTCGTGCGCGTCGACGGCCAGGTGGCGGGCTACGCGCTCTACGCGCCGCCGGCGTACCTGCCGGGCCTCGCGGCGTACGCGACCTCGCCCGTCGCGAACGACGCCGTGGCCCTCGCGACGCTGCACGTCGATCCCGAGCACGCCGGCTACGGCCTCGGCCGCATGCTCGTGCAGGGCATGACGGCGGACCTCGCGCGGCGCGGCGTGAAGGCGGTGGAGGCCGTGGCATCGTCGACGGGCTCGGACCCGTGCCTGATCCCGGCCGACTTCCTGCTCGCCGTGGGCTTCACGACCGTGCGCGCGCACCCGCGTCACCCGCGGCTGCGGCTCGACCTGCGCCAGACCGTGCCCGCGTTCATGCGCGACGACGTCGTGGAGGCCGCGCTCGACCGGCTGCTCGGCCGCGGCCGCGTCGGCTCGCCGGGCCTGTCCCGCGAGGAGCCGCTGACGTAGGGCGAGCAGGAACGGAGAAGCACTGCGTCGCCGGCTGCTCCTAGGGTCGGCGCATGGCCGTCACCCTCCACTCCACGTTCATCGCCGTCCACGACCCCGACGAAGCCCTCGGCTTCTACCGGGATGCGCTCGGGCTCGCCGTGCGCAACGACGTCTCCGCGCAGGGCTTCCGCTGGGTCACCGTGGGAGCCGAAGGGCAGGACGTCGACATCGTGCTGTTCCAGCCGCACGGCGGCCGGTCGCAGGCCGAGGGCGACGCACTGCTCACCCTCGTGACGCAGGGCTCGCTGCAGGCCGCGATCTTCCGCACCGACGACCTCGACGCGACCTTCGAGCGCGTCCGGCAGTCGGGCGCCGAGGTGCTGCAGGAGCCGGTGGCGCAGCCGTGGGGCGCGCGCGACTGCGCGTTCCGCGACCCCTCCGGCAACCTCGTGCGGATCGCCCAGGCCTGACCGCCCGTTCCGCCTCACGGGCACGGCGTACGGATGCCATGCTCGTACGCCGCCGCCACGTGAAGGAGCACCGATGGGCAAGGGCACGCCGACCGCGGACAGCCACGACCTGATCCGGGTGCACGGCGCACGGGTGAACAACCTGCGCGACGTCAGCGTCGAGATCCCCAAGCGGCGCCTCACGGTCTTCACCGGCGTCTCGGGCTCGGGCAAGAGCTCGCTGGTGTTCGGCACGATCGCCGCGGAGAGCCAGCGGCTCATCAACGAGACCTACCCGGCGTTCGTGCAGGGCTTCATGCCCACGATGGCCCGGCCCGACGTCGATGTGCTCGACGGGCTCACCACCGCGATCCTCGTCGACCAGCAGCGGATGGGCAGCGACCCGCGCTCGACGGTCGGCACCGCGACCGACGCCAACGCCATGCTCCGCATCCTGTTCAGCCGCCTCGGCCAGCCGCACGTGGGGCCGCCGCAGGCGTTCTCCTTCAACGTCGCCTCCATCAGCGGCGCCGGCGCGGTCACCACGACCAAGGGAGGGCGCGAGACCAAGGAGCGCCGCTCGTTCAGCATCGTCGGCGGCATGTGCCCGCGGTGCGAGGGCCGCGGGTCGGTCAGCGACTTCGACCGCACGGCGCTCTACGACGAGACCAAGTCGCTCAACGAGGGCGCGCTCACCATCCCCGGCTACAGCACCGACGGCTGGTACGGCCGCATCTTCAGCGGCTGCGGCTTCTTCGACCCCGACAAGCCGATCTCGAAGTTCACCAAGAAGGAGCTCGACGCTCTCCTCTACAAGGAGCCGACCAAGATCAAGGTCGACGGCATCAACCTCACCTACGAGGGCCTTATCCCCCGCATCCAGAAGTCGTTCCTGTCCAAGGACGTCGAGGCGATGCAGCCGCATATCCGCGCGTTCGTCGAGCGCGCGATCACCTTCACCGTGTGCCCCGAGTGCGGCGGCACGCGCCTCGCCGAGCACGCGCGCGAGTGCCGCATAGGCGGCGTCTCGATCGCCGACGCGTGCGCGATGCAGATCACCGACCTCGCCGAGTGGGTGCGCGGGATCGACGAGCCGGCGCTCGGACCGCTGCTCGAGAACCTCGTGCGCACGCTCGACTCGTTCGTCGAGATCGGCCTGGGCTACCTGTCGCTCGAGCGCCCGGCCGGCACGCTGTCGGGCGGGGAGGCCCAGCGCACCAAGATGATCCGCCACCTCGGGTCGTCGCTCACCGACGTCACGTACGTCTTCGACGAGCCCACGGTCGGCCTGCACCCGCACGACATCCAGCGGATGAACGCCCTCCTGCTGCAGCTGCGCGACAAGGGCAACACCGTGCTCGTCATCGAGCACAAGCCCGAGGTCATCTCGATCGGCGACCACGTCATCGACATCGGTCCCGGCGCGGGCAAGGCCGGAGGCGAGGTCGTGTACGAGGGCACGGTGGGCGGCCTGCGCAAGGCGGGCACGCTCACGGGCCGCCACCTCGACGACCGCGCCCAGCTCAAGGACTCGGTGCGTACGGCCACCGGCGTGCTCGAGGTGCGTGGCGCGAGCGCCAACAACCTCAAGGACGTCGACGTCGACATCCCGCTCGGCGTGCTCGTGGTCTTCACCGGCGTCGCGGGGTCGGGCAAGAGCTCGCTGCTCGGCGGATCCGTCGTGGGGCGCGACGGCGTGGTGTCGGTGGACCAGGCGCCGATCAAGGGGTCGCGGCGCAGCAACCCCGCGACGTACACCGGTCTGCTCGACCACATCCGCAAGGCGTTCGCCAAGGCCAACGGGGTGAAGCCCGCGCTCTTCAGCGCCAACTCCGAGGGCGCGTGCCCCAACTGCAACGGCAACGGCGTGGTCTACCTCGACCTCGGCATCATGCAGGGCGTCGCGATGCCCTGCGAGGTGTGCGAGGGGAAGCGGTTCGACTCCGCGGTGCTCGAGTACCGCTTCGGCGGCCGCGACATCAGCGAGTTGCTCGCCATGCCGGCCGGGGAGGCGCTGGCGTTCTTCTCCGAGGGGGAGGGCCGCATCCCGGCCGCGGCGACGATCCTCGAGCGGCTCGTCGACGTCGGGCTCGGCTACATCACGCTCGGCCAGCCGCTCACGACGCTGTCGGGCGGCGAGGGGCAGCGGCTCAAGCTCGCGACGAACATGACCGACACCGGCGGCATCTACGTGCTCGACGAGCCGACCGCCGGGCTGCACCTCGCCGACGTCGAGAACCTGCTCGCCCTGCTCGACCGACTCGTCGACTCCGGGAAGTCGGTCATCGTGATCGAGCACCACCAGGCCGTCATGGCGCACGCCGACTGGATCATCGACCTCGGCCCGGGCGCCGGCCACGACGGCGGCCGCGTGGTGTTCGAGGGCACGCCGTCCGACCTGGTCGCCTCGCGCTCCACCCTGACCGGCGAGCACCTCGCCGAGTACGTCGGAGCCCCGAAGAAGAAGCGCTGACCACCGCTCTGGATGGCACATGTCGCTCTATAGAGCGACGTTCCCCATCCAGAGCGGGTAGGTGAGCGTCAGGCGGGGGAGGGGACCGGCGGGGCCTCGAGGACGACCTCGCTCGGGACCGGCGCGAAGAACCGTACGACGGCCGCGGCGATGCCCTCGGCCACCGCGTCGCGGAAGGCGGGATCGGCGAGGCGGCTCGCGTCGTGCGGGCTGGAGAGGTAGCCGCACTCGACCCGCACGGCCGGCATCTTGGTCATGCGCAGCAGGTCCCAGCTCTTGGCGTGCACGCGCAGGTCGGTGAGGTCGGTGCGCGCGGTCACCTCGTCCTGCAGCATCTCGGCCATGCGGGCGCCGAGCGCGGAGCCGTAGCCGGCGACGGTGTCGCCGAAGTAGTACGTCGCGCAGCCCGAGGCGTGGGGCGACGGCGAGGCGTCGACGTGCAGCGAGACCACGAGGTCGGCGCCGTTCTGGTTGCAGAACGCCGCGCGCTCGGACTCCTCCAGCGTGCCCTCGCCCTCGGGCGAGCGGGTCAGCAGCACCTGCACGCCGATGGCCGCGAGACGGCCCTCGATGCGGGTGGCGAGGTCGCCGGCGATCACGTTCTCCGACAGCGCTCCCTCGACCACGCCCGGGTCGGCGCTGCCGTGCCCCGGATCGAGCACGACGACCTTGTCGGCGACGCCGCTGCAGAGGGTGTCGAGCACCTGCATCTCGCGCAGGATGCTCGCCGCGCCGCCGCCGGCCATCGTGCGGGCGAGGCGGGTCATCGCCCGGAACGTCTCGGGGCCGAACGTGCCGTCGGCCTCGACGCCCACGCTGCGCTGGAACTCGCGGAGCGCGCCGTCGGTGAGGACGCCGAACACGCCGTCGACCCGGCCGAGGTGGAAGCCGAGGCTCGACAGGCGGCGCTGCAGCGTGAGGACGTCGTCGCCCGCGACGAGGTGGCCGGGGCTGTACGAGAGCACGCGGTCGCCGAGCGACCAGCGGGCCTCCTCTAGGCGCCGGAACGTCTGCGGCCCGACGACGCCGTCGACCGTGATGCCGCGCAGCTGCTGGAACGCGCGGACACCGCGGTCGACGTGCTCGTCGAAGACCGCCGACGCGGGGTCGGCGGGAAAGGCGGTCTCGTGGGTGGCCAGGAGACCGAGTCGGCCGAGTCGGTCGCGGATCTCCGCGACCGCAGGCCCCGAGTCCCCGAGACGGGACGCGGGCGGGGTCACGGCTTACAGGAAGTCGGCGAGGTCGTTGAGGAGAGCGGCCTTGGGCTTGGCGCCCACGATCTGCTTCACCACACGGCCGCCCTGGTAGACGTTCATCGTGGGCAGCGACATGATCCGCTCGCTCGCGGCGGTCTGCGGGTTCTCGTCGACGTTGAACTTCACGATGGTGATCTTGTCGGCGTTCTCCGCCGCGATCTCCTCGAGGATCGGCGAGACCATCTTGCACGGCCCGCACCACTCGGCCCAGAAGTCCACGAGGACGGGCTTGTCGGACAGCAGGACCTCGTCCGCGAACGTCGCGTCGGTCACGATCTTGGCGCCCATGCGGGGCTCCTTCCAGGCGGTGTCGCGGGGCCGGACAGGGGTCCACCGTACGTCAGGCGGACGACGGTGAGGTCCACCCCGCGAGGGGTCGGGGCGATGTGACGGTCCGTGACCGTCGGGGTCCCGTACGGGAGAGGGTCAGGCCAGGGCCTGGGCAGCGTCGTGCGTGTTCTCGGCCGCCTCGATTGCGGCGAGGAAGCGCTCGGCGTCCAGGGCGGCGGCGCAGCCGGAGCCGGCGGCGGTGATGGCCTGGCGGTACGTGTGGTCGACGAGGTCGCCGCAGGCGAACACGCCCTCGAGGTTGGTGCGGGTGCTGCGGCCCTCGACCAGCACGTAGCCCTCCTCGTCGAGGTGCACCTGGCCCTTGACCAGCTCCGAGCGGGGGTCGTGGCCGATCGCGACGAACAGGCCGGTGACCGGCAGCGAGCGGTTCTCGCCGGTCACGGTGTCGCGCAGCGTGAGCGACTCGAGCTTGCCGTCGCCCACGACCTCCTCCACCGCGGAGTTCCAGGCGAACTCGATCTTCTCGTTCGCGAGGGCCCGCTCCTGCATGATCTTGGACGCGCGGAGGCTGTCGCGGCGGTGCACCAGGGTCACCTTGTCCGCGAAGCGGGTGAGGAACGTCGCCTCCTCGAGCGCGGAGTCGCCGCCGCCCACTACCGCGATGTTCTGGTTGCGGAAGAAGAAGCCGTCGCAGGTCGCGCACCACGAGACGCCGTGGCCGGACAGGCGCTTCTCGCCCTCGACGCCGAGCTCGCGGTAGCCCGAGCCCATGGCCAGGATCACGGCGTGCGCGCGGTACTCGTTGCCCGCGCCGTCGACCACGACCTTGATCGCCCCGGTGAGGTCGACCGAGACGGCGTCGTCGGTGACGAGCTCGGCCCCGAAGCGCTCGGCCTGGGCGCGGAGGTTCTCCATGAGCGCCGGGCCCATGATCCCCTCGGGGAAGCCCGGGAAGTTCTCCACCTCGGTGGTGTTCATGAGCGCGCCGCCGGCGGTGACCGCGCCCTCGAGCACGAGCGGCTTCAGCTCGGCACGAGCGGCGTAGATCGCCGCGGTGTACCCGGCGGGGCCGGAGCCGATGATGATGACGCTGCGGACGTCGCTGCTGGTGCTCACTTCGGGCCTCTCGACATCGGGGCGCCGCGGCCCCGGAGATCACGGACGTGCAGGCGGCACAACGATCCTAGGGCGCACGGCATTCCAGCCGCCGCGCGGCACGGCGTCCGGGGGCGGTTCGTCGCCCGGGCGTCGCGCGGCGTTCATCGGACGCCCGCTTGGCGGCCTACGGGATCGCGACGCGGCGGAAGTTGAGCAGCTCGGACTGTCCGGTGGTGCAGCCGGCGGCGACGACGATCACGTCGTACGAGTTCGGGTCGTCGAGGGACGGCAGCACGTACACCTCGGCGTCGCGGCCGTTGTAAGTGCCCTGGTCGACCAGGAGCGGCTCGGCGACGGTGCCGTCCGAGATCTCCTTCGTGCACAGGAGCGCCCGCTCGGGGGTCAGGGGCGCGGCGTCCACGCTCGAGGCCGACTCCGTCACCCCCGGCTCGGCGGTCGACTGGGTGTCGGTGGTCTCCGCCGAGGCGGCCGGCTGGGGCCCGTCGGGGCCGCCCTCAGGCGGGGCGCCCTTCTCGTCGGCCTGGTCGGCGAGGCGGGTGGCCTGGTCGGCGAAGGTGTTGGCGCTGTACGCCGTGCCCGAGTCCCGCACGATCGAGGCGGCCACCGGAGACCCGCCGCCAGCGGCCTCGCTGCCGGCGGTGCCGCGGTTGGCGTTGGTGAGGATCGTCGCGCCGCCCACGACCACCACGGCTGCGGCCGCGAGGCCGCCGAGCACGCGGAACGACCGCATCGAGGGGCCGCGGCGCTGGGCCGCGGTCGGCAGCACGCTCACGTTGTCCGGCAGCGAGGCCGGCACGCCGTCCGGGTCGGAGCCGCCACCGGGGATCACACGGAGCACGGGCGAGCCAGTACGCCGCTCCTCGGCCAGCACGGCGTCGAGCCTGCGGATCACGTCGTCCGGCATGGGCGGGTCGTCGCGGCGCAGCGAGCCCAGCAGGCCGGAGACGAAGGCCTCCTGCTCCGGGGTCGCCTCGGGACCTTCGGAGTCGCCCTCGATCAGCCCGCGCAGGATGTCGTCGGGACCGTCGGTCACGGCGTCACCTCCGGGGAGGGTCGGGGCGGGCCGGGCGGGCCTGCGCCAGGGCGGTCGGGGGAAGGGTCTGGCGAGGATGGGACGCCGCCCGCCCCGGACGGGTTCCGTCCGCCGTCCGACGTGATCCCCGCCTCGGGGTCGCGCAGCCCGGCCAGGGCCACGGCCAGCTTGGCCCGGCCGCGGGAGCACCGGCTCTTGACCGTGCCCTCGGGCACCCCGAGCACCTCGGCGGCCTCGGAGACCGAGAGGCCCTCGACGTCGACGAGCACGATCGCGCTGCGCTGGTCGACCGGGAGCGCCCGCAGGGCCTTGTCGATCTCCATCCGGAGCTCGAGCCGGTCCATGTCGTCGCGCGGATCGGGGACCGCCCGGGCGCCGGTGTCGGGCTCGTCGTCCGGGATGTGCACGGTCGGGCGGGCCTTGCGGCGGCGCATCCGGTCGAGGCACGCGTTGACCACGACCCGGTGCAGCCACGTGGTGACCGCGGCCTCGCCCCGGTACGACGCGGCGTTGCGGTACGCCGAGATGAACGCGTCCTGCAGGGCGTCCGCCGCCTCCTCGGGGTCGGACGTCGTACGCAGGGCCACCGCCCACAGGCGGTCGCGGTGCCGACGGACGAGCTCGCCGAACGCGTCGGGGTCGCCGGCGACGTGCGCGGCGACGAGCGCCCGGTCGTCGAGCCCGGGCGCTGAGGTCGACAGATCGTCGGTCATCGCCTGCGAGCGTATCCGCGGAGGGGTCGCGCCCTACCCTCGACACGTGGATGCCACCACCGCCGTGCTCACGGGCCTCGGCCTCGCGACCGCCGCCGGGCTCAACGCGTACGTGCCGCTGCTCGTCGTCGGCCTGCTGGGCCGGTTCGGCGTGCTCGACCTGACCGCGCCGTACGACAGCCTCTCCTCGACCCCGGCGCTCATCGTGCTCGGCGTGCTGCTGGCGGTCGAGGTGCTGGCCGACAAGGTGGCCGGCGTCGACTCGATCAACGACGTGATCCAGACCGTGGTGCGCCCGGCGGCGGGCGCGGTGCTGTTCGCCGGGTCGATCGGGCTGCTCACCGACCTGCCGCCGTGGGTGGGCGTGGTGGCCGGCCTGCTGGTGTCGGGCGGCGTGCATGCGACCAAGGCCGCCGTACGCCCGGCCGTCACCGTGTCGACCGCCGGCGTGGGCAACCCCGTCGTCAGCGCCGTCGAGGACGCCGTGTCGCTCGTGGTCAGCGTGCTCGCGGTCCTGGCGCCCGTGCTCATGGCCGTGCTGCTCGTGGTCGGCGGTGTGCTGCTCTGGCGCTGGTGGACCCGCCGCCGTCGCCGTACCGCCCCCGCCTGAGCGTCCTGGTCCTCGAGTTACTGCCCAAAAGCACGCTGAAGGACCTGCTTCAACGTGCCTTTGGGCAGTAACTCGCGTACGTGAGAGAGGGGTACGGCGGGTCAGCCGAGGACGCGGACCTCGGCGACGCCGCCCTGGTAGCTGCCGTTGACGGGCGGGATGGTGGTGAGCCAGATGAGCACGTACCGGGTGGTGACGGGTGTGGGCACCCGCAGGGTGATGGCGTTGCTGGCCCCGGTGACCTCGGCCATCGAGCGGAAATCCTCCGGCGCCTTGGTCGGGTCGTCGGTGGCGCGGATCGACAGGTCGGTGCCGTTGCCCACGAGCCGAAGGTCGACCGCGCGCACCGGCCGCGGCGCGCCGAGGTCGAGCAGCAGCCCCACGCCGGGCTTCCCCGAGAGCTCGGGCGTGCGGTAGCGCACGGTGGTCCAGGCGGTGGCCGGGTCGCCGTCGATCGCGAGCGGCGCGAGCTGCGGGTTCTCCTCGCGGGTGTCGCCGTACGGGTCGAAGTCCCGAACCGACACGATCGGGATCACCCGCGTACCCTCCGGCACGGGCGTGCCCGAGACGGTCGGCGCGGCGGTCGGGGACGTCGGTGCGGTCGGGCCGGAGGCGCGCGGCGCGTTCACCGATGGGCTGCCGAGCCCGGTGAGCAGGGCGACGCCGAGCCCGCCGAGGCCGACGGCCGCGAGGGTGAAGAACAGCACCGTGCCGAGGCGCAGCCAGGGCCGCCACGGCTCGTGGCCGCGGGCGGTGATCGGGGCGAGCTGCGGGTTGAGGTAGGCGTTGATCCCGGCGACCGTCTCGGCGGGCGTGGCGTACAGGCCGCGGCCCTTGGGCTGCTGCGTGGTCTGCAGCGAGCGGGCGCACACCTCGTCGAGCTCGCGCGGCACGTCGACCACGACACGGCTCGGCCAGGGGACGCGCCCGCGGTCGACCGAGGGCACGGCGGCCAGGCCGTCGACGTCATCGGCCCCCGGCCACCTGCCGGTGAGGCACGCGTAGAGGATCGCGCCGGCGCCGTGCACGTCGGCGGCGACGGGGTCCGACCCGGGGTCGACGCCGTACAGCACGCTGTCGACGCCGAGGCCGCGCACCCGCACCTCGCCGGTGTCGGTCACGATCACGGCGTTCGGCCGGATCCGGCCGTGCGGCACGCCTTCCTCGTCGGCGGCTGCGAGGAACTTGGCCACCTCGAGGCTGAGCAGCGCCGACTGCCGCGCCGGCATGGGCTCCCCGCCGCGGGAGGAGATGAGGTCGCCGAGCGCCGTGCCCGCGAGCCACTCGGTCACGATCACGAGCTTCTCGGTGACGAGGTCGGCGTCGATATCGAGCACGGCGACCGCGCGGCGGTCGGTCACGTGCGAGGCGCGAGCGGCGGCGGCCTTGAGGTCGTCGGCCAGGGCGTCGTCGAGGGCCATGAACCGCACGGCGACGGGCCGCCGGAGCCGGTCGTCCACGCCCCGCCACAGCGACGTGCTGCCGGTGTCGGCGACGCGGTCCACGAGGCGGTAGCGGCCCAGCACGACGACGTCGGGCGCGAGCACGGTGGGGCCAGGACGCGTCCCACGGGCGCCGCGCCCGCCTCCCCTGGTCCCGCTCATGATCCGAGCCTAAGCCGAGGCAGGTCGCGAAGGCTGTCAGGACCGGTGCCGCAACCGGATCGGGATGCGCCGATCAGGACGGGCGGACGGCGCCGATGTAGCCGTTGAGGTACACCGACGCCACGCGCACGTGGTCGCCGGTGTGCGGCGAGTGCACCATGAGGCCGTGGCCGAGGTAGATCGCCACGTGGTGGATCGACGACGGGTTGCCCGTGTTGTAGGCCCAGAACAGCAGGTCGCCGGGCTTGAGGTCCTTGAGCGCCACCGGCGTGCCCGCGTGCCACTGCTGGCGCGACGTGCGCGGCAGGTTCACGCCCGCCTGGCTGTAGGCCCGGAGCACGAACGACGAGCAGTCGAAGCCGACCGTGCTCTCCGCGAGGCAGTTGCCGTCGTCGGTGCGGCCGTCGTCGGGCGCGAGCGAGGAGCACCAGCCGATGCCCGGGCCGTTGCGGCCGCCGCCGCCCGCGGAGTACGGCGTACCGAGCCAGCGCTTGGCATCGGTCAGGGCCGCGGCGGCGTACGGCGTGGCCGGGTCGGCGGAGGCCTCGGCGATCGCGCGGTCCAGCGCGGCGTACGAGTCGGCGGGCACGGGGTTGGTGGTCCAGGGGGCGTCGAGCGCGGCAGCCCGTGCGCGTGCCTCGGCGGCGGCCTCCGCGCGGGCGCGCTCCTCCTCGACGAGCCGGCGTACGAGGGCGTCGGCCTCGGCCAGCGCGGCGTCGGCCTCGCTGAGGTACGCCGCGGCCTTCTCCGCCGCGGCGACCTTGCGGTCCTCGAGCGCCCGCCGCTGGGCGGTGAGCAGCGCGAGGTCCTGCGTCGTGAGCTTCGCGGCGGCGGCACGCTCGCGGGCGTCGCTGCCGGCCACGATCGAGCCGCGCACGACCGAGTCGACCGAGGCGATGCGGTCGAGCACGTCGCCGATGTCCTCGCCGCCGAGCACGCTGGCGTACAGCGCGCTCGGCCCTCCGGACATGTACATCTGGCGCGCGGCGTCAGCGGTGCGGCCGTCGGCAGCACGGGCGTCCTGGTTGGCCTCGTCGAGGCTCTCGTCGGCGGAGATGAGCTTCGCGACGACCTGGTCGAGCTCGTCGTTGGCGTCGCCGTAGTCCTCGGCGGCGGCCTCCGCGGCGGCGTGCAGCCGGTCGACCTTGTCCCGCAGGGCGTCGGCCGATGCGCGCGCCTGGTTCAGGTCGGGGTCGGCGTTGGCGACGCCGGCTGGGATGCCCACGAGGAACGCCGTGGCGAGGGCGGCGACGACCGACGTGATCGCCGTCGCCGCGGTCCTGCCTCGAGCGTTCCCGCGCGTGCCCACCGTGCTCGCCGCCCCCTACCGGATCGGGTCGCCGGCGGAGCCGGTGCCCGTGGCGACGACGTAGTTCTTCACTGCCGGGATGTGGCTGGCCGCGATGGTGCGGGCCTCGCCCTGGAGCGAGACCGTCACCGTGCGGTCCTTGCCGATGGAGAACGACCCCGGTACGAGCGTGTCGCCCTGGTCGCGGACGTAGGCGAGGACGGCCTTGTACGCCGCCTTCTCCGACCGGGAGTTGACCAGCGCGTCGTAGCCGAGGGCCGCGGCCGTCTGGGCGTGGTCCTGCACCGAGAGGTGCGTGGACGTCATGGAGATCGCGTCGTACCCGGCCGTGCCGATCACGGCGACCGCCAGGGTGATCTTGGCGAGGGAGCTCACCACGATGAACCCGGCGTCGCCGGTCGGACCGTGCGGGGTGTCCGAGCACGGTGCCGCGAGCGAGAAGAGGGGTCCCACCGAGTTGTCGTCGGTCCATCGAGAGGGTGTCTTGAGCCGCGGCGTGGTCCGCGCCACGCCGGGTTCACCCCCGCGGCCCATCCCGAGGGCCCGCTGGGACGCATGTGACGCCGTCGCTGCTCCGTCCGGGTGCGTCCGTGCGGGCCTAGCGAGCGCGGGCCGCCTCAGCGGCCGGGCAGGCGTCGACGCAGGACCGCGAGCACGTCGGTGACCTCGGAGATCCGCAGCACCCGGGCCGCGGCCAGGTAGACCAGGCCGCCCACCGCGCCCACCACGACGATGATGAGGACGGCCGCCACCTTCGGACTGCCCGGCACGCGCCCCGCGATCAGCCAGAGCGTGCCGCCCATCGTCAGCAGCATCACCAGGCCCGCTGCGGCCATCCGCGAGATGGCGAGCAGAGTGGCCCGCGTGCGCAGGCCGCCGGTCGCCCGCGACAGCACGACCCAGGCCACGACCAGCGTGAGCCAGTAGGCAGCGACGTAGCCGAGGGCCAGCAGGCCGAGGTTGGTCGGGCTCGGGCGCTGGGCCTGCACGGCGAGGAACAGGGGTACGGCGATGGCCAGGTTGAAGGCGTTGAGCACCACCGTCAGCCAGAACGCGGTGCGGGTGCGCTCGAGCGCGTAGAACGCGCGCTGGATCACGTAGTAGAGCGTGAACGGCAGCAGGCCGAGCGCGAACACCGCCGCGAGCGTGCCGGTGATCTGCGCCGACTGCGTGGAGGTCTGGCCGTAGTTGAACAGCAGCACGCCGGCCTGGGTGCCGAGCACGATCATCGCCACGGACGCCGGGATGATGAGCGAGGAGGCCGACCGCATGCCGCCGCTGACGTCGGCCGCGAGGTCCTCGCGGCGGCCGTCGTGCGCCGCCCGGCTCATGCGTGGCAGCAGCGCCGCCACGAGCGACACCGTGATCACCGAGTGCGGCAGGATGAACATGAGGTGGGCGTTCGTGTACGCCGTGAGACCCGCCGGCGTCTCGCCGGAATCCTGCGACAGGGCGTTGACGCTGGTCGCCAGGCGCACGATCACGGCGTACGCGAGCTGGTTCACCAGCACGAGCGCCACGGTCCATGCGGCCAGGCCGCCGGCCGTGCGCAGGCCGACGCCCTTCCAGTCGAACCGCGCGCGGTAGCGGTAGCCGCTGCGCATCAGGATCGGCACCAGCACCAGTGCCTGGGCCGCCACGCCGAGCGTGGTGCCCACGCCGAGCAGCGTCACCTGCGACGGCTCCAGCACGCCGTCGGCGCCCGCGGCGGGGCCGGCCACGACGATGAAGAGCACGAACGTCGCGATCGCGATCGCGTTGTTGACCAGCGGCGCGAACATCGGGGCGCCGAACCGCCCGCGGCTGTTCAGCACCTGCGACAGCATCGTGTAGACGCCGTAGAAGAAGATCTGCGGCAGGCAGAACCGCGCGAACGCCACGGCGAGGTCGAACTGCTGCTGGGTGTACTTCGACGTCGCATACAGCCCGACGAGCAGCGGGGCGACGATCACGGCCAGCACCGACACGGCCAGGAGCGCGACGCCCACCACGGTGATGAGGCGGTCGGCGTACCCGTCGCCGCCGTCGTCGTCGTCCTTCATGTGCCGCACGAGCTGCGGGATGAACACCGCGTTGAGCGCGCCGCCGATGATGAGGATGTAGACGACGTTCGGCAGCGTGTTGCCGAGGGTGAACGCGTCGGCCACCACGCCGGCGCCGAGCGCGGCCGCGAGCGCGATCCCGCGCAGCACGCCGCCGAGGCGCGAGAGCACGGTGCCGGTGCCCATGAGCAGGCTGGAGCGCATCACGCTCGCGCCGGCACCCGCCTGGCCGGCGCCGGACAGCGCGACCGGGTCGTTGGCCGCCGCCTCCGCCGCGAGCTCGTCGGCGAGCTCCTCGGTGCTGAGCTCGTCGCGGGCGCGGTCCTCGCTCACTCCGCACCTCCCGCATCGTCCGCGCCGGCCTGAGCCGCGCGCGAGGTGCGGATCCGGCGTACGGCGTTGGCGCCGAGCAGCAGCACGAGGATGCCGAACAGGCCGAGCACCACGCCCTGCGCCGCGCGGGCGTAGGCGGCCGAGCGCACCTCGGTGGTGGCGGGCCGTCCGAACACCTCGCCGTCGGGGCTGAGCAGCGAGATCTGGACAGGCACCGGGCCGGTGCCCCGCACCGTGGCGGTGACCTCGAACGTCTGCTTCTGCCCGGGCGCGATCGTCACGGGTTCGACGTCGTCCGCCTCGAACCGCACGCTCGGCGTCCCGACGAGGCGCAGCCCGACCCGGGCCGGCCGGTCGAGATCGTTGGCGACGGTCACCGGGATCACCCCGGTCTCGCCGGGGAGCGTGACAGGAGCTCGGGAGAGCACGGTCACGGCGGAGGTCTGCTCGTCGATCGTCGTGGTGACCGTCTCGAGCAGCTCCCGACCGCCGAGGCGGTCGCGCCGCCAGGCGCCGGACTCCGTGCGCGTCAGGGCCGTCTCGAGGCCGGTGGTGGCCGTGGTGCCGTCGTCCGGCGCCACCGAGCGCAGCGCCGCGAGGTCCTCCCGCGCGGCCCGCACGTCGGCGAGGTACCCGGGCGTCAGCTCGGCGGCCTGCGCCGCGGCGGGGTAGTCCGCCCGCGCGCGCGGCACCTCGCTGGCGGGCGTGGCCAGCAGCGCGCCGAGCGACTGCGGGGTCGACCACGGGCTGTCGAGGGTGGCCACGAGGTCGCGCGTGGTGGTGGAGTCGACGCGCCACCACAGGTCGGGCGCCACGATCAGCGAGCGAGCCGTGGTGGGGAGCTCCAGGGTGGTCATCGCGATCGTCGCGATGGCCGTCTGCCTGCGGACCACGGCGTCGACGAGGGCCGGGTCGGGCGTGCTGCGTGGCGAGGCGGCCAGGCGCGACACCTCCGGATCGGCCAGCACGGCCCGCAGCGGCGAGCCGCCGGCGGCGAGGTCGATCGAGCCGCTCGGGGTGTAGGTCACCGCCGGGTCGGGCGGGAACGAGGCTGCCGACAGCACGACCGCCCGGGCTCCCGCCGCGCGCAGGGCGTCGAGCGTGCCGTCGTCGGCGAGCGCGCCGATCGGCCAGGCGAGGCCCTGGTCGACCGGCACGCCCAGCACCTCCTCGGGCAGGTCGCTCGCGGTGGTCGTGGCGAGGGCGATGTCGAGGTCGAGCCCTGCCCGGTGCAGGGCCACGACGTCCGGCAGCGCGTACGCCGATGCCGTCACGCGGCCGCCCGCCACGAGGCTCGTCAGCCGCGCGAGCCACGCGCGGGCGTCGCCCGCGTGCTCGCCGGCCGCGAGGGCGCCGTCCGGCGCGCGCACCTCGTAGCCGTCGCCCATGTCGCGCAGCGACTCCAGCAGCGCGGGGTCGACCACCCACGCGACCGCCTCGGGCGCCTCGGCCGCGGCGTCGAGCAGCCGCGACAGGCGCCCCGCGGGCGCCACCTCCTTGCCGAGGTGGTCGTCGAGGAACACCCCCGACCCGGTCCGTGACGGGGAGGTCGAGAGCGGGAAGAGCATCGTCACCCGGGTGGGGTCGACCAGGTTCGGGTCGGGGAACCACGGGAGGAACGTGCGGGTGAAACCGGTCTGCCGGACCAGCACGCCGTCCTCGGGGACGTCGGCCAGCGACTCGACACCCACGACGAGCACCTCGGCCTTGTCGGTCGACAGGTTCAGCCCGTCCAGCGGCACCCGGAGCGAGAAACGGGTGCGCAGGCCCGGCGCGAGCGCGGTGGCCAGAGGCGTGAACGTGCTGTTGACGGCGACGCCCGTGCGTCCGGCGTCGCCCGCGAGGATCGAGTCGATCTCCGCGCGGCTGCGCACGGGAGTCGGGGAGAGCCGCAGGCGCACGGCGACGTCGGTGACGGTCGTGGAGGTGGTGTTCTCGACGTACCCGCTGATCCGGAGGGTCTCGCCCGGCGCCGGCACCAGCGGCGCCTGTCCGGTGATGTGCACCGCCAGCTCGCCCAGCGGGGAGGCCGTCGGCCCCGGCGTGGGGGTGGGCGAGGCGGCCTGCCCTGCCGGCGCGATCCCGACCAGGAGGGCGGCGGCGGCCGCGAGCGCGAGGCCCGCACCGAGGCGGCGGCGGGCGGCCCGCGTCATGCGGAGGCGTCCGGCTCGCCGGCCTCGCCGCCGTCGAGCAGCGCCTGCGCCTTGGCCACCAGGCGGCGCTCGTCGGCGTACGCGAGCTGCGCGGGCACGTCGTCCAGGGGCACCCAGGCGACCTCGACCACCTCGATGTCGGCGTCGGACAGCTCGCCTCCCGTGGCGTCGAGCAGGTAGTGGTGCACCGTCTTGTGCACCCGGCGCTGCTCGGCCACGAACCAGAAGTCGATCACCCCGAGCGGCGCGAGCACGCTGCCCTGGATGCCCGTCTCCTCCTCCACCTCGCGGACGGCGGCGTCCTCGGGCGTCTCGCCCTCCTCGACGTGGCCCTTGGGCAGCGACCAGACGAGCCGGCCGCGACGGTCGTGGCGGGCGATCAGCGCGGCTCGGGCGACCGGGCCTCGGCGGTCGACGACCAGGCCGCCGGCGCTGGTCTCCTCTACGCGGGCGAGCCGCGGCGGTGCAGGTCGGGGGGCCGGCCGCCCGCCCGCGGGAGGCGCGGGTCGGGGGGTTCCGGACATACGGCGAGGATAACCGCGCGGGCGCCTCGCCTAGGCTGTGGCGTCGTGCCCACCGGACCGCGCCTGCCGGGCCGGGGGCCCTGGAATCCGTCGTCCCCGCTGGAAGGCCCCACCGTGCTCGAGCCCGTCGAGGCCCTCGCGCTGCTGCGCTCCGAGGGCGCGCTCGTGGACGAGCTGGGCCGGCTGTTCGAGGCCGCCGGGCACGAGCTGGCCCTCGTCGGCGGCCCGGTGCGCGACGCGCTGCTCGGGCGTGTCGTGGCGGACCTCGACCTCACGACCGACGCCCGGCCCGAGCGGGTGCTGCAGATCGTGGAGGGGTGGGCCGACGCCACCTGGGACGTCGGCATCGCGTTCGGCACGGTCGGCGTGCGCAAGGGCGACCACAAGCTGGAGATCACGACGTACCGGGCCGAGGCCTACGACCGGGAGTCGCGCAAGCCCTCGGTGTCGTACGGCGAGTCCCTCGCGGACGACCTCGTGCGCCGCGACTTCACGGTCAACGCCCTCGCGGTGCGGCTGCCGCAGTGGGAGCTCGTCGACCTGCACGACGGCGTGGCCGACCTTCGGGCCGGCGTCCTGCGCACGCCGGGCACGCCCGAGGACTCGTTCAGCGACGACCCGCTTCGCATGATGCGGGCGGCGCGGTTCGCCTCCTCCCTCGGCTTCGACGTCGCGCCCGAGGTCGTGGCCGCGATGACCGCGATGTGCGGGCGGCTCGCCATCGTCTCGGCGGAGCGGGTGCGCGACGAGCTCGTGAAGCTGGTGCTGGGGGCGCACCCGCGCGCCGGCCTGACGCTCATGGTCGACACCGGCCTCGCGCAGCTCGTGCTGCCCGAGCTGCCGGCGCTCAAGCTCGAGGTCGACGAGCACCACCGCCACAAGGACGTCTACGACCACACGCTCATCGTGCTCGAGCAGGCGATCGAGCTCGAGACCACGCACGAGCCCGTTACCGGTCCCGACTTCGTGCTGCGCTTCGCCGCACTCATGCACGACGTCGGCAAGCCCAAGACCCGCCGCTTCGAGGGCGACGGCCGCGTCTCGTTCCACCACCACGAGGTCGTCGGCGCCCGCATCACCAAGAAGCGTATGGAGACCCTGCGGTTCTCCTCCGTCGACATCGCCGACGTCACCGAGCTCGTCGCGCTGCACCTGCGCTTCCACGGGTACGGCGACGGCGAGTGGACCGACTCCGCCGTACGCCGGTACGTCCGCGACGCCGGCGACCAGCTCGCCCGGCTGCACAAGCTGACGCGTGCGGACTGCACGACGCGCAACCGACGCAAGGCCGCGGCGCTGGCAGCGACGTACGACGACCTCGAGGCACGGATCGCGCGGCTATCGGAGGAGGAGGAGCTCGCCGCGATCCGCCCGGCCTTGGACGGCAACCGGATCATGGAGGTGCTCGGCCTGGCGCCGGGGCGCGAGGTCGGCGAGGCCTACCGCTGGCTGCTCGAGCTGCGCCTCGACCGCGGCCCGATGAGCGAGGAGGACGCCGAGGCGGCGCTCCTCGCCTGGTGGCCCACCCGCTGAGCCGTCACGGCGATTTGCCCCCGATCTGGTCGTGACTGCGGCGGATTGGTCGTGAAGAAGCGACAGAACCGGGGGCAGATTCAGCGACGGCGTCAGAGGTCGGCGCCGTCGCGCTCGGAGCGGTGCAGGAAGTCCAGCAGGCTCGGCGCGACGGCCGGGCCGGGCAGCGCCGGTGGAGCGCCGGGCTCGAGGACGTCGTCGTCCGGGCCGCGCAGCCAGCGCGCCACCGGGTCCACGCCCTCGGCGAGGCACGGGCCCAGGGCGGCTGCGGCGACCAGGAGGAAGCCGAACCCGACGAACCACGTCACGAACGACATGCCCACGCCGACGAAGCCGAACTGCTCGACGTTGCCCTCGAGCACCCGGGGCATCCAGATCGCGGCGGCGCCGGCGTACGCCGATGCGCCCACGCCGAGCAGCAGCGCGGTCGGCAGGAGCGGGCGCCAGCGGACGTCGCCGCGCAGGAACGTACGCGCCGTCCACCACCACAGGAGGGTGGATCCGACGACGCCCAGCAGCACGGTGGCCACCGTGCCCGGGAGGCCGGAGATCAGCTTGGCGACCGAGCCCACCGTGGTGAGGAACGCGACCGACCCGGCGAGCCAGACGGTGCCGCGCGACTTGTCGCGCAGCGCGCCCTGCGCGGGGCGCCGCCACGCGCGCAGAAAAACGCGTTGTGTGGCCGTGGTGAACGAGACCGCGAACAGCAGCGTCAGCAGCAGGCCGAGGATGCTGGTCGACGCGCGGATCGCCTCCGGCGTCGCGAACGCCCCTTGCACGTACTCCAGCGCCTCGCCCGACAGGCCGAACCGCTAGGCGAGGGAGTCGATCAGGCCCCGGCGGAGCACGTCCGGCACGAATGCCGCGACGACGATCAGCAGCGGCAGCAGCGACACGAAAGCCTTGGCCGCCAGGGCGATCGACCGCTCCACGAACTCCATCTCGAGCAGCCGCCGCCACAGCCGCCCCGGCAGCGTGCCGTCGGCCCAGGCGACCAGGGGCGCCGCGCGCTCCCGGCCCGCGGCCACCGCCCCCGAGACCTTGCCCGCCATGGCTCAGCCCGTGGTGACGGCCTCGGCCGGCGCGTCCTCCTGCGCGGCGCTGGCCCGGCCCGCCGCGGCGAGGAACTCCACGACGACGAGGGCGATGATCGTGAACAGCAGAGTCCAGAGAAGGAGCGACCCGGTGATCTGATCGGCGAGCAGCACGGACCCGACCGCGATCGCGACGACGAGCGTGCGCCAGACGCCGACGCTGCGCGCCACTGCGCGGCCGACCGATGCCAACGGTCCGGACGCCGCCCTGCCGCCGGCGCCGGTCAGTACGCCGGAGATGGAGGCACGGGCAGCCACGGCCGCCCGGGTGCCCGAGAGGAACCAGCCGACGACGATGAGGATCACGCCGAGGACGAACAGCGCGCGGCCGCCGTCGACGAGGAACACCGTGAGGATGCTGAAGAACGCGCGCTCGGCGAGGGCGAACGGCGTGTCCTGCAGGGCGTACGAGATCTGGTTCTGCCCGAGGGTGAGAGCCAGGCGGATCACGAGCGCGCCGATCACCATCGAGATGCCGACCGCGATGGTCATCTTCGGCTTGTTGCGCGACAGGAGGATCGCGCCCACGAACAGGAGCAGCACGACGTAGATCAGCCACTGCGCGACGGGCTGGCCGATCGACCAGAAGAACTGCGCGCGGGCGAGCTCGGGCGAGTCGAGGAGCACGATCGTGCGGTCGGCGACCGGCGGCACGGGGATGTTCGCGGCGAACGAGAGGCCGCGGTCGACCAGGCGCTGCTTCACCAGCTCGATGAGGTCGCCGGTGTCGAGCACGAGCTTGCCGTCGACGAGCGTCACCGCGCCGTCGGTCCTGCCGTCAAGGGCCGTGACGAGAGCCTGCTGCGCCTTCTGGTTGATGGCGACCCAGACCTGGGCGAACTGGTCGGACGCGAGCACCTCGCCGACCGTGCGCTCGACCAGGGAATTGACGCCCGCGGCGATGGGGCCGGCGAGCGGCTGCAGGCGCGGATTGTCGGCGAGCAGGTCGGTGACGCGCGCCTGGGCGTCGAGCTGCTTGATGAGGGCGGCGCTCACCGTGTCGCCGACCGCCTGCTGGATCGTGGGGTCGTTCGCGAGCGGCGAGACCGTCGCGATGTAGCGCTCGGTGTCGGTGAGCGTGCGCTGGGCCCAGAACGCCGTGAGCGCGATCGGAAGCAGCAGCGCGGCCACGACCAGGATCACCCACGCCCCGAAGGACCGGCCGTCGAAGCGGCGGCGCTTCGCGTTCGCGAGCGCGGCGTTCTCGGCCTCGAGCGCGGCCAGCTGAGCCTTGAGCGCGTCGACGTCCTCAGACATGGCGGTCCCCTCCGTGCATCGTCCGACGCCCGGAGCCTAGGCCTCCCTTCGGTACGCCGTCCCGAGTACTCCCCGCACCGATCGCATCACGATCCGTGGCCCGCCTCCGGTCGGTTCCGCGAGTAACTCGAGTTAGGGACCGGATCGGCGGGCAGTTCGCGCCGCAACTCGAGTTACTCGAGTCCGGGAGCGGGCGGTCAGTCGCCGTCGGACAGGGCGTCGGGCACGGCGGCGTAGGAGCGGGCGGGGTCGCGCCGCTCGGCGGTGAGCGCCCACCAGGACCCGACGACGGCGAGGGCCGCGATCCACGCGCAGACCATGATCGACACCCCGGAGGTCGGGGCCGCGAAGGCCGCGGCCGTGAGACCCACGACGATCGCGACGTTGACGCCGACGTCGTACAGCGCGAACACGCGGCCGCGGTGGTCGTCCTCGACGTCCTCCTGAACGATCGTGTCGGCGCAGACCTTGACGCATTGGCCGGCGAAACCGATCGCGAGGCCGCCGAGCATCACGCCCGGCAGCGAGGCGAGCGCGAGGCCGATCGCGCCGACGATGGCGCCGCTGGTGAAGGCGAGGGCCTGCCAGCGCACGGTGCCGATCACGCGCGAGAGGCGCGGCGTGATGACCGCGCCGACGAACGCGCCGGCGCCCGCGGCCCCCGTGGCGAGGGTGAGGGCGAGGATCGCCTTCTCGCTGTCGTCCGGGAAGAGCGTGCCCCGGCACTGCAGCACCGTGAGCGCGACGGCGATGCCGAAGACCACGCGGTGGATCATCACGAACCCGATCGCGCGCGCTGCCGGGCGGCGCTCGTTCAGGTGCCGGACGCCGTCGACCATGCCGCGCGCCACCCCGCGGAACGTCTCGGCCTCGGTGCCCTCGTCCGGCCCGAGCTGGTCGGGCGCGAGGCGGCTCGCGACGGTGGAGCCGACGAGGTACGCCGCGATGGCGCAGGCCAGCACGACGACCGAGCCGCGGTCGCCACCGCCGGAGAGGTCGCGGATCGCGACGCCGAGCAGGCCGCCGGCCACCGACGCGATCGTTCCGGCCGTCGGGGCGATGGCGTTGCCGGTGACGAGGTAGCGGTCCTGCACGACGTGCGGGAGCCCGGCCGACAGTGCGGCGAGGATGAAGCGGTTGACGCCGAGCGCGATCAGCACGCTGATCGCGAGGACGGCGTCGTCGCGGCCGGAGGCGACCACGGCGGCGAGCCCGACGATGAGGACCGAGCGGACGAGGTTGGCGTAGACGAGGACGGACCGCCGGCGCCACCGGTCGAGGAACACCCCGACGAACGGACCGATCAGGGAGTACGGCAGCAGCAGGATCGCGAACGCCAGCGCGACCTTGGCCGCCGTGGGCTGGCGCTCGGGCGAGAACAGCACGAACGTCGCGAGGCTCGCCTGCACGAGGCCGTCGCCGAGCTGGCCCGACAACCGTGTGCCCAGCAGCAGCCGGAACCCGCGGACACCGAGCACCGCCCTCAGCCCGACGCCGCCGCCCGGGGTGCCGCCGCCCGGGGTGCCGGACGCCGTGGACGCGGACTCCGGCGACGTACCCGCCGCCCCACCCGCATCCGTCATGCGCCGGAACCTACCCGTGCCCCGTGTAGTGGATGAAGGCGACCTTCATCCACTAGAGCCGAACAATCCCGGCAATCACGGGCGCGGTTGTCCACAGGGCCTCGACGCCGTACCGCCGCGGCGTACGAGGGTTCGCCCGAGAGCCTCGCGTACGACGGAGGCCGGACCCCCGAGGGGATCCGGCCTCCGTGACGTGCGGACGTGCGGGGCGTACGCCGAGGTCAGCGCTCGACGGTGCCGGCGATGAAGTCCTCGACCGCCTGCTTGGCCTGCTCGTCGGTGTACTGCACCGGCGGCGACTTCATGAAGTACGACGAGGCCGACAGGATCGGGCCGCCGATGCCGCGGTCCTTGGCGATCTTCGCGGCGCGGATCGCGTCGATGATGATGCCGGCGGAGTTCGGGGAATCCCACACCTCGAGCTTGTACTCGAGCGACAGCGGGATATCGCCGAAGTTGCGGCCCTCGAGGCGCACGAACGCCCACTTGCGGTCGTCGAGCCAGGCGACGTAGTCGGACGGGCCGATGTGCACGTTGCGCGGCGCGATCTCGTCCTTGAGCTGCGAGGTCACCGACTGGGTCTTGGAGATCTTCTTGGACTCCAGGCGCTCGCGCTCGAGCATGTTCATGAAGTCCATGTTGCCGCCGACGTTCAGCTGGTACGTGCGGTCCACGGTCACGCCGCGGTCCTCGAACAGCTTCGCGAGCACGCGGTGCGTGATGGTCGCGCCGACCTGGCTCTTGATGTCGTCGCCGACGATCGGCACGCCGGCGTCCTCGAACTTCTTCGCCCACTCGGGGGTGCCGGCGATGAAGACGGGGAGGGCGTTGACGAACGCGACCTTCGCGTCGATCGCGCACTGCGCGTAGAAGCGCGCGGCGTCCTCGGAGCCGACGGGCAGGTAGCAGACGAGGACGTCGGCCTGGACCTCGCGGAGGCGGGCGACGATGTCGACCGGCTCGAGCTCGGACTCGGTGACCATCTCGCGGTAGTACTTGCCGAGGCCGTCGTACGTGTGGCCGCGCTCGACGGTCACGCCGGTCGGCGGGACGTCGCAGATCTTGATGGTGTTGTTCTGGCTGGCGCCGATCGCGTCGGCGAGGTCGAGGCCGACCTTCTTGCCGTCGACGTCGAACGCCGCCACCCACTCGATGTCGTTGACGTGGTAGTCGCCGAACTGGACGTGCATGAGACCCGGGACAGTGCCCTTCGGGTCGGCGTCCTTGTAGTACTCGACGCCCTGAACCAGCGACGCGGCGCAGTTGCCGACGCCGACGATGGCTACGCGTACCGAACCCATCGGGATTCCTCTCTCACTCACCGTGGGCGGTCGGGTAGTTCCCGGCCCCGGACGTGGTGTTCGACCCCTGCCCCGACGGGGCAGCGGCTTCCTGCAGATGCTGGGTCGAGCGCGATTCCCCGTCGCGCTCGCTCGCGATGAGCTCGTCGAGCCAGCGCACTTCGCGCTCGACGCTCTCGAGGCCGTGCTGCTGCAGCTCGAGGGTGTAGCTGTCGAGCCGCTCGCGGGTGCGCGACAGCGACGAGCGCAGCGCGTCGAGGCGCTCCTCGAGCCGGCTGCGCCGGCCCTCGAGGATGCGCAGCCGCACCGAGGCCTCAGTGCGGCCGAAGAACGCGAGGCGGACGCCGAAGCGGTCGTCCTCCCACGTGTCGGGGCCGGCCTCGGAGACCAGGGCCTGGAAGTGCTCCTTGCCCTCCGCGGTCAGCCGGTAGACGATCCGGCCGCGCTTGCCGCCGAGTCCTGCGGCGTCGCCCTCGCCGTCCTCGACCAGCCACCCGCGGGCGACGAGGTCCTTGAGGCACGGGTAGAGCGAGCCGTACGAGATGGCGTGGAACGTGCCGAGGACGCCGGAGAGCCGCTTGCGCAGCTCGTAGCCGTGCATCGGCGACTCGTGCAGCAGACCGAGGACGGCGAGCTCGAGGATGCCGCTGCGCTTGGCGTTGCGGGGTGCCATGAGCCCTCCTTCCGGTCGATGCATGCGCTCGATGTATCGGTTCGATACATCGAGCCGGACACTACGGGACGTCGGACCCCCGCGCAAACTCCGCCCGTTGTGCCGCTCGTCACCCGCCGTTGGTCCCGCTTGAAGGCGACCTTCATCCAATAGAGCCGAACAATCCGTCCCATCACGAGGGCGCGACGTCGTCGTCGCAGGTCGGGCGACGCGGGCCGGGCGTGCGCGGCGTACGCGACGTACCCTCGACCGGTGGCAGCACCGCGTCAGCCCTCGCACCGCGCGACCCGCATCCGCGGGGAGCGTCCGGCCGAGCCCTCGCGCTCCGCGCCGCTGCCCGAGCCCGAGGACGTAGCCGATCCCGCGCGGCCGCGGCACGTCGTCGACCACGGCCTGACCCGCCGGACCGTCATCGAGCGGATCAAGGACGGCGACGCCCTGCTGCGCGATGAGCACACCGACGCCGACCCCTACCTGCTGCGCGCCGCCCGGCACCACGGCGAGCCCACCGAGCGGCCGTGCCCGCTCTGCCGCACCGAGGAGCTCGTGCACGTGACCTACGTGTTCGGCGACGAGCTCGGGCCGTTCTCCGGCCGCGTGAAGTCCTCCCCCGAGCTGCCGGTCATGGCGTACGAGCACGGGTCGTTCCGCGTGTACGTCGTCGAGGTCTGCACCGGCTGCGGCTGGAACCACCTGACGCTGTCGTACGTGCTCGGCGACGGCGTGCCGCGCCGCCCCCTGCGCAAGCCCGCGGACCTGCTCGACTGATCCGCGCCTGTGGACAGGCCCTTGCGTGATGGCCGGAATTGTTCGGCTCTAGTGGATGAAGGTCGCCTTCATATGAAACACAGGGGGCGGTGACGACGGACACACGGCGGGGATTTCGGGTTCGGGCCTGAAACCTGGGACCGTCGTCGTACGTCGCACCATCGACCCGTGCGCACGGCGTCCCCAGCGGCCCGTGCGCGCGGCGTCACGGCCGCACCGCAGCGCCGCGGACCTCCGGCCGGTACCACCGCGTGACCGATATCCGTGCCGCCCGTTCGCCCGGCGCACGCGCCGAACCCCGAGGATGAGCCCGTGAGGATCGACTACCCGCGCGCCGGCAAGAGCGGCGTTCGTCGCTGGCTGCCCTCGTGGAAGCAGGTGCTCACGGTCCTGCTGCTCGGCTTCGTGGCCGGCATCGGGACGTTCTTCTTCCTGCTCTGGCGCACCGAGGTGCCCGAGCCCAACCAGGTCGCCACCGCCCAGACCTCGATCGTGTACTGGAACGACGGCACCACCGAGCTCGGCCGCATCGGCGACGCCAACCGCATCTCCGTGCCGCTGTCCGAGGTGCCGCTCGACACCCAGCACGCCGTCCTCGCCGCGGAGGACCGCGAGTTCTACGAGCACGGCGGCTTCTCCCCCGCAGGCATCGGCCGCGCGGTCTGGAACAACGTGTCCGGCGGCAGCCTGCAGGGCGGCTCGACGATCACCCAGCAGTACGCGAAGAACGCGTTCCTCACCCAGGAGCGCTCCTTCTCGCGCAAGGCCCAGGAGCTGCTGCTCGCGGTGAAGCTCGAGACGTCGGTCAGCAAGGACCAGATCCTCGAGGACTACCTCAACACCATCTACTTCGGCCGCGGCGCGTACGGCATCCAGGTCGCGAGCCAGCAGTACTTCGGCAAGGACGTGCAGGACCTCAGCCTCGGCGAGTCGGCGGCCCTGGCCTCGATCATCCGGTCGCCGGGCAACTACGACCCGGCCGACAAGGACAACGTCGCCCGCCTGAAGGGCCGGATCCAGTACGTCCTCGGCGGCATGGTCGAGAAGGGCTGGATCACCCAGGCCCAGGCCGATGCGGTGAAGTTCCCGAAGTTCAACAAGCCCAAGCCCGCCAACAAGTTCCAGGGCACCAACGGCTACCTGCTCGACGCCGTCGTCCGCGAGCTCGCCACCAAGGACATCACCGAGGACGAGCTCAACCGCGGCGGTCTGCGCATCGTCACGACCTTCGACAAGAAGGCGCAGGGCGCGGCGGTCGAGGCGGTGCGCGCCCAGGGCCCCAAGAGCGGCACCGAGGGCCTGCGCATCGGCCTGGCCGCGGTCCGGCCCGGCACCGGCGAGGTCGTCGCGATGTACGGCGGCGCCAACTTCCTCACCAACCAGGTCAACAACGCGACGATGGCGATCGGGCAGGCGGGCTCCACGTTCAAGCCGTTCGCCCTCGCCGCCGCGATCGAGAAGGGCATCTCGCTCGACTCGGTCTGGAACGGCAACACCGCCGTCGACATCGACGGGTACGTCGTCAACAACTACGGCGACAACTCGTACGGCGACATCACCCTGCTGCAGGGCACCGAGCAGTCGGTCAACTCCGTCTACGTCGCGGTCTCCAAGGAGACGGGGTACGACGCGGTCGTCGACGCCGCGCGCCGCGCGGGCATCACCACCGACACGCTGAAGCCCGTGCGCTCGGTGGCCCTCGGCGTCGCCTCGCCGCACGTGATCGAGATCGCCGACGCGTACGCGACGTTCGCCGCCCGCGGCCAGCACGTCGACTACACGGTCATCAAGGAGGTTCGTGGCGGCAACGGCGGCCTCCTCATCGTGGCCGACCCGACGCCTCAGCAGCGGTTCGACGCCAACACCGCGGACGTCGTGAACTACGCGCTGCGCAAGGTGGTCACCGACGGCACGGGCCGGACCGCCCTCGGCCTCGGCCGGCCGGTCGCCGGCAAGACGGGAACGACGAACGAGAACAAGTCGGCGCTGTTCGCGGGCTACACCCCGGACCTCGCGGCCGCCGTGATGCTGACCAAGGACGGACCGGACGGACTGCCGGTCTCGCTGTCCGGCGTCGGGGGCCTGTCGACCGTCACCGGCGGATCCTTCCCGGCCGCGATCTTCACGGCGTTCATGAAGGGCGCGCTCGAGGGGTCGCCGGTGCAGCAGTTCACCGAGCCGGCCGAGCTGCCGACCGCGAGCCCGAGCCCGACCGAGAGCCCGACCGAGTCGCCGAGCCCGACGCTCACGCCGTCGGACACCCCGACGCCCACCGTGACCCCGTCGGACACCCCGACCCCCACCGTGACGCCGTCGGACACCCCGACGCCGACCGTGACCCCGTCGGACACCCCGACCCCCACGCCGACGGGCTCGCCCGCCGGCGGCGGCGGGTCGCCGGGCGCGACGCCCGCGGCCTCGCCGTAGCCGCTCTGGATGCCTGAGAGTCCCCTCTGGGTGACTGTGGGGCATCCAGATCGAGGTTCCCGGGAACGGGTGGGGACGCCCGCGACGTCGTAGGGCACGATGACGACCGTGCCTTCGAACGACGTCCCCGACCCCGGGCATCCCGCGGCCGACGGCCCCGGCGCACCCGAGGTGCTCGGGCAGCCGGCGTACGACGCCCGCTCCGCTGCGACCGCCGTCCTCGACGACGACGAGGTGCGCAGCGGCGGCGTGGTCCTGCCCTCGGAGCAGGACCCGCTCGTGGCCTCGGCCGTCGAGCGCATCGGCGGCCCCCTCGGACGCCGGGTCCGCGGCTTCCTCGGCTACTGGACGCCGCTGCGCGTCCTGGTGCTGCTGACCACGACGTCCTTCGTCCTGGCCTACCTGCAGAAGCTGCCGTGCCGGCTCGAGTCGTTCGGCGGCGGCAGCAACTACAGCCGCCTCTGCTACAGCGACATCCCGCCGCTGTTCGCGGCCCGCGGCTTCGCCGACGGGTTCTTCCCGTACCTCCAGAACTTCGGCGACCGACCGCTGGAGTACCCCGTGCTCACGGGCTACTTCATGCAGCTCGCCACGTGGCTGACAGGGTCGAGCGGCCTCGACAGCGGTCGCACCGTCGCCTTCTTCGACGTCAACGCGCTCATGCTGTTCGCCTGCCTCATGGTCACCGTGATCGCCACCGCGCTCACCGTGCGCCGGCGTCCGTGGGACGCGGCGATGGTGGCGCTCGCGCCCGGCACGATCCTCTGCCTGCTCATCAACTGGGACATGCTCGCCGTCGCGCTCACCGCGGTGTCGATGCTCATGTGGTCGCGCTCGCGCCCGGTGTGGTCCGGCCTGCTGCTCGGCCTCGCGATCGCCGCGAAGTTCTACCCCGTGCTGCTGCTCGGCCCGCTCTTCCTGCTGTGCCTTCGGGCCGGGAAGCTCAAGGAGTACGCCGCGCTCGCCGCGTCCGCAGCCGGCGCGTGGGCCGTGGTGAACGTGCCGATCATGGTGCTCAACTTCGAGGGCTGGGCCGAGTTCTACTCGTTCTCCAGCACCCGCGGCACCGACTGGGGCTCGCTCTGGTACATCTTCCTCGCGGCCGGCCATCCCATCCCGTCGGGCATGGTGAACAACCTCGCGATGGGCGTGCTCGTCGTGCTGTGCCTCGGGATCACGTGGCTCGCGGTCGGCGCGCAGCGCCGTCCGCGCTACGCGCAGCTCGCGTTCCTCGTGGTCGCAGCGTTCTGCATCACGAACAAGGTCTACTCGCCGCAGTACGTGCTGTGGCTCATCCCGCTCGCCGTGATGGCCCGCCCCCGCTGGCGCGACGTCCTCATCTGGCAGATCGGCGAGGTCCTCTACTTCCTCGCGATCTGGTACTTCCTGCTCGGCTACGGCACCGACAACAACAAGTCGCTGCCCGAGGGCTGGTACGTCGCCGCGATCATCGCCCACATCGGCTTCACGCTGTGGTTCGCCGGGATGGTCGTGCGCGACATCCTGCGCCCGGAGCACGACCCGATCCGCACCGACGGCCGGCCCGAGCACGAGGACGACCCGGGGGGCGGCGTGCTCGACGGCGCCGACGACTGGCTCGCCCCCCGCCGGTACGCCGACCCCGAGCCCGTCGGCGCCCACGCCGCCCCGCTGCACAGCGCCCACGACGACCGCCCCTGACCCGCTCTGGATGCCGAATCTCGCGGTATAGAGCGACTTCTCGCATCCAGATCGGACCGTGGGTTCCTAGGCTCGCGGCATGGTCCCCACGCTCGGCGTCGTCTTCCCGCCCTGGTACCCGCCTGAGCTGCTGCGCCCTGCGGCGCTCGCGGCCGAGGAGACCGGCGTACCGGAGCTGTGGCTGTGGGAGGACTGCTTCAAGGAGAGCGGCATCGCGGCCGCGTCGGCCGCGCTGGCCTGGACCGCGCGGCTCCGCGTCGGCATCGGCCTCCTGCCCGTGCCGCTGCGCAACGTCGCGCTGCTCGCCATGGAGGTCGCGACGATCGAGCGCATGTTCCCCGGCCGGTTCCGGCCCGCGGTGGGCCACGGCGTGCAGCCGTGGATGGGCCAGGTCGGCGCCCGCGCCGAGTCGCCGCTGACGCTGCTGCGCGAGTACGTCGACGCCCTCGACCGGCTGCTGCGCGGCGAGACCGTCACGACGTCCGGGCGGTACGTGTCGCTCGAGGAGGTGGCGCTCGACTGGCCGCCGCTGCAGCTCGTGCCGGTGCTGTCCGGCGGCACGGGTCCGCGCACCCTCGAGCTGCTCGGCGGCATCTCCGCCGGGGTGCAGCTCGACTCGCTCTCCCCCGAGGAGACGCGCGCGGCGGTCGAGGTGGTCGCGCACGGTGCGGAGGCGGCGGCCGTGCCGCTGCCGGAGATCCTGGAGCTGGTCATGGCTGTGCGCGGCGACGATGCGCGCGAGCGGTTCGCGGCGCACGTCGGCGAGCTGTCGGGCGACCCGGCGACGGAGAAGGGCCTGGCGGGAGAGGCCGCCGAGGTGGCCGAGGGCGTGCTGCGCTACGGCGAGGCCGGCGTGCAGACCGTCGTGCTGCGCCCGCCCGAGGACGAGCCCGACATCGTCGCCTGGATCCGCTGGATCGGCACCGACGTCCTCCCCCGCCTCACCCCCTGACCCCCTCCCGCTGGGCGGCTTTCACCCGCTAAGGACAGATAGCGCCCTTCACGGGCCTTGGGTTCCAGCAAGTGACGCAACGCCCTGATCGTGAGGGGTTGTTGTGGGGAAGCGTCCGAGGCTCCCGAGGGAGCTCGAGCGGGTGTTCTGGTCGGGCATCCGGTCGGGGCTGAAGGTGC
>JBFWNE010000007.1:0-157783 GCA_050251215.1 Candidatus Nanopelagicales bacterium
ACAGGGAGGAGCAGTCATACCGGAACGCTCAGGCCGACACCGCCAGACTCGATCCGACGGCACGAAGAAGGTAACGGGAGGAGCCCCCGCGGCGAAGCCGCCAGCCTGCGACGGCTCCTGCCCCCGCCCACGGATCACGTCGCTGTGTTCGCGACAGCCCCGTCCAACAACCACGTCGCCGTGTCCACCCGGGCGACCCGGTGTACCCAGGAACGCGAAGTGCGCGGAATCCACCGGACTCGGGCCGAATCCGGTGGATTTCGCGCACTTCGCGGCCGGGCCCTCCCGCTCTGCAGCACCGCGGCGCGCCGGGCGAACGGCATGACAGAGGGAGCGTCGTCGTAGAAGGTGGGGGCCATGACGCAGAGCCAGGGCCGCCGCCCGAACATCCTCATGATCGTGACCGACGAGGAGCGATACCGGCTCCCGCGGCCGGCCGGCTTCGAGCTGCCCGGACGCGAGCGGATCATGGGCCGCGGCACCACGTTCGAGCGCTACTACGTCGCGTCGGCGCAGTGCAGCTCATCGCGGTCGGTCATCTACACCGGCCGCCACATGCCGGTGACCGAGATCTTCGACAACGACAACATGCCCTACATCCGGCCGCTCGACCCCACCCTGGGCACGATCGGCACGATGCTGCGCGACGCCGGCTACTACACGGCGTACCAGGGAAAGTGGCACCTCTCGCGCGCCTACCGTGCCCCCGGCGACACCGCGCCGACGACCGATGCGCTCGAGCCCTACGGGTTCTCCGACTTCAACCCGTGGGGCGACCTCGACGGCGGCGCCTGGGCCGGCCTCAAGGTCGACCCGGTCATCGCCGGGCAGGCGGTGTCGTGGCTGCGCAACAAGGCGCCCGTCGTCGCGGCCGACCAGCCGTGGTTCATGGCCGTGAACTTCGTGAACCCGCACGACATCATGAGCTACGACTACGGCGGCCGCGGCGTCGTCGCACCGCCGCCGAACCTCGCCGAGGCGATGGTCGTGAAGCCGCCGGTCGACACGCCCCTCTACGCCAAGACGTGGGACGTCGACCTGCCGGCGAGCGTCGACGACGACCTCTCGGGTGCGGCGCCGGCGATCCGCGAGTACGCCAAGGCGATGGACACGATGTTCGGCCCCGTCGTCGACGCCGAGGCCTGGCGGCGCGGCATGAGCTTCTACCTCAACTGCACGCGCGACGTGGACCGCAGCATCGACCTGGTGCTCGACGCGCTCATGGCCTCGGGCCAGGCCGACGACACGGTGGTGGTCTTCACCTCCGACCACGGCGAGATGGCGGGCTCGCACGGCCTGCGGCAGAAGGGCAACCTGATCTACGACGAGAACTTCCACGTGCCGTTCGTCATCGCCCATCCCGACTTCGTCGGCGGCGGCACGAGCGACGAGATGGCCTCGGCCGTCGACATCGCACCGACCCTGCTCGACATCGCGGGCGTCGACGCCGCGGCGCGGGCCGAGCGCTACCCCGGCCTGCACGGCCGCTCGCTCATGCCGGCGATCTCCGGCCAGCAGGTGCGCGAGGGCGTGCTCACCGCCGTCGAGAACCTCACCTCGCTCGACGACGACTACTGGCACGGCCTCGGCGCGCCGGACGGCCCGCAGAAGATGATGTCCGGCGAGCTGCGGCCCGACTGGCGCAAGCGCGGCTTCCTGCGCGGGTGGACCGACGAGCGCTACACGTTCGGCCGCTACTTCTCGCCGATCCAGCCCAACCGTCCGCGCGACGTCGACGCGCTGTTCGCCGACAACGACGTCGTGCTCTTCGACCGCGAGTCCGACCCCCACGAGCAGCACAACCTCGCGTACGCCGAGGAGCACCGTGCGACCGTCGAGGCGCTCCTGGCCAAGCTGGAGACCGCCATCGACGAGGAGATCGGCGAGGACCAGCACGTGTGGATCCAGGACCCAGGCCGCCCGAACCTGTTCGGCTTCCCGACCTGGCAGGGCGACACCGCCGCGACGGGCTGACGGCCCGCACGGCGGAACAGCCGTTCCGCCGCGCGCACGGCGACTATACCCTCGGGGGTATGACCGCCGTGCGATCCGATGCGCCGGCCGTGGGCGCCGCTGCTGCCGAGGTGGTCGGCTCCGACCTGATGGTCGTCGTGCCGGTCCGGGTCCCTGCGCGCGCCCGGGCCTGGCTCGGGCTCGCGGCCTCGCTGGCGCTGGCCGACGGCCTGCGCGCGGTGGCCCGCGTGCCGGCGGAGGTCGCGTGGCCCGACGCCGTGACCGTGCAGCGCGCGATGTGCGGCGGATCGGGCGGCGCCTACCGCACGGCCGAGGTCCGCGTCGAGGGCGGCTCGGTCGCCGCCCGCATCTCGCTCATGGGGTCGTCGCTCGCCCTGCCCACGGGCTGGACGTCGGTGTGGTCCGAGGGCGGCAAGCCCGACGTCGAGCCCATCGTCGAGGCGTACGTCGCCGCCCTGCACGAGCGCATCGCCCAGCTGCTGGCCGACGACCCCCGCCTGGCCGCGGACTACCGCCTGCGGTGCGTCACCCTCGGCCGCCTCGTCGACATCGCCGGGCAGCGGGGGATCGTGGACGGCATCGATGCCGACGCCGCGCTGCTCGCGACGGTCGACGGCGTGCAGCACCGGCTCGACCCGGCCGACGTCCCGCGGATCTGACGCCGATCAGGCGCGCGGCACGAGGATGCGGGCGACGATCTCGGTCATGATCTCGGTCGTGCCGCCGCCGATGCCGAGGATGCGGCTGTCGCGGTAGTGCCGCTCGACCTCGGCCTCGCGCATGTAGCCGAAGCCTCCGTGCAGCTGCACGGCCGCGTCGACCACGCGGTCGCAGGCGCCGACCGCGGTGTTCTTGGCCATCGCCACGCGCATGAGCACGTCCTCGCCGGCGAGCCAGTCGGCCACGACTGCGCGGGTGTACGTGCGCGCGACGTCGACCTCGCGCGCCATCTCCGCGAGCGTGTGCTGCACGACCTGGCGCGAGGCGAGCGGACGGCCGAACGTCGAGCGCTCGGCGCACCATGCCAGCGACAGGTCGAGGCAACGCTGTGCGGTCGCGTACGCCTGCACCGCGATCGAGAGCCGCTCGGCCGCGAACTGCTGCACGATCGCGAGGAAGCCCGAGCCCGGCTCGCCGACGAGGTTCGTGCGCGGCACGCGCACGCCGTCGAAGGAGATCTCGGCGGTGTCCGAGCACCACCAGCCCATCTTCTGCAGCGGCGCCGAGATGCTCACGCCCGGCCGGTCCGTCTCGATCACCAGCAGCGAGATGCCGCCGGCGCCCTCGCCGCCGGTGCGCACGGCGGTCGTGATGAAGTCCGCGCGTGTCGCGGAGGTGATGTAGAGCTTGGAGCCCGTCACGACGTAGTCGTCGCCGTCGAGCTCGGCGCGGGTGCGCAGGCCGGCGACGTCGGACCCGCCGTCGGGCTCGGTCACCGCGAGCGAGGCGATCGCCTCGCCCGCGAGCACCGGCCGCGCCACACGGCCGATGAGCGCGGCGTCGCCCGCGGCGACGAGGTGGGGGAGCGCGATGCCGTGGGTGAACAGCGCCGCGACGAGCCCTGACGAGCCGCCCGACAGGATGATCTGCTCCGCGACGACGAACGCGTCGACCGGGTCGCCGCCCTCGCCGCCCGCCGACTCCGGGAAGCCGATGCCGAGCAGCCCCGCCTCCGCGAGCTCGCGGTGCGCCGACAGCGGCACGCGGCCCTCGGCCTCCCCCGTCGCGAGGTTCGGCACGAGCCGCTCCTCGGCGAAGCGCTGCGCGCTCTCGCGCAGGAGGCGGCGCTCGGGGGTGTCCCACAGGTCCACGGCAGTCCTCGTCGGCAGGGGTCGGGACCTCGACGCTAACCCGACGACGACCCGCCGCGCAGCGCAGCGCCGCAGGGTGGAACGGCCGAGAACCCTTGCCGCCGTTCAGTTGACGGGCCTCGCGCGGCCCGTCACCGCTACCTGAGCGCAGCGCCTCAGATGTCGACTCCGAGCCCGCGCGCGAGCGCCTCGAGGCCCGACCGCTCGAACGCCTGCGAGGCCGGCGCCTCCACGGCGAACCGCTGGCCGGCGTGCGGCATGCCGGGAGTCACGTGCAGCGTGCACGGGACGCCCGCCTCGCGCAGCGCCTCCGCGTAGGCGACGTCCTCGTCGTGGAAGAGGTCGGCGCTGCCCACTCCGATCCACGTGGGCGGCAGGCCCGCGAGCGACGCCCGGCGCGAGGGCACGGCGTACGGCGGGACGATGTCGCCGCCGGGCTCGGTGCCGAGGTACGACGCCCAGCCGTAGCGGTTCGACGGCGGCGTCCATACGGCGTGCCAAGCGTCGCCGGCCTCGGCGCGCTGCACGGTGCGGTCGTCGAGCATCGGGTAGATGAGGTGCTGGAAGGCGACGGGGATGCCGTCGTCGACGGCGCGCTGCACGAGGCCCGCGGCCAGACCGCCGCCGGCGCTCTCGCCGCTGACGGCGATGCGCGCCGGATCGATTCGCAGAGCGTCGGCCTCGGCATGCATCCACCGCAGCGCGCGCAGGCAGTCCTCGTGCGGCGCGGGGAACGGGTGCTCGGGTGCGAGCCGGTACTCCACGCTCACCACAAGCGCGCCGAGCTGCCTAGCGAGGTCGGCGCACAGGGCATCATCGCCTGCAGCCGACCCGATCACGTAGCCGCCGCCGTGGATGAACAGCACCGCGGGGCTGCCGTCGGCGCGGCCCGGCGGCTCGTAGATGCGCACGTCGACGCCGTCGAGGCCGCCGGCCGGCGGCAGTGTGCGTACGTCGAGGGCGACGTCGCCGAGGTCGACCGACGGCGCGGGCGCCTGGCGGTAGAGCTTGACAACAGTCGGGTTGAACGAGAGCGGCAGGTAGGCCATCGGCACGCGGAACTGCGGGTCGAGGCCGTCGACCATCCGCTTCTGGCGCTGCACCTTGGGAGCCGCAGCGACCGCCGCGGCTGCGGCAGCGGCCGTCACCGCCGTCGTCACGACGAGCGCCTTCACGACCTTGCCCATGGCGGATCCCCTCTCGAGCGACGTCCCGTGGGCAGGACCCTAGAGGCCGCGGCCCGTGCAGGACCGGCGGATCAGCCCTGCTTCTCCTCGAGGGTGGCGACGAAGGCGGCGAGCTCGGCGGCGTCGACCTTCGACACCTCGGCCTCGGACGGGAAGCCGCCGCTGGCGACGTCGGCGCGGAACTCGGTGAGGGCACGCACCCGCTCGGCGTCGATCTGGCGCTGCAGCGCGGCGAGGTCGGCGTACGCGCGGGCGTGCCGCGGCTTGCGCTCGCTCTCGCCGCAGATGTCGCTGGTGAACAGGAACTGCACGTCGGCGTGCGGGCCGGATCCGAGCGAGATCGTGGCGAGGCCGGTGCGCGCGTTGATCTCGCGCAGCACCTCCGCCGGGATCAGCTCGCACTCCACGGCGAACGCGCCGGCGTCCTCGAGCGCCTGGAACTTCTGCCAGAGCGCGAGCGCCTCGGGCGCGGTGCGGCCCACGGCGCGGACGCCGCCGTACAGCGTGGACTTCTTCGGCACGAAGCCGAGGTGCCCCATCACGGGGATGTCCTCGTGCGCGAGGCGGCGCACGCTGTCGAGGCCGCGCGCGGTGATGACGGCGTCGGCGCCGGCGGCGAGCGCCTTCAGCGCGTCGCGCAGGATGTCGTCCTCGGTGATGGCGCCGGAGAAGTCGATCGCGGCGGTGAGGAAGACCTGCTGCGACCCCGCCCGCACTGCGGGCACGAAGTCCGACATGCACACGACCATCTCGATGCCGGCCGCCTCGGCCGCGGCCCCTTCTGCTGCGGTGGACGCCGTCACCTGCGCGAGCTGCTGGCCGGAGCCCTTGAGCCCCACGATGTCGGCGACCGTCACGGTGCGGACGGCCTCGCGGCCGGTGTAGTCCAGGATGCGCGGCATCGTGCTCCCTCTCGAGATCGGAGCGCCCAACCTACTGCCGGCGCCGGTTCAGGCGCCCTGCGACGTCGAGCAGCGCGTCGACGTACGCCCGCAGCGCAGGAGGCCGCGGGCCCTCGCGCGTGATGAGCGACAGCCTGCGGCTCACCGAGCCCTCGGCCACGTCGCGCACCGCGAGCGTCGCGTCGTGCGCCGGCAGGGTCAGCGGCGGCAGCAGCGCGACCGCGCCCGTGGTGCGGACGAGCTCGAGCTGCACGTCGGCGTCGTTGGAGCGGTGCCGCACGTCGGGCTCGTAGCCGCCGAGTGAGCGGCACGTGCTGAGCACCAGCGTGTGATGGCCGGTGCCGGCGGCCGAGGCCACCCACACCACGTCGCGCAGCTCGGCGAGAGGAACCGCGCGACGCCTACGCGCGAGCCGGTGGTCGGCCGGGAGGACGAGCCGCAGCGGCTCCTCGTGCAGCGTCTCGACGACGAACCCGCGCGGCCTCGGGCGCGGATGGCCGTCGTACTCGTCGCTGATCGCGAGGTCGAGCGCACCCACGCGCAGCTCGGGCAGGGCCTGCTCGAGCTCGAGCTCGGTGATCTCGACCCGCAGGTCGGGATGCTCGGCCTTGGCCTGGGCGAGCGCGGGGATGAGCAGCGACCGGGTGGCCGACTGCAGGCCGCCGGCCCGCACGACTCCGCGGACGTCGCCGTGCAGCGCATCGAGGTCGGCCCGCGCCGCATCCGCGGCGGCGATCAGCACCGCGGCGTGCTCGGCGAGCAGACGCCCGGCGTCGGTCAGGCGTACGCCGCGCCCTGCCTTCTCCAGCAGCGGAGTCCCGGCCTCGCGCTCGAGCACGGCGAGCTGCTGCGACACCGCCGACGGCGTGTAGCGCAGCGCCTCGGCCACGGCGGCGAGGGTGCCGCGCTCGGCCAGCCCCTCAGCAGCGCGAGCCGGTGCAGGTCCCAGGCCACCATGAAGCAAGGCTAACTGTTCATGTGCAGAAACCGTCGCTGGACCTGATGGGTCGTGCACGTCAGGGTTGACCCGTGGGTCCCGCTCTCGTGCTCTTCTCCGCCGCATGCTTCGGCGCCATGGCGATCTTCGGCAAGCTCGCCTTCGCCGCGGGCGTGACCACCGAGACGCTCGTGGTGCTGCGGTTCTCCTTCGCCGCGCTGGTGCTCGGAGCCCTTCTCCTGCTCCGGCCCGCGCTGCGCCGGCACGAGCCGACCGGCCCGCGCCCGCTCCTGCCGGCCGTCCTCATGGCGCTCGGCCTCGGCGCGTTCGGCTACGCAGTGCAGGCGAGCCTCTACTTCGCGGCCCTCGAGCGGCTCGCTGCCCCGCTCGTCGCGCTCGTGCTGTACACGTTCCCGGTGATGGTGACGATCGGGGCGGTGCTGCTCGGCCGCGAGCGGTTCACGGCGATGCGCGTGCTCGCCCTGGCGACCGCGACCGTGGGCACCGTGCTGGTGCTCGCGGGTGCCGGCGGCCTGGGCTTCGACACGATCGGCGTGCTCCTGGCCTTCGGCGCCGCCGTCACCTACACCGTCTACATCCTCGTGTCCGACACCGTGCTGCACCGCCTGCCGCCCGTCGTCCTCACGACCCTCGTGATGACCGGCGCAGCCGCTGCCACCGGGGTGCGGGCCCTGTTCTCCGGCGGCGCCGGCGTCTCCTTCGGCGCCGCCGGGTGGTTCTGGATCGCGTGCATCGTCGTGGTCTCCACCGTGCTGGCCGTGCTCGCGTTCTTCGCGGGCATGAAGCGCACGGGCGCCTCGACGACGTCGATCCTGTCGACGTTCGAGCCCGTCGTCAGCGCCGCGCTCGCGGCCGCCGTGCTCGGCGAGGTGCTGACGCCGCTGCAGCTGCTCGGCGCCCTGCTCGTCCTGGCCGCCGCGGTGATCGTGCAGCTGCGCCCACGGCGCGCGGACACGGCGGCCGAGCCCGAGGAGCTCGAGCCCGCAGCGGCCTAGCGGTACCACTCCTCGTCGATGGTGGCGAGGCGCGACGGGTGTACCTGCGGACCGAGGCCGTAGAAGCGCTGGAAGCTCATGACCAGCGGCCGCCACCGGTCCGGATCGATCCGGTCGGCATGGCCCTCGGCCGCAAGCGCTGGATCGATGTGCACGCGCGTCACGACCGCGACGGCGACGACCGCCCCGTGGCCGTCCGGATCGTCGCGGTCCACCAGCGGATGCAGCCCGACGACCTTCGCCTCGAGCTGCACCGGGCACTCGGCGATGCGCGGCGCGCGCACCGATTCGGACGCCTGGCGTGTCAGGCCCGCGTGCGCGAACTTGTCGTCCACGTGCCGGTAGCCGACGTCGTGCTTCACGCCCGGCACCGGATCGCGCCCGGTCGTGAGCGCCAGGCGGTCCACGGCATCGACCTGCTCCACCGACGGCAGGTTGATGACGAGCTCGCGCTCGCGGTCGAGGTTGTCCGACGTCTGCGACCGCGTGCCGAGGCCGAGCACCGCCGCGTGCCCGATCCACCACACCGACGACATGGGCATGATGTTGTGGCCGCCGTCCGGGTTGATCGTGGTCAGCAGCGCGACTGGCGTCCCGAAGTACAGGATCGCCGGATCGATGCGCACGCGCTCCGGCGCGGCGGGGCCGAGGTCGAGGATGCTCATGCGCCCAGCCTGGCCGCTCCGGCGCCCGACAGGCTGGCGGTGATCGGACGTCGCCCCCGGACCATTGGATCCGCCGGAAGAAGCCGTTACGAACTGCCCGGCTGATGCGCCGATTCCACGGTCAGCGGCGGGACTCGGAACTACTGTCCGGAGCATGCAGGTAGAGATCAACTCAGGTCCCGCGTTCGCGTTCGGCGAGATCACGCTGCCCCCGGCGGCGCGGTCCGGGTCGAGGCGGGCGCCATGGCGATGACCCGCGGCGACGTCCAGATGGCGACGTCCACCCAGGGCGGATTCATGAAGGGGCTCAAGCGCTCCCTCGGCGGCGAGAGCTTCTTCGTCAACGACTTCAGCTCGGCGAGCGGCGGCATCGTCGGCGTCGCGCCGGCGCTGCCGGGCGACATGGCCGAGGTGACCATCGCCGATGGCCGCGCGCTCATGGTGCAGTCCGGGTCGTGGATCGCCTCCGACCCCACCATCCAGGTCGACTCGAAGTGGGGCGGCGGCAAGACGTTCTTCAGCGGCGAGGGCCTGATCCTGCTGCGCTGCACCGGCGTCGGGGAGCTGCTGCTCTCGGCGTACGGCGCGATCCGCTCGACCACGCTCGCCGCCGGAGAGGTGCTCACCCTCGACACCGGCCATGTCGTGGCGTTCGACGACACCGTGACCTACAGCGTGCGCAAGGCCGGCAGCTGGAAGAGCACGATCCTCGGCGCCGAGGGCCTGGTCACCGACTTCACCGGGCCGGGGCGCGTGTGGCTGCAGACGCGCAGCAGCAGCGACCTCATGCTCTGGATCCAGAGCAAGCTCCCGCCCTCGCGCAGCTAGCGGAGGGGCGGGCACGTCCCCGCGCGGCGGACGCCGGAGGGATGTGTCCGCCGCGCGGTCCCACCGTAGTGCCGTCGGCGGAGCAGCCGCCCGGGTTCAGGACGCAGGCAGGGCCGGCAGCGGCCGGCTCACGACCGCACGCGCTGAACGCGCTGCCATGCCCAGCATGCGCAGCAGCATCTCCGCGAGGTCGTCGGCGTCCGAGTCGCCGAACTCGCCCGGCCGGTCCAGCGAGATCTGCAGGAACGCCAGGACGCAGCCTGCCGTGGCGAGCAGGCCCATCCGCGGGTCGGCGATGGTGAAGCGCCCGTCGTCCATGCCGCGCTGGATGTCGCGCAGCGCCCGTGAGGCCAGGCCCTGCTCGGCCCACGCGTAGGACATGCCGACCTGCACGAGCACCTGGGCCACGGCCGGTCGTGCGACGGCGAGCCGAGCGGTCATGCGCAGACCCACGGCGTAGATCTCGGCGGAGTCCGTGAGGTCGGCGCACGCGCGGTCGAGCGACTCGCCGTACTCCTCGAGCACCTCGCTCACCGCGGCCTCGAAGAGCTCCGCCTTGGTCTCGAAGTGGTTGTAGAAGCTGCCGAATCCGACGTCGGCGGTGTCGGTGATCTCCTGGATGCTCACGTCGGTCGTGCCCTGCTCGGCCAGGATCCGTCGCGCCGCATCGATGAGCGCCCGACGGGTGCGCTCCCGCCGGCGGTCGGTACGCCGCGGGCCGCCCGCTGCTGCCGCTGCTCCTGCCGTCGCCACGGTCGTCACGCTAGCGCGCCTCCTCCACCGCTGCCGCCCGTGCCGCCCCGGTTTCGCCGAGGGGCTTGACGATGACTTCATCATTTCTGATACTTCCATCAGTTTGTGGCCGGCGCCACATCACCCAGGAGGTACTCGGATGACCCAGGTCTCACCCGCGGCGGAAGTAGTCACCGCCCACCACGATCTGCACAGCGAGGAGGGCGGCGCCCGGCACGAGCACCCGGGCCGCGCGAAGAACCCGGTCATCAAGGCCCGTGGCCTCGCGTGGCTCGAGTTCGAGAAGCAGGACCTCGACCGCACCGAGCTCTTCGCCCGCGACTTCGGCCTCGCCGTGCACTCGCGTACGCCGGACGAGCTCCAGCTGCGCGCCGCGCGGGAGGGCTCGCCGTGCGTGATCGTGCGCCGGGGCCAGACCTCGCGCTTCGTCGGAGCGGCGTTCGAGGCCGCCGACGGCGCCGACCTCGAGCGCCTGGCCCGGGCCACGGGCTCATCGGTACAGCCGCTCGAGCGCGAGGGCGGCGGCCGGGCCGTGCACCTGACCGACCCGACCGGCATCGCGATCACGGTGGCCCACGGCATGGAGACCGTTGCCGGGTCGCCGCTGCAGCAGCCGCTCACCTGGAACATCGCCGGCACCACGCCGCGCACCAACGCCACCCAGCGCCCGGCGCGCGAGCCCGCCCGCGTCGAGCGCCTCGGGCACGTCGTGCTCGCGACCCGCGTCTTCGCCCGCGCCCTGGACTGGTACCTCGAGAACCTCGGGCTCATCGTCAGCGACTTCCTGTTCATCGACGGCCAGCGCGACCGCGGCCCGTGCATGGCGTTCATCCGCTGCGACCGCGGCTCCGAGCCGTCGGACCACCACACGCTCGCGATGCTGCTCGCCCCCGAGCAGGGCTACGTGCACTCGGCGTACGAGGTCGCCGACCTCGACGCGATGGCCGCCGGCGGCGAGTACCTGCGCGACCGCGGCTGGGACCGGTCGTGGGGGATCGGCCGCCACATCCAGGGCAGCCAGGTCTTCGACTACTGGCGCGACCCGGACCGGTTCATGGTCGAGCACTACGCCGACGGCGACGTCTTCGACAGCACCCTCGAGCCGGGCTGGGCGCCGATGAGCGCCAGCGGCCTCGCGCAGTGGGGCCCGCCCGCCACCGCCGACTTCCTCGGCACCCGTCCCAGCCCCAGCCTCGTCAAGGCCGCCGTCGAGGCGCTGCGCGAGGACAACGAGATCGACCGCGCCCGCCTGATGGGCCTGATGAAGGCGATGAAGTCATGAGCATCAACATCCTGCGAGCCGACGAGTCCTGGTGGGTCGTGCGCGACGGCAAGGCCGCGCGCATCCCCACGTCCGCCGCCACCACGGCCGAGCTCCTCGCCGACCGCGCCAGCATCGACAAGACCGTCGAGGCCGGCACCTTCGACACCGAGGCCGCATCCCTCGACGCCGAGCCGCCGGTCACCACGCCCTGCCGCGTGGTCGCGCAACTGGTCAACTACCGGTCGCACGCGAAGGAGTCGGGCTTCGACCCGGGCAAGCTCCAGCCGACGTTCTTCCGCAAGTCCTCGGGCTCGGTCACGGGGCCGACGTCGGACATCGTGAAGCCCTCGCACACGCGGCTGCTCGACTACGAGGTGGAGCTAGGCCTCGTGATCGGTGCCCCGGTGCCGGTCGGCACGGTCGTCACCGACCGGAACATCCACGAGTACGTCGCCGGCCTCGTCATCGGCAACGACGTCAGCGCCCGCGACATCCAGCTCACCAAGGGCCAGTTCTACGAGAGCAAGTCGTACCCGACCTTCACGCCCGTCGGCCCCTTCCTCACACTGGTCGACGCCGGCGAGCTCGCCCGCCTCGTCGACCTGCGGCTGCAGCTCAAGGTCGACGGCGTCCTGCGCCAGGACCGCACAGCGGCCGACATGATCCACCTCCCCGCGGCCTCGCTCACCGCGCTCGCGCGGTTCCAGGCCCTGCAGCCCGGCGACGTCGTCCTCACGGGAACCCCGGGCGGCACCGCGCTGCAGGCGCCGCCGCACGCGGTCGAGCTCGTCGCGCACTTCCTGCCCGCGGCGGTGAAGTGGAAGATCTTCTTCGACAAGCAGGCGCAGAACCCGAAGTACCTGCAGCCCGGCAACGTCGTCGAGGCGTCCATCCGCACGCAGGATGGGGCGATCGACCTGGGGACGCAGCGCTGCACGGTGGTCGCGCCGTGACGGGCGCGCCCTCCGTCCTCGTCGTGGGCGGCGGACCGATCGGGGTCGCCTCGGCGCTGATGCTCGCGCGCCGCGGCGTGCCGACGCTGGTCGTCGAGAAGCACCGGGGCATCTACCCGCTGCCGCGGGCGGTGCACCTCGACGACGAGGTCTACCGGATCCTCGCCGACCTCGGCGTGGCCGACGCGTTCGCGCAGATCACGGTGCCGACCCAGGGGCTGCGGCTCGTCGATGCGGCGCTGAAGCCGATGGCGGAGTTCCGGCGCAGCGATGCGCTGGGGCCCAACGGCTTCCCGCCGGCCAACATGTTCGACCAGCCCGAGCTCGAGGTGATCCTGCGCGACGCGCTCGGCTCCGAGCCGCTGGCGCGCATCGCGGGCGGCACCGAGCTCGTCGACCTCCGGCAGCTGGCGGGCGGACGCGTCGAGACGGTCCTGCGCGACCTCGAGAGCGGTGAGGAGCGCATCGAGGTGTTCGACGCGGTGCTCGGGTGCGACGGCGCCAACTCGCGCGTGCGCGAGCTCATCGGGTCGGCGTACGAGGACTTGAAGTTCGAGGAGCGCTGGCTCGTCGTCGACGTGCGCAGCGAGCAGCCGCTCGACACCTGGGTGGGCGTGCACCAGGTGTGCGACCCGCAGCGCGCAGGCACCTACATGCAGGTCGGACCCGGCCGCTACCGGTGGGAGTTCCGCCTGCACGACGACGAGACGGTCGACTCCGTGGTCGACTCGGGCACGTTCGAGCGGCTGCTGTCGCCATGGCTCGGTGACGTGCCTTACGCGAGCCTGGAGATCATGCGGCGCGCGGAGTACACGTTCCGCGCGCGCATCGCCGACCGGTGGGCCTCGGGCCGCGTCTTCCTGCTCGGCGACGCCGCGCACCTCACGCCGCCGTTCATCGGGCAGGGCCTGTGCGCCGGCCTGCGCGACGCGTCGAACCTCACGTGGAAGCTCGCCGCCGTGCTGCAGGGGCAGGCGTCCGAGCAGCTGCTGGCGACGTACGAGCCCGAGCGCGCGCCGCACGCGCGCGCCCTGATCCTCAAGGCGCGCATGGTCGGCTGGGCCATGACCGGCGGTCAGGACTGGGCCGCGCACGTGCGGCGCGTGCTGCTCGCCGTGGCGTGCCGCATCCCCGGCGCGACCGACAAGGTGCTCGACGCCGATCCGCCCCGGCTCGCGCCCGGTCTGGGCGTGCAGCGCGGCGGACGGCGCGATCGTGTGAGCGGCGGCCTCGTGCCGCAGCCGGTCGTGCGCGTCGGCGACTGCGACCAGTTGCTCGACGACGCGACCGGCCGCGGGTACCTCGTGCTCGCGCGCGGCCCGGCGGGCGCGGAGCTCCGCGACGCCGCGCGGTCGGCCGGCATGCCGCTGCTCGAGGTGCTGGCGCCGGGGGAGCCGCTTGCCGACGGCGGCCTGGTCGGCCGCACCGGGTCGCTGGTCGCGTGGTTCCGCCATGCCGGCGCCACTGCCGTGCTCGTGCGGCCGGACCACGTCGTGCAGGCGCGCGGCACCGCGGCCGGTGGCGCCGACCTCGCCGACGCGCTGCGGCGCTGGACCCGCGAGGCGTCGTGGCAGCCGACCGCGCGCTCGGGCCACGAGGTCGCCTCGTGACGCGCTGGCCGGCGTACTCGGGCTCGGGCGACCTCGCCGCCGTCGAGTCCGTGCCGCTCGACGACCGGGACCTCCCGCGCTCGGTCTACGCGCTCGTGCGCGAGGCCGCGCTCGAACGCCCCGACGCGCCGGCGCACCGCACGCTGCGCGACGGGGCCGCCTGGGAGGACCCGGTCGACCGCACCCACGCCGAGCTGCTCGAGCAGGTGACGCGGGCGGCGAACGCGCTCGCCGGGCTGGGTGTCGGACGGAGCGACGCCGTGGGGCTGCTGTCGGTGAACTGCGCCGAGCTGATCCCCGCGCTGCTCGGCGCCGAGACGGTCGGCATCGCCGCACCGCTCAACCCCGCGCTGGCTGCCCATGACGTCGCCGCCCTGCTGGGGCGCGCGGGTGCGCGGGTCCTGATCGCGGCAGGCCCGGAGCTCGACGCCGGCATCTGGTCGCGCGCCCTCGCGCTCGCGTCGGAGCTGGGGCTCGAGGCGGTGCTCGCGCTGCGGCCGACCGGCGCCGAGGGCCCGGCGCCGGCGCTCGACGCCCTGCCAGGCGTCGTCGTCGAGCACCTGGCAGCGCTGGCCGAGCGCGCCGAGGGCGGCCGGCTGCTCGTCGACGAGCCGCAGCCCGACGACCTCGCGGCGTGCTTCCACACCGGCGGCACCACCGGCACGCCGAAGCTCGCCGCGCACACGCACCGCATGCAGGTGGTCGACGCGTGGTCGGTCGCGGTGGGCGGGGTGGCCGACCCGGACGCCGCGTTCTTCGCGGCGCTGCCGCTCTTCCACGTCAACGCCCTCATCGTCACGACGCTCGCGCCGCTGTTCCGCCGCCAGCCGGTGGTCTGGGCGGGGCCGCTCGGCTACCGCGACCTCGCGCTGCTCGGCGCGTTCTGGCGCATCGTCGAGCGGTACGGCGTCGCCGGGATGTCCGGCGTGCCGACGGTCTACAACGTGCTGTGCCAGGTGCCGGTCGACGCGTCGATCTCGTCGCTGTCGCTCGCGATCGTCGGCGCCGCGCCGCTGCCGCCGGCCGTCGCGGACCGCTGGCTCGCGCACACCGGCGTACCGCTCTGCGAGGGCTACGGGCTCACCGAGGCCACCTGCGCGAGCGCGCGGTCGTTCCCGGTCGAGTCGCGACGCGGCCACGTCGGCCAGCGCTTCCCCTACCAGGAGCTGCGCTGCGTGCGGACCGATCCGGAGACGGGTGCGACCACGGTGCTCGGCCCGGACGAGGTCGGCACGGTGCAGATCCGCGGTCCGGTCGTGTTCCCCGGCTACGTCGTCGCCCGCGACGCCGCGGGCCCGGTGCTCGACGCCGGCGACAAGGTCGTCGACGGCTGGCTCGACACAGGCGATCTCGGTGCGATCAGCGCCGACGGATGGCTGAGGCTCGTCGGCCGGGCGAAGGACGTCATCATCCGCGGCGGCCACAACATCGACCCGCTGCCGGTCGAGCAGGTGCTGCTGTCGCACCCGGCTGTGGCCGACGCCGGGGTCGTGGGCCGGCCCGACCAGCGCTCGGGCGAGGTCCCCGTCGCGTACGTCGTGCTCCGCGACCCGGGCGCCGACCTCGAGGGGATCCGCCGCTGGGCGGCCGAGCGGGTGCCGGAGCCGGCGGCGGCGCCGGCCGCAGTCGACGCCCTGCCGATGCTGCCGATCACGTCGGTGGGCAAGCCGGACAAGGTCGCGCTGCGGGTCCTGGCCACCGCGGGCGAGCTGCGGCGCGCGCTCGAGGCGGCCGGTGTCGCACTGCCATCCGACGACGCATGGTGCGCCGCGCGCGACGGCGTTATCCAGGTGCGGCTGGCGGTCGACCCCGACGCCGTCGCGGCGGCGCATGGGGTCGTCGACCGCTACGGCCTCGACGTGCAGGTCGAGGCCGCGGTGCCGGCCTAGGAGCCGCGGCTAGGAGAGGCCGCCGAGCAGCCGCTCCGCGACCTCGCTGCCGTCGTCTGCGAGGCGCTGCAGGAGGTCGGTGTCGCCGCGCGCGGCCGCGACCTCGGCCCAGCGGTCGGCGGTGGCCTCGTGGCCGGAGTCGACGAGGAAGTCGAGCGTGTGCTCGTCGTTCGCGGCGAGCGCGAGCTCCATCAGCGCGTCGGCGGCGTCCTCGCTGCCGGCGTCGACGAGCGTGCGCAGCGTGGCGAGGTCGCCGTCCTCGGCCGCGAGCTCGGCGAGACGCGACGCGCCCTCCTCGTAGCCCTGGTCGACCAGGAACCGCAGGGTCTCGGTGTCGCCCATGTCAGCGGCGATGCCGGCGAGCTCGGCGGCCGCGTCGTCGTCGCCCTCCTCGGCCAGGCGCTTGAGCGCCTCGAAATCCGAGCTCACGAGCGCAGCACCTTCTCCATCGGCCGGCCCTTGGCCAGCTCGTCGACGAGCTTGTCGAGGTAGCGGATCTGCCGCATCAGCGGGTCCTCCACCTCCTGCACCTTCACCCCGCACACGCTGCCCGTGATGAGCGAGACGTTCGGGTTGAGGTGCGCGCCGGCGAAGAAGTCCTCGAACGTCGTGCCGGCCTCGAGGTGCTTCTCGAGCGCGGCCTCGTCGTAGCCGGTGAGCCAGGTGATGACCTCGTCGAGCTCGGCCTGCGTGCGGCCCTTCTTCTCGACCTTGGCGACGTATGCCGGGTAGACCGAGGCGACGCTCATGGTGAAGATCCGGTGCATGCCGAGAGGGTAGCCACGGCGTCGGACCGTGACGAGCGGCTATCCGAGCCCGAGGACAGACGCGATCCGCAGCCGGTCGACCTTGCCCGAGTGCGTGTGCGGCAGGTCGTCGACCACCAGCACGTCCTTGGGCCTCTTGTACGCCGCGAGCCCCGCCTTGCACGCCGCCCGGATCCGGTCGGCGCTCACGTCGCCCACGACCGCGAGGCACACCCGCTGGCCCCACCGGTCGTCGTCGACGCCGAACGCGCACGCCTGCGACACCTCCGGCAGGTCGAGCACCACCCGCTCGATCTCCGCGGGGTAGACGTTCACGCCGCCGGTGATGATGAGGTCGCTGCGCCGGCCGTCGATGAAGAGGTAGCCTTCGTCGTCGAGGCGCCCGAGGTCGCCGACGGTGAACCAGTCGCCGTCCCACGTCTGGGCGGTCTTGGCGGCGTCGCGCCAGTACTCGAACCGCGCGTGCCGCGGCGCGCGGCACCAGATCCGGCCGTCGTCCGCGATCCGCAGAGCCCGCCCGGGCCGCGCCCGGCCGACCGTGCCGGGATGCGCGTCGAACTCCGCGGGCGTGCAGGTTGTGAACTGCCCCTCGGTCGAGCCGTAGAACTCGCGGAGCACGTCGTCGCCGAAGACCTCGCGGGCCGCGCGTCGGACGTGGTCGGGGCAGGCGGAGCCGGCGTGCATCAGCAGCCGCATCGAGTGCCGCGCAGGCCGCGCGTTGTCGAGGATCCGCTGCAGGTGCGCGGGCGCGAAGAACGCCGTCGTGGCGGCGCCGCTCTCGATGAGCTGCGACACGACGTGCGGGTCGAAGGCCGGCGTGACGAGAACCGAGCCGCCGCACCGCAGGGTGATGAGCGGGAACCGCAGCGGCGCGGAGTGGCTCATCGGCGCGGCGGCGAGGTAGACGTCGTCGGGCCCGATGCCCCACATGTCGCGCTCCTCGGCGAGCAGCGCGTCGGCGTCCTCATCGTCGAGCCAGCCGCTCCACACGCCCTTGGGTCGGCCCGACGTTCCGCTCGTGAAGTGCATGGGGCGGCAGCGGAACCGCTCGCCGAGCGGCGCGGGCTCGTGGTCGAACGCCGCGGCGAGGACCTCGGCGTCGACGATGAGCGCGGGCTCGACGTCGGCGATCAGCTCGTCGCGCTCGCGGGCCGTCAGCTTGTCGCTGATCGGCACGGGCACGTAGCCGCCGAGCAGGCAGCCGAGCACGGCCGACAGCAGCCGCGCGGAGTTGGGCGCCTGCAGCACGATGCGCGCGCCCTCCGGCACGCCGGCCGCGCGCAGGCCCCCGACGAACTGCGCGGCGAGGTCCTGCGCTGCCGACGGCGTGAGCAGCTCGATGCCGTCGGGGAGCTCCTGCACGTAGGCATCGTAGGGAGGCGGGGTACCGCTACTGCGAGGGCTGGATCTCCGTCTCGCGCACGAGGCGCTCGACCACCTCGCCGGGCACGTCCTGCTTCGCGCGCTCGCGCTCCTCGGCCTGCTGGTTCACCTCCACCCGTGCGGCCTGCCAGGCCGACCAGTGCCCGGACACGAGCGCCCACAGCGACAGCGCCGACACGTAGACGACGCTCGTGACCCAGTGCGTGACGAGGCTGACGGGAATCATCACGATCCAGAACAGCGTCAACCAGCCGTTGACCCGGCGCATGAACACCGGGTCGCCCTGCACCATCGCCCACAACGACTTCACCTGCGTCATCGCCGACCTTCCGACGTGCTGCCCCCGCCCACGCGGCACTACCCCGGAATCCGGTGAGCCACACATCCGCCCGTTTGGTGGTGGCAGGCGTGGGTAGAGGCTTCCCGCTGCGGCCGACCGGCCGGTAAGGGCGAGCATCACTGGGTTTTCCAGCAGACGGGCCGGTGGACCCGCTCGCCGCCGCAGCACCCCTCGGGGTATCAAGTCGGGACCGTCCGGATGCCGACGCAGAAGGGGTAGGGGCGGCGTACGCCGTCCGCGAGAGGCACGACGATGAGCACGGACACGGCCCAGCAGGTCGAGCAGATCCTCCGACCGGTGCTCGGTGACCAGGGCGTCCAGGGCTGGCTCAGCCGGCCGCGGCACCAGCTCGGCGGCCGCACCCCGCACGACCTCCTCGTCGAAGGCGAGGACGACGTCGTGCTGGAGATGGCGATCCACCTCGCCTGCACCGCCTGACCCCGCCGCCCGCAGCCGGCCGGCGCGCGCGAGGATGGCTCCGACCACGAGCGCAGGAGCTGTCATGGGCGAACACCACGAGCACGAGCACCACCACGGTGCGACCGAGGCGGCCGGCGACCGGCCGCGCTGGGACGCCGCGTTCTGGGACGAGCGGTACTCGTCGTCCGACAGCCTCTGGAGCGGCCACGTCAACGCCGTGGTCCGCGACGAGGTCGAGGGCCTCGAGCCCGGCCGCGCGATCGATGTGGGATGCAGCGAGGGCGGCGACGCGCTGTGGCTCGCATCGCGGGGCTGGACGGTGCTGGGCGTCGACGTCTCGCAGGTCGCGGTCGACCGGGCCGCTGCGCGTGCCGCCGAGGTCGGCCTCGCCGCAGCGGCGACGTTCGAGGTGCGCGACCTCATGGCGTGGACGCCGCCGGCGTCGTCGTACGACCTCGTCTCGGTGTCGTTCGTGCACCTGCCGGCCGACGACCGCCGCACGGTCTACGCCGGTCTCGCGGCGGCAGTCGCCGTCGGAGGTACGTTCCTCGTCGCCGCGCACCACCCGAGCGACATCGGCGTCGTGCCGCGGCCGCCGTACCCCGACCTGTTCTTCACTCCCGAGGACCTCGTGGCGGATCTTCAGGCGGGCGAGGGGGAGTGGGAGATCGTGACGGCCGAGGCGCGTCCGCGCAGCGCGACCCACGACGGGCATGACGTGACGATCGCCGACACCGTGCTCCGGGCGCGGCGCCTGGCCTGAGCCGGCTCCGCGTCAGTCGAGCAGCGACGACGCGTCGTCGGGCGCGTCGGCGGCGCAGGCGAACAGCGCGTCCTCGGGCACGATGTCGAGCGCGGCCATGTTGGTCGCGCGCAGCACCACCGGTGCCTGCACGCCCGCGGCATACGACTGGAACCAGCGCGCCGCGCACACGGCCCAGCGGTCCCCGGGCTGCAGCCCCGGGAAGCCGTACGCCGGCATCGGGGTCGACAGGTCGTTGCCGATCGAGCGCTGGTGCTCGAGGAACTCCGCGGTCACCACCGTGCACACGGTGTGCGATCCGAGGTCGTCCGGCCCGGTGGTCGTGAACCCGTCGCGGTAGAAGCCGGTGACCGGGTCGAGGCTGCACACCTCGAGCGGCTCGCCGTGCACGTTCGCCTGCAGCTCCATGGTCTCAGCCTAGGCGTCGGAGCATCCATTGCTCGAGGTCGTCCGGGGGCATCGGTCGTGCCAGGTCGTAGCCCTGGCCGAGGGATGCTCCCGCTGTGCGGGCCTGCTCGAGATGCTGCGGCGACTCGATCCCCTCGACGACGGGCACGAGCCCCAGCGCCCGCAGGATCGAGACCAGCCCGGGCACGACGGCCGACGACTGGTCGTTGGCGAGCATGCTGCGGTCGAGCTTCACCGCGTGCAGCGGCAGACGGGTGAGGTGCGCGAGCGAGCAGTACCCGGTGCCGAAGTCGTCGATCGCGAGGTGGGCGCCCGAGCGCGAGATCTGGTGCAGCACCTCGATGATGCGCGGCGAGTCGGTGGGGAGCGCCGATTCCGAGATCTCGAGGGTGATCCGGTGCGCAGGCATCCCGGTCGAGGCCATGACATCGGCCAGGGCGGGGACGAGGCGGCCCGAGGCGAGGGTCGGCCCGGCCACGTTGACCCACACCGACGAGGAGCCGTCGAGCTCGGCGACCGTGCCCACCGCGAGCCGCAGCATCATGAGGTCGATCTCGACGATGAGGTCGTCGAGCATCGCCGCCGGGAGGAACGCGCCCGGCGGCAGAAGACCCTCGACGGGGTGCTGCCATCGGACCAGCGCCTCGACGCCCACGAACCGTCCGTCGACCAGGTCGGCGAGCGGCTGGTAGTGGGCGACGAGCTCGTGCCGGTAGAGCGCGCCGTGGAGCTGCTCGCGCAGGGTCTGCGTGCGGGTGGCGTGCTGGCGCATGCCGGGATCGAAGGCCACGACGTTGTTGCGGCCGGTGCGCTTGGCCTCGTACAGGGCGAGATCGGCGTTGGCGAGGAGCGTGTCCCGGTTGCCCTCGCCGCGCGACAGGCACGCGCCGACGCTGAGCGTCGCCCGGAGCTCGCGGGCTCCCAGGGTGATGGGCTCGGCGGCAGCCGCGCGAAGCCTCTCGGCGAGCGCCAGCATCCCCTCGACCGGGGCGGCCGCGTCGAGATCCTCTGCCACCACGGCGAACTCGTCGCCGCCCAGCCGCACGAGTGTGTCCGTCGTACGCAGGCATCCGGTCAGCCGCTCGGCCAGGACCACCAGGGCGCCGTCGCCTGTCGCGTGGCCGTAGACGTCGTTGATCTCCTTGAAGTTGTCGACGTCGGCGATCAGCACCGCCGTGCAGCCGGCGTGCTGCTCCCTGCGGGCGAAGAACTGGTCGAGACGCTCGCCGAGCACGACCCGGTTGGGCAGGCCGGTCAGCGCATCGGTCCGCGCCTGGTCCATGAGCCGGGTCTCGAACTCCACCCGGTCGGTCACGTCGCGGATGACGGCGCAGACGTGGTCCTTGCCGTACTCGGTCACCTCGGTGAGCGTGACCTCGAGGGGCACAGTCCGTCCGTCGGCCCGGACTCCGGTGAGCTGGCGGTGCGCGCCCATCACGTGCGGACCGACCGCGGAGAAGTCGGCGATGAGCTGGCCGTGCCGAGCCCGCACCTCCGGCGGGACGAACCGGTGCACCGGCGTGCCGGCGAGGCCGCCGGGCTCGGTGCCGAGGATGCGCTCGGCCGCCGCGTTGGCGCGCGTGATGAGCCCCGCGCGCGTCACTACGAGGATCCCGTCCGAGACCGAGTTGAGCACCGCGTGCGACAGCGCCTGGGACTCCGCGAGGGCCCGGGCGAGCTGCGGGCGCAGGTCGCGCAGCTCCACCGTCGCCCGGGCGATGCCGGACGAGCGCACGTGCATCGGCAGCGGGCGCACGGTCATCTCCGTCGGCACCTCGTCGCCGTCCGGGGTGGAGCAGCGGACGCGGCCGGCCGCATGCTCGTCGCGCGACCCCGTCGCGCGGGCGAACAGCGTGCCCACGAGCGCGAGGTCGTCCGGATGGACGAAGCGTGCGAGCGGCACATCGCGCACCTCGCTCCAGCGGCGCCCGAGCAGCAGCAGTGCATCGGAGCCCGCGCGCAGCACGCGCCCCCGCTCGTCGCACAGGAGGAAGAGGTCGGAGGCGAGCTCCGAAGCGGAGTCGAACCAGTCGAGCGCGTCGGTCGGCTCCGTGCCCCGGCGCGCGGGCGAGTGCGGATCCATGCGTCTGCGACCCCCGTCGCGAGCCCCCCGCAGAAGCGTCAGTTCTACGTCGCGCGGCGCGGGCTGACAAGGGCTCCGTCAACCGGACGCGCGGTGGATGATGCGGGTCGGCGGCGGCGGCGCGCACGGGCGAACCGGATTGGCCCCAGCGTGCTCCTGACGTACGTTGGAGGCATGAGCAGGCAGACCCGCACGGCCGCAGCCTTCGGCGCTGCGCTCGTCGGTGTGCTGCTCGCCCTCGTGACGAGCCTCACCGGGGTGCTGCCGCAGGCGGCCTCGGCCGAGCGGGTCCCGGCGTCGTCATCGGCACCCTCGCTCGTGGGTGCGACCTCGCAGCTCGGCCACGCCGTGCTGCGGTCCTCGCATGCGAGCGTCGGCTCGGCCGTGAGCATCGACCGCACGACGGCCCACGGCTCGTCGACGGTGCTCGCCGGCGTCCTGCTGGTGCTCGCGCTGGCCTGTCTTGCCCTCGCCGTACGCCGGGCGCGTGCGCTCGCGGCGTCCGCGCTCGTCGGGGCCCGCGCCTGTCGCGCGCCGCCGGCCGCCGTCCTCGCCTGACGCATCCGCGGCCGCGCCCCTCGCGCGTCGTACCCCCGCGGCCTCGGCCGCATCCCCGCCTGCACGCCGGCCGCCCTCAGGGCGGAGCCGGTGCGTGCCGGCGGCCCCCGACACCCCTTCCCCGGGAGCCACCATGCACGTCCCTGTCGCTGACCGGCCGCTCACCGACGTCGAGATCCGCGAGCTGCGCAGCCGCCTCGTCGACCAGCGGGCCCTGCTCGACGACCAGATGCTGCGCGCCACCACGGCGCTCGACCAGCTGCGCGCGACCTCCGACGTCTCCGACCCGTCGGTGCAGCAGCCGCTCATGTCGGCGCTGCGCCTGCTCGACTCCGCCGAGCGCGAGTCGGCCGAGGTGCTCGACGCGCTGACCCGTCTCGCTGACGGCCGCTACGGCAGGTGCGACAGCTGCGGCGGGCAGATCCCCGCCTCGGTGCTGTTCGAGCGCCCGCTCGCGCGGACGTGCGGGCGATCGTGAGCACGCCGGGCACAGGGATGTCGGAGCGCAGGTCGACTCTGCTGCGCGCCCTCGTCGCGCTCGCGGTCGTCGCGGGGGCGGCGTTCTTCGCGCTGTCGAGCCCGGTGCGCCTCGGGCTCGACCTGCGCGGCGGCACGCAGATCGTGCTGGAGACGCGCGACACCGGCGAGGTCGTGGCCGACGCGGAGTCGACCGACCGCGTGGTCGAGGTGCTGCGCAAGCGCGTCGACGCGCTCGGTGTCTCCGAGCCGACCCTCGCGCGCTCGGGCGACACCCGCATCATCGTCGAGCTGCCGGGAGTGCAGGATCCGCGCGAGGCGGCTGAGACGATCGGCCGCACCGCGCAGCTCACCGTGCACGGCGTGCAGGAGGCGGTCGCCGACGCCACCGTGTCCGGCGAGGGCACCACCGTGCTGCCCGACGAGTCGGGCCAGCAGCTGCGTCTCGGCCCGCCCGCGCTCACGGGCGACCTCATCGCCGACGCCACCGCCGCCACCGATCCGCAGCGCGGCGCGAGCTGGTTCGTCAACCTCACTTTCACCGGCGAAGGCGTCGACGGCTGGCGCGACGTGACCGCCGAGGCCGCCTGCGCGGCACCGGGCGATCCCGGGCGCCGCGTGGCGATCGTGCTCGACGACCAGATCATCTCCTCGCCGCAGGTCGACCCGTCGATCGCGTGCGGGGTCGGCATCCCCGGCGGCGGCACGGAGATCACCGGCGGCTTCACCGCCAAGGAGGCCCAGGAGCTCGCGGCGCTCGTGCGCGGCGGCTCGCTGCCGCTCGACGTCGAGGTCGTCGAGCAGCGCACGGTGGGCCCGACCCTCGGCGCCGCAGCGATCGAGGCCTCGCTGCAGGCCGCGATCATCGGCATCGTCTTCACGGCGCTGTTCATCAGCATCGTGTACCGCCTCGTCGGCATCGCGGCGAGCATCGCGCTCGCGGCGTACGCCTTGATCGCCTACGGCCTGCTGGTCGCGATCGGGGCGACCCTCACGCTGCCCGGCCTCGCCGGCTTCGTGCTCGCCATCGGCCTGGCCATCGACGCGAACGTGCTCGTGTTCGAACGCGCGCGCGAGGCGTACGCTGAATCACGGGCCCGGGGCACGAGCAGCGAGAACGCGCTGCGCCGCTCGCTGCAGGACGGCTTCAGCAAGGCGTGGAGCGCGATCATCGACTCCAACGTGACGACGCTGCTCGCCGCCGGCCTGCTGTTCCTGCTCGCGGCCGGGCCGGTGAAGGGCTTCGGCGTCACGCTCGCCATCGGTGTGCTGGCCTCGATGGTGTCGGCGCTCGTCATCGCGCGCGTCATCGCCGAGTGGCTGGTGCGCCGGCGCTGGGTCGCGGAGCATCCGAAGGTCTCCGGCATCACCGGCAACGGCCGGCTGCGCGAGTGGCTCAACACCCGCGGCCCGGACCTCATGAAGCGCAGCCGGCTGTGGCTCGGCATCTCCGGGGCGCTGGTGGTGCTCTCGCTCGCCGGAGTGTTCGTCAAGGGCCTCAACCTCGGCGTCGAGTTCACCGGCGGCCGGCTGCTGGAGTACTCGACCAGCCGCGAGGTCGACGTCGACGAGGCGCGCGAGATCCTCGCCGCGGAGGGCCTTCCGCGCGCCGTCGTCTCGACGTCGCAGGACCAGGACGGCGCGGAGCGGATCACCGTGCGCACCGACCCGATCGACAACGACCAGGCCCAGGCCGTGCAGGACGCGCTCGCACCCATCGGCGGCGAGGTCGAGAAGGTCAGGGACGAGCTCATCGGGCCCACCATCGGGTCGGAGCTGCGGACCAAGGCGCTCATCGCCCTGGGCATCGCCCTGCTCGCGCAGATGGCCTACCTCGCGTACCGGTTCCGGTGGGCGTTCGGCGGCGCCGCGGTGCTCGCCCTGCTGCATGACGTGATCCTCGTGATCGGCGTGTTCGCGTGGACCGGCAAGCCCGTCGACGGCGTCTTCGTCGCCGCGCTGCTCACGATCGTCGGCCTGTCGGTCAACGACACCGTCGTCGTCTTCGACCGCATCCGCGAACGGCTGCGGGAGGACCCCGACCAGCCGCTGGCCAGGCTCGCCAACACGGCCGTGCTGCAGACCGTGCCGCGCACGATCAACACCGGCATCGGCGCCATGGCGATCCTGCTCGCGCTCGTGCTGCTCGGCGGCGACTCGCTGGCCGACTTCGCGCTCGCGCTGCTGATCGGCCTCGTCGTCGGCACCCTGTCGTCGACGTTCACGGCCACGCCGCTGCTGCTCGAGCTCTCGCACAAGGCGAGGGAGCGGGAGCGGCGTACCGGGTCGTCCGGGCCCCGCCGCGCCCCTGTGGTCGACCCGTACGCCGGCGTGCCCTCCGGGCGCTGACCGGCGGCGCCGGGCCGCTCATCCCTCCGGGCGGCCCGGCGTCCGCGGGACTCGCGCAGCGCGGATGCCTACGGTGGAGGTGGGGCGACGCGCCCCACGAGCGGAGAAGGTGCATCGCCATGCAGATCGCGGACAAGGTCTTCGTCGTCACCGGCGGCGGCAACGGCATCGGCCGGGAGGTCGCCCTCGAGCTGCTGCGGCGCGGCGCCCGCGTGGCCGCCGTCGACCTGAGCGAGGCCGGCCTCGCCGAGACCGCGGCGCTCGCGTCGGCGCGCGCCGAGCGACTCAGCACGCACGTGCTCAGCGTGTCCGACCGCGCCGCCGTCGAGGGGCTGCCCGAGCAGGTGATCGCGGCGCACGGGCAGGTCGACGGCGTGCTCAACATCGCCGGGATCATCCAGCGGTTCGTGCACGTGGAGGAGCTCTCGATCGAGGAGATCGAGAAGGTCATGGCGGTGAACTTCTGGGGCACGCTCTACATGGACAAGACGTTCATCCCCTACCTGAAGCAGCGCCCGGCGGCCGCGCTGCTCAACGTCTCGAGCATGGGCGGCCTCGTGCCGGTGCCGGGGCAGGGCGCGTACGGCGCGAGCAAGGGCGCGGTCAAGCTGCTGACCGAGACGCTGTACGCCGAGCTGCGCGGCACGAGCGTCGCGGTGACGGTCGTGTTCCCCGGCGGCGTCGGCACCAACATCACCGGCAACTCCGGCGTCGAGGTGCCGGGCATGGACAAGGTGATCGCCAGCGGCAAGACGCCCAAGACCACCGCGCCCGACGACGCGGCCCGCCAGATCGTCGACGCCGTCGCCTCGGGCAAGCCGCGCCTGCTCATCGGGAGCGACGCCAAGATGCTCGACCGCCTGTCGCGCGTGAGCCCCACCAAGGCCATCACCACCGTCGCCGACCAGATGAAGAAGATGCTCGGCATCTGACGCCCATCCGATAGGGATCGCGCTGCAGAGAGCGCGCACGGCATCGGAGGGGTGGCGCGCCGTACGCCGCGTTGCGCATCCGATAGGCATCGCGCTGCAGAGAGCGCCCACGTCATCTGATGGCCGCGGACGCGGCGCGCCTGCGAGGATCGGGGCATGAGCGAGGTGCGTGCGGGGCAGCTGCCCGAGGCGAAGGACCTGGTCGACGTCGCGAAGCTGGTGACGGCGTACTTCACCGTCGAGCCCGATCCGGAGGACCCGGGCCAGCGCGTGTCGTTCGGCACGAGCGGGCACCGGGGCTCGGCGCTGTCGGCGAGCTTCAACGAGCGGCACATCCTCGCGACCACGCAGGCGATCTGCGAGTACCGCGCCGCCCAGGGGATCGACGGCCCGCTGTTCCTCGGCGCCGACACCCACGCGCTGTCCGAGCCCGCGACCGTCAGCGCGCTCGAGGTGCTGCTCGCGAACGGCGTGCAGGTGCTCGTCGACTCCCGCGGCGGCTATACGCCGACCCCGTCGGTGTCCCGGGCGATCCTCGTCGCCAACGCGCGCGGCTCGAAGGCCGACGGCATCTGCGTGACGCCGTCGCACAACCCGCCGGCCGACGGCGGCTTCAAGTACAACCCGCCGGACGGCGGCCCCGCGGGCACCGACATCACCGGCTGGGTGCAGGACCGCGCCAACGAGCTGCTGCGCGCCGACCTCGCCGGCGTGAAGCGCGTCAGCCTCGCGACCCACAAGCCGGGCTACTACGACTTCCTCGACGCGTACGTCGACGAGCTCGGCTCGGTGCTCGATCTCGACGCGATCCGCAGCGCCGGCGTACGCATCGGCGCCGACCCGCTCGGCGGCGCGAGCGTGGCCTACTGGGGTGCGATCGGCGAGCGCTACGGCCTCGACCTCACCGTCGTGAACCCGGACGTCGACGCGACGTTCCGGTTCATGACGCTCGACTGGGACGGCAAGATCCGCATGGACTGCTCGTCGCCGTCGGCCATGGCGAGCCTCATCGCGCGCCAGCACGAGTTCGACATCGCGACCGGCAACGACACCGACTCCGACCGCCACGGCATCGTGACGCCGGACGGCGGCCTCATGAACCCCAACCACTTCCTGGCCGTCGCGATCCACTACCTCTACGCGCACCGCGACGGCTGGTCGTCGGACGCCGCCGTGGGCAAGACGCTGGTCAGCTCGTCGATGATCGACCGCGTCGTAGCCGGGCTCGCCCGCCGGCTGCTCGAGGTGCCCGTCGGCTTCAAGTGGTTCGTGCCCGGGCTGCTCGACGGCTCGGTCGCGTTCGGCGGCGAGGAGAGCGCCGGCGCGAGCTTCCTGCGCCGCGACGGCTCGGTGTGGACGACCGACAAGGACGGCATCATCCTCGCGCTGCTCGCGTCGGAGATCCAGGCGGTCACCGGCTCGTCGCCGTCGCAGCTCTACCGCGGGCTGACCGAGACGTACGGCGAGCCGGCGTACGCCCGCATCGACTCGCCGGCCACCCGCGAGCAGAAGGCGGTGCTCGCCAAGCTCTCGCCGCAGCAGGTGAGCGCCACCGAGCTCGCGGGCGAGCCGATCACGGCCACGCTCACGACCGCGCCGGGCAACGGCGCGCCGCTCGGCGGCCTGAAGGTGCAGACCGAGAACGCGTGGTTCGCCGCGCGCCCGTCCGGCACCGAGGACGTCTACAAGCTGTACGCCGAGTCGTTCAAGGGCCCGGACCACCTCGCCGCCGTGCAGGAGGAAGCCCGCGCCGTCGTCGCCGCCGCACTCGCGGGGTGATGCGGGCGACGCGTGCCGGGGTTCGTGCGGCGACGGGGGAGGGTTCGGGGAAGGATGGGGGCATGACCAACCCGATCCTGGCCTGGGGCCCCTTCGTCCTGTTCATCCTCGCCGCCGCCGTCGGCTCCGTGATCGGCTACCTGCAGTTCCTGTCGATCTAGCCGTACGCCGGTGAGCGACGACTGGCAGACGCAGCGGCGCGAGGCCGCCGACGCCCTGGCCGAGCGCGCCGCCCGCAACCGCGCGATCGAGGTCGCCAAGGCCCGCGAGCTCGTCGCGGGCTTCGTCGCAGAGGCGCGCAACCGCGGCCTGCGGACCGTGCCGCTGCTCGTGCGCGCCGGCGACTCGCGCGACACCTACACGTGCGGCCTCGTCGGCTGGTACCTGAGGCGCGACGGGTCGCTCGGCATCGCCGAGGACGGCGAGATGTACGTGCTGTCGGCGCCCAAGAGCCTGCGCGCGCGGTTCCGCGGCGTCACGCTCGCACCCGACGAGCCGCGGCTGCAGGCGGGCATCGGCGGCCGCGACGGCGAGTCGATCGCCCTCGCCACGCTGCTCGAGCTGCGCCTCGCCGCAGGCGACGACTGGCCGATCGTGCGCTGATCAGCGCGGGTCCGGCGTACCGCGACGGGACGCGCCGCGGCCCGCGCGACCGTCCAGGCTCAAGGGAGCATCTCGGTTCGCCCCAGATCCGGTGAAGGTTCGGCCAGGGCCCGTCGCAACGGCGCCATATCAGCCGTTCGGATGCTGCACTGTCACCCGGACGTACCAGTCGGGCGTCGCCGCTGAGGGATCGAGGCCGAGATGCTCGCTCGCTGGGAGTGCCCCGTGTGCGGGGAGTCGTTGACCGCTCTGCGCGAGGCCGGCCTGCGCCAGCAGCGCGCCCGGCACGAGGTCGCCTGCTGCGTCAGCGCGTGCCTGGCCTGGCACGACGACATGCGCGCGCAACACCGCGCGGTCGGCCTGATCGCGCCGGAGTCGCCGCAGTCGAGCGCGCCGTACCTCGTCGAGCTGCGCCACAAGATCGGCGCCTAGGACGGGTCGAGCGCCGGCGGAGCCGCGTGGGGAAGGATGTGCCCAGCCCGTGACCGGCGCGGGCGGCGACCACGGGCAGGCACATGACCATCGGACAGCGGCGGACCCGACCTCGCCAGCTGGTGGCCGATGCCCTCAGGTCGTCCGACGGCTTCAGGTCGGCCCAGGAGATCCACGACGCCCTGGCCGCGCAAGGCGATCGCGTCGGCCGTGCCACGGTCTACCGCACACTGCGCGCTCTGGCCCAGAACGCGGACGTGGACGTGATCATCAGGTCCGACGGCGAGGCCGCGTACCGGAGCTGCACCCCGAACCATCACCACCACCTCGTGTGCCGCCGCTGCGGCCGGACAGTCGAGGTGGTCGGTCGCGTGGTGGAGCGCTGGTCGAACGAGACGGCGGCCGGCCACGGATTCACCGACGTCAGCCATACGCTCGAGGTCTTCGGGCTGTGCCCGGACTGCAGCGCGTCCGCGCCGGTGTGATCTGAGCCGCAGCAGCGGCGTCGGAAGGCCGCTCGGAGTACGGTTCTATTGAGACAGGATCTCAATAGAACGAGCGGCTGGAGAAGTCATGAGCAGCACCACCTTCTGCGTACCCGTCAGCGATCGAGGAACGGTGGAGGACCTGCCCATCGGGCGCGTCAACCGCGTCGCCACGTGCCGGGTCGACAACGGCGAGGTCGTGGACTGGGTGGAGCACGTCGTCGACTGGGACACGTCGTACGGCGTGGACGTCGCCGGTCCGCACCACACGCGCGTCGTGCGTTTCATGCGCGATCACGAGGTGGGGACCGTGGTCGCCGGAGAAGTCTGTGAGAGCGTCACCAAGGTGCTGACCCACATGGGCGTGGACGTCCGCACCCGCGCGAACGGCGATGCCCGCGAGGCCGTGCTCGCCATCTGACCACGTCCGACCCCGCGATCGGATCCACGACGAAGCCCCGGTCCAGAGGGACCGGGGCTTCGTCGCGCGGAGTCTGTCAGCGGCCGAAGAGCTTGGCGAAGAAGGGCTTCTTCTCCTCGGGCGGGCACGCGCAGCGCTGCGACTTCGGCACACCGCGCATCACCTGGTCCACGTGCTGGCCGCAGCCGGCCCACGTCGCCTTCCCGCAGCGGCGGCAGGTCACCTGTCGGCACATCTCGTGGTCTCCTTCTCCTCGGTTGCTGGTAGCCACGACTATACCCCCAGGGGTATAGTCGTGGCTACCACGAGGAGCAGGAGGACGCCGTGACGCCCAGCACCGACGCATCGGCCGTCGAGCACGTCGTCGAGGACGAGAAGGCCGTGCAGGCCGTCGTCAACCGCCTCAAGCGCGCCCAGGGCCAGCTCGGCGGGGCGATCGCGATGCTCGAGGACGGCCGCTCCTGCCAGGACGTCGTCACCCTCCTCGCCGCGGCGAGCAAGGCCGTGGACCGGGCGGCGTTCCAGATGATCTCGACGAGCCTGCGCGAGTGCGTGGTGGCCGGCGACCAGGACGCCGACGTCGTGGCCGAGCAGCTGCAGAAGCTGTTCCTGTCCCTGGCCTGAGATCCACAGCGCCGCAGCGGATCTCAGGGGTCCAGGGCAGGGTCAGGCGGGGCGCCTCGCGAGCACGACCACGTCGTACGCCGCTGCCGGGGCGCCGTCCTTCTCGACCGTCCGCACGGCCTTCTCGGCGGTGACGACGTCGAGACCGGTGCCCGAGAGATCGGCCACGACGTCGTCCTGCGAGAAGAGCACCTCGGGGTCCTGCGGGCCGCCGACGCCCTCGACCAGGTTGTCGGTGTGGTGCGCCACGACCAGCAGCGTGCCGCCGGGCGCCACCGCCGCAGCGGCGGATCGATGGGCCGCGCGGCGCGACTCGGCCGGCACCTGCAGGTAGCAGACGACGACGAGGTCGAAGCTCCGGTCGCCGAGCGGCTCGGCCACGACGTCGACCTGCCGCACATGCAGCCGGCCGACGCGCTCCCCGCGCTGGTCCCAGAGATGGGCCGCGCGCTGGAGGGCGACCGCCGAGAAGTCGGCGACGGTCGCCTCCCAGCCGCGGTCGGCGAGCCACAGCGCGTTGCGCCCTTCGCCGCCGGCGACGTCGAGGGCGCGGCCAGGGGGTAGAACCGCGCACTTCTCCTCGACGAACACGTTCGGACCTGCGGACCACGCACGGTCCACGGCGGCGTAGCGGGCGTCCCACTCTGCGGCGCGCACGTTCGTACCCCTCAGTGGTGCGACTTGCGGATCATCCTGAGCATGCGCAGGGAGACCGCGGCGAAGCGGAAGCCCTGAACCGGAAGCGACGTGCGCTGGCGCAGCGTCTTGTCCGTGGGCGCCGGAGCAAGCGTGGCCGCGAGCGGCACCTCGGCGGGGGAGACGGGCTCGGTGGCGTTGTTCTCGGTCATCGTCGTCTCACTCCGGGATGAAGGACCAGCCGGGCAGGCCCTTCGCCTTGTAGATGAACATGTAGTGGAGCAGGTTCTTCATCCAGTGCCCCGCGAGCCCGATCTCGCCGGTGGTGTCGTCGAGGCTGCGGCCGTATCCCGGGAAGCGCGCGTAGTCGGGGACGACGGGGTACATCGTCATCGACGCCGCCGTGCCCTTCGTGAAGCCGGCACCCGCGCTCGCGACGCAGGCGGCGCCCATGTCGGCCATCGACGCGGTGTGGTCGGGCGTCGTGCTCTTGCCCGAGAGCATGTCGGCGATGCTCTGCGCGACGGCCTTGCCCATGAGGCCCGACGGCATGCCGGTGCGCGGCGGCGCCGGCGAGATGACCGTGCCCTTCGGGCTGGTGCGCGGCACCGAGATGGGGTGCGGCGGCGCGAACGCGATGCCGATGCCGAAGACGTTGGCGTACTTCGGGCTCTGGTAGGTGCTCGGCCAGTCCTCGGCGCGGTACTCCTCGTACTTCTTCGGCGTGTAGTCGGCGTCCACCTTGAGGAAGCCGCTCGGGGCGAAGACCTCGGAGCTGATGTCGGCGCCGGACCTGTCGAAGGCCTGCAGGTCGACGCCGCGGAACGGCGGGAGCAGCATCGCGAAGTCGAAGTCGAGCACGCCGTCGACGCCGTCGAGGGTCTCGTAGTAGAGCCGGCCGTCCTCGATCTTCGTCGGATGCGCCCGCGTGATGGAGCGGACGTCGCGCTCGACGAAGAGCGACTCGGTCCAGAGCTGGCTCGTGGTGACGAAGCCCTCCTGCTTGAAGGTCAGGCCGCCGACGCCGAAGTCGCCGAGCTCGTACTCGTTGGTGAAGTAGACGATCTCCGCGAGGTCGCGCACACCGGCCGTGCGCAGCTCGTGCTCGACGTTGAACGTGTACTCGAACGCCGCGCCCTCGCACGTGCAGGTGCCATGGCCGACGCCGATCACGAGGCGCTGCTTCTGGCCGGCCTTGAGCTTGGCGATCACGTCCTGCAGGGCCTTCGCGGCCTCCTCGGCGTGGCCGTAGGTGCAGACGGAGTAGGTGTGGCCGTCCGGGCCGAGACCCGGCGTGGCGCCGAAGTTCAGCTTCGGGCCGGTCGCGTTGATGAGGTAGTCGTACTCGATGCGCTCGACCTTCCCGGCCTTGTCGGGGGAGGTCCACTCGATCTCGACCTTGGGCTTGTCGGAGGTCTCGTCGCCCTCGGGCCAGAGCGCGACGCCCTTGGCCTGGTGGTACGTGATGCCCTTCTTCTTGTAGACGGGCGCGAGCTTGAACGTCACGTCCTTCGCCGACATCCGGCCGACGCCGACCCAGATGTTCGACGGGATCCAGTTCCAGTTCGAATTCGGCGACACCACGACGACCTCGTGCTGCTTGCCCAGCAGCCGGCGCAGGTGGAGTGCTGCGGTGTGGCCGGAGATCCCGGCTCCCAGTACGACGACGCGTGCCATGTCCCGTGCTCCTCGACCTGTGCTCGTGCACCGATGTGCGCGTCGCTGCGCACCTGGACCAGAGTACCCCCAGGGGTATACGGGAAGGGAAGCCTTAGCGGGCGTCGGATCCGGTGACCTGACGCACAACCTGCTCAGGCGGAGCGCACGAACACCGCTCCGGACGCCGCACCCTGCGCCGTCTGCCAGGCAAGTCGCCCCCAGATGGCCAGCGTCGCGATCCAGCCGACGGCACCCACGACGGAGATGAGCGGCGACCCCCAGGCGTGGCCGAGCTCGATCGTCAGCGCGGCGACCGCGGCGGTCGGGAAGGCGAAGCCCCAGCTGCCCACGTGGAACGGGAGGCCTCCGTGCGCGCGGCCGGTACGGCGCACCACCGTGCCGGCGAACAGCGCCCACCAGAGCGCGAAGCCCCACAGCGCGGAGGCGGTCACCAGCCCGAGAGCGGGGGCCACGGCCGCGACCGGCTCGCCGAGGACCAGGACCGACAGGCGCGAGAGCGCCACGATCCCGAGGCCGCCGGCACCGGCCGGCGCGAGCCAGATCCACCACGACGCCGCCATGTGCGCCGGCGGCGGCGGGCTGGTGATGAGCCGCCAGGCGACGACCGGACCGAGCAGCAGGAACAGGACGATCCCGGCTCCCCATGCGGCGGCGGCCAGCGCGAGGGCCGTCGTGCTGGCCCACTGCGGCTGCAGGGCGATCGAGCGCGCGACGCCGCTCGGCACCAGGACCAGCACGACGATCGGGATGAACCACGCGCCCGACATCGCGGGGACGGGGAGCTGCTCATGCGCGACGATCCGCGCGAAGAAGGCGATGCCTATCACCAGGGCGAGCAGCACGCCCGCGGCCACCAGCGCGATCGACACCCACGCGATGCCGCGCGGCAGCCAGCCGAGGGCGCCGAGCTGGGCGAGGGCGACGCCGACGATCAGCAGTGCGGCGGGCGCGGTGCCGTACATCGCGCCGAGGCCCGGGTTGGCCAGGTCGGCCCCGGCCGCGTCGCGGTGCCGGCGCAGGCGCACGGCGTACGGGACGAGGAGCAGGAGCCCGAGGGTCGCGAGCAGGGCGAGGACGGCGCCGATGCCTTCGTCGAGGCGCGTGCCGGGCAGCGGGTCGACCAGCGAGGCGACGGCCGCGCCGCCGGTGCCGAGGACGACGCCCATCCATCCCGGGTGCCACGTGGCGATACGGGAGGCGGGGGGCGTCAGTGCGTCTGCGGTCATGGGCGCATCATACCCCTGGGGGTATAGGTCCGCCGTGGTCCACGTCACGCGAGGAGGTCGTCGGCGGGGTGTATCCCTCGGGCTCGCCCGTCCGTCTAGGGAGGCAGGAACAACGTGGAACCCGATCATCGGGCCTACAACCGGAGGTAGTCATGAAGCGCAACGAGAGCACCCTCGACCGGATCCTGCGCGTGGTCGTCGCCGTCGCAGCCGTCATCGGCGCGGCAGCGGCCGGCTTCGGGAGCGTCGTCGGGATCGTGCTGCTGGTGGTGGCCGGCATCATGCTGGTCACTGCCGCGACGGGCTTCTGCCCGCTGTACCGGCTGTTCGGACTGTCGACCTGCCCGGTCCGGGTCCAGCCGACCGAGCGGACCAAGGTCACGGCATCCTGACCGCATGGACGCCCCTCATCGCGACCGCCGGGAGCTCGCCGACGCCATCGTCGACGAGCTACCGGCGCTCCAGCGCACCGCCCGTGCGATCGTGCGCGACCATGACCGCGCGGACGATCTCGTGCACGACACCGTCGTACGCGCTCTGGAGCGGGCGGACTCGTTCCGCGGCGAATCGTCGCTCCGGCATTGGCTCCGCCGGATCATGCACAACCTCGCCATCGATCAGGCGAGGAGGCCGAGCGAGCTCGTCGTCGACGAGATCGAGGACCGCTGGCGCGACGACGAGTACACCGTCGACGCCGAGGCGGTCGTCGCCCGCGCCGAGACCCAGGCGGAGGTGCTCGATGCCCTCGTGCGGATCCCCTACGCCTACCGCGTCGCGGTCGTGCTGCACGACATGGAGGGGCTGACGATGCGCGAGATCGCGGACATCACCGGCTCGGAGCTGCCCGCCGCGAAGCAGCGGCTGCGCCGCGGGCGCATGGCGCTGGTCAGCGCGCTCGCCGGGGGCCATGAGCGTCGGGTGGCCCTGCACGGGGTGCCGCTGCGCTGCTGGGACGCCCGCGCCCAGGTGTCGGACTACCTCGACGGCGAGCTCGCGCAGGAGGATGCCGCCCAGGTCGAGCGGCACCTCGAGACGTGCCCGACCTGCCCGCCGCTGTATGCCGCGCTCGTCGGCGTCACGGACCTCGTGGCGGGCATGCGGGACGACGACCGGGTGGTGGACCCTGCGCTCGCGGCCCGGATCAGGGCCAGCACGTCGACGGCCGGGTGACCCGCTCGAGGGGAGCGGGCCGCCCGGCCGTCGTGCGAGCTCGTGTCAGCGGCAGGTGCAGCGGCGGTCGACGGAGACGTTGGCCATCACCATGTCGACGTGCATGCCGCAGCCGGACCAGGTGACCTTGCCGCAGCGGGAGCAGGTGGCGGGGCTGCACATGATGGTTCCTCCAGCAGGTTGTCGTGCGCCGGTCCGGCGCTGATCTCTGCGAGGAGCATATACCCCCGGGGGTATCACGATCAAGTCAGCGCCCGACGTGCCGATCGATGAACGCGTTGGTGAAGGCACGACGAGGATCGAGCCGCGCCCGCAGCGCCTCGAAGTCCGCGAGCCGCGGGTAGAGGCCGCGCACCACCGCCGGATCGGTCGAGAAGACCTTGCCCCAGTGAGGGCGCGCGTCGTACGCCGCGAGCGCGTGCTCCACCGCGCGCACGGCCGGCGCGACGGCCTCGGCGTCGTCGATCCACGTGAAGTGGATGCAGACGGTGTCGCGGCCCTCGCACGGGCTGAGCCACAGACGGTCGGCGGCGACGGTGCGGATCTCGCTGATCTGCAGCACCGGGGCGACGACGTCGGCGATGCGCCGGACGGCCTCGAGGGCTTGGCGCGCCTGCGATCTCGGCACCATGTACTCGGTCTGCAGCTCCGCGCCGGCGCTCGGGGTGAACTCGAGCCGGAAGTGCGGCAGCCGCTCGAACCAGGGGCCGGCGACGCCGCCCTGCTCGGTGCACGCCTCGGCCGAGACGCCGGGCACGGGGTGGCGCGGCGCGTCGGCTGGGCGGGCGCCCGTCCACGTCAGATCGGCCGGGTCGTCGAGCACGCGGCGCTTCACCCACACCTGCTCGAAGCCGGCGCCGGTCCAGGTGGTGAAGAGGCTGACGCTGTACGCCGATCCCATGACGTCGTCGAACCGCTCGGCCGCGACGTCGAACGGCACGCCGTCCCACACGGTCTGCTCGATGTCGTACACGGGCTCGAGGTCGAGCGTCAGCGACACCACCACACCCAGGGCGCCGAGCGCGACGACGCTGCCGTCGAAGTCGGCGTCGCCGCGGGCGAACGTGCGGACCTCGCCGTCGGCGGTCACGAGGTCGAGCGAGCGCACGGCGGTGGCCAGGCACCCGAGGCCCGTGCCCGATCCGTGGGTGCCGGTGGACGCCGAGCCGGCGACGGAGATGTGGGGGAGCGAGCCCATGTTGTGCAGGGCGAGGCCGTGCTCGTGCACGGCGGGCGCGAGCTCGCCCCAGCGCGTGCCGGCGCTCACGGTCGCGGTCGACGTGCGTGCGTCAACGTCGAGCACCGCGGGCATCGCGTCGAGCAGCACGAGCACGCCGTCGGTGTCGGCGACCGGCGAGAACGAGTGCCCTGTGCCGAGGACGCGCACGCGGTCCGCGCCGGCCACGACCTCGCGCAGCTCGTCGAGCGAGCGCGGGCGGGCGATGCGCGAGGGCGCGAACGTGATGTTGCGCGCCCAGTTCTGCAGCGGGTCAGCGGGCATGGGCAGCATCCTCGCCCGTCGGGGCCGCGCCCAGGGCGATCACGAGCTCGAGCACCGTGCGCGGGTCGTCGAGGCGGTCGCCGTACAGCTCGCGGATGCGGCCCATCCGGTAGCGCACGGTCTGCGCGTGCACGAACAGCTCGGCCGCGACGTCGTCGCGCCGGCCCTGGTGCAGCAGCCACGAGCGCAGCGTCTCCACCAGGCGGTCGCGGGAGGAGTCGCGCACGCCGTCGAGCGGCGCGAGCACCCGCGCGCGCAGATCGGCGAGCGCCTCGGCGTCGGCGCCGAGCACGATCTCGGCGAGGTGCTCGTCGGTGTCGACCACGCCGCGCACCCGCGCCGTGGTCGCGCGGGTGCGGCGTACCCGGTCGTACGACGAGGCCGCCTCGAGCCACGGCCGCGCGGGCCCGACCACCGCGTCGCGGCCGGACAGCGAGCGCAGCAGGCGGTTGCGGCGGCGGCCGCCGGCATCGGGCACGAGCAGCAGCACGAGGTCGTCGTCGTCGCTGATGCCCGGCAGGTCCTGGCGCGCGAGCACCGTGCCGTCCTGCAGCGCCGGGAGCAGCGCGTGCACCTGCGCGCCCGGCAGCACGACCGCGGTCAGCGTGGTGGGCGGCTGCCAGCCCGCCCGAGCGGCGGCCGAGACGAGCGTGGCCTCGTCGGCGCGCGAGAGCAGCAGCTGCGCCAGCCGTTCGAGGTAGCGCTCGCGCACGCGGCCGGTGGTGGCGAGCTCGTCGGTATGGCCGGCGACGCTGGAGGCCGAGAGCTCGTCGATGTAGGCGAACACGAGCTCGGCGAACCGCGCGACGGTGTCCGGCGGCATCCCCGCGCCGACCGCCACGGCCGACATCTCGCGCCACGACACCCGGGCGCCGATCCGGTACGCCGCCTGCAGCGCGTCCATCGAGCGGCCGCTGCGCGCCTCGCCGCGGCCGAGGTCGTAGGCGGCGGCGAGCGCCGGGGCGAGCGGCGTGCCGGCGTCGCTGCCCTCGGTGCGGGTCGCGAGGGTGAGGAAGCCGCCGAGCGCCACCTGCACGGCGCCCGCGATGGTGTCGCCGAGCGGCCCGCTCAGGGCTCCGGCGTACGACGGCACCTCGGCGGTCACGGCCGCGACGGTCGCGGCGGCCACAGCCGGGAGCTGCTCGCGCAGCGAGGCCGCGGCCTCGGCGGGCAGGGCGAGATGCTGCGCGGCGGGGCGTCCGGCGTCCGGCACGTTTTGTCCTCTGCGAACAAGTTCTGGCAATGGTTTCACGCTCGACGGACAAGAGTTTAGACCTAGAAGTCCATCACTCTGGTTCCATGGCTCCTACTCCCACGCTCCCGGCCGCGCCGACCCGCGGCCTGCGCGAGCGCCTCGTCGAGGTCGCAGGGCTGGTCACCACGCCGCTCGTGCCCGCCGACTACCTCGACCGCGTGGCCCCGCTGCGCGCCGGCACGGCCCTGCGCGGCCGGATCGAGGCGCTGCACCCCGAGACCGCCGATGCCGTCACCGTCGTCATCCGGCCCGGCCGCGACTGGGCCGGCCACGTGCCGGGGCAGTACGTGCGCATCGGCGTCGACGTCGACGGCGTGCGCCAGTGGCGCACCTACTCGATCAGCTCCCGCGCGGGCGACGAGCGCATCGCGATCACCGTGAAGTCCGTGCCCGACGGTGTCGTCAGCGGCTACCTCGTACGCCGTGCCCGCGCCGGCACGATCGTGCAGCTCGACCAGGCCTGCGGCGACTTCCTGCTTCCGGCCGTGCGCCCGTCGAAGGTGCTGTTCGTGACGGCGGGCTCGGGCATCACGCCGGTCATGGGCATGCTGCGCTCCGGCGTGCCGACCGACGCGGTCGTCGTGCACTCCGCGCGCACGTCTGCCGACGTCGTGTTCGGCGCCGAGCTGCGCGCGATGGCGGCGCGCGGCGAGATCACGCTCATCGAGCGGCACTCGTCGGTCGACGGCCGGCTCACCGCCGACGAGCTCGAGCGGCTCGTGCCCGACCTCGCCTCCCGCCGCACCTGGGCGTGCGGCCCGGGCGAGCTGCTGGACGCGCTCGCCGAGCACTGGGCCGCGCGCGGCATCGCCGACCGCCTCATGGTCGAGCGGTTCCGCCCCGTCGTCGCGGTCGCCACCGACACCGGCTCCGCGCCCGTGTCGTTCGCCCGCAGCGGCGTCGACGTCGAGGCCTCGACGTCGGCCTCGCTGCTCGAGACCGGCGAGGACGCCGGCGTGCTCATGCCGTCGGGGTGCCGCATGGGCATCTGCTTCGGCTGCGTCGTGCCGCTGCGCGAGGGCGTGGTGCGCGACCTGCGCGACGGCGCCCTCACCCACGCCGCCCCCGGGGACGGCGTCCTCATCCAGACCTGCGTGTCGGCCGCCGCCGGCCCCTGCGACATCGACCTCTAGGAGGCCGGCATGACCACGATCCAGAACAAGGCCCAGAGCCCCATCGCGCACCTGTCCGACGACGACATCGCGGAGCTCGGGCGCGCGCTCGACGCCATCCGCGAGGAGGTGCTCGCGACGCGCGGCGAGCGCGACTCGGCGTACATCCGGCGCGTCATCGACGTGCAGCGCGCGCTCGAGCTCGGCGGCCGCGGCGTGCTGCTCTTCTCCCTCTTCCCGCCGGCGTGGGTCGCAGGCACGACCGCGCTGTCGATCGCGAAGATCCTGGAGAACATGGAGATCGGGCACAACGTGCTCCACGGCCAGTGGGACTGGATGCGCGACCCGAAGATCCACTCGACCACCTGGGAGTGGGACAACGCGACGCCCGCGACGATGTGGAAGCACTCGCACAACGAGCTCCACCACACGTACACGAACGTTCTCGGCCGCGACAACGACCTCGGCTACGGGATCATGCGCGTCGACGAGGACCAGCGCTGGAAGCGCGGCTACCTCGCGCAGCCGCTGTGGAACTTCGTCAACATGTGCTTCTTCCAGTACGGCATCGCGGCGTACGACCTCGAGGTGGGCAAGTACCTCGCCGGCCGCAAGGACTCCGACCAGTTCTGGGCCGAGGCACGTGTGGTGCTGGCCAAGATCCGCTCGCAGGTGACGCGCGACTACGTCGTGCACCCGCTGCTGTCGGGCCCGTCGTTCGTGCCGACCGTGCTGGCCAACGCGACGGCCAACTTCGTGCGCAACGTGTGGACGCACTCGGTGATCATGTGCGGCCACTTCCCCGAGGGCGTCGAGACGTTCACGCGCGCATCGATCGTCGACGAGACCCGCGGCGAGTGGTACCTGCGCCAGATGATCGGCTCGGCCAACATCGACGGCGGCCCGCTGCTGCACATCATGACCGGCAACCTGTCGTTCCAGATCGAGCACCACCTGTTCCCCGACCTCCCGAGCAACCGCTACCAGGAGATCGCGCCGAAGGTGCAGGCGCTGTTCGAGCAGTACGGCCTCACCTACACCAGCGGCCCGATGGTCAAGCAGGTCGCGTCGGCGTGGAAGAAGGTCGTGCGCCTGTCGCTGCCGAACAGCCTGCTGCGCAAGGCGTCCGACGGTGCTGCTGCCGTGACCGCGCTGCCGCGCAAGGTGGTCTCGGCCGTGCTGCCCGAGACGGCGTCGTCGGCGGCCTGAGGCTCTAGCGGCCGCGCAGCTTCTCGGTGAGGCGACGGTCGCGCTTGGTCGGGCGGCCCGATCCGCGCTCGCGCAGGATCGGCGCCGCCCGCTCCTCCTTCGGGGGAGGCGGCGGCGTGCGGTCGTCGTAGTGCTCGGCCGCGATCGTCGCGCTCGTGCGCTTCTCGATCAGCCCGGTGACGACGACGATGCGCTCGCCGCCCGGCGTGTAGGCGCGGACCGTGTCGCCGACGCGCACCGGCGTCGCGGGTTTCGCCGTCGCGTCGTTGACCTTCACGTGCCCGGCCTTGCACGCCGTGCTCGCCGCCGACCGCGTCGGGTAGAGCCGGATCGCCCACGTCCACGCGTCCGCCCGGACGCTGGTGAGCGGTGTCGCAGCCACAGCCCGAGCCTAGGAGACGGCTCGCTTCACGAGCGTGGTGAGCTTCTTCTCGACCGCAGGGCTCCAGCCCGTGAGTGCGAACGCCACGGGCCAGAGGTCGCCGGCGTCGAGCGCCGCGGCGTCCTGGAAGCCGAGCGTGCAGTAGCGAGTGCTGAACTTGTCCGCGCTCTGGAAGAAGACCACGACCTTGTCGGACGCATCGGCGTACGCGGGCTGGCCGTACCAGGTCTTGGGCGACAGGCCCGGTGCCGCGGTCGTGACGACCACATGCACCCGCTCGGCAAGGGCGCGATCCGCCGCTGGCATGGCGGCGATGGCGTCGAGAACCGCCTGGAGGCCGTCGGCCTTCTTCGCGCCTTTGCGGCCCTCGGCGCGCAGCTCGGCTGCACGCGCCTTCATCGCGGCGCGCTCGCTCGCGAAGAAGCCGTCGGATTCCTTCGTGGCCATGCGCGTCTCCTCTGCAGGGGGTCGATCGACCGTATTTCGGAAGGGTCCATGCGCGCCACCGACTCCTGCGATCCCGTGCATGCCTCGGCCCGCCGCGAGCGGGGTGCTCGCGGCGGGCCGGCGTACGGGATCGATCAGGTGCCGGTGAGGGTGCGGGTGGCGGTGCTGGCCGCGCCGCCGAGGTCGTAGCGGTCCTCGACGATCACGGAGTACTGCCAGGTGCCGGACTGGACCTTGATCGGCACCGACACGTTGCCGTTGGTGTCGCAGGTCCACTTCCCGAGGATCGACCAGCTGCTCGTGCCGTTCTGCTTGCCGATGAGGATCACCTGGCGGCCGTTGCCCGGGGTGACGGTGATGCCGTCGAGAACGGTCCAGCCGGTGGCGTACGACGCGGTGGTGGTGCTCCAGCCGCTGATGGTCGTGGTGCGGGCCATCTGCTTGATCGCCGTGGTCGCGCTCGCGTAGGTCTTCCATGCCGGGGCGTAGGCGCGCCACTCCCAGATGCCGGTGCTGAACGGGACGCTCACGGGCACGGTGCCGGCGATGGTGGTGGCGTAGGTGCCGTAGGTCGCCCAGGTCGTCCCGCCGAGCAGGCGGCGCTGGAGCACGACGGGCCTGCCGCTCTGGCCGCCGTTGGTGACGGTGAGCGTGGTCGACCACGAGGTGCCGTAGGCGCCGCTCATCGCGTTCGGGTTCCAGCCCGAGATGGCGCTCGGGGCGTACGGCGTGACGGTGGTGCCGTAGGCCGTGGTCGGGCCGTTGCCGAGCGCGTTGTACGGCGTGACCTTGACGCTCACGGCCACGCCGTTGGTCGAGGCGATCGTCGCGCTCGTGGCCGTCGTGTCCGCCTTGAGCACGCCCCCCACGTACACGCGGTAGTGCGTCGTGCCCTGGCCGGTCGCGGCGGTCCAGCTCACCGACACCTTGCCGTTGCCGGCGGTGGCGTTCACCGACGCGATCTTCGTCGGGACGGCGATCGGCGTAGCCGTGATCTTGGCGGCGGGGGAGTCGCCCTCGGAGTTGACGGCCACGACCGAGAACGTGACCGGGACGTTGTTGGTGAGGCCGGTGACCGACAGGCTGCGCGCGTTCGCCGGCAGGTTCCACGCGCCGCCGGTGCTCGCCGTCACGCGGTAGCCGAGGATCGCGGCGCCGTTCGCGGTCGCGGGCGACGCCCAGCCGAGCACCACGCTCCCGTTGTACGGCGTGGTCACGAGGTTGCGCGGAGCGCTCGCGATGTTCTTGACCGTCTGCGACCAGGTGCCGCTGACGGAGAAGCGCACGGCGGTGCCGGTCGGCGTACCGATCGAGAACGTGCCGGACGACGCGCCCGTCGTCGTGGGCAGCGCCAACGTCCCGGCCGCGGTCGACCAGTCGGCGGTGTCGTCGCTGCCGTTGGTGAACGACGGCACGCAGGTCGGCAGGCCCGACAGGCAGATGTAGCCGCCGCCGAACACATCGTTGTCGTCGTCCCACATCGTGAACTTCAGGCCGCGGTTCTGCTGCGCGCCGGTGATCGAGTGGGTTCGCGCGGTGCTCGGCACGGAGTAGGTACCGCCGGAGTTCCAGTACCAGTACGTGTCGGTCGCACCCAGGACCTTGTAGGCGCCGAGCTGCGACGTGCCGGCCTGCGAGCCCATCCAGTAGAAGTCGCCGGCGCCGGTGGAGTCGGAGTCGTCCATCAGCGACACCTTGTCGAACGTCACCGTGAGGTCGCGGCGCGAGGTTCGCAGGGTGCCCTCCTCGGTGCGGACGTTGCCGAACGCGTCGGCCGCCTTCACGACGTACCGGTACCAGACGCCCTGCGAGAGCCCGCTGGTCATGTCGTAGGTGCGGGTCGAGGTGAGCGCCGCGCCGGCCGGGGGCGCGAACGACTTGACCTTGGTGGCACCGAAGTAGATGTCGGCCGACACGAGCGTGGGACTGCTCGTCGCGACGTCGAGGCGCAGGCCGTCCGGGTACGGCGTCGCCGTGAGCGAGCTGATGCAGTCGCTCTGGCACGGCGTGGCTGCCGAGGCCGAGGGTGCGACGGCGACCAGCCCCCCCAGCAGGGCGGCGAGGGTTGCACCCGCCGCTGCGGAGCGGCGTGCGATGCGGTTCATGGCGTGGTCTCTCTCTGTCGTGGTGGGGACCGGGTGTCCCGTCACGCCAGAGGCTGCCGTCGCCGTGGGGTCTCGCACCTGAGCAGCGACTACTCAACCCGCCGCTGCGTCTACCTAGGTGCCGCCGGAGCGGACGCCGATGCGCGCTCTCTGCGACGCGCTCCTGCGTCCGCTTCCGACGGTTCGCTGAAGTGGACGCCGGATCGCGCTCTCTGCGACGCGCTCCTGCGTCCGCTTCCGTCTAGGCGCGGGCGGCGGCGGCGCGGGCGTTCTGACGGGCGAGTTCGAGCGCCTCGCGCAACGGCGCCTCCTGCACCGGGCCGGTGTAGCGCTGGCCGTTGATGAAGAACGACGGCGTGCCCGACACCTCGCTGGCGTCGGCCGACTCGACGTCGCCCTCGATCCGCGGCGCGTGCCGGCGGTCGCGCAGCTCGCGGGCGAACTGGCGTACGTCGAGCCCGAGGGATTCGGCGTACTGCAGGAGGTCGGTCACGGTCAGCGCCCCCTGGTGGTCGAGCAGCAGGTCGTGCATCTCCCAGAACGCGCCCTGCGAGGCAGCCGCCTCGGACGCCTCGGCGGCGAGCTGCGCGTGCGGGTGCACGTCGCGCAGCGGCAGGTGGCGCCAGACGTAGCGCAGGCCGACCTCGTCCGACAGCAGCGCGCGCACGATGGGCTCGGCCTGGCCGCAGTAGGGGCACTCGAAGTCGCCGTACTCCACGAGCGTCACCTCGCCGTCGAGGTCGCCGCGCACGTGGTCGCCGTCGGGATCGACGTCGTCCACGAGGTCCGACGGCAGGGCCGACGACCCGAACAGCGCGCGCTCGCGGCGCTCCTCGGGCAGCGCGTCGGTCACGCGGAAGACCAGCCACGTGAGCAGCGTCGACACGAGAGCCGCGACGATCACGCCGAGCTTGGCGTGCTCGAGGTCCTCGCCGGTGAAGGCGAGGGTCGCGATGAGCAGGCTGAGCGTGAAGCCCACGCCCGACACCGTCGCCGAGCCGAGCACGCCGGCCCAGCCGATCGGCGTCGCGATGCGCCCGCGCGAGAGGCGTACGGCGAGCCACGAGGTCAGCACGACCCCGAGCGGCTTGCCCACCACGAGACCGACGACCACGGCGATCGTGATCGTGGACGTGAGCGCGGAGCCGAGTGTGGACCACGGGATCGGGAAGCCGGTGTTGGCCAGCGCGAACAGCGGCACGACGACGTAGCTGCTCCACGGGTGCCAGAGCTCGAGCATCCGCTCGTTGGGCGACACCGCGGACCGCAGGCCGACCTCGGCGGTGCGCGCGAGCGCCGCCGACGGCTGCTCGCGGAAGTCGCGGAACAGGTGCGAGGCGCCCTCGAGCGTCTCGCGGTCCGGGCGCCGCGCGATCGCGAGCAGGCCCACGACGAGCCCGACGATCACGGGGTCGACGCCGGACTCGTGCATCGCGACCCACGCGACGAGCGCCAGCACGAAGTAGATCGCGCCGCCGCGCCGGCCCGTGCGCCCCAGCAGCACGATCGCTCCGAGCACCGCGATCGCGACGGCGAGCGCGCCGAGCTGCAGCGACGTCGTGAACGCGAACGCGATGACGAACAGGATCGCGATGTCGTCGGTGACCACCACCGACAGCAGGAACGCGCGCAGCCGGCGCCGGTTGCCGCGGCCCGCGAACGCCAGCACCCCCAAGGCGAACGCGGTGTCGGTCGAGAGCGGGATTCCCCAGCCGGCGGCGGCCGGGGTGCCGCGCGTGATGAGCAGGTAGAGCAGGCCGGCCGCGACCATGCCGGCGACGCCGGCGGCCACGGGCAGCAGCAGGTTGCGGCGCTCGCGGAACTCGCCGAGGTCGAGCTCGCGGCGCGTCTCGAGGCCGACCACGAAGAAGAAGAACGCCATGAGGCCGCTGTTGACCCACTCGCGCAGCGGCATCGCGAGCACGTGGTCGCCGAAGCCGACGGAGAACGTCGTCTCCCAGAAGTGCTCGTACGACGCGGTCGCGACGTTGGCCCACACCAGGCCGATCAGCGCGGCGGCGAGCAGCACGACCGACGAGCCGCTCTCGGTGCGCAGGTAGGACGTCATCGCGGAGCCGCCGCGCCAGAACGTGCGCTCGGGTGCGTCGTCGGTGCTCACGTACGCCCTCCCGCGCAGCCACGCCCGCGGATCCGGGCCCCTCGTGGTTGCCCCAACCCTCGGGCACGCAGGGCTATTCCGTCGAGCGATCCGCCCGCGGGTTCGCCGCGCGCAGCAGCGGGAAGAGCTCGTGGTCCATCGCCGCGCCCGCGGGCAGCTCGTCGGCGAGGCCCTCGAACGGCGGCGACGTGCGCCACGGCCGGGGCGCGTGCACGGAGTCGTCGCCGAGGAAGCGCAGCGAGAACGCGCGGCGGCGCGAGGCGCCGGGCACGCCGTACGCGTGGTGGACGGTGAGCATGTGGAAGAAGACCACGTCGCCCGGCTCGAGCGCCCAGCCGAGGATCTGGTGCTGGTCGCGGTAGCCCTCGATCGTCGGCAGCTCGTGCAGCGTGCCCTCGGGGAACCACTTGGCCTGCGAGTCCATGAACGACCGCGGCATCAGCCATCCGCCGAGGTGCGAGCCGGCGAGGAACTCCAGCGTCGACTCGGCCGCGACCGGGTCGACCGGCATCCACATCGAGCAGTTCTGGAAGCCGTCGACGTTGTAGTAGGGCTGGTCCTGGTGCCAGGGGGTCTCTTGCGCAGTGCCGGGCTCCTTCACCAGCACGTGGTCGTGGTACAGCCGCACCGTGCTGCTCTGCATGAGCGCCGCGGCGACGTCGGCCGCGCGCGAGGTGAAGGCGATGTCCTCGAACTCGGGGATGCGCTGCCACGAGCAGAAGTCCTCGACGAACCGGCCCGGGTCGTCGTCGCGGCTCGCGACCAGGAAGAGCGGCGACGGGTCGGCGAGGTTGCGCTCGATGCCGCGCTCGACGGCGGCGACCTCGTCCGGCGTGAAGAGGCCGCGCACCACGACGGCGCCATGCACGCGGAACGCCGTGACGGTGTCGTTGTCGACGACCGCTGGGTCGACCGCGCGCGCGGTGTACCGCGTGTCGGACATCGGAGCCTCCCTGCTCGTGCGCTGCACCGACAGGGTAGGGGCAGGGTCTTACGGATCACGCCGCCGGCCGCGCGTCGGCGCGGTCCCGCTCCTACGATGCGGATCACGACGGGGTGGGGCAGGAGGTCGCGTGGAGCACCGCGTGACCCTGGCGTCCGGCGACATCCTGCGCACCCGGTTCGCGACCTCGGCCCTGCTCGAGGTGCTGCTCGCGCTGCGCACGGCGCAGACGGCGAGCTCGCCCGGCCCGTACGACGGGTGGCTGCGTGCCGTGCGGCCGCATCTCCAGCACCCCGACCTGCGCCTGCTCGCGCCGCTCGTGCGGCCCGACGGGTTCACACCGGAGCTGCTCGGCCCGCGGCTCGCGCTGGCCGACGACGACGCCGACCGCTACCGGCCCGAGCTCGCCGCCGACCTCGACGCGCTCGCGCAGCGGCCCGCCGACGTCGTGCGCGAGGTGGTGCTCGAGGTCGTCGACGAGCCCGCGCCCGAGCTGCGCGCGGCGATGGAGGGCGTGCATCCCGGCGCCCGTCTGGCCGACGCGCTGCGCACCGCGTGGGAGGTCGCCGTACGCCCGTGGTGGCCGAGCATCCGCCGCCACGTCGAGGCCGACATCGGCTGGTGGACGAGCGTGTCGGCCGAGCGGGGCGTCGGCGTGATGCTGGAGCGGCTGCACCCGCGGATCACCTGGGACGGCGAGACCCTCGTGGTGTCGCCGACCGCGGTGGCTCAGGACGTCGACCGCCGCGGCACCGGGCTGGTGCTCGTGCCCAGCGCGTTCAACGCGCCGCGCGCGTCGATCAGCGCGGTGCAGGGCGGCCCGACGCGGCTGATGTTCCCGACCCGCTCGATCGGGGTCATCTGGGACGACGGCGTGCAGCCCGCCACCGACGGCCTGGCGACGCTGCTCGGGCGGACCCGCGCCCGGGTGCTGCGGCTCGCGGCCGCGCCGATGACGACGTCGGCGATGTCGAGCGTGTCGGGCATGAGCATGGCCACGGTGAGCGAGCACCTCGCGGTGCTGCGCGACGCCGGCCTCGTGTCCTCGGACCGGCACGGCCGTGAGGTGCTCTACCGCGCGACGCGGGTGGGCTGGGCGCTCATCGAGGCGAACCCGGAGACCCCCGGCGCCTGCTGACCCGCGGCAGGTTGACGGCGGGCGGCCGGCACGTCGGGTTCGGGCGCGCCCGAATGGTGGGCATCGGCGGCGGCTCGGGGACAGAGTGCGAGCACGGGCCCGACGACCGGGCGTCCAGCTCCGTGCGGGGGAGTGCTGGCGGCGAGGTCGTCGGGCCCGTGCGCCGTCTCAGGTACGGCGGTGCAGCTTGTGCGGCGCCGCCTGCGCGACGGGCTTCACGACGAGCAGGTCGACGTCGACGTGCGCGGGCCGGGTGACCACCCACGACACGCAGTCGGCGATGTCCTCGGCGGTGAGGGGCGCGTCGACCCCGGCGTACACCGCGTTCGCGCGCTCGGCGTCGCCTGCGAACCGGTTGAGCGAGAACTCGTCGGTGCGCACCAGCCCCGGCGCGATCTCGGTGATCCGCACGGGCTGGCCGTTGAGCTCGAGCCGCAGCGTCTCGGTCAGCGCGGTCTCCGCGTGCTTGGCCGAGGTGTAGCTGCCGCCGCCCTCGTAGACGAGGTGGCCGGCGATCGAGCCGATCATCACGACGCTCGCGGTGCGCTCGTCGGTCGCGCCGGCGAGCATGGCCGGCAGCAGCGCCTTGGTGACCCGCAGCGTGCCCAGCACGTTGACGTCGAACGTGTGCTGCCACACCGCAGGGTCGCCGTCGGCGATCGTGGCGAGGTCGAACGACCCGCCTGCGTTGTTGACGAGCACCGTGCACTCGGGCACCGCCGCCGCGAGCGCGGCGACCGACGCCTCGTCGGTCACGTCGAGGGCGTGCGCGGTGATTGCCGGGTGCTCGGCGGCGAGGGCCTCGAGGCGGTCGATGCGGCGCGCGGCCGCGACGACCGCGAAGCCGTCGGCGGCGAGGCGGCGGGCGGTCGCGGCCCCGATGCCGCTGCTGGCCCCGGTGACGACGGCGACGCCGCGGCGCCCGGACGAGGTGCTGGTGGTGGTCACGGCGTGATCCTGCCGTACGCCGTGCCCGTGCGGGCCGGCCGGCCGCGTCAGCGCAGCGTGCCGAGGAGGGTCGCGCGGACCTCGGCGCCGCCGGCGGCCGTGGTCGCGAGCGTGAGCGTGCGGCCTGCGCCGATCGGCACGACCACGAGGTCGGTGGTCCAGATCGTGGAGATCACGTCGGCGGACCGGCCGGTGAGCGGCGTCGCGTCCGGGCCGACGGTCAGGGCGCCGGAGCCGGCGATGCCGCGGGTCGACACCGACAGAACCACGGCGGTCGCGCCGGCGGGCACGGCGGTGGCCGGCAGCGTCACGGTGGTCGGAGCAGCCGCGGCCACGGTCGAGATGAACGCCTTGACCGGCGTGCGCGGCACGACGCGGTCGCCGGTGGCGTCGTCGGCGGCGCCGTACCAGCCGGTGACGTCGACCGAGACAGTCACGGGGTTCGCGGAGTCGTTGCGCAGCGCGATGCGGCCGTCGGTGCTGGCCACGGTCACGGCGGCGGACCGCACGACGGTGCCGCCGTACGCGACGGTGAAGCGGCGGGGCAGCTCGGCGGCGCCGGCCGCGCTCACGGACCCGACGCGGATGCTGCCGGTGAGACCCGAGGCCGCCGCGGACGCCGACACCTGCAGCTGCACGCCGGCCAGGCCCGGGGCGGGGACGCCGGCCAGGCCGGCGAGGTCGACGAGCATCGTGCTGGCCGGGTCGACCGTGACGTCGAGGGCGCGGGTGCTCGGCTGCGCGTGGATGTTGCCGCCGTCGACGGCGGTCGCGGCGAGCGCGGTCGCGGTCGGCGCCCAGGCGAGCACGTCGACGGCCACGTGGGTCGCGCCGTACAGCGACTGCAGGCGGATGGTGCCGTCGGACGCGACGGGCACGACGTACGTCGAGGCGACCGAGCGGTTGGCGTAGCCGCTCGAGGCGACCGACGTCGACGGCGCGGTCGTGCCGGTCGTGAAGACCGACAGCGACGTGGTCGTGTTGGTGGCGAGCGGGTACACGCGGACCAGCACAGCGCCGACGCCGGAGCGCGGGATCGGCCCGATGCCGGTGACCTTCGCGGACACCGCGCGCTTCTGGCCGGCCCAGCTCGGACCGCTCGCGCGGCAGATGCCGGGGACGCCTGCGGCCGTGGAGGTGTCGAGCACGCGCACCGCGCGCACCGGGACGAGCTGCAGCGCGGCGGAGGCAGGGACCGTCGGCGTCGCCGTCGGCGCGGTGCAGGCCGGAGTGGTCAGCGGGCTGCCGTCGTAGAACGAGGTCCAGGCGCGCGCGCCGTCCCACGTGAGCGAGATGTGGATGTGGTTGCGGTGGCAGTAGTTGTCGTACGTCGTCGTCGCGCGTGCCGGGTTCGACTGGCAGTCGAACAGCTCGGACCAGCCCGTGGTGCCGTAGCCGCGCCAGATCCTGTTGTCCCACCCGATGTACATGACGCCGATGCGACGGGCCATCGCGGCCTCGACGCCGTTCGCGTCGGGTGCGAGCAGCCACGTCAGGAATGCCTGGGCGGTGGCCTTCTGCGCGGGGTCGCGCACGCTGACCATCCAGTCGAGCGCGCGGCCGTCCTTGTGCTCGCTCTGGCCGCCGGCCGCGCAGTCGCGCTCGAATCCGATCGTCGGGTAGGCGGGGTACGTCTTCTTGATGAGCGCGCCGAGCGCCTTGGTGCCGGGCTTGGGGGCGGGCTCGCAGAGGGCCTGGCCCTGGTACTCGGCCTTGCTGTCGACGGCCTCGTCGAACGCGACCGTCGTGGGCACCGCGGGGGCCGGCTGGGCCGCCGTGGGCGCGGCGTGGGTGCTCGCGGCGAGCGAGGTCGGCAGCACCACCGCGAGCAGGCCCGCGGCCAGCACGAGCGCCGTGGGGCGCACCGATCCACGCATACAGGAGTCATCGGCCCCGCCGTGCGGACCTTGACCCCGGGGCCCATCGCGTGAGCAGGACGTGAGGATCGTCACTCTGCGTGAGTCACGCCCGACCGGTCACACGGGCGGCGGGTTGACACCCCCGCGCGCCGCTCACGTAGCGTCAACGGATGCCCGCTCGCACCCTGCGCCCGATCGCCGTGGCGCTCGCCTCGGCCCTCGGCGCCGTGCTGCTCGTGGCCCTCCCGGCCGCGCCGGCCTCGGCCGCCACGACGCTCTCGCCGAGCTGGGACTCGCGCCTGCTCGTGCTCATCAACCAGGCCCGGTCCAAGGCCGGGCTCCCGGTGGTCGCCCTCTGGACGCCGGTCTCGACCCAGGCTGCGACGTGGTCGGCGCGCAACGCCTCGCGAGACCAGCTCGCCCACGACCCGTCGTACGCCTCGAGCGCCGCGCAGGTGTGCGGGGTGTCGGTGGCCCGGGAGAACGTCGCCTACACGACCGGCTCGGCCGACTCAATGTTCAACGCCTACATGAACTCGCCGGGGCACCGCGCCAACATCCTGTCGCGCGACACCCAGTTCGTCGGGCTCGGCACCGTCGCCGCCCCCTGGGCCGCGCATCCGTCGATCGTCATGCACTGGAACACGATGCGGTTCATCGGCGGCAGCTGCCCGAAGACCAGCAACGTCACGTCGGCGACGACCACGACCATCACGCTCGCGCCGATGTCGACCCCGGCCACCAAGGGCAAGCCGTTCACGATGCGCGCGGCCCTCGCCGCTCCCACCGGGCCCTACCGCTACGCCGCCCTCACGTTCACGTCGTCCCGCACCGGCGTCACGACGTTCGTCAAGACCATCACGCTCAAGCCCGGCACTACCCACACCACGTGGTACCGCGGCGCGGTCTCGGTGACGCAGAAGGAGTCCGGCACCTGGCGGATCCGGTACGCCGGTCGCACGCTGTCGGGCGGCAAGGCCGATCTCGCGTCGAGCAGGTCCGTGAAGGTCGTCGCGAAGTAGCGCACCCCGGCGTGAGCGGGGACACGGGCCGTACGCCTGCGGGCGCCAGGGCGCACCCGCGACGATAGGCACGTGCAGCCGTACGCCGACTCCGTCGACGTCGAGGCGTTCCTCGACCGCGTCGAGGCCGAGCTCGAGCCCTACGGCTTCGGGCCGCAGACCGCGCTCCCGCTGCTGTCGGTGTGCCGCGACGAGCTGATGGCCGACTTCCGCCGCGACGTGCGCCGGCGATGGGGCCACTTCTTCGACCTCGCGAGCCTCGGCGGCCTGCCGCTCGTCGGCCGCACCGGAGTCGCGGCCGCCCTCGGCCACGCGCCGCTCGACGGCGTGCGGCACCGGCTGCTCGTCCTCGCGCTGCCGCACGTCGGCCTCGAGGACGGCGTCGTGGGATCCGTCTTGCGGCCCGGCGTGCCGGGCACGACGTCGGCCTGCGGCGCGATCGTGGTGGCGCAGCAGGCCCTGGCCTCAGGCGTCTCGGGCGTGGTCCTCGACCGGCACGACATCGAGGAATCGCTGCTCGTCGCCCGCCTGCACGAGACGGTCGGCACCGGAGCGGTGCCCGACCTCGTCGCCACGACCGAGCTCGTGCGCCGCGCCGCGGTCGACGAGCTGCGGCTGCTCGCCGGCGAGCTGTCGACGCCGTCCGCGCCCGTCGACGTGGCGCTGGTGTCCGGGGTCGTCGTGCACGCGACCGGGCACGACGTGGTCGCCGACGTCGAGGTCGAGGTCCTCCCCAGCCACGGGGACGCGCGCACGTCATAGTGGGCGCATGAGCGACAGCGCCGAGGCACCCGTCCTGCTCGACATCGCGGACGGCGTGGCCACCGTGACCCTCAACCGGCCCGAGCGCTCCAACGCGTTCGACCTGCCGATGGCGCGCGAGATCGCGCGGACCGTCGACCGCCTGCGCGAGGACGACGTGCGCGTGGTGGTCGTTCGAGGAGCGGGCAAGCGTTTCTGCGCCGGCGGAGATGTGACGTCGTTCCTCGGGTCCGACGACGCGCAGGCGAAGCTGCACGAGCTCGCCGAGCTCGCGGAGTCGGGCCTGCGCGGCCTCGGCGAGCTGCCCAAGCCGGTAGTGGTCGGCGTCCACGGCGCCGTCGCGGGCGCCGGCCTCTCGTTCGTGCTCAACGCCGACATCGCCGTCGCCGCGCGCGGCACGAAGTTCGTCGCGGCCTACCCGGGCGTCGGCCTCACGCCGGACGCCGGCGTCTCGTGGCTGCTGCCGCGCGTCGTGGGCCAGCAGCGCGCGCTCAAGCACCTGCTCGCCAACGAGCCGCTCTCGGGCGAGGACGCCTGCGCCTGGGGCCTGGTGGCCGAGGTCGTCGACACCGACGACGACGTCGTACGCCGCACCGACGAGCTCGCCGCGCGCCTCGCCGCCCTGTCGCCGTCGGCCCTGGCCGCCGCCAAGCGGATGGTGAAGGGGTCGTGGGCGACCACCCGCGAGGAGAACGCGGTGGAGGAGGCCGACTCCATCGCCCACCAGCTCGGCACGCCCGAGGCGCAGGCCGCGATCGCCGGCTTCACCAAGGCCTGAGACACGACGCAGGGCCCGGTCCGAGATCGGACCGGGCCCTGCGTGCGTGCGGGATCGATCAGGCGGCGAAGAGCGGGCCGGTGATCGAGAGCGCCGGGTCGGTCGCGGCGAAGAAGACGAAGATCGCCAGCGCGCCGCCGATGAGGGCGAGGTTCTTGTTGAAGGCGACCTGCTCGGTCATCTTGGCCTGCGCGTCGCTCTCCTTCCAGAACGCGTGCATGAAGATCGAGATCGGGATGAGCGTCGCGGCGATGATCAGGGCGCCGAGGTCGCCGTAGATGCCGAGCAGCACCATCACGCCGCCGAGGCCGAGGCCCACGCCGGAGGCGATAACGCCGAACTTGCCGCCCGGGGCGCCCTTGTAGTTCGCGTACTGGGTCATCGCGTCGGCCTGCAGGAAGTGGCCGATGGCACCCGTGATCGCGATGATCACGAAGAGGATGCGAGCGATGAGGAAGACGACGTCCACGGTGTTCTCCGAACAGTGAGGGCCCGGCGGGACGCCGCGACCGAATGTTGAATCTTCAAGTACGGACTCGAAACGGTTGAACGTTCATCCATATTCCGCAGGTCCGTGTGATGCGGGCCACAGGCGGGCCGCGGGCTGGCAGGATCCGCGGCATGAGCGCAATGGAGCTGGCCGGCCGGGAGTTCGCCATCGTCGAGGTGGACGGCGTGCCCGTGCTCGCCTCGTCCTCGCCCGACATCGCGTTCGGCGCCGACGGCCGGGTCTCCGGCCGCGCGACGGTCAACCGGCTCATGGGGCAGTTCACCCAGGACGGCGACGTCCTGCGCTTCGGGGCGCTCGCGACCACCATGATGGCCGGCCCGCCCGAGCACATGGAGCAGGAGCAGCGGGTGCTGGCCGCGCTGTCCGGCGACCTGACGGTCGAGGAGGACGACGACGGCGGGGTGCGCCTGGTGTCCGACGCCGGCGCGGTCGTGCTGGCGCCCAAGCCCTCGATGCACGACGCGGGCCTGGCCTGAGCGGCCTACGCTGAGCGGCATGCTGGTCAAGCTGCTGATCGCCGCGGTCGTCGTGGCGCCGGTCGTGCTGCTCGTGGTGTCGGCGCTGCGCGGCCGTGCCCGGGTGACGAGCTGCTGCAGCCTGCCGGTGGATCAGGACGTGCGGATGCGCGACGCCGGGGTCATCCCCGCAGCGCCGCCTGCACCTTCTGCACCGTCGCCCAGTTCCGCCCCGTCCAGGTGACCCCGAGGACCTTCTTCATCAGCAGCTTCTGCACCGCGCTGTCGGCGACGCCGTCCGGGAGCCAGAAGTAGAGCTCGCGGCCGTGCAGCTCCCACACGTCGCGACCGGTGTCGGCGGCCTCGAGCGCGGCCACCGCGTCGGCGCCCGGCTCCTTCTCCAGGAACGTGACGAGGTAGCGCGACGGGTTGTCGGCGATCGCGCCGAGGGGGTCGAGGGCGAGCACGGCGTCGATCTCCGCGGCGCTGCGGGCCACGACGTCGACGCCGAGCCCTGCCTGCTCGCGCAGCGCGGCGGCCACCGACGCGGCGAGCGTCGCCGGCGCGACGGGCGAGGTGCACACGACGTTTCCGGAGTTGAGCAGCGTGCGGACCTCGGTGGCGCCGACCGACTCGACGATCCGCGCGAGGTCCTTCATCGCGATGCGGTTGCCGGTGCCCACGTTGATCCCGCGCAGGAAGACCGCCGTACGCCCGCCCGCTGCACCCTTGGCCGCCATGGCGCGACCCTACGCGCGGGGGCGGACACCGTGGTGATCGTCGGAAACCTGGGCCACGGACCGCTACGGTCGGCGCATGATCCGGTTCCTGATCAACCTCGTCGTGTACTTCCTGTCCGCGCTGGTGGGCATCATCGTGGCCGACCTGATCTTCCCCGGGTTCTCGGTGAAGGTCGGGTTCAGCTACTTCGTGGTCGCGGGCATCTACGCGATCATCCAGGCGATCCTGTCGCCGCTCGTGCGCGGCATGACCGAGCGCAAGGCTAAGTCGTTCATGGGCGGCGTCGGCCTCATCAGCACGTTCATCGCGCTGTTCCTGACCTCGCTGATCTCGGGCTACTTCTCCATCGACGGCATCGGCACCTGGATCGGCGCGACGGTCGTGGTGTGGCTCTTCGGCGCGATCGCGGCCTGGATCCTGCCGTTCTTCCTGGTCAAGCGCGTGGTCAACGAGCGCCGGTCCTGACGCGGTCGTGACCTCCCTCGACGAGCGGTACGACGAGCTCCTCGCCCGCGCGTCCCGGGTCTACCCCGGGCTGCGCATCGGGCGCCCGGTGCGCTCGCGCATGTACCGCCCGCTGCTCGTCGCACTGCGCGCGGTCAACCTGAAGGTCGACCTCGACGTCGACGGCAAGCAGGACGTGCTTCCCGGCGCCGGCATCCTCGCGGCCAACCACCAGGGCGCGCTCGACCCGGTGGTGGCGCTGATGTCGACGTGGTGGCACGTGGTCGCGTTCACCAAGGCCGAGTGGTACGAGGGCAAGGCGTCGGTCTTCTTCCGCTGGATGGGCCAGATCCCGCTGCGCCGCGGCGACGAGGACTCGACGCAGTGGGCGCTCGACATGGCGTCGTACGCGCTCGACCACGGCGCGAAGGTCGGCATCTACCCCGAGGGCACCCGCGGCCCGAGCCGCACGTCGCTCTACCGCCTGCACAAGCGGGTGCTCATGCCGCTGATCGAGGCCCATCCCGACGTGCCGGTGTACGCCGTGGCCACGACGTACCCCGAGGGCAGCGGCTTCCGGCGCAAGGCGCGGGTGCGGTTCTCGCCGCCGCTGCCGATCGACCCGCGCACGATGACCGACGATGAGATCGTCGCGGTGATCCGCGATGCGCTGCTCGAGCTCGGCGGGCTGACCTACGTCGACGTGCCGGCCTTCGTCGCCAAGGCCCGGGCCGACCGCGAGGCCGCGAAGGAGCAGCAGGCGCCGGACGCCTGACGCCCGTCGTGGCGGCCCGCACGGAGCCGTCGTAGGGTGGGGCCACAACTGCACACCAGGGGAGCTCGGAGGAACGCCGGGCTGAGAGGGTGGCCGACCGCCACCGACCCTCGAACCTGATCCGGGTAATGCCGGCGGAGGGACGGTCTTTCCGTGCGCACCACCATCTCCAGGCCCGTTCTCGCTCTCGTCGCCGCGTCGAGCGCGCTGCTGCTCGCCGCGTGCGGCTCCTCGACCGGCGGCGCTCCGCTGACCACGCCGCCGGCGGAGAGCCCGAGCGCCGTGCCGTCGAGCTTCGCGCCGACCACGGTCACGCTGCTCACGCACGACTCGTTCGCGCTCACCGAGCAGCTGCTCACCGACTTCGAGAAGCGCTCGGGCATCACCGTCAAGGTCGTGACCGGGGGCGACGCCGGCGAGCTCGTCAACAAGGCCGCTCTCACCGCGGGCAACCCCGAGGGCGACGTGCTGTTCGGCGTCGACAACACGCTGCTCTCGCGCGCGCTCGAGGCGGGCGTCTTCGACCCCTACGTGTCGCCCGCGGCGGGCGCGGTGCCGGACGCGCTGAAGACCGCGACCGACTCCGCCGTCACGCCCGTCGACTACGGCGACGTGTGCCTCAACATCGACGGCTCGTGGTTTGCCGACAAGGGCATCCCGGTGCCGACGTCGCTCGACCAGCTCACCGAGCCGCAGTACAAGGACCTCCTCGTCGTCGAGAACGCGGCCACGTCGTCGCCCGGCCTGGCCTTCCTGCTGGCGACGATCGCGACGTACGGCGAGGACGGCTACCAGGACTACTGGGGGAAGCTGCGCGCCAACGGCGTGAAGGTGGTCAACGGCTGGACCGAGGCGTACGAGGGCGAGTACACCGCGGGCGGCAAGGGCTCGCGCCCGATCGTCGTGTCGTACGCGTCGTCGCCTCCGGCCGAGATCGTCTACGCCTCGGACCCCAAGCCCGACAAGCCGTTCTCGTCGGTGATGGAGTCGTCGTGCTTCCGCCAGGTCGAGTACGCCGGCGTGCTCGCGGGCACGAAGAACCCCGAGGCCGCGCGCGCCGTCGTCGACTGGCTGCTCTCGCCCGAGGTGCAGGCCGACGTTCCCCTGTCGATGTTCGTGTTCCCCGCCGTCGACGGCACGCCGCTGCCAGACGTGTTCGAGCAGTGGGCCGCGAAGCCCGCGGCCCCGCTCACCCTCGACCCGGCCGAGATCGACGCCAACCGCGCCGACTGGGTCGACACGTGGGACCAGGTGACGTTGCGCTGACCACGCTCCTCCCGACCCGCACGCCGGGCCCGCAGACCGCGGGCCCGGGCGGGCAGGCGCGGGTGCGGCCGCCCTCGGCGTTGTGGTTCGGCCTGGTCCCCGCGGTGTTCCTGGCGTTCTTCTTCGCCTGGCCGCTGCTCACGGTGCTCTCGCGCGGGCTCTCGCTCGAGGGGCTCGACGTGCTGGGCTCGGCGTCGACCTGGCGGGTCGTGCGGTTCACGCTGCTGCAGGCGGTGCTGTCGACCGCCGCGACGCTCGTGGTCGGGCTGCCCGCGGCGTACGCCCTGCACCGGCTGGACTTCCGCGGCCGCCGTGCGCTGCTGTCGCTGCTGACCGTGCCGTTCGTGCTGCCGACCGTCGTGGTCAGCACGGCGTTCCGCGCGCTGCTGCCCGAGGCCTGGGTCGGCACGCTCGGCGCGATCGTGCTCGCGCACGTGTTCTTCAACCTCGCCGTGGTGGTCCGCGTGGTGGGCGGCCTGTGGTCGCACCTCGACCGGCGCTACGAGACCGCGGCCGCGATGCTCGGCGCCTCCCCGCTGCGCGTGCTGCGCACCGTCACGTGGCCGCTGCTGCGGCCCGCGGTGCTGGCGTCGGGCGCGCTCGTCTTCCTGTTCACGTTCACCTCGTTCGGCGTCGTGCTGGTGCTCGGCGGCCCGACCACCACGACGCTCGAGGTCGAGATCTACCGCCGCACGGTGCAGCTGTTCGACCTGCCCGGTGCTGCGACGCTCGCGGTGCTGCAGCTCGTCGCGGTGCTGGTCGTGCTGCTCGTCGCCGGCCGGCTGCAGCGTCGGCTCGCCGTGCGCCAGCGGCTCGCCCGTGCGGATGTGGCACGGGTGCGCGCGCGGTCCGCGGTGGACCGGGGCGCTGTCGCGATCACGCTCCTGCTCGGCCTGCTCGTGGCCGCGCCGCTGCTCGCGCTGCTGCACGACTCGCTCCGCGTCGGCGACCGCTGGGGCCTGGACTGGTGGGGCGCGCTGGCCAGCGACGGCCCGAGCACGCGCGACGTCGCGGCCTGGGAGTCGGTGCGCGTCTCGCTGTCGTACGCCGTGGTCGCCGTGCTCATCTCGCTCGTCGTCGGCGGCCTCGCGGCGTGCGCGATCGCGTACGCGCGGCGCGGCAGCGCGGCGCTCGACACGGCGTCGATGCTGCCGCTCGGCACGTCGGCGGTGACCCTCGGATTCGGCCTGCTCATCACGTTCGCGGTGCCGCCGTTCGACCTGCGCAGCAGCTGGATCATGGTGCCGATCGGCCATGCGCTCGTGGCGATCCCGCTCGTCGTGCGCACGGTCCTGCCGGTGCTGCGCGCGGTCGACCCGCGGCTGCGCGAGGTGGCGGCCACGCTCGGCGCCTCGCCGCTTCGGGCCTGGCGCACGGTCGACCTGCCGGTGCTCGGCCGCGCCCTCGGCGTCGGCGCAGGCATGGCGGCCGCGGTGTCGCTGGGGGAGTTCGGAGCGACGTCCTTCCTCGCGCGTGCCGATGCGCCCACGTTGCCCGTGCAGATCGGACGGCTGCTCGGGCGCCCGGGCGAGGCGAACGTCGGCCAGGCCGCGGCGCTGTCGGTCGTGCTCGTGGTGATCACCGCGCTCGTCGTCGTACTGGCCGAGAGGCTGCGCCGTCCGGGGCAGGAGGAGCTGTGAGCGCGGGCCTCGCCGTACGCGGCCTCTCGGTGTCGCTCGGCGGCGCACCGGTGCTCGACGGCGTCGACCTCGACGTCGCCCCGCACGAGGTCGTCGCCCTGCTCGGCCCGAGCGGCGCGGGCAAGTCGACGCTGCTGCGTGCTGTCGCCGGCCTCGTCCTACCGGATGCGGGCGAGGTCGCGTGGGACGGCGAGGACCTCGCCGCGGTGCCGCCGCACCTGCGCCGCATCGGCCTGGTGTTCCAGGACGCGGTCCTCTTCCCGCACCTGTCCGTGGCCGCCAACGTCGGCTACGGCATCCCCGGCCTGTCGGCCGACGTGCGTGATGCGCGGGTGCGCGACCTGCTCGCCCTCGTCGACCTCGACGGGTACGGCGGCCGCCGCGTCGAGACGCTGTCCGGCGGCCAGGCGCAGCGCGTCGCCCTCGCGCGTGCACTCGCGCCGAGGCCGCGGCTGCTGCTGTTGGACGAGCCGTTCGGCGCCCTCGACCGCGACCTGCGCGAGCGCCTCGCCGACGACGTCCGGGCCGTGCTGCGCGCGTCCGACACGCCCGCGCTGCACGTGACCCACGACGAGGACGAGGCCGTGCGCATCGGCGACCGCATCCTGCGCCTCGTCCCCGGCGAGCGCGGCGCCTCGCTCGCCGCGGTCTGACCCTGCTCCGCCCGGTAGGTTCGGGGCATGGCGAGGGAGGCGCGGCCGCTGCCGCCGACGACCGAGGAGGTCGACGGCGAGGACTGGTACGCCCGCGCGATCACCGGCGAGAGCTTCGAGGGCGTGCTGTTCCGCGAGGTCGATCTCACCGAGGCCGTGACGAGCGGCGCGACGTTCAGCGGATGCGTGTTCCGCGATGTTCGGTTCAACGCCTCGCGCCATTCGGCCTCGGCGTTCCTCGGCTGCGCGTTCGTGCAGTCGTCGTTCTTCGACGCGCGGTTCGAGGGCTGCAAGCTCACCGGCTCGTGGTTCGACCGCTGCACGTTCACCTCGTTCGCGGTGGACGGCGGCGACTGGTCGTTCGTCGGCCTCGCGGGCGCGGACCTCGGCAAGGCATCGATCTCGGGCGTGCGGCTGCGCGAGGCCGACCTCACCGGCGCGAAGGCCGTCGGCGCGACCCTGCGCGACTGCGACCTGACCGGCGCATGGCTCCACAACGCCGACCTGTCGCGCGGACCTGCGAGGCTCGGACCTCGCCACGCTCGACCCCGCCGTCGTCACGCTTGCCGGCGCGCAGGTGCGGTGGCAGCAGGCGGTGCAGATCGCGACGTCGCTCGGGCTCGACGTCGTGGACGAGTGAGGGGGAGCGGCGTGAGCCAGTGGACGGGCACGTTCGAGAGCGGGGCCATCGGCGTACCGATGACGGTCGGGCCGGTGAAGGCCCTCACCCGTGCGCTGCGCGGCGCGTTCCAGCTGAAGGGTCGCTCGAGCCGGTCGGAGTACTGGTGGTTCCAGCTCTGGCTGGCCGTGTGGCTGCTGGCGATGCTGGCCGTCGACGGCTGGAACGACCTCGGCGGCTGGGTGTTCCTGCTCGCGGTCCTGGTCGTGCTGCCCGCGTCGATCTCGCTGTGCGTGCGCCGGCTGCACGACGCCGGCTACTCCGGAGCCTGGTACTTCGTGCAGCTGCTGCCGTTCATCGGCGGCGTCTGGCTGCTGGTGCTCGTGATCCAGCCGAGCAAGCGGCTCGCGACGCAGTACGGTCCCGGGCCCGACGACCACCTGGTGCGATAGCCGCCTACAGCGCGAGCAAGCTGTGCCGGCGCCGCCAGGCCCAGCGCAGCAGGCTGATGCTCAGCACGAACGTCGCGGTCACGATGAACGCCTCGATCGCCCCGCCGGCGCCGCTGGTGAAGATGCTGTGCTCGACGTCGTACAGCAGGTCCATGCAGCCGAGGTAGATGCCCGCGCCGCCGCCGACGAGCAGCCAGAACAGCGCCGACTGCCGGCGGCGCAGCACGGCGACGAAGCCGCCGACGATGAGGATCAGCAGCCAGAGGTCGGCGAGCGGGAACGCGTTCTCGAACTCGTAGTAGGCCTCGGTCGTCTCGCTGGCCACGACGTCGCGGGCGGTGAACCACAGCAGCCAGTAGGCGAGGTCGAGGGCTGCGCCGATCGCGAGGCCGACGAGCACGAGGATGCGCGCCGTCCCGTCGATCGGTGCATGCCCGCGGAGCGCCGCGTCATCAGCCATGTGCCGGAGTATTGCGCCCGCCCGGCCCGTGCTTGCCGGTGGACACACCTGCGGCCCGAGCGCCGGGCGGGGCGTCGGGTCGAGGTGCGGGGCGGTCAGGCGGCGGCGTGGCCCGGTGGTTCGGGTGGTTGCCCGCGTCGCAGGCGTTCGGCGAGGAGCGCGCCGTCCTTGCCGACATAGCCGCTGGCCGGTGGCAGGAACCTCCAGCGGTCGGGGTGGCCGGGATCGAGCGCGTCGTCGGCCTGGATGGTCCAGCGGAGCTCGTGGACGAGGGCGTGGTGCCGCTGGCACAGGAGCACCAGGTTCGACAGGCACGTGGCTCCGCCCTTGGACCATTCGCGCACGTGGTGGGCCCGGCAGCGCGAGGGGTCGACGCGGCATCCGGGGAACCGGCAGTGCCGGTCGCGTACGGCGAGTGCCGCACGCTGGTCGCGGGTGGCGAAGCGGTGGCGGCGCGCGACGCAGTGCACGTGGCCGCAGTGCCCGGTGAGGTCGTGCGGGTCGTCCGAGGTGTCGTCGGCGGTGACGTGGTCGTCCTCGTCGTCGTCGAGGGCGACGAGGTCGGCCGGGGGTGCACCCACTGCGCGGCCTCGCGCACCTGCCGGTCGGACCGTGCGATCTGCCCGAGCGACGAGCGGTCTGCGATGAGGCGGCGGACGTGGATCTCGGTGATCTCGGCGTCGCACATCGCCCGCTCGAGCGTCTCCGCCGGGACGGGCACGGCCTCGCGGCCCGGCACGAGGATCTCCGCGGCCCCGCCATCGGCGTGGATGTCGGCCGAGCCGAGGAACGTGACGTTGACCGGGGAGCCGCCGCGGGTGCCGGCCAGGCCGAGCATCTCCTCGACGAGCTCGGCGAAGGCCTCGGCCAGGAGCCGGGGGCGCTCGAGGGTGCGGCGTCGGGCGTCCTCGTCGTCGTCGCCGGTGGGCTGCAGGTGCTCGGGCAGCGACCCGGTGCGGAACCACTCGTCGATCTTCGCCTCGAGCACGGTGACCAGCTGCGCGCCCGTCCACGCATCGAGCACCATCCGGACCACGGCGGTCTCCCCGATGGTGCCGATCTGCACGTGTCGCTTCTCCAGCGCCTCGAGGGCGCGACGGGCTGCGGACTCGGGGTCGAGCCGGAAGATCAGGGCTGCGGCGGCCTTCTCGACCTCGGCGGTGGTGGCGGACTCGCACACCCGCGCGATGATCGCCTCGCCCTGCTCGCGGGCCTCGCGCAGCGCCGACCCGCGCAGGTCCGACGTCGCGGAGTTGATGCCCTCGATCGCCGCGCGGGCCGAGTCGGGGCTGATGCGGCCCGCCAGCACGCCCGCGCGGATGAGCGGGTAGCGCTCCATCCCGGCACCGAGCTTCGACACCCGCGACCCTTGCGCGCGCGACACCCCCACGCCGTCGGCCAGCAGCCCCTTGACGGTGAAGTAGCCCTCCTGCCGCAGATCCCCGGACCGGTGCGACGCCGCTGCGATCCCGGCCTGCGCGGCCTCGCCGAGGCCGGCCGAACGGTTGAGCTCGCGGACGAGCCCGACCTGCGATGCGCCGTCGAGGTCGCGGTGCGCACCCGACTCCACCAGCTCGCAGATCCGCGTGCCGACCGCGCCGAACAGCGACGCGAGCTCGCCCAGCGACGCACCCGACAGGTCGACGACCTGCGAGGCGGTGGGGGAGGAGGACATGTCGTGATCATACAGATGTTCGATTATCTACGCAACCCCTGTGAACGCCGAAACCTGAATATTCTCAACGACTTTCAGGGATTCGCTGTCCACAGCCTGTGGACGCCTGGGGTGCCCGCGGCCGAACGCAGCGGGCGATCGGATGCGGACCTCCGCCGAGCCCTAAAGGCCGATGTCGGCCACAACGATGGCGAGCAGTCCGACGACCAGGCAGAGCGCGCCGCTGCGCCAGCAGGCCTCCTCGACCCGGCGGCGGAGAGTCGCGTACCGAGCGGACGAGTACCGCCACGACCACACAGCGATGGCGATGCAGGCCAGCCCGAGCATCACGAGAAGAGCGGATCTGATCGGCGGCACGCCGCCCGCTCGAGACGCGCAGAACCAGATGGCCTGCACGGTGACCCCGCCGCCGACGACGACCATGAGCAGGCCGGCGACCGCATCCAGGGCGGTGCGTACGGGCGAGCTCGGTCGATGCTGGATCGATCGCCCAGCCTCGGTTTCCCCCATGACGCCATCCTGTTGTTTCACCCGGCTCGATGCGACCTCATTCGGCACGTTGCCCACATCGGCAAGGGCGCACCGTCCGGACTTCGAGTCTGGAGCAGCGTCCCTACCGGATCGAACGGGAAGTGTCGGGTCCCCGGAATCGTGGAGCAGTCAGACTGGATGCGAAGGAGGTGGTGGCCATGATCGCTGCCCTTAACGCAGCTATCGACGCAGTGGAGGCCCAGCTGATGGCCGACCCCTCAACCCGGGTCGACGTCGAGTCCCTCGCCCGTGGATCCGGGACTACGGACTACCACCTCCGCCGGATGTTCTCGTCGTTGGCAGGTATGCCGCTGTCGGACTACATCCGCCGGAGGCGGATGTCCCTGGCTGCGGCTGACCTCGTGGCCGGTGACGACGACCTGCTCGATGTCGCGGTCCGGTACGGCTACGGCTCGACCGAAGCCTTCGGCAGAGCGTTCCGAGCGGTGCACGGATCTGGGCCGAGTGAGGTTCGCCGCGACGGCGGCCCACTACGTTCCCAACCCCGAATGACGTTCCACCTCACGGTGAGAGGAGCGCGACCGATGGATACCCGCATCGTCGACCTGCCCGCTGTCCGGCTCGTCGGCCACGCCAGGCGTGTTCCGCTGGTGCACCACGGGGTGAACCCCGCCATCGCCGAGCACATCGCGTCGATCCCGATCGAGGAGACGATCCGGCTCAAGGCGCTCAACGACACGGAGCCGTCAGGTGTGCTCGCCGTCAGCGATGGCCTCGATCCTGATCGCGCGGAAGGCTCGGAACTGACCTATCTGCACGGGGTCGCGACGACCCAGAGCCCCGACGGGCTCGACACCATCGACGTGCCCGCCGGCACCTGGGCCGTCTTCCGTACCGAAGGCCCGTACCCTGCCGCGCTCCAGGACGCCTGGTCCGCAACCGCGACGGAATGGTTCCCCTCCCAACCGTGGCGGTTGCGACCCGGGCCCGAGATCGTGGCGATGCTCGCATTCGATGGGGCAGCCGCCACCGCGACCTGCGACCTCTGGCTGCCCGTCGAACCCGGCTAGCTGTAGTGACCAGCAGCGTTGTTGACGCGGCTGATGGGCGGAAGGCCGCCGAGGGATGTGTGGTTGCGGTGATGGTTGTAGGTGTGGAGCCAGATCGGCAAGGCCTCGGCGCGGTCCTCTGAATCGGCGAAGGGTCGGACGTAGGCCCATTCGTCGGCCAGGGTCCGGTTGAACCGTTCCGCCTTCCCGTTGGTCTGGGGACGGTAGTTGCGGGTGAAGCGGGCCTGGGCGCCGAGGGCGTCCAGGGCCTCGTGCCATGCCCGCCCGATCCTGTAGGCCTTGGCGTTGTCGGTCATCACCCGTTCGATGCGGGGGATGCCGAGGGTGGCGAAGTGCTCGGCTGCCCGGAGCAGGAACCCGGCGCAGGTGGTGCTCTTCTCGTCGGGGTGGATCTCGGCGTAGGCGATCCGCGTGCGGTCGTCGACCGCGCAGTGCACGAAGTCGTAGCCGACCCGCCGGCCGGCCTCCTGCTCCCGGCGGGCAGCCCTGGCCTGGTCGCTGTCGCGGCCGTGGACCCGCCAGCCGCCACCGGGCCGGAGTCGGCCGATCTTCTTGACGTCCACGTGGACCAGCTCGCCGGGCCGCTCGCGCTCGTAGCGGCGGACCAGCTGCCCGGTGGGGCGGTCCAGCCAGGCCAGCCGGTGCATGCCATGACGGGTCAGCACCGCGTGGACCGTGCTCGGCGCCAGCCCGACCAACGGTGCGATCCGGGCCGGGCCGAGCTTGCGCTCGGCACGCAGCGACAGGATCCGGGCCTCGACCTCGACCGGGGTCCGATGCGGCTGGCGCAAGGCCCGGCTCGACCGGTCGACCAGGCCGACGGCCCCGTGCTCGCGGTAGCGGCGCAACCACTTGTAGCCCGTGGCGCGGGAGACGTTGAGCTCCTTGACCACGTGGGCGACCGGGCGGCCGTCCTCGATCACCCGCCGGACGAGCTCGAGGCGGCCATAGACAGTCAGACGGGCGTTAGCGTGAGACACGAGACCTCCGTGCGGTGGGTGTGGTTCCTCGACAGCTCCACACCTCGCACGGAGGTCTCTCGCGATCAACCAGCCACGCCGTCAACAACGGTCATGGTCACTACAGCTAGCCCAGGCCAAGCCGAGAAGGGCTGGGAGCCGATACAGATCGGCACCTATGCGCGTGCGGCCTCATCCCGGAGCCAGGGCATAGCGAGTGTGCTGACGTCCTGGATCACGTCCTCAGCAACGGCGGTCGGCAACGACCCGGCCATCACGCGCCACCACTTGTCCGCGCCATCCGGGTGAAGGGGACCAAGGCGCGTCTGAGCCACTCCTGACCCGTAGATGACCCCGGCGCTCGGCTTCTCCGGGAGGTGCGACTTGGCCTGCCGCGCTACCGTCCATGACTCGCGACTGACGACCAGCAGGTTCACGGTGAACCGGACCTCGGCCTTGTCGCTGTAGGTCGACTTCTGAAGTCCGAGCAGCGCCCACACCGGGGTCTCGATGGGAAGGCTGTAGCGGCCGCCGCTGCCACGAAACCCCAGGTCACGAAGTGCGGGTGACAGGTACTCCTTCACCAGAGCGTTGTAGTTCTCCTGAGCCGTTGCCACACCCGCTTCGGGGATGTCCAGATTCGCGGCACCACGCGGCCGCAGACGCCACGCCCACCAAGCCTTGCCGGGAGGTTCTGGGAGTTCACTCACAGCAGCATCTTGCCTGAGCCACCCGCGCCTATTGCCGGTTCGTTCTCCGTTGTGTCGCGTGGTTCGGCTGTTCAGGTAGTACCGGTGCCCAACAGGGCAACGGCGTACGCGGCGTGGCGGTCCAGGTTCCCTCGGGCCACCCCGGCCTGCTGTGGAACACTCGCGCCGGCGGATCCACTGGGCGTCGGGAGGTGCGGCACGTGCGGGTGCTCGCGCTCGACCAGGGCACGTCCGGCACCAAGGCGCTGGTGGTCGACGACGGCGTCGTGATCGCCTCGGCCGAGGTCGCGGTGCGCCCGACGTACCTGCCGGACGGCCGCGTCGAGCAGGACCCCGTCGCGCTGCTCGCGTCGGTGCTCGACGCAGGGCGCCGCGCCGCCGACGAAGCGGGCGGGAGCCTCGACGCGGTGGCCCTCGCGAACCAGGGAGAGACGGTCCTCGCCTGGGACCCCGTCACGGGCGAGCCGCTCACCGTCGCGCTGGTGTGGCAGGACAACCGCGCGCAGGACGTGTGCGACCGGCTGCGCGATCACGCCGACGAGATCGCCGCGCGCACGGGCCTCGTGCTCGACCCCTACTTCTCCGCGCCGAAGATGGCGTGGATCCGCGAGCACCTCACGCGCGACGGCGTCGTCACCACGACCGACGCGTGGCTCGTGCACCGCCTGACCGGCGAGCTCGTCAGCGACGTCACCACGGCGAGCAGGTCGCTCGTGCTGGACCTCGACGACGTCGTCTGGTCGGCGGACCTGCTGCGCATCTTCGGCCTCGACGGCGAGCGCATGCCGCGGCTCGTCGCGTGCGACGAGGTGGTCGGCACGACCACGGCGTTCGGCGGCGAGGTCCCGGTCGTCGGCCTCATGGTCGATCAGCAGGCGGCGCTGCTCGCGCAGGACTGCCGCGCGCTCGGCGAGACCAAGTGCACCTACGGCACCGGCGCCTTCCTGCTCACGGCGACGGGCGCGTCTGCGCCGCGCTCGCATGCGGGGCTCACGACCTCGGTCGGCGCCCGGCTGCGCGGCGCGACGTCGTACTGCCTCGACGGGCAGGTCTACACCGCGGCCTCGGCCGTGCGGTGGCTCGTCGACGTCGGGCTCCTCGACCGGGTCGACGCGGTCGACGCCGCGACCGCGGCGGCCACCGGCGACGACGTGCTGTTCGTGCCCGCGCTGGCCGGCCTCGCCGCGCCCTGGTGGCGCTCGGACGCGACAGCGACCCTCGCGGGCATGACGCTCGCGACCACCAACGCCGACGTCGTCGCCGCCGTGCTGCGCGGCATCGCGGCGCAGGTGGTCGACCTGCTCGGCGTGGTGGAGGGCGACGTCGGCGCCCCGGTCACGCGGCTGCGCGTCGACGGCGGCCTCACCCGCTCGACGTTCCTCATGCAGGCGCAGGCCGATCTCGCCCAGGTGCCCGTCGACGTGTACCCGAGCCCGGACGCGACCGCGCTCGGCGTCGCTGCGGCCGCGCGCATCGGCCTCGACCCGATCGCGTCGGTCGCCGACGTCGTCGGCGGCTGGACGCCGGTGCGCACGTACGAGCCGCAGTGGTCGGCCGACCGCGCGCGCGACCACCTCGACCGGTGGCGTGCGGCGGTGGCGGCGAACCTCCCGGGCGCGCAGCGGTGAGCGCGCCGCTCGAGGTCGACGTCGCGGTCGTCGGCGGCGGCATCGTCGGCTGCGCGGTCGCGCGCGAGCTCGCCGGCTACGACATCAGCGTCGCGCTCGTCGAGGCCAAGGCCGACGTCGGCGACGCCACGAGCAAGGCCAACACCGCGATCCTGCACACCGGGTTCGACGCCGTCCCCGGCTCGCTGGAGAGCCGGCTCGTGCGGCGCGGCTACGAGCTGCTGTCGGCGTACGCCGGCGACGCGGGCGTGCCGGTCGAGCGGGTCGGGGCGCTGCTGGTCGCGTGGACCGACGAGGAGCTCGCCGCGCTGCCCAAGCTCGCGGCGAAGGCGCGCGACAACGGCTACGAGCACGGCGCGATCGTCGACGCCGACGAGGTCTACCGCCGCGTGCCGGCGCTCGGCCCGGGTGCGCTCGGCGGCCTGGCGATCCCCGACGAGTCGATCATCTGCTCGTGGACCGCGGCGCTCGCCTACGCCACCGAGGCCGTGCACCGTGGCGCGCATCTCCTTCTGCGCCATCGGGTCGCAGCCGTCGAGGTGGGCGACGGGAGCACCATCCTGCGCACCCACCGCGGCGACATCAGCGCACGCTGGGTCGTCAACGCCGCCGGCCTCGGCGCCGACCACCTCGACCGCATGCTCGGCCACGATCGCTTCACGGTGGTGCCGCGCCGCGGCGAGCTCATCGTGTTCGACAAGCTCGCGCGCCCGCTCGCGCCGTGCATCGTGCTGCCCGTGCCGTCCTCGCGCGGCAAGGGCGTGCTCATCAGCCCGACGGTCTACGGCAACGTCATGCTCGGGCCGACCGCCGAGGACCTCGAGGACCGCGCCGACACCTCGACGTCGGAGGAGGGCCTCGCCGGGCTCGTCGAGAAGGGCCGCGCGCTCATGCCGGTGCTGCTCGACGAGGAGGTGACCACGACGTACGCCGGTCTGCGCGCCGCCACCGAGCACAGCGACTACGTGGTCGACCTCGACGCCGACCAGCGCTACCTGCTGCTCGGCGGCATCCGCTCCACCGGTCTCACCGCATCGATGGCCATCGCCGAGCACGCCGCCGCTCTCCTGCGCGATGCGGGTCTCGAGCTGAACGCCCGCACCGACCTCCCGCCGACGCCGCGGATGCCCAACATCGGCGAGGCGTTCCCGCGCCCGTACGCCGATGCCGCGCGGATCGCGGCCGATCCGGAGTACGGCCGTGTCCTGTGCTTCTGCGAGCGCGTGACGCGCGGCGAGCTGCGCGACGCGCTCGCGAGCACCATCCCGCCGAGCGACCTCGACGGGCTGCGCCGGCGCACCCGCGCGCTCATGGGCCGGTGCCAGGGCTTCTACTGCGGCGCCGAGGTCGCACGCCTCCTCGAGGACGGCCGCGCATGAGCGGCGTCGTGCGCACCGAGGTGCTGGTGGTCGGCGGCGGCCCGTCGGGCCTGTCGGCCGCGGCGGCGCTCGCGCCGGTGTGCCGCGTGCTCGTGCTCGACCGCGAGGTGGAGGTCGGCGGCATCCCGCGCCACAGCGACCACACCGGCTACGGCGTACGCGACCTGCGCACGGTCACCACCGGCCCGAAGTACGCGCGCCGCCTCGTCGACGCCGCGCGCGATGCGGGTGCCGACGTCCGCACCGAGGCGATGGTGACCGGATGGGAGGGGGAGCGCAGCGTCGAGGTCACGACGCCCGACGGCCGCATCACCGTCGAGGCCGACGCCGTGGTGCTCGCGACCGGTGCGCGCGAGCGCCCGCGCACCGCGCGGCTCGTGGCCGGCGACCGGCCCGTCGGCGTGCTCAGCACCGGCCTGCTGCAGAACCTCGTGCACCTGCAGCACCGCTCGCCCGGCACCCGCGCCGTGGTCGTCGGCTCGGAGCTCGTGAGCTGGTCCGCCGTACTCACCCTGCGCGAGGCCGGCTGCCGCACCGTTCTCATGACGACCGAGCGCCCCTACGGCGAGTCGTACGCCGCGCTGCGCGTGCCCGCGTCGACGGGTCTGCGCGTGCCGGTCGCGACGCGCACCCGCGTGGTGCGCGTGGCCGGGCGCGACCGCGTCGAGGGCGTCGACGTGCTCGACCTCGCGACGGGCAGGCGCCGGCACGTGCCGTGCGACACCGTCGTCTTCACCGGCGACTGGATCCCCGACCACGAGCTCGCGCGGCTCGGCGGCCTCGACCTCGATCCCGCCACGAAGGGTCCGCGCGTCGACGCCCGGCTGCGCACGAGCGCGCCCGGCGTGTTCGCGATCGGCAACCTCGTGCATCCCGTCGACACCGCCGACGTCGCCGCGCTCGACGGCCGGCACGTGGCCGACGCCGTACGCCGATGGTTCGACGGCGGCGCCGCCGCGGTGCCCGGGCCCGGCGTCGAGCTCGTCGCGGACGCGCCGCTGCTGTGGGTCGCGCCGAGCGTCGTACGCCCGGGCGACGGCGAGCCGGCGCGCGGCCGGCTGCTGCTGTGGAGCGACGAGCGTCGTGCGGTCGCGCGCGTCGCGGTGCAGCAGGACGGGCGCGAGCTCGCGCGCCGCACGCTGCCGTGGCCTGCGGTGCCGGGCCGGGTGCTGCGGGTGCCGTCGTCGGTGCTCGACGGCGTGCGCACCGACGCCGGGCCCGTGCGCATCCGTCTCGTCTGAGGCGTCGCCGCAGGTCAGGGGCCTGCCCGCAGGTCCGGACGAAGGTGAGCCAAGCCTTGGATGAATGTTGGACGATCGTCGGTGACTTCTCGGATGACGCCTCCGTAGCGTCCTTCTCTGTCAGGGGACGTCAACGAAACGAAGGACACAGTCACCATGAGGAACATCAAGATCGCCGCAGTCATGGCCACGGCCGTCGTGCTCGTCGGCGGCACCGCTGCTGCCGCGTCGACGCTCCCCGCCCGGGGCACCGACTCCGTGCAGGACCAGCTCGAGAACGCCACCCCGAGCGAGAGCCCGTCCGCCGACGACGCGACCGAGACCGAGTCGCCCGAGCCCAGCGAGTCCGCGTCGATCGAGGACAGCGCCTCGCCCGAGGCCACCGAGTCCGAGGACGTCAACGACGACAACGGCGGCGACCGCGCCGAGGGCGTCTCGGACGAAGGCCCGAGCCACGACGCGAACGACGACAAGGGCGGCCCGCGCGGCGACGACGACAGCGACGACGCCGACGACAACTCGGGCCGCGGCTCGACCAGCTCGGGCCACGGCTCGGACGGCGACGACGACGGCGACCACTCGGGCCGCCACGGCGGCGACGGCTCGGACGACGACTCGGACGACGACGACTTCTCCGCGTCGCCGACCGCCTCGGCCTCGGCGTCCTCGGACGACGACGGCACCGCCGACCAGGGCCACGGCGACCGCTGACCTCAGCAGCGCCCGCACGACCCGCACGACCTGATCCACCGCACCTGCGCCCGGCCGGCCCTCACCGGCCGGGCCGCGGGACCTGCGCCCCACCGCGGTCCCGCCCGAAGGCCCGGCTCCTCACCGAGCCGGGCCTTCGTCGTGCCCGGCCGCCGGCGCGCGGATCCGTCGCCGGATCCCGTGCGGCCCAGCCGGTCCCGCCCTACGGTGAGCCCGGGAGGGCTCATGGACTTCGACGACGACGCGCAGCTCGACACCTCGCAGATCCAGGACCGCCGCGGCCGGTCCTCGGGCGGCGGCGGTGGCAGCGGTGCGGGCGCGGCGATGGCGGGCGGAGCGGCGTACAAGCTCTTCGGCGGCGGCATCACCGGCCTCATCGCCATGGGCGTGGTCATCTTCCTCATGAGCGGCGGCTTCGGCGGCTCGTCGCCGCAGCCGGCGACCAACCAGGCCGGCGGCACCGGCATCAGCGACCTGAAGGCGACGTGCCGCACCGGCGCGGACGCCGACGCCATCCCCGAGTGCCGCATCGTCGCCGCGGTCAACAGCGTGCAGAAGTACTGGGCGTCGGCGTTCGACAGCGGCTACCGCCCGGCCGACACCGTCTTCTTCACCGACGTCGTCGACACCGGCTGCGGCCGTGCGACCTCCGACGTCGGCCCGTTCTACTGCCCGGCCGACGAGACGGTCTACCTCGACCTCGGCTTCTTCGACCAGCTGCGCAGCGACTTCGGCGCGCAGGGCGGCACGTTCTCCGAGACGTACGTGATCGCGCACGAGTACGGCCACCACGTGCAGCACCTCGCCGGCTTCGACCAGCAGGTCGGCCAGGACCGCGCCGGCCCGACCAGCGGTGCTGTGCGGCTCGAGCTGCAGGCTGACTGCTTCGCCGGCGTGTGGGCGCGCAACGCCGTACGCACCGGCTTCGTGAAGTCCTTGACGCAGGCCGACATCGCGGACGGCCTCGACGCCGCGAGCGTGATCGGCGACGACCGGATCCAGCAGCGCACGGCGGGCCGCGTGATCCCCGAGCAGTTCACCCACGGCACGTCCGAGCAGCGCCAGCGCTGGCTCACCACGGGCTACACCACCGGCGACCCCAACCGCTGCGACACCTTCGCCGCCACCCGCCTCTGACGTCCGCCCTTCACCCGCTAAGGACAGATCACGCCCTTCAGCGGCGGATTCTGTCCGCAACGCCGGCTTCCGCCCGTGGCGCGCACGGACCGGGGGCGACGCCTGCAACGGGGAGAAGAGGACGGATCGCGCCCGTGAAGGGATGTTTCTGTCCTTAGCGGACGAACTGGGACCTGGGGACTGAGGGTGACCTTGGTTCGGCGGGGTGTACGACGGTCGTGGCCCGTTCGGCGCAGCGGAGCGACCGCTCAGCGGTGACGCTCGGTGATCTTGGACGAATCTTGGATGTCCCGAACCAGTTCTTGGACCGCGCGGGGCAAACCTCGGGCTCTTCGTTGTCGATGATCGGATCACGGCATCGAGGAGGACAACATGCGACCGACGCAGAGGATGATCGCCACCGCAGTGGCAGCAACGGGGGTTCTGGCGACCGGCGGAGTAGCCGTCGCATCAGGGCTCACCGCAGCGCTCACCACCGCGGCCCCGGCATCCGCGGAGGCGCAGCCCACCACGGCCGGCACCGACGAGAGCCTGGCCTCGCTCGAGGCCGAGCTCGCCACCCTGCGCTCGCACAGCGCCGAGCTCGGCGACGACCTCTCGGCCGCCGCTGCGGCTCTGGAGAAGGCGCGCGCCGCCAAGGCCGCCGCCGCCAAGGCCGCGTGGGCCGCCCAGGTCCGCGCCCGCGCCGCCGTCGCCGCGCAGCAGGAGAGCTCGGACGACGACAGCCGCGAGCACGCGACCGCGCCCGCCCCCAAGCCGACCTCGCACACCACGACGCAGGCCAGCGGCAGCGGCGAGCACGAGGACGACGACGAGGACGAGCACGAGGACGGCGACGATGACTGATCGCGGCACCCGCGCCCGCTGGACCGCCGCGGCCCTCGTGGCCCCGGTCGCCGCGGCCGTCTTCACCGGCACCACCGTCTGGGCGGCTGAGAACCAGCCCGTCACCCAGGCCGCGCCCAAGGCCGCGGCCCCGGCCAAGCCCACCGTCGACCCCGCCGTCGCGAAGCTCCGCAAGGAGGTCGCGAAGGAGAAGAAGAAGATCGCGCTGCTGACCAAGAAGGTCACCTACCTCGGCAAGAAGGCGGCGGCGATCTCGGCCGGCGCGTCGAGCAGCGGCGGTACGTCGACCCGCTCGTACTCCAGCGGCTCGAGCAGCTCGTCGCGCAGCACCAGCACGTCGACGACGACCAAGAAGACCACCACCACGGTCTCCAAGCCCAAGCCGGCGAGCACCCCCGCGCCGCCCCCGCCGAGCAACACCACCACCGGTGCCTCAGGCTGATGCCTGTGGACGTGGTGCCTGACCGCTCCGAGCTGCAGCACACGTTCCGTTCGATGGCCTCCGACGTCCGGTTCTGGGTCGTACGACCCGGGGCCGGCGCCGAGGCCGCGATCGGGCGTGCCCAGGCCATGGTCGAGACCGTGGCTCGGACCTGCACGCGCTTCGACCCGACCAGCGACCTCATGCGGGCCAACGCGGCGGGCAAGGACTGGCAGCAGGTCGCCCCCGAGTGCTTCGAGGCGCTCGTGCTCGCCGAGGAGGCGCACCGCCTCACCGACGGCCTGTTCGACCCGCGGGTCCTGACCGTCCTGCGGTCCATGGGCTACGACCGGTCGCTGCCCTTCGCGGAGCGCTCGCTCATGCTCGAGGCGCACGACCCGCAGCCCAAGCGCAGCCGCTGGTCCCGCATCCGCCCGTGGAAGCCCGGCTTCGACGAGCAGCGCTCGTCGGTGCGGATCGGGCCGGAGCCCGTCGACCTCGGCGGCATCGGCAAGGGCCTCGCCGTCACCTGGGCGTCGGAGATCCTCGCCGGCACCGGCGAGGCCGTCCTCGCCGAGGCCGGCGGCGACCTCATGGCGCTCGGCGGCGGACCGGACGGCGACGGCTGGATGGTCGACGTCGAGAACCCGTTCGGCGGCCAGGCCGCCGCGGTGCTGCGCGTCGTCGACCACGGCATCGCGACCTCGTCCACCCGCATCCGGTCCTGGACCGTGGGCGAGCGCCAGGTGCACCACCTCATCGACCCCCGCACCCGTCAGCCCGCGGAGTCCGACCTCGCGTCGGTCACCGTCGTGGGCGCCGACCCCGGCATCGCCGAGGTGTGGAGCAAGTCCCTCTTCGTCCTCGGGCGCTCGAGCATCCGCGGTTTCGCCGACGAGCACGGCCTCGCCGCCCTCTGGGTGGACACTGGAGGCCATGTGGGCGTGAGCCGGGAGATGCGCCCCTACGTCGCTTGGCAGGTATCCCGTGTCTCGTGAACGCGTCGACGCCGTCGACCGCCAGTCCCATATCGACGCCCGGGCCGTGGCCTACGGCACCGGCCTCGTGCTGCTCATCACCGCGAGCGCGGTCCTCACGAGCTGGCTCGTCGGCACGGCGGTCACCCGCGTGGTCGGCGACAAGATGGCGCCGTGGATCCTCGGCCGGTCCGCGGGCATCACGTCGTACCTGCTCCTCGTGGGCCTCGTGCTCTTCGGCCTCGTGCTCTCGCACCCGGCCCGCGCGCGCATCACGTGGCCGAGCTCCACGACGCGCATCCGCGCCCACGTGAGCCTCTCGGTCTTCACCCTCGTCTTCACCGTGCTGCACGTCGTGGTCCTCGCCACCGACAAGTACGCCGGCGTGGGCTGGTGGGGCTCGTTCGTCCCGATGGGGTCGACGTACCGCCCGATGCCCGTGACCCTGGGAGTGATCGGGCTGTACGCCGGGTTCGCCGCCGGTCTCACGGCCGCGCTCGCCGGCCGCCTCGCGCGGCGCGTGTGGTGGCCGGTGCACAAGGTGGCGATCGTGTCGCTCGTGCTGATCTGGCTCCACGGCGTGCTCGCCGGAATCGACACCCCCGCGCTGCTCGCGCTCTACGTCGCGACCGGCGGCCTCGTGGTCGCCGTCGCCGTGAGCCGCTACACGACCGACCGCCCGCGCGACGAGGCCGAGGCGCTCGCCTCGGTCCGCGCCGCGGAGCTCACCGGCCGCCGCGCGACCGCATCGGCGATCACGGTGCTCGACGAGGACGGCTCGCGCACCGAGCAGCCCGGCACCGGCTGGAGCGTGCGATGAGCGTCGACGTCGCCGGCGGCGGCGCCGCCCGGTCCACCGGCCGCATCCGCCTGCTGGAGAACGCCGCGGTCCTCCCGCGCCACGGCACCGAGTCGCTCACCGGCGTCGCGAGGCACGACCTGCCCGAGCACCGGCGCGCGTACGGCCAGCGCCTGAGCTGCCTCGGCCATCGCGGTGACGACCTGCTCGCAGCGATGGAGGCCGTGCACCTCACCGGCCGCGGCGGCGGCCACTTCCCGGCCGCGGCCAAGTGGCGCTCGGTCGCCGCCAACGGCCCCGGCGGCACCGTGGTCGTCAACGGCGCGGAGGGCGAGCCCGGCTGCGCCAAGGACGCCGTGCTGCTGCAGACCCGCCCGCACCTCGTGCTCGACGGCCTCGTCGCCGCCATGGAGGTCATCGGCGCGGCCGAGGGCGTCGTGTGGATCCACGACGGCGCCTGGCGCACCGCGCAGTCGGTGACGCACGCGCTCGCCGAGCGGCACGCCGCCGGCGAGGGCGACCCGCCGATCCGCGTGATCGCCGCGCCCGACCGCTACCTGTCGGGCGAGGCCACAGGCATCATCCGCACGCTCGAGGGCGGCCCCACCCTGCCGCGCTGGGTCGCCGACCCGGCGCGCCCGTGGTCGCAGGGCCAGCGCCCCGTCCTGGTCAACAACGCCGAGACGATGGCGCGCGCCGCGCTGCTCGCGCACGTCGGCGTCGAGGGCTACACGCCCACCTCTCTGCTCACCGTCATCAACGACACCTACCGCGCGGTGCTCGAGGTCGGCGGCGACGAGACCTTCGGCGACGTCGTGGCCAACGTCTGGCGCTCGCCGGACGGCCGCGAGCCGCAGGCCGTGCTGCTCGGCGGGTACGGCGGGTCGTGGGTGGCGTGGGACCGCATCCGGCACCTGCCCGTCGACAACGGCGCGCTGCGCGAGCACGGCCTCTCGATCGGCGCCGGGCTCGTCGGGCCGCTGCCCGCGAACGCCTGCGGCATCGAGGAGTCCGGCCGCCTGCTGCGCTACCTCGCCGACCAGTCCGCCCGCCAGTGCGGCCCGTGCCTGTTCGGCCTCGCCGCCGCCTCGGCGCTCGTCGACGACCTCACAGCCGGCAAGCTCTCGCGCTCGGGCCGCTTGACCCTCGACAAGTACGTCGGCGAGATCTCGGGCCGGGGCGCCTGCCGCCACCCGGACGGCGCGCTGCGCATGCTCACCTCGGGCTTCGCGGTGTTCCACGACGACGTGCACCGCCACCGCCGCGGCCGCACCTGCGACGCGCCGAACCACTCGATCATGCCGCTGCCGGAGGACCGATCATGAGCCGCCACGCGCCGCTGCGCTCGGCCCGGCCGCAGGCCGACCCCGCGCACCCGCACCTGCGCCTCGACCCGTCCGTGTGCGACGGCGTCGGCATCTGCGCGCACCTCGCGCCCGACCTGGTCGCCGTCGACTCGTGGGGCTACCCCATCGTGTCGGGCGCGCCGCTCGACTCGCGCGCCCTCGCGCGCCAGGCCGACGCCGCCGCGCGGGCGTGCCCGCGCAAGGCGCTGCACGTGCAGTAGCCCCCCCCCTACACGTAGGGGCAGTGCCGGCACCCGTTCTCGCAGCAGGTGCCGCGGTCGAGCAGGTGCACGGCCGAGAACACCCACCACCCGGACGCCGGGTCGACGTAGCCGTCCTCGTCATGGTCGAGCGCGGCGTCGTGCGCCGCGAGGATCTGCGCGCGCAGCGGGTGGCTCGGCGCGAGCCGCGCCGGATGCGGCTCGGATAGCGGGCGTCCTCCCGGCCCGACCACGTCGCGCACGTCCATGCCTGCAGCCTGCCCTCAGCCGGTCGCGATCCGCACGTCGGCGTGCTCCGCCGTACGGTCGGCTGCGTGCCACGCGTCCTCGCGGGCGCGCCAGCGATCCATGTGCGCGTCGACCTCCGCGCCGTCGCGGTCGGCCACCCGTGCCGCGCGGATCGCGGGGTCGGCGTCGAGCCAGACGACGAGCGAGGCGCACGGGCGCAGCGCCGAGCCGGCCAGCCCCACGCCCTCGAGCAGCACCACCGGTGCCGCAGGCACCGCGCGCGGCGCGCCCCACGCCGCCGCGTGCCAGTCCCAGGTGCGGCAGACGCCGGCCTCGCCGCGCATCCACGGCTGCACGAGGTCGCGCACGAGCACGTCGCCGAGGATCCCGAACGCCTGCACGGCATCCCGGGCGCCGGCGGCGACGTCCCAGCCCTCGTACACGTCGTCGCCGTGCACGACCGGCACCGGGCCCACCGATGCCTCGAGCTCGGCCGCCAGCGCGGCCGCGAGCGTGGTCTTCCCCGCCCCCGACGGCCCGTCGATGCACACGAGGCGTACGTCGCCCGCCCGCGGCTCGGCGGCCAGCACGGCCGTCGCGAGCGCGGCAGCGTCCTGCGCAACCATCACGAGAGCGTGTAGCGGGTGCCGGTAATGATGAACCGGTAGATCGGCACGTAGTCCGACCGCGACGGGCCCCAGTTGAACAGCGTCCAGCGCACCCGGCCGCTCGTCGTGGCCGACGCCGGGGTGGTGAGGTTGGGGGTGCGGCAGTCGATCGTGCCGGGACTCACCGCCACGTTCCCCGCCGACTCGTCCACGAGGGCTGCGAACCATCCCGCGAACGCCGTCGGCGAGGACATCGACCCGGTCCCCAGGATGTTCGTGCCGACTGGTGAACGGCGCAGGCAGGTGGCCACCTTCACGCCCGTGTAGCCCTTCGCCTTCACCGTCGTCGGCAGCGACGAGCTGAGCGCCAGCACGTCGTAGACCGAGCCCGGCGCTGCGAGGCCGCCGCGCACGCGCAGCTCGGTGCTGGAGGTTCCGTCGTAGGGGTACGGCTTCTGCACCACGCCGCCGCGCAGCGCCGAGATCACGACCTTGTCGGGCGCGACCGTCTTGGTGAAGCGCACCGCCTTCAGCACCTTCGACGACACCGAGATCTGCTTCTCCACCACGACCGGCGGGCCGAGCTGCCGCTCGAACTCCACGATCAACCGGTACGTGCCGTCGGGCACGCCGGAGCCCGTCACCGCGCTGCGGCCGTTCCACGCATCCGAGGACGTCAGCGCGAAGCCCTTGCCACCGCCCATCCACAGCAGCTTGCCCGTCTGCGTGCGCACGGACAGGACGACGTTGGTCCGCACCTGGCTGCGGGTGGTGATGCGCACCGAGTCGAAGAAGCCGTCGGTGCGCCAGTAGACGGTCGGGCCCGACATCGTGATGGTCGGCGTGCCGAGCGACTCGTCGGCCACGGTCACCACGAGTGGGGCGCTGGTGGGGATCGCGGACGTCCCGTGGAGGTCGTCGGCCAGGACCTCCACGACGTACCGGCCGAGGGGCACCTGTGCGCCGGCGTCGTTGGTGCCGTCCCACGCCTGGCTGAACGACGTGGCCGGCGCGAGCACGTACGTGCGCACCGGGTCGCCGCCCGCCTCGGGCGAGATCCGCACCTCGGCGGTCGACTCGAGCGTCGTGCTCGCCGAGACGGTCACCGTGTCCTGGTAGCCGTCGACGTACGGCCGCAGGGTCGTGCCCGAGAGCGACGCCGTGCGCACGAGGCCCGGCACCTCGACGCGCACCGGGCGGCCAGGTGTGCCGAGCCCCGAGGCCGTTCCGGCGGTCACCCGCACGTCGTACTCGCCCGTGACCTCGGGGAGCCCGGAGAGGTCGAGAGCGTACGACGTGGTCGCGGCACCGCCGGCGACGGGAAGGCACTGCCCGTTGAAGACTCCGGCGGCGCAGGTCCAGGCGGCGGCGCTCGAACTGCGGTACTCCACGACGTACCCCGTGACCGATCCTGCGTCGGACGCGGGCGCTGCCCAGGCGAGGTCGATGCCGGCGACCGACGGCGTGGCCGAGAACGACTGCGGCATCCCCGGCTGCGGATTCGCGGTCGGCACCACGGTCGCGCTGCGCCGGGCGTCCGCCGTCGCCGTCGCGCCGATGCGGGCGCGCACGACGTACTCGTACGCCGTGCCGTTCACCACGCCGGTATCCACGATCGAGGTGGTCCCGGCCGGCACGGCGTCGAGGCGCTCCGGCGTCGCCGAGCCGTCGGCGTACCTGTCGACGATGTAGTCGTACGACGTGGTGCCCCCGAGCGCCGTCGGCGAGAGCCAGGACAGCTCGACCGCGCCGTCCCGGGCCTCGGCCACGACCTGCTGCGGCGACAGCCGCGACAGGTCGAGGATGCCCGCGCCGCACGGCTTGCTGGCGCTGGTGAGGCACGTCCCTCCGGCGAACGGCCGCACGAGCTTCGCCAGCGTCGATCTCATCGCGTCCGGCGTGAGCGGCGCGTCGAGGTGGATCGACTGCAGCAGCGCCGCTGCGGCGGAGACGTGCGGCGCGGCCATCGAGGTGCCGACGTACGACGCGTAGCCGGGACCGGTCGGCGTGGTCGCGCCGGTGTTCACGGTCGACCAGATGCCGTCGTCGGCAGAGCCCGTCTGGGAGCCGCCCGGCGCCGACAGGGTGACCTGCCACTGCTTGGTGCCGACATTGGCGTACGCCGACCCCGAGCCGTCGGTGCCGAGGCGTCCGGTGCGGCTCGAGGCCGCCACGCTCACGACGCCGGAGCAGTTGGCGGGGAACGAGCCCGGGTCGCTCGCGCTCCGGTAGTAGACCGACCCGCCTCCGTTGCCGGTGGCGGCCACGACGGTCGCGCCGCGGGCGCGCGCCGCGGAGATCGCGCTCTGCAGAAGCGTGCCGCATCGCCCTGGACCTCCGAGCGAGAGGTTGATGACCGATGCGGGGGTCGGGTTGGCTGGCGCGCCGGCGACGGTGCCGCCGGCGGCCCAGACGATGGCGTCGGCGATGTCGCTCTCGGTCCCGGCGCACTTCCCGACTGCCCGCACCGGCTGCACGACGACGTCGGGCGCGGCGCCCACGACCCCCTTGCCGTTCTGCTGCGCGACGACGATGCCTGTCACGTGGGTGCCGTGCCAGCTGCTGCGCCTGGCCGGGCAGCCCTTGAAGAAGTTGAAGCTCGTCGACTCGGTCGCGGAGATCCAGTCGCCCGGGTCGGAGGGATCGGCGTCACGGCCGTCGCCGTCGTTCGCGGTGAGCGGCGCGAGGTTGAGCCCGCTGCCCGGCGGCAGGTCGTCGGCGGACACGAAGTCGTAGCCCGGCACGACGTGGCCGGCGAGGTCGGGGTGCGCGGTGATGCCGGTGTCGACCACCGCGACCACGACCGACCGCGACCCGCGGGACCCGAGCCAGGCCGACGCGGGGCGAACGCCGTACCCCCCATCGGGCTTGGTGGCGTCCCACAGGTTCCACTGCGGCTTCACGTCGTACGCCGGGACGGGGTCGGAGTCGACGTACATCCAACGGTCCGGCTGCGCCCACACGACGTCGGACCGGGCGGCGATCGCGCGGGCGGCCTCCTCGGCGCGACCGGCGGGCACGGCCTGCGACAGCGCGACGACGGCCGCGCCGTCCACCGTGCGGCGTACCTGCTCGGCACCGTCGACGCCGGCCGCGGCGGCCACGGCCGCGGCCACGCGCCGGTCGACAGGCATCCGGTCCTTCATCCGGACCACGATCCGGCCCACGGGTCGGTCGGGGTAGCCGGCGGGACCGCCCGCGGCGGGGGCCGAGCCGGTGAGCGGGGAGGGGACGGGCGCCGAGGAGGCGAGCGGCGCCGACGAGGCGGGCTGGGCCGAGACCGCGAGGCCGCCGAGCAGCAGGGCCGTGGCAGCCGTGCTCGCGGCGAGGCGCGTCCTGGCAGCCACGGTGCTGTGCTCTCCCGACCTGTCGGCGTCGGCCCGGGCCAGACGCGGACGGAGTGCTCCCGCCCGCCACCAGGGTAGGTCGCCCCCGTCCGGCCGGGTGTGAGGCGGGTCGCAGACCGCACATCCGGGTCCCGCGGAGGCTAGGTTCGGAGGAGTCGGCAGCGAGACCGTCACGCGGAGGCAGCCATGAGCCCGTCACCCGTCGATTCGCAGCGGGACGACCTCGGTCGGATCGTCGTGCGCACCTCGGCGGCGCTCGCCGCCATGCCGTGGGAGGAACTGCGCGGCATCGACGGCGCGACGCACAAGGTCCTGTGGCAGCACGGCGACGTCGTCATCGGCCTCATCCGCGTCGAGCCGGGCGGCAGCAAGCCCGAGCACACCCACCACGGCGCCCACCACCACATGCTCATCACGCGAGGCTCCTGCGTCATGCTCGGCCGCCGCGTGGACGAGGGCTCGTACGTCTACGTCCCTCCAGGCGTCGCGCACGCGGTCGACGAGGTCGGTCCCGACGGCGTCGAGTTCTTCTACACCTACCGTCCGCTCGAGGTCGGCACGCCGGACGACGACGACGTCCCGGTCCACCCGGTCTGATCTCGACCGGCGATCGGGGTGGAACCTCGCGCGATGCCCGGAGGTGCGGCCCCCCATCGCAGTAGGTTGCGCCCGTGACGAAGAAGCACCAGGACCCCCGCGCCGACGCCGACGGCACGATCCACCTGTCCAAGCGCGATTACGAGCGCGAGCTCGAGCACCTGCAGAGCGAGCTCGTCGCCATGCAGGAGTGGATCCGCCACGCCGGCCAGAGGCTCGTCGTGATCCTCGAAGGCCGCGACACCGCGGGCAAGGGCGGCGTCATCCGGCGGATGACCTATCTCATGAACCCGCGCTACTGCCGCGTCGTCGCGCTTCCTGCGCCGACCGAGCGCGAGCGCTCCCAGTGGTACTTCCAGCGGTACGTCGCCGAGCTCCCCGCGGCCGGCGAGATCGTCATCTTCGACCGGTCCTGGTACAACCGCGCCGGCGTCGAGCGCGTCATGGGCTTCTGCACCGACGAGGAGTATCAGTACTTCATGCGGGTCTGCCCCCTGCTCGAGCGCACGCTGCAGCAGGACGGGATCATGCTGGTGAAGTACTGGCTGTCGATCTCCGACGAGGAGCAGCGCAAGAGGTTCCAGTCGCGCATCGACGACCCCGCCCGCCGCTGGAAGCTCTCTCCGATGGACCTCGAGGCGCAGGCCCGCTGGGTCGACTACGCCGAGGCCAAGGACCAGATGTTCGCGTACACCGACACCCGCGAGAGCCCGTGGTACGTCGTCGACGCCGAGGACAAGAAGACCGCGCGCCTCAACCTGATCTCCCACCTGCTCTCGCTGGTGCCGTACCAGCCGATCGCGCACGACGACATCGTGCTTCCGCCGCTGCAGCACCGCGCCTACGTGCGGCCGCCGCTCGAGAGCCAGACCTTCGTGCCGCGCCGGTACCAGGTGGGCTGACGCGCGTCACCGGCCGGAGGGGGACCGTTGAACGCTCATGTTTTGCTCAACGCGCGGGGCCGTCCGTGCGTGGGAGCGCTCCCTCATGCCGTCCGATGGGCCGTCCCAGGGCGAGTTCCGCGCCCGGAGTCCGTACGGTGTGCGCCGTGAGCATGGTGGGGACCGAGGCGGTGCGCGCTCCCGGATCGCCGCGCGTCCGCCGCCGGACGATGGTCCTGCTCATCGCGGCGACGGCGGCGGCCGTGCTCGCCGTAGGCCTCGACGCCGTGTCCCGTGCTCGCGGGGCGGATCCCCTGCCGTGGACCGCCTGGCTCGCAGCCCTGTACGCCGTCACCGCCGGGACCGCGCTGGTCGTCGCCTTCGCCGATCGCGTCCGCAGGGACCCGCTGCGCCGCGGCCCCCTGCGCATGCTCATGATCGCGCTGGCGATCCTCGGCTACGGCCAGGTGATCGGCTACACGCTCCACGCCGTCTCGGGGACCGCCGGCGCGTTCGACCCGCGCATCGAGGTGATCCCCTCGCTGCTGTGCTTCCCGTTCGCGACGTACGCCCTCGCCCGCATCACCTGGCCGCGCAGCATGACTCCCACCGAGCGCAGGCTCGCCGCCCTCGATTGCGTGGTCGCCGTGCTGGCGCTCGCCGTCGTGTGGTGGAGCGTGGTCATCCCCGCCTGGATCGAGCCCGAGGGGACTGGCGGCTGGCAGCGGATCGACCAGGTCCTCATGTTCGGCGCCCTCGGCACCACCGCCTGCGTCGGCGTCGTCAGCCGTCGCATCGGCTCGCTGCCCTACCCCCAGCTCGTGCGGCTGTTCGCGGGCCTGTCCATCTACTTCCTGTCCGACCTCGCCGGGCAGGTCGTCGATGGGGCGGACAACGTCACGTCGGTGACGTACGCCCTGCTGGGGTACGTGTTCGCGTCGTGGCTGCTGGCCGGCTTCGCGCTGCGTCCGCCGCTGGAGCCCGAGCCGCCTCGGGGCCGTCGCCGCCGCGAGCAGATCGCCAACCTCATCCCGGTGGTCCTCGCGCTGTTCGCCGGGATCGTGGTGGTGCAGGCAGCGTCCGACACCCTCGAGGGCTTGGTGCGATGGGCTGCGATCCTCGCCTGGACCAGCATCCTCGTCGGCATCCTCACCGCACGCCTCATCGCGGCGCGCGAGCTCAGCGCTGCGCAGGCCGAGGGCGCCGCGACCGTGCTCGCGGTCCGCACGCGGGAGGGCTGGTTCCGCGCGCTGGTCGGAGACTCGGCCGACTCCGTGCTGGTCGTGGACAACGCGGGGCGCGTGCTCTGGACCAGCCCGCGGTTCGAGCGCGACGCCGACTTCCCCGGCGGCACGAGCGGATGGCCTCTCGCCGACGTGCTGCTCGACCTCGACCCCTCCGACCTGGGCCTGCTGCTCGCGGAGATCTCGACCGACCCGTCGCGCTCGGGGCCGTACGACGTGCTCGTGCGCAGCCGGTCCGGGGAGCCCCTGGAGATGGAGGCGGTGATCCGCCCGATCACCGACGTCGAGTTCCGCGGCTTCGTGGTGACCGCGCGCGACGTCTCCGATGCGCGGCGCCTGGCCCGCCAGCTCGCCAACAGCCGCCGGCGCGACGAGCTCACGGGCCTGCTGAGCCGCGACGCGTTCCTCGCCGAGACCGCGCGCGACCTCGAGCGCCAGGACGACTCCACCCGCGTGGCGGTGCTCACCCTCGACCTCGAGCGGTTCGCGGCCCTCAACGACGGCATGGGCCACGAGACGGGAGACCAGATCCTCGTCGCCGTCGCGGCCACCTTCGACCGGCTGCCCGACGTCGTGCTCGCGGCCTCGCGGATCGGCAGCGACACGTTCGCCCTCCTGCTCGTCACTCCTGACCCCGAGCCCGACGTCATGGAGGTCGTCGACCAGTGCCGCGAGTCGCTGCGCGGACTCCTCCTCGCCGACGGCCGCGAGATCGAGGTCGGCTTCCACGCCGGGTACGTCGTGTCCGACCCGGTGGCCGGCCGCACGGCCGAGTGGCACCTCGAGGCCGCCGACCTGGCGCTCGCCCGGTCCCGGTCCTCGCGGCACGCGCGGCTCGTCGGCTACAGCGACGACATGCGCCAGGAGACCGAGCGCCGCCTCGTCGCCGAGGAGCGGCTGCGCCGCGCGCTCGCGGAGGACCGCATCGAGGCGTGGTACCAGCCCGTGCACCGGCTGTCCGACGGCGTGGTGACCGGGTCCGAGGCGCTCGCCCGGCTGCGCGACGTCGACGGCACCGTGGTCCAGCCGATCGACTTCATCCCCCTGGCCGAGGAGCTCGGCCTCATCGGGGAGATCGGCAAGGTCGTGCTCTGCAAGGCCGTCCGCGAGACGGCGCGGCTGTCGGCCGAGCTCGGCCATCCGATGCACGTCGCCGTCAACATCGCCGTCGACCAGCTGACGCCCGACCTGGTGCCGACGGTCGTCGAGGTGCTCGGCGAGTGCCAGCTGCCAGCCGCCCGGCTCTCCCTCGAGATCACGGAGTCGACCCTTGCCGACCGGTCGCCCGCGATGCAGCAGGTGCTGGCCGACCTGCGCGCCCTCGGCATCGTCGTATCGCTCGACGACTTCGGCACCGGCTACTCGTCGCTGTCCTACCTCTCGACGCTGCCCGTCGACGGACTCAAGATCGACCGCTCGTTCGTGTCCGTGATGGGCAGCTCGCGGCAGAGCCTGATGCTGGCCCGCTCGGTGGTCCAGCTCGCGCTCGCGCTCGATCTGCGCACGATCGCGGAGGGCGTCGAGACCGTCGAGCAGGCCGACCTGCTCAAGGGCATGGGCTGCGACTACGCGCAGGGCTACCTCTGGGCGCGGCCCCTTCCGCAGCCCGAGTACGAGGCGTACCTCCGCGGCCCGGTCGTCCTGCTCGAGGCCGTCGAGGCCTGAGGCCGCTCAGGCGACCGGGAGCCCCCACAGGCGTACGACGTCGGCCGCCACCTCCTGCACGTCGCGGCCGTCGGTGGCCACGACGTGGTCGGCGAGGCCCGGCTCGGGCACGAGCGCGGCGAGCTCGTCGAGGTGCTCGGCGAGCGTCCTTCCGCTGTCGCGGGCGCGGATGCGGGCCTCGCGCTCGGCCTCGGACGCCGTGAGCTCCACCACCACGAGCGACGCCGGCTCCACGGTCCCTCGCAGCTGGGCGATCTCGTCGGGCGTGCGGACGAGCCGCGGGAGCACGAGCCGCTGCACGCCCGCCGCGGCATGCACCGGGAGGATCGCGGCGAGCGACCCCGCGAGCACGTCGTCGACCGCCATGCCGCTCCAGGCGGCGGGCGCGGTCCAGCACAGCTGGTCGAGGTCGACCACCGACACCGGCGTGCCGAGGCCCGAGAGGATCTCGCCGACCTCGACGGCCACGGTGGTCTTGCCGGCGCCGAGGCCGCCGGTCAGCACCAGCACGTGCCACGCGTGCGGGGTCGTCGGCTCGTGCATGCGGCGAGCGTAGCCCCGGCGTGCTACGGCGCTGTTGCGCGCGAGGGTCCGATCACCAGCCGTCGCTGAGCACGCGGTCGAGCATGTCGACGTAGAAGTCGGCCGCCTCGCGGGTCAGGACCATCGGCGGCTTCATCTTGAGCACGTTCGCGCGCTCGCCCGTCGGCTGCACGATGATGCCCAGCTCGCGGAGCCGGTCGCAGATGGCGTAGCACTCGGCGGTGGCGGGAGCGAGGGTGGTGCGGTCGCGCACGAGCTCGACCCCGAGATAGAGGCCCATGCCGTGCACGGCCCCGACGATGGCGTGCCGATCCCTGAGCTCGGTGCACCGCGCGACGAGGTGGTCGCCGACGTCGGCGGCGTTCTGCTGCAGCCCCTCGTCCTCGATGATGTCGAGAACGGTGAGCCCGACGACGCACGAGACCGGGCTGCCGCCCGCGGAGGAGAAGAACGATCCGTTCGCGGCGAACGCGTCGGCGATCGCCCGCGTCGTGATGACCGCGCCGAGCGGCTGGCCGTTGCCCATGGCCTTGGCGATCGTGATGAAGTCGGGCCGTACGCCGTGCATGTCGTAGGCCCACCAGTGGTGGCCGGTCCGCCCGTAGCCCACCTGCACCTCGTCGGCGATGCAGAGGCCCCCGACCGAGCGCACCGCGTCGTACGCCGCGCCGAGGTAGCCCTCGGGCAGCAGCACGCCGCCGGCGTTGCCGAGGACGGGCTCGCAGATGTACGCCGCCGGTGCCCGCCCCTCGACCGCGAGCCGCTCGACCAGCTGGCGCACTTCCTCGCCGTACCCCTCGCCCGCGCCCTCGCCGCGGAACCGCCCGCGGAACGGGTTGGGAGCTGAGGCCAGGTGCACCCAGTCGGGCCGGGTCTCCAGCGCCCGGGGGTTGTCGTAGAGCGAGGTCGTCACGGCGTCGGAGAGGTACGTCCACCCGTGGTACGACTCGTGCGTCGCGACGACGTCGAGCCGGTCGGTCACGACCTGCGCCATTCTCAGCGCGAGGTCGACCGCCTCCGACCCGCTGTTGACGAGGAACACGGTGTCGAGACCGTCCGGCGCAAGGGCCGCGAGGCGCTCGGACAGCAGCGCCACCGCCTCGTAGTGGAACCGGCTGTTGGTGTTGAGCATGCGCATCTGCCGGTCGACGGCGTCCGCGAGGCGCGGGTGGCCGTGCCCCACCGCGGCGACGTTGTTGACCATGTCGACGTAGCAGCGGCCGTCGGTATCGATGAGCAGGTGCTGCCACCCGCGCTCGATCCGCATCGGCTCGGCGTAGTAGTGCTCCTGCACCCGCGCGAAGACCCGGTCGCGGCGCTCGAGGAGGCCGTCGACGTCGACCGGCCTGGCAGCCACGTCGACGCCGAGGAGCGGCGACGGGTCGCCGGCCAGCAGCGCCCACGCGGCCCGCTCGTGCGGCCGTACGAACGCCGGGACGTCGAGGTCGGGGTCGAGGCCGACGCGCACGTGCAGGCGGCCGTCGGCGACGGCGCCGATGGGATCGCCGGCACGGACGGCGGCACCGGCGGCCGGCGCGTCGGCGACGCCCTCGAGCACGACGCGGCCGGCCGGCGTGCCGAGCGCCAGCCGCGAGCCGTCGTACGCCGCGATCACCGAGCCCCATGGCGCGTGCAGCCGCGCACCGGCGGGCACGACGAGGTCGACGCCGAGCGCCACGGTCGCGGGGGCCTGCGCCGACAGCGCCGCGGTGCGCGTGAGCCGGGCCTCCTGCCAGCGGGTGCAGGCGCCGCCCGCCGAGGCCGCGGTACGCAGCACCTCGGCCTCGGTGCCCGCGTGCAGGAAACGGCCGCCGTGCAGGGCCTCGCTGGTGGCCGACAGGTCGACGACCGCCGGTGCAGCGAGGTCGGGGAGCAGCCGGCCCGCGCCCGTCAGGGCGGCTGCCGCAGCATCGAGCCGTGTCGGGCGCCCGAGCCCGAGGGTCGAGCGGACGGCCGCCTCGGCGACGGCATACGGGACCGACTGGGCCACCTCGAAGATGCGCCACTCGGAGTCGAGCGGGCCGGTGGCCGAGGGGTTGTCGGGATCGAGCGAGGCCTGGTGCTCGCCCGCCACGACGAGGGTCGCGCCGCGCAGCACGACGAGCGGCCAGAGCGCCGAGATGTCGTCGTCGGTCAGGGGTACGACGTCGTGGAACGCGCGGACCGCCGGCAGGATCGACAGCGGCTCGTCGGGGTTGTGCCGCAGCACCGACGAGCAGGCGACGGCGAGCTCGGCCACGAGCCAGCTGCGCCCGAGGTCGCCGAAGTCGATGACGCCCGATGGCCTGATGCGGCCGGCGTCGTCGGGCTCGCCCACGACGTTGTCGTCGGTGACGTCGCCGTGGATGGCCTGCAGGCGCAGCGATCCGGCGACGGCGTCCACCCGGACCTGCGCCTCGCCCGTGCGCTGCGCCACGAGGTCGCGGCGGTGCTCATCGGCGACCGAGGGGAGGAGGGCGGCGACCACATCAGAGGCGAGCCGCAGGTCCCACTGGCCGAGGCGGTCGAGGCCCGGATGGTCGAGGTCCTCGAGGGCCTTCGCCGTGCGGCCCGCGAGGCGGCCGAGGTCCGCCACCACCGCCGGTGCGAGGTAGCCGGCGTCGGACAGCGGCGAGCCCTCGACGAACGTGAGCAGGCGCACGGGCAGCGCCTCGCCGGCGACGTCGACCTCGAGCAGCAGCGAACCGTCCCGCGAGGGCAGCGGCTGCGGGGCGGCGAACCCTGCGCCCTCGACGTGCAGCAGCGCGGCGTTCTGCGCCTCGATCGCCTCGCGGCCCCAGACGCGGTTGGCCACCTTGAGCACGCACGGCCCGTCGGGTGTGGCGACGTGGAAGTTGCGGTCCTGCTGGCTGCCGAGCTCGCGCACCGGGCCGGTGGCGGCGAACAGCTCGTCGGCGAGCCGGGACGCTTCCGAGGCATCGATGCGAGGGCGGGACGCGATCTGCAGGCGGGTCGTGAGGTCGTCGTTCACGAGCGGAACGATACTATGCCCGGAGATAGACTAGCGATCCGCTAGTCAGAGTTCGGTAGGGGATGGCGGTTCGATCATGGCTCTCGACGGCGCCCGGCTGCGCGTGGACGACCTCGACGACACCGACCGCCACCTCGTGGCCCTGCTCCAGGCGGATGGGCGGGCGTCGTACGCCGAGCTCGGCGAGGCCGTCGGGCTCTCGCCCGCCGGGACGCGCCTGCGCGTGCTGCGGCTGCAGGAGCGCGGCGTGCTGCAGATCGTCGCGGTGACCGACCCGCTCGCGCTCGGCTACGGGCAGATGGCCCAGCTCGGCATCTGCGTGGGGCCCGGCACGAGCGTGCGGGCCGTGGCCGACGCCGTCGGCGAGATCCAGGACGTCATCTACGTCGTGCTCACCGCCGGGTCGTTCGACCTCATGGCCGAGGTGGTCGCCACCGACACCGATGCCCTCTTCGCCGTGGTCGACGAGCGCGTGCGGCAGGTGCCGGGCATCGCGCGGATCGAGACGTTCCCCTACTACGGCATCCACACCCACCGGTTCACGTGGGGCGTCCGTTAGCGGTCCGGCGCGGAGCGCCGCGCCCTAGGGTGGCGCCGTGACCGACGACAGGCTTCCGCCGGGGATGCGCGAGCAGCTCGGCGCCGACGACTACATGGGCATCGCGACGTTCGGGCACCGCCCGCTGCTGACCGAGCCCGAGCAGCTCGACGAGTGGAAGCCCGACGTCGCCGTGGTGGGGGCCCCGTGGGACGGCGGTACGACGTACCGGCCCGGGGCGCGGTTCGGGCCGCGCGCGCTGCGCGGCGCGCACACGCCGGGCACGTACCACCTCGACCTGCAGCTCGAGATCTTCGACCACCTCGACGTCGTCGACTACGGCGACGCCATCTGCCACCACGGCCAGTGGGACCGCTCGCGCGAGGCCATCTACGACCGTGTGCACGCCGTGGCCAGCCGCGGAATCGTGCCGGTCGTGCTCGGAGGCGACCACGCGATCACCTGGCCTGCGGTGGCGGCGGTGGCCGACCACCACGGGCACGGCCGGGTGGGCGTCATCCACTTCGACGCCCACGCCGACACCGCCGAGGAGATCGACGGCAACCTCGCGAGCCACGGCACGCCGATGCGCCGGCTCATCGAGAGCGGCGCGGTGCCCGGCCGCAACTTCGTGCAGGTGGGGCTCCGCGGCTACTGGCCGCCGGCCGACGTCGTGGCCTGGATGCGCGAGCAGGAGATGCGCACGCACTTCATGCAGGAGATCTGGGAGGACGGCATTCACGCCGTCCTGGACCGCGTGATCGCCGAGGCGCTCGACGGGCCGGACCTCATCTACATCTCGTGCGACATCGACGTGCTCGACCCCGGCTTCGCGCCCGGCACCGGCACCCCGGAGCCCGGCGGCATGGCGCCGGTCGACCTGCTGCGCGTCGTACGCCGGATCGCGCAGGAGACCCGGGTCGTCGGGATGGACGTGGTCGAGGTGGCACCGGCGTACGACCACGCCGAGGTCACCGTCAACAACGGCCACCGCGTGGTCTGGGAGGCCCTGTCCGGCATGGCCGCCCGCCGTCGAGACCTCGAGTAACTGCCCAAAGGCTCGCTAAGCGGCCCGCTTCAACGTTCATTTGGGCAGTAACTCGCGGAGTCCTAGGGCTCGATGCGGCGCAGGAGGAGCTTGCGGTTGCCGCCGACGGCGAGCACGGGGATGACCGAGCGGATCCGCGCGACGTGCGGCGTGGCGTCGTGGGCGGTGTGCGCGGCCTTGTCGCGCCACACCTCGTAGAACGCGAACACGTCCGGGTCCTCGCGCGACTCGTGAAGATCGTAGAGCAGGCAGCCGTCCTCGGCGCGGGTCGGCTCCACGAGGGCGAGCAGCTCGGCCCGCAGCTCGTCGCGCCTGCCGGGTGCGGCGCGGAACTCCACGACCATGGCGAGCGCGGCCTCGAGATCGATGTCGGTCATGGCGCCGATCCTGGCACGCGGACGGCGGTGCGGCTGGCTGTCGGTGCGCGGGCCGGTGCGGCTGGCTGGCGGTGCAGCTGGCCGGTGCGGCCGGCTGGCGGTGCGGCTGGCCGGCGGTGCGCGGGGCCTCAGGCGAGGCGCAGCGCCCGCGCCTCCTCCCACAGCTCCTCGCGCACGTCGGGGTGGGCCGCGTCGCGGATGAGGTGCCGCGCCTGCGACTGCTCGTCGTAGCCCCAGATCCACGCCGCGCCGTTCTCGGTGACGATGGCCGAGGCCTGGAACGACGTGACCGGCTCCTCGATCATCGGCACGATGGTCGACACGTTCGCGCGCGGGTGCCACGAGCGCAGCGCGAGGATCGCCTGGCCGCCGTGCGAGTGCAGGGCCCCGACGATGAAGTCCGTCTGCCCGCCGAAGCCGGAGTAGATCTGGCCCTTGACCCGCGAGGCGTTCGCCTGGGCGTACAGGTCGACCTGCAGCGCCGTGTTGACCGACGTCATGAGCGGCCGCTGCGCGATGAGCGACGGCTCGTTGGTCGTCTCGGTGCGCAGCATGGAGACACGGGGGTTGCGGTCGACCCAGGCGTACAGCTCGGGCGATCCGAAGAGGAACGAGGACACCAGCTTGGCGTCCGGGTCCAGGGCGCCGGCCCGGTCCAGCTCGAGCACGCCGTCGCTGAACATCTCGCTCCACACCCGCAGGCCGCGCCGGCCGGTCAGCCCGGAGAGCACCGCGTCCGGGACGGCGCCGATGCCGAGCTGCATGGTCGAGCCGTCGTGCACGCGCGCCGCGACGCGGTCGCCGATGGCGGCCGACACATCGTCGATCTCCATCGTGCCGGGCGAGGTCAGCGCGACGTCCACCTCGATGCCGTAGTCGATGAGCCCGAGGTCGATCTCGGCATCGCCGTACGTGTACGGCATCTGCGGGTTCATCTGGGCGACCACGAGCGCATTGCGCGCTCGGGCCGCCTCGATGGCGGCGGGGAGGATGTTGACCTCGATGCCGAGCGAGACCTTGCCGTCGACGGGCACCGAGGTGTGCACGACCACGAGGTCGGGCGGGCACGTCGTGGAGAACAGCCGCGGTACGAGCGACAGGCGCGAGGGGATGTAGTGCAGGTTCGGGCTCTTGCGCATGCCCGGCCCGACGAACGCCGTCTCCATCTCGACGCCCTCGCGGGCGGGAAGCCCCGGTTGGGCGTTGAGCGCGTGCAGCCGGTACGTCGGCAGCACGGCGTCCACAGCGCCGAGGACGGCGGCCGGGGTGGCGAAGTTGCCCGACACGACCACGCGGGGGTGGGTCGGAAGGGCGGCGAGGACGCCGGTGAGCTCCTCGAGAGGGATGGTGCGCATGGTCGTCCGTCCTGACGCGTCGACGTGCTGTCAGGTTCGACGCTAGCGAGCCGCGCCCCCCGTCGCCGCGCTGTCAGGCGATCAGACCTGTGAGATCGCTCGCCACGCCGCCCGCGCGGGGCCGCCGTGCCGGATCCGGCGCCGGTTGCGCCTCTACGATCGCCGTACGCGGGGCCAGGAGGGGAGCGGTCATGGTGAACGACGGCGCGGGCGACGAGGAGCCCGCGGCCACGACTGCCGTGGAGGCGCCGACCGTGGCGGGGCCACGGGAGGTTGCCGAGCGCACGCCCGAGCGCGAGCCCACGGTCATCTTCGATATGGGGAACCTGCGCCGCGTCGCCGTGCTGGTGCTCGTCATCGCCGCGGTCGTCGGGTTCATCCGGTTCGTGCTCGAGGATGCCGGCGGCGTCCTGTTCACGATCATCATGGCCTTCGCGCTGTCGGTTGCCATGGAACCTGCTGTCGCCTTCTTCGCCCGCCGAGGCATGAAGCGCGGACTCGCGACGGGCCTGATCATGCTCGCGGCGTTCGTCGGGACCCTCGTCTTCTTCGCCATCTTCGGCAACCTGCTCGTCGACCAGCTGCTTCAGCTGGTCACGTCACTGCCCGACGTCGTCACCGGGCTCATCGACTGGGTCAACAACCGCTTCGGCACCGATCTCAGCGTCCAGAAGATCCTCGACGGCATCGGGCTCACCCCCGGCGCCATCGCGTCCTGGGCGGCAGGGGCGGCCGGCGGCATCCTCGGCGCGATCTTCAGCTTCGTCGGCTCCCTGTTCAACGTGTTCACCCTGCTGCTCTTCACGTTCTACCTGTCGGCGGACGCCCCGCGCCTGCGCCGCTGGGTGGCCCACTTCCTCCCCCGGTCCGCGCAGAGGGTCAACAGCGAGCTGTGGGACACGGCGATCGTCAAGGCCGGCGGCTACGTGGCCGCGCGCCTGGTCCTCGCGTTCATCAACGGCAGCACCACGGCTCTGGTCCTCTATCTCATCGGGATGCCGTACTGGCTGCCGCTCGGCATCTGGACGGGCATCGTCGCGCAGTTCGTGCCGACCATCGGCACCTACATCGCCATCGCCCTGCCCGTGCTGATCGGGCTGCTGTCCCCGGACCCGAAGGACGGCGTCATCGCCCTGGTCTGGGCGCTGCTCTACCAGCAGGTCGAGAACCTCACGATCGAGCCGCGCATCAGCGCCAAGGCGGTCGACCTGCATCCGGCGGTGTCCTTCGGCGCGGTCATGTTTGGCGCGGCGCTCTTCGGAGCGGCCGGAGCGCTGCTCGCGGTGCCCGTCGCGGCGATCGTCATGTCGTTCCTCGAGACGTACGCCCCGACGTACGACGTCGTCGAGGACGTCCAACCGCCCGCGTGAGGCTTCCTCTGCGATCGCTCTCGTCCGCTGAACGCTCGTTGAGCATCCGGAGAGGGGTATGTGATGAAGTGGGCGAGACAGTTGACCGGGAGAGGACGTCCGGTGGAACTCGGACGGAGTAACTCTCGGAGCGCGCAACCCGGGCGCCTGTCACAGTGAGTGAAGGCTGTCACCGGACAAGGGGAAAGGACAGGCATCGTGGCCACCCAGCGAGGTCAAGCCCTCATCATCGAGGACTCTCCTGAGATCACCCTGCTCGTTCGCGGCCTCCTCGAGAAGGAGGGCTACGACGTCGTGGCGACGCCCCTGGGGAAGAAGGGCCTCGAGTTCGCCCGCGCCGGTAAGCCCGAGCTCGTGATCCTCGACCTGTCGCTCCCGGACTCCGACGGCGTCGAGGTCTGCCGCCAGCTCCGCGTGTTCAGCGACGCGTACGTCGTGATGGTCACCTCGCGCGACGACGAGGTCGACAAGATCGTCGGCCTCACCGTCGGCGCGGACGACTACGTCACCAAGCCGTTCTCCCCGCGCGAGCTGGCCGCCCGCATCCGCGCGATGCGTCGCCGTCCGCGCCAGCGCGCCCAGCAGGAGGTGCGCGACTTCGGCCACCTCGTGGTCGACCCGCTGGCCCGCGAGGTGAAGGTCGACGGCGAAGAGGTCGAGCTCACCAAGATCGAGTTCGACATCCTCGACCTGCTCTCGGGCAACCCGCGCCGCATCTTCACCCGCGAGCAGCTGCTCGAGCAGATCTGGGGCGAGTGGTTCGGCGACGACCATGTCATCGAGGTGCACGTCGGCAAGCTGCGCAAGAAGCTGGGCGAGTCCGCGGCCTCGCCGCGCCACATCCGCACGCTCCGGGGTGTCGGATACCGCTTCGAGCCGGTCTGACCTGCACGCTGGTACCGCTCTGGCGGGAGGAGGGCCGGCGATGTACGGGCTCATCAACGAGGCGATGCGTCGGCACGTCGTGGAGAACGCCGGGCCCGCGGCCTGGAGCAGCATCGCCGCGCGCGCCGAGACCACTCAGACCTTCGCCGCGCTGCACTACTACGACGACTCCGTGACCTACGCGCTGGTCGGCGCCGCGAGCGAGGTGCTCGACGCCCCGGCGGAGGACCTCCTGCGCGGCTTCGGCCACTACTGGTCGACCCGCGTCGGGCCCGAGAGCTACAGCGACATCCTGGGCGCGACCGGCACCGACCTGGCGTCGGTGCTGCGCAACCTCGACGAGATGCACGCGCGCCTGCAGTCCCTCTACCCCGAGCTGCGACCGCCGTCGTTCGACGTCGTCGACGCCGGGGACGGCGGCCTCGACGTGCACTACCGGTCCGAGCGGGCGGGGCTCGTCCCGTTCGTCGTCGGCCTGCTCGAGGGTCTCGGCGACCTGTACGGCACCCCTGCCGAGGTCACCTACGACGCCGACGCGTCCGACGGGACCGACCACGAGGTGTTCCACGTGCGGCCGAAGGCGCTCGAGGCCACGTGAGCATCTCGCTCCGCGACGACGACCTCGACCGCGCGGCGCCGTTCGGCGTGCTGTGCGGCGAGGACCTCGTCGTGCTCCGGCAGGGCCCGTCCTGGTCGCGGCTCGGGGTGTCCCTGGTCGGCCGGCCCCTGCTCGACTCGCTCGAGATCGTGCGCCCTCTGGGGGTATCGACGATCGAGCAGATCAGGGACCACCGCGACTCCATGCTGCTCATGCGGCTGCTCCCCGAGGGGCCGCGGCTGCGGTTCCAGGCGGTCGACGTCGCCGAGCCGTCGGGCGTGCTGCTGATCGGCAACCCGATCGTGGCGTCCTCCGCCGAGCTCGACCGGCTCGGCCTGTCCGCGGCCGACTTCTCCCCGGTCGACCAGACGCCCGACCTGCTCTTCCTGCGGCGCGGGCAGGAGCGCAGCCTCGACGACCTGCGCACGCTCAACGCCGAGCTCCAGCGCTCGGCCACCGAGCTGCGCGACGCCAACCGGATGCTCACCCGAGCCGAGGCGCAGTACCGGCGGATCGTCGAGCTGCAGCCGCTGGTCATGTACATCGACACGCTCGGCGAGGACGCGGTCGCGGAGTTCATCAGCCCGCAGGTGGTGGAGTGGCTGGGCTTCCCCGTCCGCCGGTGGCTCTCCGAGCCGGCCTTCTTCTTCGCCACGGTGGTCCACCCGGAGGACCGGGAGCGGGCCTGGGCGGCCAACCGCGCCGCCGAAGCCGACGACACCTCGTTCGACGAGGAGATGCGCCTCGTGCGCGCGGACGGCCACGTCGTCTGGACGCGCGCGGTCGACACCGTGGTGGAGGACGACGACGGCAAACGCCGCCGCTTCGGCTTCATGCTCGACATCACCAAGACCAAGACGGCCGAGATCGAGCTGCGCGACACGATGTCGCGGCTCACCACGCTCCTCGACCACATGCAGTCGGGCGTCCTGGTCGAGGACCGCGAGCGACGCGTCGTGATGGCCAACGCCACCCTCTGCCAGATGTTCCGGTCGGACGCCGACCCCGACAGCCTCACGGGCCTGCCGATCAGCGCCGCCATCGCGCAGGTCGTCCGGGCCGAGGACGACCCCGCTGCGTTCCTGCGTCGCACCGAGACCCTCACGTCGAGGCGGTGGCCGGCGGTCAACCAGTCGCTGACGCTGTCGGGCTCGCGGGTGCTCGAGTTCGACTTCCAGCCGATCACGGCCGAGGGTCAGGAGCTCGGTGCGCTGTGGATGTTCCGCGATGCCACCGACCGCGTCCTGTACCAGGAGGCGCTCGCCCGGGCCCGCGACGAGGCCATCGCCGCGTCCGACGCCAAGTCGCAGTTCCTGGCCTCCATGAGCCACGAGATCCGTACGCCGATGCACGGAGTCCTCGCCACCGTCGACCTGCTGCGCACCACGGATCTCGACGCCGAGCAGCGCGAGCTGGTCGGAGTCATCGACTCCTCGGCCAGCAACCTCGTCTCGATCATCAACGACATCCTCGATCTGCAGAAGGTGGAGGCCGGACGGATCGACCTCGCGACCGAGCCCTTCTCGGCGCTCGACGTCGCCCGCGCCGTCGTCGACCTGCTCGGGCCCCAGGCACGGGCGAAGGGCGTCGAGCTCGCACTGTCGATCGATCCCGAAGCGCCCGCGCGGGTGCTCGGCGATCCCGTCCGGTTCCGCCAGGTGCTCGTCAACCTCGTCGGCAACGCCGTGAAGTTCACCGAGAGCGGCTCGGTGTCGCTCGCCCTGCGGCTCGTGTCCCGGCGCGGTCCCGAATCGGTCGTCGAGGTCGAGGTGCGCGACACCGGCCCGGGCATCCCGCCGGAGAAGGCGGCCACGATCTTCGACCCGTTCGTGCAGGCCAAGACGAGCCAGGAGGGCACCGGCCTCGGGCTCGCCATAGCCGAGCGGCTCGTCGGCCTGATGGGCGGCCAGATCGTCGTGGAGTCGACCGTCGGGGTGGGCTCGACGTTCCGGTTCGTGCTCCGGCTCGTGGAGGTGGCGGGCGACGCCCCCGTCGACGAGGTGCCCGAGACCGCCGCGCCCCCGGTGCCCTCGGTGCTCGTCGTCGACTCCAGCGAGCCGCGTCTCGGGCATGTCATGCGCCTGCTGCAGCGGCTCGGCGCCACAGGCACTGGCGTCGCCTCCGGCGAGGAGGCCGTCGCGCTGCTCGAGGCCGCGCCCGGCACGCGCCTGGTCCTCATCTCGGCGCGGATGCCCGACCTCGACGGGCCCGCCACGACCGAGCGCATCCGGGCCTCGCGCAACCCTGCCGTGGCCAAGGTGCCGGTCTACGCGATGTTCGGCGGGGGCGACGACTCGGTGCTCGAACGCTGCCGCACCAGCGGCATGGACGGCCACATCGGCAAGCCGGTCGATATCGGCGAGCTGCGCCGACTGCTCGACGTCGTGCTCGGCCAGGGCGGCGGCCTCGGAGGCGCGCTATGAACCCCGACCCGCGAGGCCTCCCCGACGACGTCGGTCCCGACGAGATCGCCCGGCTCGAGCACCGCGCGGCCCAGGAGCGGGCCGCCCGTCTCGAGGCCGAGCGCACCGCGGAGACGCAGCTGCGCCGTGCGTTCGAGCGCGCCCGCGAGGTCGAGCTGCTCGCGTCGATCGCCGTGATCGTCAACGAGACCGACGACGCGCTGTCGGCGATGAGCGCAGCGGCCAAGGTCGTGCGCCGGCACTGCCGCTTCGCCGTCTCGCACGTCCTGCTGCGCGAGCCGGATGGCGCGTTCGCGACGTCGGACATGTGGGACGCCGACGCCGCCGCGCTGGACTTCCTCGACACCGTCATGGGCGCCACCGTCGACCAGCGGTTCGCGCCGTCGGTCGGGCTGCCCGGCGAGGTCGGGGCGTCCCACCTCGCAGCGTGGATCCCCGACCTCACCGTGGCGCCGGGCCGCGGCCGGGCTGGAGTTCCCGCCGGGGCCACCTGGGCCTTCCCGATCCTCACCGGCATCGAGGTCGTGGCGGTCGTGGAGTTCCTGCACCCCGAGCCGATGCCCGCCGACGAACGGCTCCTGCAGCTCGCGCCCTCGCTCGCCGCCCAGCTCGGGCGGGCGGTGGAGTGGGAGCGAGCCCAGCTGCGCCAGGCCGACGACCGCCGTCGGCTCGAGGAGCTCCTGGCCCAGCGAACGCAGGATGTCGCTGCGCTCACCCGCCACGGCCGCGGCACCGACGACGCGCGCTCCTCGTACGCCGCGTGGGTCGTGCATGAGCTGCAGGCGGTCTCGGTCGACCTGAGAGGCCGAGTCGGTCCCGACGGTACGGCGGACCTCGACCGGCTCGACCGGCTGGCCGACGTGCTGGTCGCGATCGCCGACGGAACCGAGCGCCGCATCGCAGGGCCGCGCACGGCCGTGTCCCTGCGCGAGCTCGTCGCGCAGCTGGCGTCGCGGCACACCGCGGCCGGATGCCCCGTGGTCGTCGCGTCCGTGCCGCCGGGCGACCACCCGGTCGAGCTGGCGCTGCCGCTCGTGACCCAGGCCCTCGACGAGCTCGTGGGCAACGCCCTGCGCCACGCGCAGGCCTCAGAGGTGCGCCTCGCGGTCTCGTTGGAGGACAACGCCGTCGTGCTCGACGTCCTCGACGACGGCATCGGCTTCACGTGGGACACGCCGGACCGTCCCACGGGCGGCTCGGGCCTCGCCCAGACCGCCAGGCTGGCGGCGGCGCTCGGCGGAACCGTGCAGGTGAACCGCCTGCCCGAGGGCGGCACCCGCGCGCGGCTGCGCGTGCACGCGCCCGTGCATGTGCCTGCCGTGCAGTCGGACCACAGCACGCGCGTGCTGCTCGTCGACGACAACGACGTCAACCGCCGGCTCGCGGCCGCGATGCTCGGCAAGCTCGGCGTCAGCACGGACGTCGTGGAGAGCGGCGAGGCGGCGCTCGAGGCGCTGCGGGGCACGGCGTACGGGCTCGTGCTCATGGACGTTCAGATGCCCGGGATGGACGGCCGCGAGGCGACCAGGGCGTGGCGTACGCACGGGGGAGGCGCGACGCCGGCCGACGTGCCCATCGTCGCGCTGACCGCGCACGTGGGGCAGACCGAGCGCGACCTGTGCCGCGACGCGGGGATGGTCGACTACCTGAGCAAGCCGTTCGGCATCGACGCGCTGTCGGACATGGTCCAGCGCTGGCTCGAGGGAGCCCCCGCCCGCACGGTGTGAGCGCGCGTCAGGCAGACGGCGCGGGCTCCTCGAGGTAGCCGCGCAGTGCGGCGACCGTGCGGGCCGAGGTGGCGTCGAGCTCGGTCATCATCGCGCCGAGGACGCCGCTGCCGGCGTCGCACTGGTCCTGCATCGCGCGACAGATCCGGTTGACCTCGATCGCCCCGAGCATGGCCGCGGGGGAGCCGAGCGCGTGCGCGGCCTTCTTGATCTCCGCGGCGTCGCCGCCCGCGATCGTGGTGCGGATGGCCTGGAGGCGCTCGACGAGCTCGTCGAGGAAGCTCTGCACGGCCTGGCGCACGATGTCGTGGTCGCCGATCTCGTCGACCAGGGAGTCCAGGCGGGCGCGGCTGACGGTCTCCGCGGTGAAGTCGCTCATGCCTGTCTCTCCGTCGTCGCCTGGGCTGCAGGCGGGTGGGCGTGCTCACGGCGTGCTCTCGTCCATCATGGCGCGGTGCGGCGCGGGATCCCAGCGCGCTGAGCCAACCGAGAGGAACCACGCACGCGACGCACAGCCACGGTCGTCGCGGAGGCTCTCGCTGGCGTCGCGCCGCGGCCGCAGCGCCTGCCCGTGCACCACCTACCATGGCCGGGTGAGCGACCCCCGCCGGACCGGTACGCCGCTGCGCCGCGCGCGCGGCGCCGTCGTCGGGCTCGTCGCGTCGTCGGTCGCCGTCGGCGGCCACGTCCTGGCCGGCGGCGAGGCCGTGACCCCCGCCGTGGTCGCCGCGCTGGTCCTGGTGGTCGCCGGCTCGGTGGTCGCCTCCTCGTCCCGGTGGACGCTGCCGCGCCTGCTGGTGGCGGTCTCGGCCGGTCAGCCCGCAGTGCACGGCGTGCTCTGGCTGACGAGCCCCACCAGCGGCCTCGACCCGCGGCTCGGAGGGGCAGCGGCCCACCCGGGCCACGGGCACGCCGGAGCGGGCGCCGCGATGCTCCTCGCGCACGCGACCGCCGTCCTGGTGGCCGCCCTCCTGCTCGCCGCGCTCGAGCGCTGCGCACTCTCCCTCTGGGCCCTCGTGCACGCGGCGCGACTCGCGACCTCGCGCGTCACCGTGCCTTCGGCGCTGCGCCTTCCGGCCGTCGTCCCGGCGTACGCCGCGCCCGGCACCGGCCGCGTGGTGCTGTCGGTCAGGCCGCGCCGCGGACCGCCGTCGCTGCTCGCGCCCTGCTGATCCCGGTGGGGCGACGCCGTCGACGTCCGTCCCCGCCACAGTCAGGAACCCTCATGCCCCAGCCCGCCCCTGCCCACGCGCCTCGGCGCAGGCACCGCACCATCCTCGGAGCAGCGATCGCGGCGTCCATCCTGCTCGTCGCCCCGTTCGCCCTCGCCGCTCCGGCATCGGCGCACGACGAGCTGCTGTCCACCGACCCGGCCGACGGCTCCTCGCTCGCGTCGGCTCCCGAGGCCGTGACGCTCACGTTCGGGGAGGACGTCGTCGAGCTCGGCACCGCCGTGGTCGTCGTCGACTCCGCGGGCGTGAAGCTCGCCGACGGACCGCTCGTGGTCGACGGCGCGGTCATCACCCGCCCGATCACGGCGCCCACCGTGCCGGGCGAGGTGACGGTGTCGTACCGCGTCGTCTCCGCCGACGGGCATCCCGTCACCGGCCGGTTCTCCTTCACGGTGGCCGAGGCCGCATCGCCCACTCCCACGGAATCGGGGTCTGCGTCCGGGTCCGCGTCCGCGTCGCCGTCGGAGCCGGCGAGCCCGACCGCCTCGGGGCCCGCGCCGACCTCCTCGGCGCCGGGCGTGGTCGAGCCGAGCACGACCCCGGTCGCCTCGGAGACGTCCGGCTCGGCCCTGCCCTGGGTGCTCGGCGGGCTCGCGGTGGTCGTGCTCGCCGGTGCCGCGGTGGCGGCGTCCCGTCGGGGCAAGGCAGGCTCGGGGTCGTGACCACGACGACGGCGGCGCAGCCGCAGCGGCAGGCGGACGGCGAGCGCGCCGTCCGCCCTGCACCCCTGCTCGGTGCCGCCGTCGTCCTCGCCCTCGTCGTCATGGCGGCGCTGCTGTGGATCGGCGACGGCCGGCCGGTCACGGCTCCCGACGGGCTGCCCGACCCCGGCCTCGGTACCCAGTGGGCTGTGCCCGTGCTCCGGGTGCTCGGCGACCTGGCGGCCGTGCTCACCGTCGGCCTGCTCCTGCTCGGCGGGGTGCTGGTGCCCGCGCGCGACGGCCTTCTGCGCGGCGCCCGGCTCACCTGGACCCGGGCCGCGCGCTGGTCGGCCCTCGCGTGGGCCGCGGTCGTGGCTGCACAGATCGTGCTGTCGCTGTCGGACATCATCGCGCTGCCGGTCGGGCAGGTCCTCGACCCGTCGCTGCTGTGGAGCTTCGTCTCGCAGGTCGAGCTCGGACGCGCGCTGCTCGTGCAGGTGCTGCTCGCCGTGACCGTCGCGCTGTGCTCCCGCACGATCCGCACCACCACGGGGGCAGGCCTGCTCGCGCTCCTCGCGCTCGGCACGATGCTGCCGCCGACGCTGGTGTCCCACGCGGGCACGTCCGACCAGCACACGCTGGCCGTGTCGAGCCTGATGCTGCACGTGCTGTCGGCGGGCGTGTGGGTGGGCGGGCTGGTCGGCCTCGTGCTGCTCGGCACCACCGACCGCCGGCCGCTGCCCGTCGCGGTGCCGCGGTTCAGCCAGCTCGCGCTGTGGGCGGCCGTGGCGCTCGGGCTGTCGGGCCTCGCGAGCGCGGCCGTGCGCCTCGCCTCGCCGTCCGACCTGCTGAGCACGTCGTACGGACGCCTCGTGCTGCTCAAGCTCGTGCTGATCGGCGTGCTGTCGGCTTTCGGACTGCAGCAGCGCCGCCGGATCGTGCCGGCGCTGTCCGGGGACTCGGCACGGCGCGCGTTCGTGCGGCTCGGAGCCACCGAGGTGCTCGTCATGGCGGCGACCGTCGGCGTGGCCGTGGCGCTGTCGCGGACCCCTCCGCCGGTGTCGGGCGACGTGCCGGTCGACACCCTCAGCCCGGCGCGCCTGCTTCTCGGCTTCGACCTGCCCCCCATGCCCGACGTCGTCGGCCTGCTCTGGGGACAGGCCCGCCTCGACGGGTTCTGGCTGGCGCTGGGCGGGCTCATGATCGCGCTCTACGCCACGGGCACGCACGTGCTGAGGCGCGACGGCGACCGCTGGCCCGTCGGGCGCAGCATCATGTGGTACCTCGGCTCAGGGCTCCTCCTCGTGGCCACCAACGCCGGGCTCGCGACGTACGCCTCGGTGCTGTTCAGCGCGCACATGGTGCAGCACATGGTCCTGTCGATGGTCGCGCCGATCTTCCTGGTGCTGGGGGCACCCGTGACCCTCGCGCTGCGCACCCTGCCGCGCGGGGGCGACCAAGTGGGTCCGCGCGAGTGGCTCACGATGTTCATCCACTCGCGCTACCTGCGGGTGGTGTCGAACCCGATCGTGGCGGCCGTCATCTTCGTCGCGAGCTTCTACGTGCTCTACCTGACGGCGCTGTTCCCGACGCTCATGACGAGCCACTGGGGCCACATCTTCATGGGCGTGCACTTCCTGCTCGCCGGTTCGCTCTTCTTCTGGAGCCTCATCGGCGTGGACCCGGGCCCGCAGCGTCCGCCGTACCTCGTGCGGCTCGTGATCCTGCTCGTGGTCATCCCCCTGCACTCGTTCTTCTCGCTCGCGATCATGGCCACGACGCAGGTCATCGCCCCCGAGTGGTTCGGCGGGATGCAGCGGCCGTACCTCACCGACCTGCTCGCCGATCAGCACCTCGGCGGGAGCATCGGATGGGCCCTGGGCGAGGTGCCGATCGTGATCGTGATGATCGCGCTGTTCCTGCAGTGGGTGAAGAGCGACGAGCGCGAGGCCCGCCGCAGCGACCGGGCGCAGGAGCGCGCGGCGGCGACGGGCAAGGGGGTCGACGTGCACGCGGACTACAACGCGTACCTCGCGAAGCTGGCCGAGGGCGACCGGCGGCGGGCGGGGAAGCCCGACTGAGGCCCGACCGGGTCAGTCGCGGTCGATGACCCAGAGCGTGACGAGGGTCCACACGGCGAGGATGACGGCGGCCACGATCACGCCGGTCTCCCAGGTGCCCTTGTTGAGCAGCGCGAAGGCCTGGCCGAAGATCATCACGATCACGAGGCCGACGATGGACGCCGCGACCGGGTGGTCGGAGTGGGCGTGGTGCTCGTCGTGGGCGGTCTCTGCGCTCATGGCGGCAGACTAGCCAACGACCTCCGGTGCGGGCCACGTCAGGGTCCGAGGGCGGGTGCTCACCGCTCGGGAGGGGCCACCATGCGGGTCGCGAGGTCGGCGAGCTCGGCCGCGGGGGAGTCGGTGACCCCGGTGTGCACGGGGGAGGGCTGCACCACGGTGCTGCGGGGGGCCACGAGCCAGCGGAACCGCTCGCCGGGGGCGCGCTGCCCGTTCGCGCCCGCCTCTGGCGCGCCGGAGCACACGGCTTCGATCGCCGCGAGGTGGGTGCGTACGCCTTCCGCATCGAGCGCGGGGTCGAGGGCGAGCGCCCTCGACAGGTCGTCGGTCACGTCGCAGGCGAGGTAGTCCAGCGCCCGGCAGTAGACGACCACGCCGACGTTCACGAATTCGCAGCGCTCCACTCGGGGCACGACCCGCAGCACCGCCCACTCATAGGTATGAGGCACGGGCCACCTCCAGGGCGGGCAACCAGGAATCGGCCTGGGCGGCGCGGGCCAGCAGGAGGTCGCGGTACGCCGCGCGCCTCCCGGCCACGTCGTCGACCTGGAGCCACTCGTCCGGCACGAGGCCGAGCACCTCGTCGAGCATCTCGGCCGAGAGCTGCGGGGCCAGCAGCGCCTGGGCGTCGGCGATCGGGCCGGCGACCGGCATGAGCACGTGGTCTCGCGGCGCGGGGTAGGCGCGTGTCGGCACCGTGCCCGCGCCCGACCAGTCGTGGTGGAAGTACAAGGCGGCGCCGTGGTCGATGAGGTACGGACGGCCGTGCCAGCGCAGCAGGTTGGGGTTGCGCCACGATCGATCGACGTTGAGGACGAGCGCGTCGAACCACACGACCTGCGCGGCCAGGCCGGCATCGACGCCGTCCGGCCGCTCGATGCCGAGGGAGCCGGGCAGGAAGTCCATCCCGAGGTTGAGGCCGTGGCTGGCCCGGATGAGGTCCTGCACCTCCTCGTCGGGCTCGGCGCTCGCGAGGCCGCTGTCGAGCTCGGCCAGCACGAGCTCGGGCACGGGGAGGCCCAGCCTGCGCGCGAGCTCGCCGGTCACCACCTCGGCGACCAGGGCGAGCAGGCCCTGGCCGGCGCCCCGGAACTTGAGCACGTACGTGCCGAGGTCGTCGGCCTCGACGATGCCGGGCAGCGACCCGCCCTCGCGCAGCGCGAGGACGTACCGCACCGCGCGCACGGTGCGCAGCGTGCTGGTGGCGGCAGCGGTCATGGCGCCACCGTAGCCGTCGGGCGCGTCCCCGCCGGTGAGCACATATGGAGATGCGCGCTGTCGGAGGTGCCCGGCAGGGTGGGAACAACTCGCGCGACGGGACGGTTGCGACGGGGTCACACGACCGATGAGCGGTGCCGACCGGCGCGCGCCCGACCCGGAAGGCACCACCGTGTCCGACATCCCCGACCTCGCGGCCACCGCCGCCCCGTCCGGCGCCGAGCCGGGCCATGACGCACCCGACCCCGACCGCTGGCGGGCGCTGTTCGTCATCGGCATCAGCGCCCTCATGGTGGTGCTCGACGCCTCGATCGTGAACCTCGCCCTGCCGAGCGCGAAGAGGGACCTCGGCATCTCCGATGCCGACCAGCAGTGGGTGATCACGGCGTACACCCTCGCCTTCGGCGGCCTCCTGCTGCTCGGCGGCCGCATCGCCGACTACGTGGGGCGCAAGAAGATCTTCATCGTGGGCCTCGTCGGCTTCGCGTTCGCCTCGGCGCTCGGGGGCCTCGCCACCGGCCCGACCCTGCTGTTCCTCGCCCGCGGCCTGCAGGGCGCGTTCGCCGCGCTCCTCGCCCCGGCTGCCCTCTCGCTCATCACGGTGACGTTCCACGAGCCCAAGGAGCGCGCCCGCGCGTTCGGCGTGTACGGCGCGATCTCGGGCGGCGGAGCCGCCGTGGGCCTGCTGCTCGGCGGCGTGCTCACCGAGTACTTCTCCTGGCGCTGGTGCCTGTTCGTCAACGTGCCGATCGCCATCGTGGCCGCCGTCCTCGCGACGCGCTACGTGCACGAGAGCAAGGCCACCGGTGCCGCCCGGTACGACGTCGCCGGCGCCATCACCGCGACCCTGGGTCTCGGCGCTCTCGTGTACGCCTTCACCAAGGCCGCGCCGCACGGGTTCCAGGACACCTCGCACTGGACCGACACCGACACCATCGCGTGGTTCGTCGGCGCGGCGATCCTGCTCGTGTCGTTCTTCGTGATCGAGAGCCGCGCGGTGAGCCCGCTGCTCCCGCTGCGCATCCTGCGCGACCGCAACCGCGGCACGAGCTACGCCGTCAACCTGATCGTCGGCATCGGCATGTTCGCGATGTTCCTGTTCCTCGGCCTGTGGCTGCAGGTCGTCAAGGGCATGACCCCGGTCGTGGCGGGCTTCGCCTTCCTGCCGTTCAGCCTCGGCATCATCGTCGGCGCCGGCATCGCCAGCCAGCTGCTGCCGAAGGTCGGTCCCAAGCCGCTCATGGTGCCGGGCCTCGTCGGCGCCGCCCTCAGCCTGCTGTGGCTGTCGACGCTGGAGTACGACTCGAACTACTGGACGCATGTCTTCCCCGCGATGCTCGTGATGAGCGTGAGCATGGCCCACGTGTTCATCCCGGTCTCGACGACCGCGTTGCACGGGATCGGCCGCGAGGACGCCGGAGTCGGCTCGGCGGTGCTCAACACCACGCAGCAGGTCGGCGGCTCCATCGGCACGGCGCTGCTCAACACGATCGCCGTCGCGGCGACCACGGCCTGGTTCGTCGCGAATCCCGGTCAGCCGACGGACGAGACGACGAAGATCGCGCTGACCGAGGGCTACACCCACGCCTTCGCCTGGGGCGCGGGCTTCCTCGCCCTCGCCGCCGTGGTCACGCTGGTCTTCCTGAAGATCGGCAAGGACGCTGCCGCCGAGGACGACGCCGAGACGGTCGTGCACATCGGCTGAGCGCGCGCGATCGATCGGGCCCGGTCCGCCGCGCGCGGGCCGGGCCCGCGCGCGTTCAGGCGACGCCGGCGGGGCGCAGCTGGACGCTCACCCGCGGCCCGACCGCGCGGGCGGTCTTGGGCACTGCGTGCTCCCACGTGCGCTGGCAGGACCCGCCCATCACGAGCAGGTCGCCGTGCCCGAGGGGGAACGACAGGCTCGGGCCGCCGCCTCGCGGGCGCAGGGCGAGCGTGCGCGGCGATCCGAACGACACGATCGCGACCATCGTGTCGTGCGTGGCCCCGCGGCCGATCGTGTCGCCGTGCCAGGCGACCGAGTCGCGGCCGTCGCGGTAGAGGCAGCAGCCGGCGCTGACGAACGGTTCGCCGAGCTCGGGCGCGTAGTACGCCGACAGCGCCGCCCGCGCGTCGACGAGGACGGGTGCGGGGAGGTCTCGGGCATCGGCGTACCAGCTCACCAGGCGCGGCACGTCGACCACCCGGTCGTACATCCGGCGACGCTCGCTGCGCCAGGGGATGTCGCGCAGCAGCGAGTCGAGGACGGAGTCCGAGCCCTCGACCCAGCCGGAGCGATGGTCGACCCAGGCGCCGTGCGCCAGCGGCGTGCGCTCGACCCGGCCGGCGAGGGCGCCGAGGCGCACGTCGTCGGCGAGCTCGAGCAGGGAGGCCTGCACCGCCATCGCCATGGGCGTCAGAGTACCCGCTATCGAACATCTGTACTAGCACCGTGGGGGCGAAGCGAGTCCCGGGGTCCGGCTGCCGGGTCGCTGCCGGGAGGAGCAGAATGCGCCGCGTGATCCGGCCATGACCATGACGCTCGCCGTCGACTGCGGCGGCACGGGCATCAAGGCCTCGGTGCTGGATCCGGCCGGCACCCTGCATGCCAAGCCGGTGCGCGTGCCCACGCCGTACCCGCTCCCCGTCGACCGGTTCCTCGGCACCGTGGAGGCGCTGGCCGCCGACCTCCCACGCGCGGACCGGGCGACCGTCGGGCTCCCCGGCATGATCCGGCACGGCGTGGTCATCGAGACGCCGCACTACGTCACCGAGAGCGGGCCGCGCAGCCGCGCCGTGCCCGACCTCGTCGAGCAGTGGCACGGGTTCGACGCCCAGGCCGCGCTCGCCGCCCGGCTGGGAATGCCCGCGCTGGTGCTCAACGACGCCGAGGTGCACGGCGCCGGAGTCGTCACGGGCGTCGGTCTCGAGCTGGTCCTCACCCTGGGCACGGGCCTCGGGTGCGCGCTCTTCGACGGGGGCCGGCTCGCCCCGCACCTCGAGCTGTCGCAGGCTCCGGTGCGCTGGGGGCAGTCGTACGACACCTACATCGGCGACAAGGAGCGCAAGCGCCTCGGACCGGCCTTCTGGTCGCGCCGGGTGCGCCGTGTCGTGGATGCCCTGCGCCCGGTCTTCGTGTGGGACAGGCTGTACATCGGGGGCGGCAACGCCCGGGTGCTCTCGCCCGAGGTGCTGGCCGTGCTGGGCGACGACGTCGTCATCGTGCCGAACACGGCCGGGATCGTGGGGGGAGTGCGGGCATGGGAGCTGCGGAGATGACCGAGGGGATCGAGAAGCACCTCGCGCACCACGTGCTGTCCGGACGCCGCGGCACCGTGGAGCAGCAGGCCGAGCGGGGCAAGGCCGCGCGCAAGGCGCTGCCGCGTACGGCGCACGCCCTGCTCGACCTCCCGGCAGACCGCCGCGACCCCGTCGAGGTGCTGCAGGAGCAGGCGGCGAGCCGGGTGCAGGAGCTGCTGCCGATCCGCTACGGCCGCATGGCCTCCTCGCCGTTCGCGTTCTACCGCGGAGCGGCGGCGATCATGGCGGCCGACCTGGCCAGCACGCCGTCGTCGGGCATCAGGGCCCAGCTCTGCGGCGACGCGCACCTCATGAACTTCGGCGTGTACAACTCGCCCGACCGCCGCCTGGTCTTCGACCTCAACGACTTCGACGAGACCCTGCCGGGGCCGTGGGAGTGGGACCTCAAGCGGCTCGCGGCTTCGCTCGTCATCGCCGGTCAGGAGAACGGCTACTCCGAGCCCGAGGTCGCCGAGATCGTCCGCGACAGCGTGCGGTCGTACCGCACCGCGATGGCGGACTTCGCGGGCCAGGGCAACCTGGCGGTGTGGTACTCGCGCCTCGAGGTCGACTCCCTCCTGGACGCCTTCCGCACCCAGATGTCCGCCGCCCAGCTCAAGGAGTTCAACCGGCGGACGGCGAAGTTCGCCTCCCGCGACAGCCTCCAGGCCTTCGGGAAGCTCACCCGGCAGACCGACGACGGCCCTCGGTTCCGCTCCGAGCCGCCGCTCGTCGTGCCCGTCGACGAGCTGTTCGATATCGAGTGGAGCAGCGTGGTCGAGACCGCCGACCGGTTCCTCGGCCACTACCTGCGCTCTCTTCCCGACGACAAACGCGACCTCGTCCTGCAGTACCGCTTCGTCGACCTCGCCCGCAAGGTCGTCGGCGTCGGCAGCGTCGGCACCCGAGCCTGGATCGCGCTGCTGCTCGGCCACGACGGCGACGACCCGCTCATCCTGCAGTGGAAGGAGGCGCAGACCTCCGTGCTCGAGCCGCATCTCGGCTCCTCGCCGTTCGAGTCGCATGGGCGCCGCGTCGTCGCAGGTCAGCAGCTCATGCAGGCCTCGACCGACATCTTCCTCGGGTGGTACCACGGCCACGGCCTCGACGGCGAGCCCCGGGACTTCTACGTGCGTCAGCTGCGCGACGGCAAGGGCAGCGTCGACGTCGCGACGATGGCCCCCAGCGGGATGCGCGTCTACGGCGAGGTCTGCGCCTGGACGCTCGCGCGCGCCCACGCCCGCTCGGGCGACCGCGTGGCGATCGCGTCGTACGTCGGCACCTCGCGCAAGCTCGACGACGCGCTCACCGAGTTCGGCCACCGCTACGCCGAGCAGAACCGCGCCGACCACGCCGCGCTCGTCGCCGCCATCGCCGACGGCCGCGTCGAGGCCCTGTCCGGCGTCTGACACCACCGAAGGATCCGCATGTCCCAGCCCCGAGGGCTCCTGCTCGTCTTCGTCGTCGTGAGCGTCGTGAACGTGCTCGCCGTCGGTGCGGGCCTCGACCCGGTCGCGACGGCGACCAAGCCCTTCATCGTCGGCCTGCTGATGGTGTGGGCCTGGCTGGCGGCGGACCGGCGTCCGCCGCGGCTGCTGCTGACGGGTCTGGCCTTCGCCCTGCTCGGCGACCTCCTGCTCGAGCTTCCGGGGACCATCGCGTTCCTCGCGGGGATGGGCGCCTTCCTCGTGATGCAGCTCTGCTACATCGCCGGCTTCCTGAGGCTCGGGGCGCGGACCTCCCTGCGTCCGATCGTCGTGGGGGGCTGGCTGGCGCTGTGGCTCGCGCTCAACGTGGTGCTCGGGCCGCTGCTCGGCGAGCTGCGCTGGCCGATCACCGTGTACTCCCTCGCCCTCGTGGCCATGGCGGCGTGCGCGGTGGCCACAGGGAGCCGCCTCGTCGGTCTGGGCGGTGTTCTGTTCCTGATCTCCGACCTGCTGATCGGCCTGCGGGCCGCGGACGTGCAGATCCCTGCTTCGGGCGTGCTCGTCATGGCGACGTACGCCGCCGCGCAGGCGCTCATCACGGTCGGCTGGATCGCGCTCGTGAGGTCGCCGAGCGAGGAGCCGATGGCGGCGGTGACCGGCTAGGTTCGGGGCATGGTCGACGTCCGCCCGTTCCGCGCGCTGCGCCCCGCCGCCGGCCTCGAGGCCCGGGTGGTCTCGCCACCGTACGACGTGGTCGACACCGCCGAGGCTCGCGCGTACGCCGCCGGCGACCCGCTGTCGTTCCTGCGGGTGTCCCGGCCGGAGATCGACCTGGCCGACGACGTCGACCCGCACGCCGACGAGGTCTACGCCCTCGGCCGGCGCACGCTCGACGCGTTCGTGGACGAGGGCGTGCTCGTGCGCGACGAGGTGCCGACGTACTCGGTCTACCGCCAGGTGATGGGCGAGGTCGTGCAGACCGGCGTCGTCGCGACGGTGGCGGTGCTCGACTACGACGAGAAGCGGGTGCGCACCCACGAGTTCACCCGGCCCGACAAGGAGGACGACCGTGTCCGGCACGTGGCCGCGCTCGACGCGCAGGACGAGCCGGTGTTCCTGCTGTCGCGCCGTTCGGCCGCGGTCGACGCCGTGGTCGCGGCCGTGGTGGCGCGCGAGCCCGATGTCGACCTCGTCTCGCGCGACGGCGTGCGCCACACGCTGTGGGTCGTGGCCGATGACGCCGAGGTGTCGGAGCTGCGGTCGGCCCTCGCCGCGGCGGGCGATCTCTACGTCGCGGACGGCCACCATCGCAGCGCGGCAGCGTCGCGCGTGCATGCCCAGCGGCTCGGCGAGCCCGGCACCCACGACGCATTCCTCGCGGTGGTCTTCCCCCTCGACGACGTGCACGTGATGGCCTACAACCGCGTGGTCCGCGACCTCGCGGGCATGTCGGAGGAGTCGTTCCTCGCGGCGGTCGGAGAGCACTTCGAGGTGGTGCCGGCGGATGCGCCGGTCGTCCCCGCGGCGCGGCACTCGTTCGGGATCCGGCTCGCGCGCGGCTGGTACGTCGCCAGCGCACGGCCGGGCGCCGTCGACGAGACCGACGCCCTCGCGCGGCTCGACGTGTCCGTGCTGCAGTCGCTGGTGCTGTCTCCGCTGCTCGGCATCGGCGACCCGCGCACCGACGCACGGATCGCGTTCGTCGGCGGGATCCGGGGCGCCGGCGAGATCGACCGGCTGGTGGGCGACGGGTCGTTCGCCGTCGGGTTCACGCTGTTCCCGACCTCGACCGACGAGCTGCTGGCCGTGGCCGACCGCGGCGAGGTCATGCCGCCGAAGTCGACGTGGTTCGAGCCCAAGCTCGCGAGCGGGCTGTTCCTGCACCCGCTCGACTGAGGTCAGCCGAGCAGCGCCTTCGCCGCCTCGAGGTGGAAGCCCGCCGACAGTGCGATGTCGTCGATGTGGATCCGCTCGTCGCGGTTGTGGAAGCCGGCCTCGACCACGTCGGTCGGCGTCGACAGGTAGGTGTTGAAGCCGAACGCCTCGGTGCCGAACTCGCGGCGCAGGTAGACCGAGTCGGTGAAGCCCGTGCACAGCACCGGCAGAGGAACACCGCCGAGGTGGTCGGTCACGTACCTCGCCACCACGTCCCACAGCCGCCCCTCGGCCGCGGACGCGTTGCCGTGCACCGAGGGCTCGGCGTACGACAGCTCGTAGGGCACGTCGTCGCCGATCCGGGCGCGGACGGCGGCGAGCACGTCGGCGTCGCTCGTGCCCGGCAGCGTGCGGCAGTCGAGCTCGACCCCGGCGCGGCCCGGCATGACGTTCCGCGCCTGCGAACCGTGCAGCATCGTCGGCGCCATGGTCGTGCCCGCCAGGGCGGGCATGGCGTGCTCCCACGTCTCGTGCAGCGCCGCGGCGGCAGCCACGCTGCCCGCCAGGCCGAGCTGCGCGACCTCGTCCGCGCCGAGCAGGGCCTCGAGCATCCGGCGCACCGCAGGGTGCTCGACGGGCTCGCCCACCCCGCGGCCCACGCGGCGCAGGATCTCGCCGAGGATCACCACCGCGTTGTCGCCGATGCCGGGCATGGACGCGTGCCCGGCCTCGCCCACGGCCTCGACCAGGACGGGGCAGGTGCCCTTCTCGCCGATCGCGACCTCGACCATCCGCCGGCCGTCGGCGAGGTCGAACGCGAGGCCGCCGCCCTCGTTGAGCGCGTAGTCGGTGGCGATGTCGGGGCGCTCCGTCACGAGCCAGTTCATGCCGACATGCGCCGCGCCGTCCTCCTCGTCGGCGACCATCACGAGGAGCAGGTCGCCGCGCCCGCACCAACCCGACCGGGCGAGCGAGGCGAAGGCCGCGGTCCGCGCGGCCACCTCGTTCTTCATGTCGACCGCGCCCCGGCCCCAGAGCACGCCGTCGTCGTCGACGACTCCGGCGAACGGCGGGTGCGTCCAGTCGCGGGCGTCTGCCGGCACCACGTCGAGATGGCCCACGAGGGCGAGCGAGGGTCCGGCGCCCGTGCCGCGCAGCCGTGCCACGAGGTTCGCCCGGCGCGGGTCGCGCGCCACGAGCTCGACCTCCGCGCCGCACCCCTCGAGATGCTCGGCGAGCACTTCGGCGGCCGCGGTCTCGTTGCCATTGGTGGAGTCGACGCGCAGCAGCCGGACCGCGAGGTCGACGGCGGCCGCGCCGAGCGGGTCGGACGAGGTCGTGACGGTCATGGGGAGCACCGTAGGCCCCGGGCGGGGCGGCCGCCGTGCCGCTCTCCGGTACGCCGCGCTCCTGCGGTGACCCACTTCACGTCCGTCCTGGGTGGCAGCGCACGCGGGCCAGGAGCACCCTGAGACCCGCGGCCGGGTACGCCCCGGACCTGCGGGTTCTCGGGCCCCGCACCGCCCCGTCCGACGCCTCGTCGGCCTCGCGGCCCGCACCCCGGTGGGGGTGCCCGCCCGGGCCCCGCTGTGGCGTGGGTCACGGACCCCTCCGGCATGCCGGGGTAGGGGCCCATGAGGGGCGCGGTCCTGGCACACTCGCCCACGGATCGACCGCGAACTCACCTCACGCAGAACGGGCAGGGACCGCATGGCCACCACCGGTGTGAACGCACCAGGACGCGCACAGGTCGGCGTCAGGACGCTCCGGACCGACCGCTGGTGGATCCAGCCGCTGGTCACCTTCCTCGCGCTGACCGCCTTCGTCGTCTATTCGGCCTGGCGCGTGTTCAGCGGGCAGTACTACGTGTACGAGCCGTACGTCTCGCTCTTCTACTCGCCGTGCGTCGTCACCACGTGCGAGGCGGGCGCGATCCCGGGCGGCCCCATCTCCTGGTGGTCGCTGTCGCCGGCGCTGCTCATCGCGTGGATCCCGCTGACCTTCCGCTTCAGCTGCTACTACTACCGCAAGGCCTACTTCCGGTCGTTCTGGCTGTCGCCGCCGGCCTGCGCCGTCGCCGAGCCGCACGGGAAGTACACCGGCGAGCGGCGGCTGCCGCTGATCCTCAACAACCTGCACCGCTACACGTTCTACCTGGCGCTGCTGCTGAACGTGATGCTGACCATCGACGCGATCGCGGCGTTCCGCAAGCCTGAGGGAGGCTGGGGCTACATCGGCCTCGGCACGGTCATCCTCGTGGCCAACGCGGCGGCGCTGTGGTTCTACACGCTGTCGTGCCACTCCTGCCGCAACGCCGTCGGCGGCCGCATCACGCACTTCTCCAAGCACCCCGTCCGCTACAAGATGTGGACGTTCGTGTCGCGGATCAACGCCCACCACATGAAGTGGGCCTGGATCTCCCTGTGCACCGTCGTGCTGGCCGACTTCTACGTCTACCTGCTGGCCTCCGGCACGCTCACCACCGACCTGCACATCTCCTTCTGACGGCCGCGTAAAGGACCACGTTCATGACCGAGCTCGAGCGCCATTCCTTCGACGTCGTCGTGATCGGGGCCGGCGGCGCCGGTCTCCGCGCGGCGATCGAGGCGCGACTCCTGGGCAAGCGCGTCGCCATCGTCTGCAAGTCGCTGTTCGGCAAGGCCCACACGGTCATGGCCGAGGGCGGCATCGCCGCGGCTATGGGCAACGTGAACTCGAACGACAACTGGCAGGTCCACTTCCGCGACACCATGCGCGGTGGCAAGTTCCTCAACTCCTGGCGGATGGCCGAGCTGCACGCCAAGGAGGCGCCGCAGCGCGTGTGGGAGCTCGAGACGTACGGCGCCCTCTTCGACCGCACGCCTGACGGCAAGATCAGCCAGCGCAACTTCGGCGGCCACGAGTACCCGCGCCTCGCGCACGTCGGCGACCGCTCGGGCCTCGAGCTCATCCGCACCCTGCAGCAGAAGATCGTCTCGCTGCAGCAGGACGACTTCCGCGCCACCGGCGACTACGAGGCCGGCATCAAGATCTTCGCCGAGGTCACGATCACCAAGCTCCTCACGGCCGATGGTCGTGCTGCCGGCGCCTACGGCTACTACCGCGAGACCGGCGACTTCGTGCTGTTCGAGGCGCCCGCCGTCGTGCTCGCCACCGGCGGCATCGGCAAGACCTTCAAGGTCACCAGCGGGTCGTGGGAGTACACCGGCGACGGCCACGCCCTCGCGATGAAGGCGGGCGCGACCACGCTCAACATGGAGTTCATCCAGTTCCACCCGACGGGCATGGTCTGGCCGCCGTCGGTCAAGGGCATCCTCGTGACCGAGTCGGTCCGCGGAGACGGTGGCATCCTCACCAACTCCGAGGGCAAGCGGTTCATGTTCGACTACATCCCCGACGTCTTCAAGGCGATGTACGCGACCACGCCCGAGGAGGGCGACCGCTGGTACACCGACCCCGACAACAACCGCCGTCCCCCGGAGCTGCTGCCCCGCGACGAGGTCGCCCGCGCGATCAACTCCGAGGTCAAGGCGGGCCGTGGATCCCCCCGCGGCGGCGTCTACCTCGACGTGTCGAGCCGCCTTCCCGCCGACGTCATCCGCAAGAAGCTCCCGTCGATGTGGCACCAGTTCAAGGAGCTGGCCGACGTCGACATCACCAAGGAGCCGATGGAGGTCGGCCCGACCTGCCACTACGTCATGGGCGGCGTGGAGGTCGACCCCGACACCGAGATGACCAAGCTCCCCGGCCTGTTCGCCGCGGGCGAGGTGTCCGGCGGCATGCACGGCTCCAACCGCCTCGGCGGCAACTCGCTGTCCGACCTGCTCGTGTTCGGCCGCCGCGCCGGCCTCGGTGCGGCGGAGTACGTCGACGCCCTCGGCGCCGGCCGCCCGTCGGTCACGGACGAGATGCTCGCGGAGGCCGAGGCGGAGGCGCTGCTGCCCTTCAACGTGGAGAGCGGCGAGAACCCGTTCGTCATCCACGCCGAGCTCCAGCAGACGATGAACGACCTCGTCGGCATCATCCGCACGGAGGCGGAGCTGGTCGAGGCCCTCGAGAAGCTCGAGGACTTCAAGGTCCGCGTGAAGAACGCCAAGGTCGAGGGCGGCCGCGCCTTCAACCCGGGCTGGCACCTCGCGATCGACCTGCGCAACATGCTGCTCGTCGGCGAGTCGGTCGCCAAGGCTGCGCTCGAGCGCCAGGAGAGCCGTGGCGGCCACACCCGCGACGACTACCCGCAGATGAGCCCCGAGTGGCGCCAGGTCAACATCGTCTGCCGCACCGAGGGCGACGGCGTCGCCATCGAGCGGCAGCCCATCCCGCCGATGCGCGAGGACCTGCTGGCCCTGTTCGAGGTCAGCGAGCTGAAGAAGTACCTCACCGAGGACGAGCTCCCGAAGGGTGCCCACTGATGACGTACACGGCCAAGTTCAAGGTCTGGCGCGGCGACGACGAGGGCGGTGCCCTGCAGGACTTCGACGTCGAGGTCAACGAGGGCGAGGTCGTGCTCGACATCGTCCACCGCCTCCAGGCGACCCAGGCTCCCGACCTCGCCGTCCGCTGGAACTGCAAGGCCGGCAAGTGCGGCTCGTGCAGCGCCGAGATCAACGGCAAGCCGCGGCTCATGTGCATGACGCGCATGAACACGTTCACCGAGGACGAGACGATCGCGATCACGCCGCTGCGCACGTTCCCGGTCATCCGCGACCTCGTCACCGACGTCTCGTACAACTACGAGAAGGCCCGCATGGTCCCGGCGTTCGCGCCGCCCGCGGACCTCGAGCCCGGCGACTACCGGATGCAGCAGGTCGACGTCGAGCGGAGCCAGGAGTTCCGCAAGTGCATCGAGTGCTTCCTCTGCAACAACGTGTGCCACGCGGTGCGCGACCACGAGGAGAACAAGAGCACCTTCTCCGGACCGCGCTTCCTCATGCGCATCGCCGAGCTCGACATGCACCCGCTCGACACGGCCGACCGCCGCGAGGTGGCGGTCGAGGACCACGGCCTCGGCTACTGCAACATCACCAAGTGCTGCACCGAGGTGTGCCCCGAGCACATCCACATCACCGACAACGCGCTCATCCCGCTCAAGGAGCGCGTCGCCGACCGCAAGTACGACCCGATCTTCTCGATCGCCTCGCTCTTCCGGAAGAGCGACAAGCGCGAGAAGCCGGGCGCGACGCCGGGCGGCAGCACGCCCCGCTAGACCCGTACGCCGAGAGCCCCGGACGCGTCAGCGTCCGGGGCTCTCGCATCTCGTGCGGAAGTGTGCGTCGTTGCGCGTTGTGGGGCGCGCGCTGCTACGACCGCTTCGTGATGGGTGCGCAAGTGGGCGTCGTTGCGCGTCGTGGGGCGCGCGCTGCTACGACCGCTTCGTGATGGGTGCGGAAGTGTGCGTCGTTGCGCGTCGTGGGGCGCGCGCTGCTACGACCGCTTCGGCGCGGTCAGGCGGTGCGGACGGTCTGGCGCAGCACGGAGGCGTGTTCGAGCGCGTCCTCGGCGCCCGCTGCGACGGCGGCTGCGACCTGCTCGGGCGTGCTGGCGGACGCGTCGTACACGATCACGATCGCCTCGTCGCCGTCGACGAGGTAGGTGCTCTCGCCGACCTCGGTGTAGCGGGTGGCACCGATGCCGACCACGACGGTGCTGGGCCGGCCGGCGTCCAGCAGGTACTGGCCGACGTCCTCGAGCGGCGTCTCGGGCGCGCCCTTCTGGTTGTGCAGGCGCTCGACCATCCAGTCGAGCAGCACGTCGCCGAAGTACGAGTAGCCGACGACGGGGGAGTCGATGCCGTACGCGTGCGCCTCGCCGTCGCGGCGCAGGAAGCTCGCGATCCGCAGATCGGCGGTGCCGCCGGCGGGGCCGAGGTCCTCGACCGTGAGCAGGCGGGCGGCGAGGCCCTTGGACGCCGGGCCCCAGTTCTTCTTCTCGCTCAGCTTCTTCGCGTCCGGGCGGCGGATCGAGCAGTCGTTGAACGCTCCGACTGCGTACGGCGCGAGCCGCTGCACCGCGCCGTCGTCGCCGTACACGACGTGGCAGAGCAGCCCCGCCTCCGGCTCGATCTGCAGGTTGAGCGGTACGTCGGACTCCGGGAGCAGCACGGTGTCGGACGAGATCGGGAACGTGCCGAGGTACGAATCCTTGCCCGGCACGTAGAACGGGAAGATCCCCTTCGGCGCGTTCTCCGGAGCCGTGACCGACACGAAGTCGCCCGCCTCGCCCGCCTGCTCGAGATGGCCGGCGAAGTTGCCGGCGACGCCGAACCCGAACCAGGACCGCGCCTCGCGCGCCTCGACCGTGAGCATGCGTGAGACCTTAGTCGGCGCGCGTACCGGCCTCAGACGACGGTGACGAGCTCCTGGCCGACGGCGTCGGCGACCCAGGCGCCGTAATGGGCGCGGTCCTCCAGCGACGGCTCCGGGATCGAGCGGGCAGCGGCGCGGACGCCGTGCGGGCGGAACCCGATGACCCGCACGGGCACGCCCGGGGCGTGCGTGGCGACGTACTCCCCGGTGCGACGCAGGGCGTCCTCGGTGTCGTTGCGGCCGGGTACGACGAGGAGCCGCACCTCGGCGAGCTTGCCGGCGAGGGCGAGCCGGTCGAGGCTGCGCAGGACGGAGAAGTTCGAGCGGCCGGTGAGCTCGAGGTGGGCGCCGAGGTCGAGCGCCTTGAGGTCGAGCATGACGCCCTCGGTGCGCGGGAGCAGGAGGTCCCACACCGCGTCGTCGCAGCAGCCGTTGCTGTCGACGAAGCGGGTGAGGTGGGCCGTGTCGGGGTCGTCGCGCAGCGCGTCGAACCACGCCGCGACGAACGGCGCCTGCAGGGTGGCCTCGCCGCCGGACACGGTCACGCCCGAGAGGTACGCCGCGAGCGGGCGCACCTGGTCCACAAGCTCCCCGACGGTGACGCTGCGGGCCCGAGGCGTCTGCAGCGGCATCGTGTGCGGGTTGTGGCAGACCAGGCAGTCGAGGTTGCACCCCTGCACGAACACGGCGAACCGGTTGCCCGGTCCGTCGACCCACGAGAACGGGACGACGTCAGCCAGCAGCCCGAGGAGCTGACTCATGGCTGATCACCCGCTTCGCCGCCCGCTTGTCGGAATGGGAGTTCGCCACCGATCCAGCTGCGAGGACGTCGCTGCCGTGGCGCGCGACGCCAGTGGCCTCGAGCTTGGCCAGGTCGCTCTTGCGCACGAGGTAACCGGTGATGCGGATGAAGTCGTTGCTGTCGAGGTTGAACGTCACGTCGCGCATGCCGCCCGCCAGGGCCCCGCGCACGACGTCGACGCAGGCCTGCGGGTTGCGCACCGCGGTCTCGTCGAACGACAGGATGTCGCTGACGCCGGACGCGAACCACCGGTGGTTCGGCGTCACCGCCGCGAGGTGCTCGTACAGCGGCGGCTCGTCGCCGATCGGGATGCGGGTGCCGGCGGTGACGCCGAGGTCGGAGTCGATGCCAGACTGCGAGTGCAGGAACGCGCGTCCGGCGTTGCCCTCGCAGTACGGCAGCGGGGTCGCCGCGACGAGCTCGGCCACCCGCTCGACGATCCGCCAGCCGAGGGCGGTTGCGTCGGCGTCGTGGCCGTAGCGGCCGGTGCCGCCCGACGACGCGACGAGCGAGTCGACGCACTCGGCGAGGCCGTAGACGCCGAACATGGCCGACATGCGGTCGAGGTGGACGAGCCCCTCCTGGGCGAGCCAGCTGTGCTCGAAGAACCGGGCCTGCTCCACCAGCGACGTGATCCGCGCGGCCATGAGCTCGGCGGTGATCGCGACGTGCTGGGGGAGCGTCGTCGCGAGGTACTCCTCGATCCCGCCCGACCGGCGCGCCGACTCCGCGAGGTTGAGGCGCACGAGCGTGTGCGAGCCGCCTCCCTGGCGCAGGGAGTTGTAGCAGGAGACCACGCCGTACTCCGGGCCGAGATCGGCGGTCATCATCGCGTGGTTGACGAAGTGCGGCTTGCCGCACGCGAACACCGTGCGCACGGCATCGAGCACGAGGCTGTCGGGCGTGCGCTCCGCGTCGACCTTGAGCGTCAGGTTGGGGACGGTCTGCAGGAGCTCGCGCTCGAGGGCGAGGATCGTCCGCCCGACGCGGGAGTCGTCCGGCCCGAGGTTCGCGTGGGTGAATGCATCCGGCAGCGAGCGGTCGATCGTGACCCACATGAGCCGCATGAGCTTGGTCAGCGTCTCGTCGTCGACGCCCTCGGCGTACGGCTCGAGCAGCGCGTCGACGTCGCCGAGGTAGACCGGGTAGCCCGTGATGGACGGAACCTGGGAGTACATCGACAGCAGGAACGCGACGGCCTCGTAGAGGTCGGTGGGGGCCGCAAGGCCGAGGAACTCCGAGCCCTGGGCGAGCGCCTTCGAGTAGTCGGGGAGCAGGTAGCGCGGCCGGTACGGCGCATGCCCCTCGGCGATGTCGCACACGAGGCCGGTCGCCAACGCGTCGTTCACGACGGCGGAAACGGACGGCGGGTCGAGCGTCTCCTCGGCGAGGCCGGCGAGAGCCTGCACGCGCTGGCGGTAGGTCAGCGCGGGGGAGTCGACCAGCATGCGCGCGCGCGAACGGACCTCGGACATCTCCATGCCCTCAGGGTAGGCGCGGCTGCCTTTCCACGGACAGGTCACGGCGCAATCGGAGGACGTGATTCCCGTTGCAGCGCAACGCAAAAGGCAAGGCTTGCCTCACCAGCGGTTGCGTGCCTCCTCAGCCCAGCCCTGGACGCCGTCGACCGCCACGCGCTCGCCGTCGTCGGTGCTCATCCACCCGGCCCACGTCCCGAAGCACTGGTGTGTCTCGTTGGCGACGACCAGCAGGTTCGTCCGGGCCACGCGCTCGTGCTCCGGCGAGAACGTCAGGTCGACGCGGCCGTCCGCGCTGCGGATCCGCCAGGGGCGCAGCCAGTCGCTCGCGTCGTACTCCCACGCGAGGGTCGCGGACTCCTTGTGCACCACGCCGTCGAGCACCAGCGCGTTCTCCGTCGAGCCGGTGCCGTCGGTCCAGAGGCCGCCCACCTGGACGCCGACCGCCCGTCCGTCGACGACGGCGTGACCGGCGCCCCAGTTCCACCGCATCGAGTACGGCCACCGCCCCCGGCCGTGGTCGAGCACCGCGAACGACGTCGGACCCGCGACATCGGTGCGCACGCCGTCGAGCACGACCGAACCCGACACCGGGCGGCCGATGTCCTTCACGGTGTACTGGAACCGCTTCGGCGACCACGGCACCACGACGCCCATCCGCTCGTGTCCGTCCGGCAGCGCGGCCACGACGTCGACCTCCGCGCCCGGCGCCGAGGCGCGCAGCCGCGTGCCGCTGGCGACCTCGTCGAGCTCGATCCGCAGGTCCTTCGCGTACGCCGCCGCGCGCCCGGTGCCGCACTGCTCGGGGAGCACCACGCCGCGCGCGAGCGGCACCACGGCCTCGTGCACCCGCTCGCGTCCGGAGCCGCGCTCGAGCACGTACACCGCCTCGACGCCGGCGTAGTCCAACGAGGACACCGTGATGCCGACGAACACCGTCGGCGTCATGACACCCCAGTACTCCCACCGCTTGGTGCGGCCCCAGCCGGGCACGGCTGTGCCGTGCAGCGGGTGCCGGGTCCATCCGACGGCATCCCGGTTCAGGCGGCCGTCCGGCGTGCAGAGGTCGACGGGTGCGGTGATCTCGCGCTCGGACATGGGTCAGCGCTTGATCTTCTCGTTCGCCGGGTCGAACAGCGGGCGCAGCGACACCGTGCACGGCCACTCGCGGTCGATGATCTCGACCGTCCACGTGCCCGCCGAGATCCATGCGGCGTCGATCGGCTCGTCCGCCTCGATCATGGCGAGCCCGACGGCGCCGCCCAGCGTGAAGCCGTACGACGCCGCACGGATGTAGCCGACCGGCACGCCGTCGCGACGGACCACCTCGGCGTGGTGCATCAGCGGCTCGGGGTCGTCGACGAGCACCTGCACGAGGCGCTTGCGGAGCGGGCCCGCCGCCTTCTGCGCGGCCACGGCGTCGCGCCCGAGGAAGCCGCCCGGCTTGTCGAGCGCGACCGCGAAGCCGAGGCCGGCCTCGAGCACGGTGTCCGTGTTGTCGATGTCGTGCCCGTAGTCGCGGTAGCCCTTCTCCATCCGCAGGCTCGCCAGGGCCTTGGTGCCCGCGTGCCGCAGGTTGTACGCCGGCCCCGCGGCGACGATGCGGTCGTACACGTGCACCGCCTGCTCCGCCGGCACGTACAGCTCGTAGCCGAGCTCGCCGAGGTAGGTGATCCGGATGCAGAGCACGCGCGCGAAGCCGAGGTCGATCTCCCGGGCCGCGCGGAACGGGAACGCCGCGTCCGACAGGTCGACGCTCGTGAGCGACTGCAGCAGCTCGCGCGAGCGCGGTCCCTGCACGTTGATCTGCGCGTAGGCGCCCGTCATGTCGGAGACGAACGCGTGGTGCCCGGCGAAGTGCCTCTTCATGTGTGTCTCGACGTGGCGGTGCGCGGTGTCGGAGGCCACGACCCAGAAGCGGTCGTCTGCGAGCTTGGTGACCGTGAGGTCGGCCTGCAGCGTGCCGAGCTCGTCGAGCCACTGCGTGTAGGTGATGACCCCGGTCTCGCCGTCGACGTCGTTGCCGGAGATCCAGTTCAGGCGGGCGCCGGCGTCGTCGCCCTGCACGAGGAACTTCGACATGAAGCTCATGTCCATCACGATCACGTCGGTGCGGGCGGCGTGGTGCTCGGCCTCCCAGTAGGGCCACCACGACGGCCGCCCGAACGTCGGCTCGCCGAAGTCGGGTTCGGCGCCCTCGGGCGCGTACCAGCCGGGGTTCTCCCAGCCGCTGACGTCGCGGAACCACGCGCGCTGGGCCGCGAGCCGCTCGTGCAGCGGCGAGAGCTTGGCGCCGCGCGCGGTCTGCATCTGCTTGTCGGGGTAGTGCGTGGCGTACACGCGGCCGAGGCTCTCCACCGTGCGCGTCGCGCGGTACTCGGGGTTGCGCTGGTACGCCTGCAGGCGGTCGATGTTGAAGCCGGTGACGTCGACCGTGGGGTGCCCGGTCGTGACCCACTCGGCGACCGCGCGGCCCATGCCGCCGCCGGTGAGGATGCCGATCGAGTTGAGGCCGGCGGCCACGAAGTAGCCCTTCACCTCCGGGGCCTCGCCGACGACCGGCTGCAGGTCTGGCGTGAACGACTCCGGCCCGCAGAAGAACTTCCGGATGCCCACCTCGTTCGACATCGGGATGCGGCTCATCGCGGCTTCGAGGTACGGACCCATGCGGTCCCAGTCCGGGGGCAGCTCGAGGAAGGACGCGGACGACGGGATGCCGTCGACCTTCCACGGGGCGCAGACCGCCTCGAAGAGCCCGACCATGAGGCCGCCGCCCTCCTCGCGGAAGTACCCGTAGTTGGCCGGGTCCTCCAGCACGGGGAACGACTTCGAGATCGCGTCGAACTCCTCGGTGATGAGGTAGTAGTGCTCGGCGGCCTGCAGCGGCACGTTGACGCCGTTCTGCTCGGCGAGCTGGCGGGCCCACATGCCCGCGCAGTTGACGACGACCTCGCACTCGACGTGGCCGTACGGCGTGTCGACGCCGGTGACCGCGCCGTTCTTCGTCGTGACCGCCGTGACGGGGACGCCCTCGAGCACGGTCGCCCCCTTGAGCCGCGCGCCCTTCGCCAGCGCCATCGTGACGTCGACGGGGTTCGCCCGGCCGTCCTCCGCCACGTAGAACCCCGCCAGCACGTCGTCGACGCGCGCGATGGGGAACATCTGCGCCACCTCGCGGGCGGAGATCTCGTGGACGTCGACCCCGCAGTAGCGGTTGAACGCCGAGACCCGGCGGTACTCCTCGAGCCGGCCCGCGTCGGTCGCGATCTCGATGAATCCCACCGGGGAGAAGCCGGTCGACTGGCCGGTCTCCGCCTCGAGCCGCGAGTACAGGTCGCGCGTGTACTTCCGGAACTCGGTCGAGGTCTCCGAGGTGGACCCGAACGTGACCATGAGTCCCGCGGCGTGCCACGTGGTGCCCGAGGTGAGGCGGTCGCGCTCGAGCAGCAGCGTGTCGGTCCAGCCGAGCTCGGCCAGGTGGTACGCCACGGACGAACCGATGACTCCGCCGCCGATGACGACGACGCGGGCGCGGGAGGGGAGGACGGGGTCGGCCATGGCGGGCAGCGTACGCGGGCCAGGCACGCGGCACGCGGCGTACTGACCGGCGAGTCAGCAACCGATGTGGGCCCCCGAACGCCTGACAGCCCCGCCTCGGGGGAGGCGGGGCCGTCAGGTGCGGATCGAGTCGGGGGGGGGGTGGGGTGGCTCGATCCGGCTCGCGTGCTCGTGGCCCACCAGTGGGGGGGGGGGGGTAGCAGCCGGACCGGGGGGGGGTGATCGGGCTGCCGTGGTGGACCGCACGCATGAAGTTGTGCAGTGATCGTCGGCGGCCAGCCACGCGGGAGGCTCACGCCGGTCTGCCGAGTCGCTCAATCCTCGGGCGAGGACGGCGCTCGGTGGTCGGCGCTACAGGTCGGGGTGCGGCGGCTCGACCGGGCTGCGCTGGCCCGTCTGGGTCTCCCAGGTGGAGAGCTGGCGCTCGAGCGCCTTCATGAGCTCGATGACGTGGGTCGGGGGCATGCGTACGCGCGCGCTGACCACCAGGTCCTGGCTGAGCACCGGGCCGCCCTGCTCCTCGACGATCTGCGCGGGCCCGCGGGCGGACAGGAAGTCGATGACGAACGACTCCGGCGTGTGCCAGACCGACGCGAAGTCCGCGGGTACGCCGACCACGAGGTCGGGCGGCACCTCGATCTGGTGCCGGCGGGGCAGGCTGTCCGGGGCGTCGCTCATGCCGCGACCGTACCGGGCGGGCGGACCCGGTGTCCGGTGTCCGGATCGTGCTCCACGGCAGGAACGTGCCTGGTCAGGGCGCTGCCGACGGCCCGCACGAGCTCCGGAGGCAGGCCCGACACGTCGCCCGCCTGGTCCAAGCATGGTGTGGCGCACGCCGATCTGGGTATGCTGGCCGCGGTTGCAGCACTTCGTTCGTCCTGGGAACCCTCCGGCTCGCCGGATCGGTGCCTCGCAAGACACGTCCCCATGGGCAGGTCTGACATAACGGCGGAAGCAACCCGGGTCCGCGCACAAGGTGCGGCCTGAACCGTCCCCATGAGGAGACATGTAATGGCGCAGGGCACTGTCAAGTGGTTCAACGCGGAGAAGGGCTTCGGCTTCATCTCGCCCGACGGCTCGGACACCGACGTGTTCGTCCACTTCTCGGCGATCGTGGGCAGCGGCTACCGCTCCCTCGAGGAGAACCAGCGTGTGGAGTTCGAGATCGGTCAGGGCCAGAAGGGCCCGCAGGCCGAGAACGTCCGCGCGGTCTGACGATCCCGCTTCGTACGAAGCCCCCTCGCCCTCGGGCGAGGGGGCTTCGTCGTTCCTGGCGCCGGCGGGCGGGAGGTCGTGACCGCCGGTAGCGTCACGCGACATGGCCACCTCGGCGCGGTCGCGCCCGCAGCTGCTGTCGTCCTGGCTGCTCGGACTGCTGGCGCTGCTGCTGACCGTCCCGTCGACGCTGGTGCTCGCGTCGCAGAGTGCGGGGCTCGTGCGCACGTCGACCGTGGTGGGCGAGGGAGTCGACGTATCGGTCACCACGCTCGTCGACGATCCGGCCGTGCCGCATCCGGTGGTCGTGGTGGTGCACGGGTTCGCGGGCTCGGCGCAGCTCATGGACGACCTCGGCGTGGCGCTGGCACGGGCCGGGTACGCCGTCGTGCTGCCGGACCTGACGGGCCACGGCAGCAACCCGCGGCCGCTGCCGCTGGACGATGGCGCGGTCGCCACCGACGCGATCGACGCCGACGTCGCCGCCGTGGTCCGCTGGTCGGCGCAGCAGTCTTGGGCTGATCCGTCGCGCCTGCCGGCGCTGGTCGGCCACTCGATGGGGGCGGGCGCGGTGACGCGGTATGCCGTGTCTGCCCCGGACTCCATCGGCGCGACGGTCGCGCTGTCGCTGCCGTCCGCCGACGAGCTCCCGACCGGATCCGCGCTCGTGCCGCGCAACCTGCTGCTCCTGTACGGCGGCAACGAGCAGCAGCGGTTCGCCGACGCCGCGCTTCACGGGCTGCGGGCGGCGTACCCCGACGGCGTCGTGGGCCCGGGCTACGGATCGCCGGCCGACGGCACCGCGCGGGCCGCCGAGGTGGTGCCGCGCGCGGACCACATCACCATCCTGTTCTCCGCCGACATGCGCCAGCTCACGATCGACTGGCTCGACCAGACCGTGGGCGCGCCGTCGTCCGGGCACGAGGCGGGCGGCTCGCGAATCCTGTGGCTGCTGCTGCTCATGGCCGGCGCGGCGGTCGGCTTCGTGCCGCTCGCCCGGCTCCTGCTGCCGTCGCGACCGCCGGGCGAGGTGGGCCCCGCCTCCGCGCCGCGGCCGCGGGCGCTCGTGGCGGTGCTCGTCTCGGTCGTGGGCGCCGTGGTCGCGTCGGTCGCGGCGTGGGCCCTGGGCGGTCTCGCGTCCCGGGTGCCGCTCGCCGTGGGCGGCTACGTGCTCGTGTGGTTCGTTTGCGGCGGCGCGGCGGTCGCGCTCCTGACGACGCTCGTGCGCCGGCGTACGTCGTGGCTCCGGGCCGTCGACGCGACGCCGGCCGAGGCCCCGCGCGGCGGCGTGCTGCGCGAGGTGCTCGTGGTCATGGGGCTGACGGCGTACGCCGTGGTCGCGCTCGCGCTGGTCGGGCGCGAGACGTGGTCGGCGTTCGCGCTCGTCGGCGACCGGCGGTCGTGGCTGCTCGTCGTGGAGCTCGCGCTCATCGCGTGGTTCTGGGCCGACGACCGGCTCGTCGGTGCCCGCTGGTGGCTCGCGCTCGTGACGCGGGTGGTCGCGGTGGCCGTGCTGCTCGCGTCGGTGGTGGTGCTCGGCGCGCCGGGGTTCCTCACGCTGCTCGTGCCGCTCATGGCGGTCGTCCTCGGTCTGCTCGTGGTGTACGGGCAGGCAGTGACGCGGCGGGCGCGCCTCCCGTGGGCCGCCGCGGTGGTGCAGGGCGTGCCGCTCGCGTACCTCGTGGTGACGACGTTCCCGCTGGTGTCGTAACCGCGCGGGGCCGCGTGTGAAGTGGGCGACACCTGTGCTGTTCGGCTGCATCCGTCGTCTTTGATGACAACGCTTACTTCCGTGGGGCGCAACGGATTCGCAGATCACGTGAGCATCACGTCGACCTGTGCGACCCGTCACAACCCACGAGTACGACGCAGTTCACACAGGGTTCCTCTTCGCAGCGGTACACGCTTAGGGCACCCTGAGATGGACAGGCGTTCAGCCCCTGAAGCGATAGGACAACGAAGTCATGTCGACCATCCCCGGTCTCGAGAACCCGCCGACCCGCAACAAGAAGCTGCTCGAGTGGGTGGAGCAGGTCGCAGAGCTCACGCAGCCCGACCGGATCGAGTGGTCCGACGGGTCGCAGGAGGAATGGGACCGTCTCACCCAGCTCCTCGTCGACGGCGGCACGTTCACCCGCCTCAACCCTGAGAAGCGACCCAACTCGTTCCTCGCGCGCTCGAACCCGTCCGACGTCGCTCGCGTGGAGGACCGCACCTTCATCTGCTCGCTGCACGAGGAGGACGCCGGCCCGACCAACAACTGGGCCGACCCCGTCGCGATGCGCGAGACCCTGAAGGGGAAGTTCGCCGGCTCGATGAAGGGCCGCACGATGTACGTCGTGCCCTTCTCCATGGGCCCGCTCGGCTCCCGCATCTCCCAGCTCGGCGTCGAGCTGACGGACTCGCCGTACGTCGTGGTCAACATGCGGATCATGACGCGCATGGGCCAGGCCGCTCTCGACCTCATCGGCGAGGACGGCGACTTCGTGCCGGCGCTGCACTCGGTCGGGCACCCGCTCGCCGAGGGCGAGGCCGACGTCGCGTGGCCGTGCAACGACGACAAGTACATCGTCCACTTCCCCGAGACCCGTGAGATCTGGTCGTACGGCTCGGGCTACGGCGGCAATGCGCTGCTCGGCAAGAAGTGCTTCGCCCTGCGCATCGCCTCGGTGATGGCGCGCGACGAGGGCTGGCTCGCCGAGCACATGCTGATCCTGAAGCTCACGCACCCGAACGGCGACGTGAAGTACGTGTCGGCGGCGTTCCCGTCGATGTGCGGCAAGACCAACCTGGCCATGCTCGAGCCGTCGCTGCCCGGCTGGAAGGTCGAGACCGTCGGCGACGACATCTGCTGGATGCGCTTCGGAGACGACGGCCGCCTCTACGCGATCAACCCCGAGGCCGGGTTCTTCGGCGTCGCGCCGGGCACGTCGCTCGAGACGAACGCCAACGCGATCCGCTCGCTCGATGCGAACTGCATCTACACCAACGTCGCGCTGACCGACGACGGCGACGTGTGGTGGGAGGGCCTGTCCGACGCGCCCGCGCACCTCATCGACTGGAAGGGCAACGACTGGACGCCGGCATCCGACGCCGTCGCCGCCCACCCGAACGCGCGCTTCACCGCGCCCGCCGGACAGTGCCCGTCGATCGCCCCGAACTGGGAGGACCCGGCCGGCGTGCCGATCTCCGCGATCCTGTTCGGCGGCCGCCGCGCCACCAACGTGCCGCTCGTGAACGAGGCGCTCTCGTGGGAGCACGGCGTCTTCATGGGCGCGACCATCGCGTCGGAGAAGACCGCCGCCGCCGAGGGCACCGTCGGCGAGCTGCGCCGCGACCCGTTCGCGATGCTGCCGTTCTGCGGCTACAACATGGCCGACTACTGGGGCCACTGGCTCTCCATCGGCAAGGCGACCGACGTCGACAAGCTGCCGAAGATCTACTCGGTCAACTGGTTCCGCAAGGACGCCGACGGCGGCTACATGTGGCCCGGCTACGGCGAGAACAGCCGCGTGCTCGCGTGGATCGTCGACCGGCTCGAGGGCCTCGCGGGTGCCGAGGAGACGGCCATCGGCCGCTTCCCGCTCCCCGGCGAGCTCGACGTGACCGGCCTCGACATCTCCGAGGAGACCATGGCCGAGCTCTTCCGCGTCGACCCCGCATCGTGGCTCGCCGAGGCCGACCTCACCGCCGAGTACTTCACCCAGTTCGGCGACAAGGTCCCCGCCGAGCTCCACACCCAGCTCGACACCCTCAAGTCCCGCCTCTCCCAGGCCTGATTTCACCCGCTAAGGACAGAACCCGCCCTTGTAGGGCGGGTTCTGTCCTTTTCTCGGCCGCGGCGCGATAGCCACAGGCTGCCGTTCCCGGCGTGTCGTCCCCAGGGCCGCTGTCTGCGCGAGCGCCGCCGCTGGAGCGCACGCTGCCCTGGTGGCATGCGAGGAGATGCGACGCCGCCGCCGGCGGCTGAGGACCAGTACGGCGTGTTCACCCGGGCACAGGCCCGAGCAGCAGGGGTGAGCGCCAAGCGGCTGGGCAAGCTCGTGGACGACGAGCGCTGGGTCCAGGTCGTCGGCCCGGTGTTCGCCACCCGGGCCACGGTCCTGTCACCCGTCTCCATGGCGTACGCCGCGACTCTCGCAGCAGGCCTCGGTGCGGTGGCCAGTCACATGACCGCGGCCCAGGTGTGCGGGTACGCCGTACCCCCGGACCCGGAGGTGCACGCGATCGTCGGACCGGACGAGCGGCCGCGGATCAGGGGGCTGCGTGCACACCGCGTGGCCCTCGCTGATCAGGACGTCATGACGGTTCATGGAGTTCTCATGACCACCCCGGTCCGCACCGCTCTGGACTGCATCCTGTGGCTGCCGGAGGAGGCAGGCCGGGCGCTCGCCGTCGATGCTCTGCGGCGGGGGCGGCTGCGGGTGGGGGAGCTGCACCACGCACTCATGGCATCGCCTCGTCGTCATGGGCTCGCACGCGCGTGGTCGGTCGTGCGGGACGTTCTCGGCGATCCGCACTCCGAGGCCGAGGTGCTGGCGCATCGGCTCCTTCGGCGCGCCGACATCGAGGGCTGGGAGGCCAACGTCCCGGTGTACGACGAGGACGGCCTCATCGGGGTGGTCGATCTCCTCTTTCGCGCCCATCGCGTCGTGGTGGAGATCGACGGCTGGGCGTTCCATTCCGATCAGACCGCCTTCCAGAACGATCGTCGACGCCGCAACCGCCTGGTACGAGCCGGATATCGGGTCCTGCAGTTCACCTGGGACGACCTGCAGCGCCGGCCCAGCGCGGTGATCGCGGAGATCGCTGCGGCGCTGGCCGCATGAGAAAAGGACGGAAGGCGCCCGTGAAGGGCGCCTTCCGTCCTAAGCGGATGAAAATCGACCTAGAGGAGGTCGACGGCGGCGCGGAGGCCGGCGCCCTTCTCGCGGCCGTAGGTCGTGAGCGCGGCCTTGACGTAGATGCGCTCGCGCTCCTCCTCGGTGAGGCCGCCCCAGACGCCGTACGGCTCACGGGCGCGGATCGCGTAGTCGGCGCACTCGAGGCGCACCTCGCAGCGCGCGCAGACGGACTTCGCGGCACGGTCGCGACGGATGCGCGAGAGCCCCCGCTCGTTCTGCGGATGGAAGAACAGCGCGGTGTCGGCCTCGCGGCACGCACCGTGCTCCTGCCACTCCCACGTGGCGTCGACCGGGACCTGGGCCAGCGGCTGCTGGGGCATGGGATCCGCCTCCTCGTGCTCACCGACCGGGATGACCACTTCACCCGGGCGGCCGAACCGTCCTTACTGCGCGTGCAGATTTCCTCACGCACAGTCAGGATAGCCCTCTATCGGCGTCGCGGACCGCCGTTCTTGAACTGAAACCGTGACGTGCCTCACCGATCACCCGGAGGGGTGAGGTTTGGCATGCTGGACAGGTGACGCTGGAGCCCCTCGACGTACCTCCCGCCGTGCCCCTCGCCGGCCGGCTGCTCGTCGCCGCGCCCGCCATGACCGACCCCAACTTCGCCCGTACGGTCGTGCTCCTGCTCGACCACGACGAGGAGGGCACGCTCGGCGTCGTGCTCAACCGGCCCTCGCACGTGCCGGTGGGCGCGGTGCTGCCGAGCTGGGACGGCCGTACCACCGGGGCCGACGTCGTGTTCGGTGGCGGGCCGGTGGCCGAGGACTCCGCGCTCGGCCTCGCGCTGCTGCCCGGCCCGGTCGACGGCCCGGAGCCCGAAGGCTTCCGGCGCGTCGCCGGCCCGTACGGCCTCGTCGACCTCGACATCGACCCCGACGGCGCGGCGGCCGAGCTGCTCGCCGTCCGCATCTTCGCGGGGTACGCCGGATGGGGCGAGGGGCAGCTCCTCGACGAGATCGCGCGCGGCGACTGGTACGTCGTGGACGGCGGGTCGGACGACGTCTTCGCCGCCGACACCGCGGACCTGTGGCACCGCGTCCTGCGCCGCCAGCCCGGCGACCTCGCGTTCCTCGCGACGCCGTCGGTCGACCCGTCGCTCAACTGAGGCGCGCAGGGAAAAGGACAGAACCGTCCCGTCAAGGGCGTGTTCTGTCCTTAGCGGACGAACTCGGCCCTGGGGTACGGCGGGGACGCGGGCGGCGGTCCGCACGTACGATGCGGGGCATGTCGACGATGCCCCCGGAGAACGAGCCCCTGCCTCTCGCCGAGCCCGACACCGGCCTCGGCACGCTCGTCGAGGACCGGCCCGACACCTCCTTCGGCGACGGCGACCACGAGCGCTTCGCGCACTACGTGAAGAAGGACAAGATCGTCGAGTCGGCCGTCACCGGCGCCCCCGTGATCGCCCTGTGCGGCAAGGTGTGGGTGCCCGGCCGCGACCCGAACAAGTTCCCCGTGTGCCCGGACTGCAAGCGCATCTACGACGGCATCCCGGACCGCAGCGGCAAGGGCGGCGACGGCAAGGACGGGTCCTGACCCCCGGCCGGGGGGACGACGCGAGCCGCGCGGACCGCAGCAGCGGGGACGTCGGCGCACCGCTCGGCGGCAGCACGGGGGACGTGCGCGCCGGCGAGGAGCTGGTCGAGGACTGCTCGGCGACGGCCACGCCGTACGAGCCCCCGCACGCGCCGGCCCATGTGCGCCGCGCCGCGACCGTGCCCGCCTCGCCCTCGCCGGCGTCCGGCGGGAGCGCAGCCGCCACCGCCGCGCCGACGCTCGACGACACCGACGCCACGACCGGCGAGCCGGGAGCCGACGACACAGCCGCACCGGCCTCTGCGCCCGCGACGACGGGCGGAGGCACGACCTCGGGTCCGCGCGATCCAGCCACGACCGAGCCGACCAGCGACCCTGCCGAGCATCCCGCGCCGAGCGAGGGCCTCTTCGGGCCGACCAACCGCGCGTTCACCGTCGGCATCGTCACGGTCATGACGATGTTCGCGTTCGAGGGCATCGGCGTGGCGACCGCCATGCCGGTCGTGGCTCGTGCGCTCGACGGCCTCGGCTCGTACGCCTGGGCCTTCAACGGATACGTCGTGGCGAGCCTCGTCGCCATGGTCGCGGCAGGGGAGTGGTGCGACCGGTCCGGACCGCGGCCTGCCCTGCTGGTCGGCGTCTCGCTGTTCGGCGCGGGCGCCGTGGTCTCGGGCCTGGCCTGGGCCATGCCGGTCCTCGTCGCCGGCCGTCTCGTGCAGGGCCTCGGCGGCGGCATGGCCATCGTTGCGGTGTACGTCGTGATCGGCCGCCAGTACGCCGACGACATCAGGCCCAAGGCGTTCGCGCTCCTGGCCGCCGCGTGGGTGCTCCCCGCCATCGTCGGCCCCGTCATCGCCGGCTTCCTCACCGACCACGTGTCCTGGCGCGCGGTGTTCCTCCTCGTCCCGGTGCTCGTCGCCCCGCCGATGCTCGTCCTCGCGCCCCGGCTCGCCCGGCTCGGGGGCGCGCTGGGCGAGGCGCAGCCGCGCCGCGGCCGGCTGCGCCTGGCCGTCGTCGCGGCCGCGGGCCTCGCGCTGCTGCAGGAGGCGGGCACGCGGCTCGGCGTCGTGGGCCTCCTGCTCGCCGTGGTCGGCGCGGCTCTCGTCGTACCGTCCCTCGATCGGCTGCTGCCGAAGGGGGCGCTGCGGTTCGCCCGCGGACTTCCCACGGTGGTGATGATGCGCGGCCTGCTCGCGGGCACGTTCTTCGCGGGCGAGGCGTTCGTCCCCCTCGCGCTGCAGACGATCCGCGGCGTGCCGACCGCTCAGGCCGGCCTGATCCTCACCGTCGGCGCGGTGGGCTGGGCCGTCGGTTCGCAGGCCCAGGGCCGGCTCTACGGCCGGGTGCCCCGGGCGGCGCTCGTCCAGGCGGGCGCGGTGCTGTCGGCCGTCTGCATGCTCACCATGCCGTTCGCCATGCTCGGCGAGGTGCCCTGGTGGACCGCAGGCATCTCGTGGTTCCTCGGCGCGTCCGGCATGGGCCTCTGCTTCGGCGCGATCGCGACCCTCACCCTCGAGCTGTCCGAGCCGCAGGACCAGGGCGTCAACTCCGCCGCCCTGCAGGTGTGCGACTCGGTCGGCTCGGTGCTGTTCATCGGCATCGCCGGCGCGATCTACGCCGCCGCGGTAGCGGCCGGCGCGGTCACGGGCTGGACCTTCGCGGAGATCTGGCTCGTCATGGGCGCGGTCGCGGCGATCGGCGCGGTGCTGGCCCGGCGCATCGGCCGCCCGACCCTCGCCTGACCGGTCCCGATAGCACGACCCGGGAGTGACACGCCCCACCGCCCGCCCCGGCATGTCGGTCCGCGGACTCGCCTAGAGTCACCGCCCTATGCCTCTCGCGTCGAACCTCTCCCCGGCCTACCCCGCGCGCGCACCGCGCGGCGCCGCCGAGAAGCTGCGCGCCTGGCAGCAGGCGGCGCTCGACGAGTACCTCGCCCGCCAGCCGCGCGACTTCCTCACCGTCGCCACGCCGGGCGCCGGCAAGACGACGTACGCGCTGCGGCTGGCCGCCGAGCTCCTCGACCGCCGCGTCGTGGAGCGCATCGTCGTCGTCGCCCCGACCGAGCATCTGAAGACGCAGTGGGCCGAGGCCGCGAAGAAGGTCGGCATCCCGCTCGACCCCGAGTTCTCCGGCGCCCGCGGTACGACCAGCAGCGACTACCTCGGCATCGCGGTCACGTACGCCGGCGTCGCCGCCAACACGCTGCTGTACCGACGTCGCGTCGAGGACCGCAAGACGCTCGTGATCCTCGACGAGGTGCACCACGCCGGCGACTCGCTGTCGTGGGGCGAGTCGGTGCGCGAGGCGTTCGAGCCCGCCGCCCGGCGTCTCGCCCTGACCGGCACGCCGTTCCGCAGCGACGTCAACCCGATCCCGTTCGTCACGTACGCGCCCGGCCGCGACGGCATCGCGCGCTCCTTCGCCGACACCACCTACGGGTACGGCGATGCGCTGCGCGACCACGTCGTGCGGCCCGTGATGTTCCTGGCGTACAGCGGCCGCATGCGCTGGCGCACGCGCGCCGGCGACGAGGTCGCCGCGGTGCTCGGCGCCGACCAGGCCAAGGACGTCACGCAGCAGGCCTGGCGCACCGCGCTCGACCCGAACGGCGAGTGGATCCCGCAGGTGCTGCGGGCCGCGGACCGCCGCCTCACCGAGGTGCGCAAGCACGTGCCGGACGCCGGCGGCCTCGTCATCGCGAGCGACCAGACCAAGGCGCGCGACTACGCCAAGCTCCTGCACGGCATCACCGGCCACAAGCCCACGGTCGTGCTGTCGGACGACCCGAAGGCCGGCGCGAAGATCACGGCGTTCAGCGAGAGCGACGAGCGGTGGATGGTCGCGGTGCGCATGGTCAGCGAGGGCGTCGACGTGCCGCGCCTCATGGTCGGCGTCTACGCCACGTCCACCTCGACGCCGCTGTTCTTCGCCCAGGCCGTCGGCCGCTTCGTGCGCGCCCGCCGCCGCGGCGAGACCGCGAGCGTGTTCCTCCCCAGCGTGCCCCTCCTGCTGCGCCTCGCCGGCGAGCTCGAGGAGGAGCGCGACCACGTCCTGGGCAAGCGGCAGGACGGCACCTGGACCGAGGAGGACATCCTCGTCGCGCAGGCCCTCGCCGAGCGCAGCACGGCCGACCTGCTCGACGACCAGCTCACGTTCGAGGCGCTCGAGAGCGAGGCGACCTTCGACCGCGTGCTGTTCGACGGCGGCGAGTTCGGCACCGGCGTCGCGCCCGGCACGGCCGAGGAGGAGGAGTTCCTCGGCATCCCCGGCCTGCTCGACGCCGACCAGGTCCACGACCTGCTCCGCTCGGCCAGAGGCTCGAAGAAGGCCCCGGCCAAGGCCGCACCCGTGGCGCCCGTGATCGACGTGAAGGCGCTGAAGAAGGAGCTCGCGGCGTGCGTCACGGCGTACGCGCGCCAGACCGGCACCTCGCAGGCCTCGGTGCACGCCGACCTGCGCCGCGCCTGCGGCGGCCCCGAGGTTCCGCGCGCCAGCGCCGCCGAGCTGCAGGCCCGCCTCGACCGCATCCGCGCCTGGGCGGTCGGCAAGCGCTAGATGTCGGTTGCGTCTCGGTCTGCGGCGGCCCTGCGCAGGGGGCGGTCCTGCGGTCGGCGGGCTGTCCCCCGTTTGGCAGAATGCGCGCCAGGCCGAGGGACCGCCCTTCGGCACACCCGCGGAGGTTCCACCGTGCGTCGTACCCGTCTCGTGCTCGTCCCGGTCGCTGCAGCGCTGCTGCTCGCGGCCTGCGGCAGCTCGGGCTCGGGCGGCACGACGAGCTCCTCGACCGCGTCGGCCTCGGAGTCCGCCTCCGAGTCCGCCTCGCCGTCGTCGACCTGCTCGCCCGAGTCGCTCCAGACCCTGAATGCCGGCAAGCTCGTCATCGCCACCGGCGACCCGGCGTTCCCGCCGTGGGTCCTCGACGACAAGCCCGAGAGCGGCAAGGGCTTCGAGGCCGCCGTGGCCTACGCTGTCGCCGAGCAGCTCGGCTACGACAAGGCCGACGTGAGCTGGATCCGGACCACCTTCGACGGCGCCATCGCGCCGGGCCCGAAGACGTTCGACTTCAACATCCAGCAGTACTCCATCACGGAGGACCGCAAGAAGGCCGTGGACTTCTCCTCGGGCTACTACTCGCTGACGCAGGCCGTCATCACCAACGAGGGCAGCAAGATCGCCAACGCGACGTCGGTCACCGAGCTCAAGGACGCCAAGCTCGGCGCCGCGGTCGGCACCACGTCGCTGACCGCGATCGAGGAGCAGATCCAGCCGACCGAGAAGGCCCAGGTCTTCAACGACAACTCGGCCGCGGTCGCCGCCCTGAAGAACAAGCAGATCGACGGCATCGTCGTCGACCTGCCGACGGCGTTCTACCTCACCGCGGTGGAGATCGACGGCGGCCTCATCGTGGGCCAGCTGCCGGATTCCGCCGACAACGAGGAGCAGCTCGGCCTCCTGCTGGCCAAGGACAGCCCGATCACGGCATGCGTGACCGAGGCCGTCGACGCCCTCCGCGAGGACGGCACGCTGGCCGCGCTCGAGACGGAGTGGCTGGCCAACCAGGGCGCCCCCGTCCTGGCGCCGTGACGCACCAGAAGTGACGGACAAGCAGCAGACGGGCCCGGCCGCGACGGCCGGGCCCGTCTGGACGCCGAGCGAGCACGAGCTCGCGCGACGGCGCGCGCGCAAGGCGCAGGAGCGCAGGCGCGCGCTGATCGCCGCGGTCTCGTCCGTCGTCGTGCTCGGCGGCCTCGTGCTGCTGGTCGGCACCTCGAAGGGCTGGCCCGTCGTCCAGGAGACGTTCTTCAACGTCGACTACGGCGTCGAGGTGCTGCCGCTCCTGCTCGAGGCGTTCAAGCTCAACCTCATCCTCTGGGTGATCGCCGCGGTCGCCATCGGGATCCTCGGCATGCTGCTGGCGCTCACCCGCACCAGCACCTCCGCGGCGCTGGCGCCGCTGCGCTTCCTGGCGACCGTCTACGTCGACATCTTCCGCGGCGTGCCGCTGCTGCTCGTGATCTACCTCTTCGGGTTCGGCATCCCCGCCCTGCAGCTCACCGAGACCGCGATCCCGGTGGTCGTGCTGGGCACGAGCGCCGTGGTCGTCACGTACTCGGCGTACGTCGCGGAGGTCATCCGCTCCGGCATCCTCTCGGTGCACCCGAGCCAGCGCGCCGCCGCGCGCAGCCTCGGCCTCTCGCAGCCGCAGACCATGCGCTACGTCGTGCTGCCGCAGGCCCTGCGCAGGGTCGTGCCGCCGCTGCTCAACGACCTCGTCGCGCTGCTCAAGGACGTCGGCCTCATCTCGATCCTCGGCGTCGTCGAGGTCATCCGCCAGGCGCAGATCCTCACGTCCAAGAGCTTCAACTACACGCCGTACGTCGTGGCCTCGATCCTGTTCCTCATCGTGACGATCCCGCTCACCCGGTTCACCGACCGCGTGCTCGAGAAGTCGATCGCGCGGCAGAACGCGGGCGGGACGGCATGAGCGCGACCCCGGTCCTCGAGCTGGTCAACGTCCGCAAGAGCTTCGGCACCGAGCTCGTGCTGAGCGACGTCTCGCTCACCGTGCCCGAGCACTCGGTCACAGTCCTCATCGGCGCGTCCGGCTCGGGCAAGTCCACGCTGCTGCGCTGCATCAACCAGCTCGAGCGCGTCGACGACGGCCTCGTGCTCTTCGACGGCGAGGACATCTGCGACCCGCGCGTCGACGTCGACGCGATCCGCCAGCGCATCGGCATCGTGTTCCAGTCGTTCAACCTCTTCCCGCACATGAGCGTGCTCGACAACATCACGCTCGCGCTGCGCAAGGTCCACGGCACCGGCCGCGCCGAGGCGGAGCAGCAGGCGCGCGAGCTGCTCGACCGGTTCGCGCTCGGCGACAAGGCGGGGCAGTACCCCGACCGCCTCTCCGGCGGCCAGCAGCAGCGGGTGGCGATCGTGCGCGCGCTCGCGGTGAAGCCGCGCCTCATGCTGTTCGACGAGGTCACCTCCGCGCTCGACCCGGTGCTCGTCAACGAGGTGCTCTCGGCCGTGCGCGACCTGCGCGGCGAGGGGATGACGATGGTGATCGCGACGCACGAGATGGGCTTCGCGACGCAGGTCGCCGACGAGGTCTGTTTCCTGCGCGGCGGCGAGATCCTCGAGCGCGGCACGCCCGACCAGGTCATCCACGACCCGCAGCAGCCCGACACGCAGGAGTTCCTGCGCCGCGTGCACGAGGCCGGCCGCCTCTAGCCGCGACACGTGCGGTCCCGCACCCTGCACGGTGCGTGATCGCCCGCGGGCGCGCCTCTACCCTGGGCCCGACGTACGGCCCACCGGTCGTGCGCAAGGCGAATCACCGTTGCCAGCAACGGGCACCACAAGGAGGCGGCATGTCCGCGACCACCGAGACGTACGACGAAAGGGACGCCCTCGCCGCCGTCGGCAGGAGCTGGGGGCTGCTGCTCTTCCTCGGCATCATCACGACGCTGCTCGGCATCGCGCTCGTGATCTTCACCAAGGAGAGCCTCGTCGTGCTCGCCGTGCTCTTCGGCGTGTACCTGCTCGTGAGCGGCATCTTCCAGATCGTGCAGTCGTTCTCGCACCGCGAGCACCGCGCGCTGCTCGCGATCTCCGGCATCCTGTCGGTCGTCCTCGCGATCTTCGCGTTCAAGAGCTTCCTCAACTCGGTCACGCTGCTCGCCATCTTCATCGGCATCGCGTGGCTCTTCCGCGGCATCACCGAGCTCATGGTGGGCCTGCAGAGCAAGGGAGCCGAGGGCCGCGGCTGGATGATCACCGGCGGCATCCTCGGCATCATCGGCGCGATCGTCATCTTCGTGTGGCCGGCGTCCATCGGCGTCATCGTGTGGATCACCGGCATCATGCTGATCGTGCTCGGCGTGAGCGAGATCGTCGGCGCCTTCGGCGTCAAGAAGGCCGCGGGCGTCTGACCCGCCGCACCCCGCTCCACCCGGACCTCACGGTCCCGCGACACGCGGGGCCGTGAGGTTCGCCACGTCAGGGGTGGAACTCGCGCACGACCGCTCCTCGTTGTCGCTGGAGTCGCAGATCGGACGTCCGGGTTTGACCGGATCGGGCGGATCTGGGGCAGAGTGGACACGGACCGGTCGCCCGGCCGGTCTGCGAGGAGGGTGCCCACGCGCCTTCCGGCACCGAGCACACGGGTCCTCACGAGGGACCACGAGCAGAGGGACCGAGGTGGATCGCGTGGTCGCCGAGACCAGCCAGACCCTCGATCGAGGGCTGTCAGTCCTGGAGCTGCTGTCCGACTCGTCGGACGGCCTCACTGTCACCGAGATCGCCGCCCGCCTGGGCGTGAGCCGCACCGTCGTCTACCGCCTCGTCGTCACGCTGGAGCAGCACGCGCTGCTGCGCCGCGGCACCGACGGCCGCTGCCGGCTCGGCATGGCCGTGCTGGCGCTCGCGCGGCAGGTGCAGCCGGTGCTGCGCGAGGCCGCGCTCCCGGCGCTGCGCCGGCTGTCGGACTCCGTGGGCGCCACCGCGCACCTCACGGTCGTCGACGGCTCGGACGCGCTCGCGGTGGCCGTCGTCGAGCCGACGCGCTCGGACTTCCATGTCGCCTACCGCGTCGGCGCCCGCCACGGGCTCGACCGCGGCGCGGGCGGCAAGGCCGTGCTGGCGGCGCGGGCGACCGGCGGCCGCCCGTTCGAGCCCGGCTGGGTCGTCTCGACCGGCGAGCTGCAGCCCGGCGCCATCGGCGTCGCGGCCCCGCTGCTCGGCGTCGCCGGCATCGAGGCCTCGGTCGGCGTGCTCGCGCTCGGCGAGCTCGTGCTCGAGGACGTCGGCCCCAAGGTGCTGCGCGCCGCAGGCGAGGTCGCGCGCGCCCTGCGCTGACGCGCTGCTGGTCCGTCCGCGCTAGTAGCAGCCGGTCGCCGTCGCGGCGATGCGGTCGACGCTGCGCCGCACCGTCAGCTTGGAGTAGGTCTCGCCGGAGCGGTGCACGAGCACCGCGAAGGTCTTGAGCCGCCCGTCCGAGCCCTCGGCGTAGCCGGCGAGGCCGATGGTGTCGAACAGCGTGCCGGTCTTGGCGTAGACGTCGCCGCGCGCGCAGACGGTCGGGTACGTCGTGAAGCGCCCGTTGGCCGCCTTCAGCGTGCCGCTCACGCCGCCGACCGGCAGCCAGCCGCGCAGCGGCGCGAGCTCGGGGTGGTCCGGCGACACCGCGGCCCGCAGCAGCTGCACGAGGCCGCGCGCGGTGAGCCGGTCGGTGCGCGAGACGCCGCTGCCGTCGTCGAACACCCAGCCGGTGGTGTCGATGCCGAGGCCGTTGAGCGTCGTGCGCGCGTTCGCTCGCGCCGCGGTCCACGACCCGTCGCCGACCTCGGCGACGGCGCTGTTGCGCAGCAGCATCTCGGCGACGTCGTTCTCCGACACGAGCAGCATGAGCCGCAGCGCCGAGCCGCTCGTGTTGCCGGCGAACGCGGCGACCGTGGCCGCGCCGTCGGCCGCCGGCATCTTGCCGGAGTACGCCGACGACACCGCGAGGTCGGTGCGTGCGGCGAGCGCGGCCTTGAGCTCCACCTGCAGCCTCGAGGCGAAGTAGGTGCCGGCGTCCTTGGCGGAGTCCCACGAGTTGCGCAGGTCGCGGATGAGCGGGCGCACCGGCGCGACGACGTACGGCAGGTAGTGCGAGGGCCAGCCCACCGCCGGCGTCGGCGCGGGGTAGAGGGTGTCGTCGACCTTCACCGTCACGCGGAACGTCGTGCCCGCGCCGACCGCGGGGGCACGGCCGACGAGCGCCTTCGCCGTCGTGCGGGCGAGCGACGACAGCTGCGCGCTCGTGAGCATCGGGTCGCCGCCGCCGCGCAGCACCACCTCGGTGGCGCGCCGGCCCTCGAGGACCGTGGTGGGGAAGCGGGTCGCCGTCCCCATCGTCGCGAGCGCCGTCACGGCGGTCATGAGCTTGGTGGTCGAGGCCCCGCGCATGGGGGTCGTGGAGTGGGCGGCGTACGCGACCTCGCCGGTGCCGGCGTCGCTCACGAGGATGCCCGGGGCCGTGCCCAGCGCCTTCTGCGCGCGCACCCGGGACGGCAGGAGGGCTGCGATCCGCGACTGCGCGGCGATGTAGGCCTCGTAGCCGGCGGCGGGGATCGTGGAGGTCGTGGGGCCGCCGGTGCCGCCGCCGCCGGAGATCTCCGCGCTCGCCGGCGACGCGCCCGCGAGCAGCGCGGCCGCGAGCAGGGCCGCCGAGGCGGCCACGGGCGCCAGACGTCGGGTCGTGTGGCCTCGGGTCACGGGGCGGGCTCCTTGCTGGCGGACGGCATGCCCGCCCACGGTACGAGCACCAGGGCCCTGCGCTGAAGCCGACAGGCCCGCCCGGCCCAACCCCGTCCGCTCACCGACCACCTGTTCCCCGGTGAAAGTGGCTGTCACTGCCTTCCGCAGAGGTTTCGCCACATCCAGATACCGGGCGCGGGCTGCCTCCGACGGGATGGATGTGACCATCTCTCTGCCTTAGGCAGTGAAAGCCACATTGACCAGAAAAGAAGGATCAGGCGCCGGCGGCGTCCGCGTCGGAGCTGCCGGCGGCGGCCTGCAGGAGGGGCAGGACGCGGTGCGGCACCTGGGTGGCCAGGGCGATCGCGGTGGAGGTGCGGCCGATGCCGTCGGTCGCCACGACCTGGTCGATGACGCGCTGCAGGTCGGCGTTGGAGCGGGCCACCACGCGGGCGAGCAGGTCGCCGCCGCCGGTGATGGTGTGCACCTCGATCACCTCGGGGATGGCCGCGAGCCGGGCGCCGATCTCGTCGTGGCCCGACTGCGCGATCTCCAGCGTCACGAACGCGGTGACGGGGAAGCCGAGGGCGGCGGCGTCGAGGTCGGGCCCCCAGCCGGTGACGACGCCGCGGGCCGCGAGCTTGTCCAGCCGCGCCTGCACCGTGCCGCGCGCGATCCGCAGGCGCCGGCTCGCCTCGAGCACGCCCACCCGCGGCTCGGCTGCGAACAGCGCCAGGATGGCGGCGTCGACCCTGTCGACCGCGGTCTCGGGCATAGCGACCACTCCTTGCCGTGCACGCTGGACGATCTGACCACCGGAGCGCTGATCACGGTAGTAGCGACGGGCAGGTTGTGGCCCTGGGCCGGACACCGAGGTGCTGTGAACGCCATCACGCAGGACAGGCTCACCACACCTGCCGCGGGCGGGCCGCGCGCCGCCGTGCCGAGGCCCCCGGACGACCGCCTACGCTCACCGCATGGCGATGACGCCGGGCTGGTACCCCGACCCCTTCTCGAGCGCGGGCTACGTGCGCTGGTGGGACGGCGCAAAGTGGGGCGCCTCGGTGCTGCTGCCCGAGGGCACGCCGCCGCCCGCGCCCGGCCAGCCGGTCGCGCTCCCGCCGCCCGGCCAGGCGCCCGCCGCATCGGCCGCTTCCGCCGCCCCGCCCGCGCAGGTCCCGCCGCCGGGCTACCCGTCCCAGGGCTGGGCGCCGCCGACGGCCCCGCCCTACTCCGCCCCCGTCGCCGGGCGGTACGGCGCACCCGCGGGCCAGGCAGCGCCGTACGAGATCGCGTCGTACGGCTCGCGCGCGGCCGCCCGCATCGTCGACTGGATCATCGAGGGCGTCGTGATCGTGCCGGTGTCGCTGTGGCTGCTGTGGCCGGCGCTCACCCGGTTCTTCGAGGGCATCCCCGCCGACGGCACGCTGCCGCCGGACGTGCTGCAGCAGTGGGTCGCCGACGTCACCGGCGTCTCGCTCCTGCTCACGCTGGTCACCCTCGTCGTCACGTTCGTGTACGAGGTGCCGCAGTACGTGCTCTACGGGCGCACGGTCGGCAAGCGCCTGCTCGGCATCCGCGTGCGCCCGCGCGACATCGACAGCCCCACCCTCACGTGGGGCACGTCGATCATCCGCTGGGCCGTGGAGTCCGGCGGCGCCGCGCTGGTCGGCGGCGTCTTCAGCATCGTCGACTACCTCTGGCCGCTCTGGGACAAGCCGTGGCGCCAGACGATCCACGACAAGGCGGCCAAGACCACGGTCGTGCCCGGCCCGCGCCGCTGATCGCGACGCGCGCCACGTCGGCGTGGAGCCCGCATCGGCCGCGCGCGCGTGGCAGGGTGCGGCCCATGACGACGCTGTGGACGCCGGGCGAGCCCGGCACGCTCTCGGACGGCCGGACCCGCGACCACTTCGGCCGGGGCTTCCTGTGGGGCACGGCGACGGCGTCGTACCAGCTCGAGGGCGCGTGGGACGAGGACGGCAAGGGCCCCTCGATCTGGGACACGTTCACGCACACGCCGGGGAAGATCGCCGACGCGAGCACCGGCGATGTGGCGTGCGACCACTACCACCGCATGCCCGACGACGTCGCGCTCATGGCGCGGATGGGCGTGAACGCCTACCGCTTCTCGATCGCGTGGTCGCGGATCGAGCCGGAGGACGGCGCGGTCGAGATGCGCGGCGTCGCGTTCTACGACCGGCTCGTGGACGAGCTGCTCGAGCACGGCATCGCGCCGGTCGTCACGCTCTACCACTGGGACCTGCCGCAGTGGGCCGAGGATGCCGGCGGGTGGCTCGACCGCGACACCGCGCAGCGCTTCGCGGACTACGCGGAATGGATGGTGGAGAACCTCGGCGACCGCGTGCACACGTGGATCACCCTCAACGAGCCGGTGGTGTCGTCGACCTTCGGCTACGGGTTCGGCACGCACGCGCCGGGCAAGGTGCTCATGTTCGACTCGTTCGCGGCCACGCACCACCTGCTGCTAGGCCACGGCCTCGCAGTGCAGGCCATGCGCGCGGCGGCCGAGGGCGACCTGCGCATCGGCATCACGCACAACCTGTCGCCGGTGCATCCCGAGTCCGGCAGCGAGGAGGACGCCGCCGCCGCGGCCTCGCTCGACGCGATCCAGAACCGCATCTACATGGACTCCGTGCTGCTCGGGGAGTACCCCGACCCCGAGGTCGTCGCGATCCCCGTCGACCGCTCGTGCGTGCTGCACGGCGACCTCGCGGCGATCGCGCAGCCGCTCGACGTCATCGGCATCAACTACTACAACCCCACGCTCGTGTCGGCGCCGAACGAGGGCAACCCGCTGCCGTTCGAGCTGAAGCAGTACCCGTCGGACGACACCACCGACATGGGCTGGCCGGTCGTGCCCGACGGACTGCGGCACGTGCTCGTGCAGCAGAAGGAGCGGTACGCCGAGGCCCTCCCGCCGGTCATGGTCACGGAGAACGGCGTGGCCTACCCCGACGTGCTCGAGGACGGCGACGCCCCGCGCGTGGACGACCCGCGCCGCGTGCAGTACCTCCGCGAGCACATCGCCGCCGTCGGCCGCGCGATCGACGAGGGCGTCGACGTTCGCGGCTACTTCGTGTGGTCGTTCCTCGACAACTTCGAGTGGGCCGAGGGCTACCGCCCGCGGTTCGGCCTGGTGTACACCGACTACCCGACGCAGCGACGCATCCCGAAGACGTCGTACGCCTGGTTCCAGTCGTTCCTCGGAGGTGGTGCGTGAGCGCCGAGCAGCCCGCAGCCGCGACGTCCGTCGTCGAGCCGTTCGCGGAGCCAACCGCGCGCGTCGGCGTGCGCTACGTCCTGCCCGTGGTGCTCGCCAACCTCGGCATCATGCTGGCGTTCTACACGCCGATCCAGAACCTGCTGCCGCGCCTGGCGGAGGAGGTGGCCGGCGACGGCGGCAAGGAGGCCGCGCTCGCCTGGATCACCGGCGTCGGCGCGCTGATGTCGGTCATCGGCAACCCGATCGCCGGCGCGCTGTCGGACCGCACGACCTCCCGTTTCGGCCGTCGTCGCCCCTGGGTGCTGTGGGGCGCGCTCATGGGCGCGCTCGGCATCGCCGCGCTCGCCTTCCAGTCGACCGTGCTCGGGCTCGCGGTGGTCTGGGGCGTGTGCCAGGCGACGATCAACGCGGCTTACGCCGGCCTCACCGCCACGGTGCCGGACCAGGTCCCGGTGAAGCAGCGAGGCATGGTGTCGGGCTGGATCGGCCTCGCCCAGACCGTGGGCATCGTGCTCGGCGTCGCGCTGGTGTCCTTCGTCGTGCTGGCGCTCGACGGCGGCATCTTCCTCACCTCGATCCTGCTCTTGCTGCTCGTGCTGCCGCTCGTGCTGACCATGCGCGACCCCAGGCTGGACAAGGCCGACCGGCCGCCGTTCCGGTTCGGGGAGTGGCTGCGCGGGTTCTGGGTGAGCCCGCACGAATACCCCGACTTCGCGTGGGCGTGGATCACGCGCTTCCTCATGCAGCTCGGCAACGCGATGGCCACGCTCTACCTGCTGTTCTGGCTGACCGACAAGGTCAAGGTCGACGACCCGGGCGGCTCGCAGACCGTCCTCATCGGGCTGTACGCCCTGGGCACGATCGTCACGGCCGTCATCGCCGGCGTGATCAGCGACCGCGACGGCCGGCGCAAGATCTACGTGATCCTCGCGACCGTGGTGATGGCGGTCTCCGCCGTCCTGCTCGCGTTCTTCCCCGTGTTCAGCATCGCGATGGTCGCCGCCCTGATCCTCGGCCTCGGCTACGGCATGTACCTCGCGGTCGACCAGGCGCTCATCACGCAGGTGCTGCCCACGGCCGTCGACCGCGGCCGCGACCTCGGCGTCATCAACATCGCCAACTCCGCGCCGCAGGTGCTCGCACCGGTGATCGCCGCGCCGATCGTCACGAGCTCGCTGGACTACACCGGCCTCTACCTCCTGACGGCCGTCGTCACGCTGCTCTCGGCCGTGCTCGTGACGCGCATCCGCTCGGTGCCCTAGCGGCCACCCTCAACGCCGGCTCAGCGGTCGCAGGCGATCGGGCGGTCGGGCAGCGCGCACCACCCGCGCGGCCCTACCCTCGCCGTCGTGCCTTCCACGACCGACGCCCCCGACCACGCCCACGCCCGCCGCCGCTCGCTGCTGACCCTCGGCGCAGCCGCGACGAGCCTGCTGCTCATCACGGGCATCGGCGTCACCGCGCACGCGCAGGGCCTCGACGCCGCGCGCCCGGCCGCCCCGCAGGTGCAGCACCGCGCGCCCGTGCCGGCCAAGACCCTGCTCGACCAGCAGGCGACGACCGTGCTCGGGCAGCCGCTGGCCTACCCGACCACCGGGCAGGCCGAGGTCTCGAGCTCGATCATCACGCTGCGCCCCGGCCAGCGCACCGGCCTGCACCGCCACGACGCCCCGATGTACGCCTACGTGCTGTCCGGCGCCGTGACCGTCACGTACGCGACCGGCGTGACGAAGACGTTCACCAAGGGCCAGGCGCTCGTCGAGGCCGTGGGCGTCGCGCACGAGGGCGCCAACCTCGGCCGCACCGACTGCCGCCTGCTCGTGGTCAACATGGGCGCCGAGGGCACAGCGAACTCCGTCAAGCTCTGACGGCCGGCGGCGGCCTGCGCGACACTGCGGGCATGCCGCTGCCGTTCGACCTCGCCGCCGACCCGCCGCACCCGTGGGAGGTCGCCGGGTCGTCGGTGCGCACGCAGGCGCTGCCGGGCACGGACTTCTTCATCGACCCGGTGACCGCCGGCACCGATGCCGCCACCGCCGTGGGCGACGCCGTCACCCTGCTCGGCGCTCCGCCGGCGGGCGACTTCCAGCTGAGCGCGCGCGTCGCCGTGGGGTTCGCCGCGCAGTACGACGCCGGCGTGCTCATGGTGCGGGCTGCGGCGGACCGCTGGGCCAAGCTCTGCTTCGAGCAGTCGCCCGCGGGCGACCCGATGGTCGTCTCGGTCGTCACCCGCGGCACGTCCGACGACGCGAACGCGTTCGTCGTGGACGGCGCCGAGGTCTGGCTGCGCGTGTCGAGGCTGGGTCCGGCGTACGCCTTCCACGCGTCGACCGACGGCACGTCGTGGCGGATGGTGCGGCTGTTCTCCCTCGGCGCGCCCACGGACGGGGACCGCGTGGGGTTCGAGGCGCAGTCGCCGATGGGGCAGGGCTGCGCGGTGCGGTTCGACGACGTGCGCTTCGTGGCCGAGCGGCTCGCCGACGTGCGCGACGGCTCCTGACCCGCCGCCCGCTCAGGACGGCGGGCGCACCTCGGGCCGCGGGTCGGTCGCGAGGATCGCGTGCAGGTGCTCGTCGTGGCGCAGGCCGTCGCCGTAGCGGTAGCTCTGCCGCGCGGTGCCCTCGAGCAGGTAGCCGCAGCGCAGCGCGAGCCGGCACGACGCCTCGTTCTCCACGGCGTGGAAGAGCTCGATCCGGAACAGCCCGAGGGCGTCGAGGGCGTACGTCGTGGCCGCGTCGAGGATCGCGGTGCCGATGCCGCGCCCGCGTCCGCGCGGTGTGAGCCAGTAGCCGACCTCGCCGGTGCCGCCCTCGTGGTCGAGGTGGTGCAGCGACACCTGGCCGATGACCGTGCCGTCGTGGTCGCGCACGACCCACGACGCGTGGTCCGGCCCCCAGGCGGCGCGGCTGGCGATCCACAGCGGCGCGCGCTCCTGCGCGCTGATCTCGCCGCCGCCGGCCGGGTTCCAGACCGCGATGTCGGGGTCCTCGAACGCAGCGACCAGGTCGGCGGTGTCCGAGGCCGCCGGGGCGTCGAGGCGGTAGGGCCCGACGTGCAGGACAACGGGCTCGACGGCCTCGTCCGTCATCTCACGCCTCCAGCGGGAGGGCCAGCCCGAGCGCGGCGAGGTGGGCGAGGGTTCCGGGGGCGTCGGGCGTGCCGATCGAGGTGATCCGGCGCCGCACCGCGCGCGGGTCGGCGTCGGCGAGCACCGCGAGCGCGACGGCCGGGTCGTCGGCCAGCAGCACCGCGGCCACGTGCGCCGGGTCGCGCGCCTCGAGCGCGGCGGCGGTGGCGGCGAGGAGCCCGAGGTACGACGACGGCGCCGCGCCCGCGACGGCGAAGGCCAGGCCGTGCCGCACGCACTCCACGATCACGTCGGCGACGTGCTCGGCGCTCGGGCCGCGCGAGCTCAGCTCGAGCAGGGCCTGCTCGGCGCCGTCCTCGGCGAGGACCGCCACGGCCTCCTGCCAGCCGGAGGAGTCCGGAACGCCGACGTACGCCGGGAGCGCGAAGTCGAGGCTCTCCAGGGTGAGGCGGGCGGAGTCGCCGAGCGGGCCGTCGGTGGGCAGCGTGACGTGCAGGCCGAGCAGGGCGACGCGGTCGTCGTCGAGCAGCACCGAGCGCGCCTCGGCCGCCTCGACCAGTCCCTTGTCGGCGGCCAGCACGAGGTCGAGCGGCTCGCTCGTGCGGTCGGCATCGAGGGCGTCGAGCAGGCCGGCCATGCGGCTGACGGGCACGACGACCGGCCCGAGGGCAGCGGCGTACGGGCCGCGGCGCAGGTCGCGGTGGGCGGCGACGGCGCCGGGCACCTCCGGGCCGACGAGGTGGGCGACGAGGCCGTCGACCAGGGCCGCGGCGCGGCCCGCGTCGATGCCTGCGGCGGAGGCCGGCGTGGTGGTCATGCGCGGCACGCTAGCCGTGCGCGGCGGGCTGCACGCAGCGGGGCCCGACGGGCATGGTGGCGGATGCGCGGAGTCCGGTGATCGGACGCCGGATGCGCGACGGCGGTGCGCGGGCCGCAGAGTGGAGCCGGAACGCGGACGCTGCCGTGACTCGGGGCAAAGGTGCCTTTACGGTCGAATCCGGGCATCCGACCGGGTCCGGCGTCAAGTCGCTGCCGCCCGACGACGATGCCCTACGCATGGGGCCGTCCGGCCGCGCACCCCGACCTCGACCCCCGGGAGCCACCTGATGCACCGCCGCAGCACCGCCGCCCGGCGCCTCGCGACCCTGGTCGCCGCCGCGCTCGGACTCGGGCTGCTCGGGCTCGCCGGCCCGGCCACGACCGCGACGGCGGCCGATGCGCAGCCGCGCCCGATCGTGACGGGCTGGGGCTACTTCGGCTCGGTCGACGCCGCGAGCACGAAGGCCGCGATCGCCAACGCCGACCTCATGCCCGAGGCCTCGCCGTTCTGGTACACGGCGGAGAACGTGGCATCGCCGACCGTCGCCGAGGCGCTGCCCTGCCCTACGTGCTCGCCGTACGCCGTCAACAAGGACACCGTCGTGCCCGCGCTGCAGGGCGCCGGCGTGAAGGTGCTGCCGACCATCACCGACGGCATGGCCGCGGGCCAGCTCGCCGCCGTGCTCAAGGACACGACCCGCCGCGCGACGCTCGTGTCGCGGATCGTCTCGCTCGTGCAGACCGAGGGCTACGACGGCATCGACCTCGACTTCGAGGGCTTCGCCTTCGCCGACAGCGTGAGCTCGTGGACCACGACGCGTCCGGCCTGGGTCGCGTTCATCGGCCAGCTCTCCAGCGCCCTGCACGCGCGCGGCAAGCTGCTCTCGGTCACCACGCCGCCGATCTACACCGGTAACCGCACGACCACCTCGGGCACGAAGTGGAACGACGGCTACTGGGTCTACGACTGGGCCGGCATCGACACGTACGTCGACCGGCTGCGGATCATGGCGTACGACTACTCGGTGTCCGGCGGCCCGATCGCGCCGCTGCCGTGGGTCGAGAAGATCTTGAAGTACGCCGTGTCCGTCGTGCCCTCGGGCAAGGTGCAGATCGGCGTCGCGGCGTACGGGCGCAACGCGACGGTCAAGGTCAACGGCGTCTCGAAGGTCGAGGGCACCTGTCCGACCAACAAGCCCGCGAACTACCTGAGCACGCTGTCGTTCAAGGCAGCCGATGCAGGGACCGCGATCCCGAGCGAGACGTTCACGTCCGCGACGCTCAACCGGTCCGCGGCCGTGCGCACCTGGGATGCGACCAACGGCGAGTGGTACTTCACCTACACGGTGCGCTACATCGGGACGACCTCGGGCGGCAAGGACACGAGCTGCAAGGTCTACCGCAACGGGTGGTACGACAACGCCGCCTCGGCGCTCGCCCGCGCGAAGCTCGTCGAGAAGTACCGCCTGCGCGGCATCGCGCAGTGGAACCTCGACGGCGCCGCACCCGCGCAGTGGTCGTCGCTGCGCTCGTACGCCGCCACCATCGCGCCCTCGAGCACCAAGGTCGCGGTCTACGTGCCGTCGGTGACGACGTACGGCGCCACGGCGTCGGTCGCGGTGCGCGCGACGTCGGACGGCGTGTCGGTGCCGGGCGCCAAGGCCGTGCTGTACGCGCGGCGCGCGGGCACCACCACGTGGACGCTCGTCACGTCCGGCACGACCGACGGCTCCGGCCGCGTCGCGCTGCCGCACACGGTGACGGCGTCGACGCAGTACAAGGTCAACGTCGCCGGCGACTGGGCCCGCAACACCGGCTCGGGCACCGACGCGACCTCCGTGCGCACGGCCATCGCGCTCGACCTCAGCGCCCTCGGCGTGAAGGCCGGCAAGACCGTGACGGCGTCGGTGAAGCTGAAGCCCTGGATCACCGGCCAGACGGTCCAGCGCCAGGTGCTCGCCGGCGGCACGTGGAAGACCGTGCAGACCGCCAAGGCCGACCGCTACGGCCGCGTGTCGTTCTCCTTCAAGCCCACGACCGCGGGCACGACGTACCAGTACCGCATCTACGCCGTCGGCACCTCCACCGTCCGCGGCAACTACGCCTACTTCGCCATCAAGACCAGCTGACGCACCGGGGCTCGAAACCACCCGCTCAGGACAGAATCCGCCCTTCACGGGCGCGATCCGTCCGCAACGCAGCCATCGGGTACGCCGGCACGTCGCCGACGCGCGGCAGGAAAGGACAGAACCTGCCCTTCAAGGGCGTGATCCGTCCTGAGCGGGTGAAAGTCAGCCCTGGGTGAGGCAGACGGCGGGGAGCTCGAACCAGCGCAGGTGCTCGAAGTCGGCGCTGACGCGGGTGACGTCGACGTCGTCGTCCGGCTCGGGCAGCGCGTGCATCAGGTCGTGTGCCTCGGCGAGGTAGCGGGCGAGGTCCGACTCGGGCGCGCGGTCGTCGTGCCGCGGGTAGGTGAGCTCGCCGTCGACGTACGCGAGCTGCGCGAGGCGCAGCGGCGGCTCGACCGCGCCGTCCTTGTGCCGCCAGCGCCCGGACGCGACGTCGAAGCGGTACTGCGGCACGAGCTTCCAGCCGTGGTCGGCCACCATCGCGACCGCCTGCACGACGTACTCGAAGACGGCGTCGCTCACGAAGTAGTTGAAGTTCACCCGCACCCAGCCGGGCTTGATGCCCTCGCAGCCGTGGGTGATCTCGCGCTCGAACTCGTGGCTCTTCTCGAGGTCGATGCCGAGGAGCCGGTGGCCGTACGGCCCGGCGCACGAGCAGCCGCCGCGGCTCTGGATCCCGAACAGGTCGTTGAGCAGCGCGACCACGAAGTTGTGGTGCAGGTATCGGCCGCCCGGGCGGCGCACGGTGAACGACACGATCGACAGGCGCTCGGCGTCGAGGTTGCCGAGGATGTCGATGGTCGGGTGAGCACTCCACGCCGCGACCGCGCGGCGCAGGAAGTCGTGCTCGTGCGCGCGGATGACGTCGGTGCCCACGTTGCGCTTGAGGTCGAACACCAGGCCCGCGCGGATCGCCTCGACGATGGCCGGAGTGCCGGCCTCCTCCCGGTGCACGACGTCGGTCAGGTACATGTGCTCCGACGGGTTCACGTACGCGACCGTGCCGCCGCCGACCACGACCGGCACCGAGTTCGTGAGCAGCTCGCGGCGGATCGCCAGCACGCCGGGCGTGCCCGGGCCGCCGACGAACTTGTGCGGCGAGAGCACCACGGCGTCCTTGCGCGTCATCGGATCCGCGCCGTCGCCCTGCATGTCGATGTCGAGGTAGGGCCCGGCCGCCGCGTAGTCCCAGAACGACAGCGCGCCGTGCTCGTGCAGGATCCGCGCGATGCCGTCGACGTCGGTCGTGATGCCGGTGACGTTCGACGCCGCGCTGAACGACCCGATCTTCAGCGGCCGGTCGGCGTACGCCGCGAGCTCCGCGCGCAGCCGCTCGACGTCGATGTGGCCGTCGGCGTCCTCGGGGATCGTCACGACGTCGGCGATCGACTCGCGCCACGGCAGCTCGTTGCTGTGATGCTCGAACGGCCCGATGAACACCACCGGCCGCTCCTCGCGCGGGATCTGCGCGGTGAAGCCGCGGGCGCGGTCGAGGTCGGCCGGGATCCGCAGGTTGAGGATGCCGACGAGCTTGTCGATCGCGCCGGTCGTGCCCGAGCCGGTGAAGATGACGACGGCGTCGTCGCCGCAGTTGAGCGAGTCGGCGACGATCGCGCGGGCGTCCTCGCGCAGCCGCGTGGTCTGCAGGCCGGTGCCGCTGCTCTCGGTGTGCGTGTTCGCGTAGCGGGGCAGGACCTCGCAGCGGATGAAGTCCTCGACGAAGTCCAGGGCGCGCCCGGACGCCGTGTAGTCGGCGTACGTCACGCGCCGCGGGCCGAACGGCCCGTGCATGACCGTGTCGTCGCCGATGACGCCCTGGCGGATGCGCGCGAGCAGCGGCGGCTCGGGCAGCGACGGGTCGCGGGGCGGGACGGGGAGCGGCTGGCCGGACACGCCTCCGAGCGTACGCGGAGCCGGGCCGTGCACACCCGTCGTGCCGCGCGCGTGCGACGATGGCGCCGTGGGAGTCGCTCCGGTCGAGCTCGAGCGGCCGGAGTCCGAGGCCGTCGTCGAGCCCGACCGGCCGTGGATCACCATCGTCTGGAACGACCCGATCAACCTCATGTCGTACGTGACGTACGTGTTCATGGAGTACTTCGGCTACTCCAAGGAGAAGGCGCAGAAGCTCATGTGGGACGTCCACCACGAGGGCCGCGCCGTCGTCTCGAACGGCACCCGCGAGGAGATGGAGATCGACGTCGCGGCCATGCACTCCTACGGCCTGTGGGCCACGCTGCAGAAGGACGACTGACGTGGGCGTGCACGGCTTCCGGCGCTCCCTGACCGGGCGGATCGTCCTGCGGCTCGACGACGTCGAGCGAGGCCTGCTCGCCTCGCTCGTCGGCCAGATGCTCGAGCTCGTCGCCCCCGAGGACGACCCGTGGGGCCGCGACGCCGACCCGCTGGCCCGGATGGTCGGCATCGATCCGGACGCCGAGCGCCCGGACGACCCCGCGCTCGCCCGCCTCCTGCCCGACGCGTACGCCGACGACGACGAGGCCAGCGCGGAGTTCCGCCGCTTCACCGAGCGCACGCTGCGCGAGACGAAGATGCAGCACGCCGGCGTCGTCCTGCGCGCCCTCGCCGAGGCCGACGGCAAGGTCACGGTCGCCGACGACGAGGTGCCCGCGTGGATGGGCGCGCTCAACGACCTCCGCCTCGCGCTCGGCACGCGCCTCGGCCTGACCGAGGAGAACCACGACGAGTTCTACGAGCTCGACGAGGACGACCCGGCCTTCATGCACATGCACGTCTACGACTGGCTGACGTTCCTGCAGGAGACGCTCGTGCAGGCCGTCACCGGCATCGCATCCGAGCCGCCGCCGGGCATGGACGACGAGGGCTGATCGAGGGCGTACGCCGCCCGCCCGTACCCTGGGCCCGTGCTCACGATCCGGCAGGACCTCATCGACGCGATGGTCGCCCACGCGCGCCAGGACCACCCCGACGAGGCGTGCGGCGTCATCGCCGGCCCCGCGGGCAGCGACCGCCCCGAGCGGTTCATCCCCATGGTCAACGCGGCCCGCTCGCCCACGTTCTACGAGTTCGACTCGCTCGACCTGCTGCGGCTCTACCGCGAGATGGACGACAACGACGAGGTGCCCGTGGTCGTCTACCACTCGCACACCGCGACCGAGGCCTACCCGTCGCGCACCGACATCAGCTACGCCTCCGAGCCCGACGCGCACTACGTGCTCGTCTCCACCCGGGAGACCGGCCAGGACGACGGCCCCTACGAGCTGCGGTCGTACCGCATCGTGGACGGCGTCGTGACCGAGGAGCCCGTCACCGTCGTGTGACACCCGGTCTGACCTGCGGTTTCGCCGTACGACGGAACGAGCCGGGTCGTGGCCGGGAATAGGTGCCCGTAGGCTCTGGCTTGATCACGTGGGCCGCTGCGACGCGGCCCGCTGCCGCGGCAGCACCCCAGCACGTACGACGAGTGGAGAACGCCCGCCATGGCCATCGAGGTCCGCATCCCGACGATCCTGCGCCCGTACACCGACGGCGCCCGCGCGGTCGAGGGCTCCGGCGACACCCTGCGCGCCCTCCTCGACGACCTCGAGACCCGCCACCCCGGCATCCACGACCGCATCGTCGACGACGCCGGCCTGCGCCGCTTCGTGAACGTCTACCTCAACGACGAGGACGTCCGCTTCCTCGACGGCATCGACACCGCGGTGTCGGACGGCGACGTCGTCACCGTCCTCCCCGCCGTCGCCGGCGGCTGAGCGCAGGTCCCCGTGCGGTACGACTCGCTCCTGGCCTCGGTCGGGCACACCCCGCTGGTGGGTCTGCCCCGCCTCTCGCCGTCCCCGGACGTGCGGGTCTGGGCCAAGCTCGAGGACCGCAACCCCACCGGCTCCATCAAGGACCGTGCCGCCCTCGCGATGGTCGAGGAGGCCGAGAAGAGCGGCCAGCTCCGCCCCGGCTGCACGATCCTCGAGCCCACGAGCGGCAACACCGGCATCTCCCTCGCGATGGCCGCGCGGATGAAGGGCTACCGCCTCGTCTGCGTGATGCCCGAGAACACCTCGACCGAGCGCAAGCAGATCCTGCGTATGTGGGGCGCGGAGATCGTGTCCTCGCCCGCCGCAGGCGGCTCCAACGAGGCCGTGCGCGTGGCCAAGCAGATGGCCGAGGACCACCCGGACTGGGTGATGCTCTACCAGTACGGCAACCCCGCCAACGCCCACGCGCACTACACCGGCACCGGCCCCGAGATCCTCGAGGACCTGCCCTCGATCACCCACTTCGTCGCCGGCCTCGGCACCACCGGCACGCTCATGGGTACCGGCCGCTTCCTGCGCGAGAAGGTGCCGGGCATCGAGATCGTCGCCGCCGAGCCGCGCTACGGCGAGCTCGTCTACGGCCTGCGCAACCTCGACGAGGGCTTCGTGCCCGAGCTGTACGACGCGAGCGTGCTCACCACGCGCTACTCGGTCGGCCCGCGCGACGCCGTGCGCCGCACCCGCCAGCTCCTCGAGGAGGAGGGCATCTTCGCGGGCATCTCGACCGGCGCGATCCTGCACGCCGCGCTCGGGATCGCCGGCAAGTGCGTCAAGGAGGGCCGCAGCGCCGACATCGCGTTCATCGTGTGCGACGGCGGCTGGAAGTACCTCTCCACCGGCGCCTACGAGGGCACCCTCGACGACGCCGAGGATGCCCTCGACGGCCAATTGTGGGCTTGACCCCGTCCACTGACTTTTCCGGATGAAGGTGCCCCAGGCCGCCTAAGAGGCAGCCAGAGTTCCCCACTGATGCGGATCAGTCATCCGTGGACGCCGCCCGTCCCGTGGATGAGGGTGCCGCCAGGTGCCTCTTAGGCACTCTGGGGCACCCTCATCGAGAAACCAGGCCGGATCAGATGGGGCGGCTGAACCAGGCCTTGGCCTTGGCGCCGCTGGCGATGATGAGGATCAGGATGTTGAGCACGAGGCCGAGCCAGCCGTAGGGCAGGCGGAACAGGCCGAAGATGATGTTGATGACGGCGAGCGCCTGGATGATCACCTGGGCCGAGGCCGCGCCGATCGAGGCCACGCGGGCGAGCCACACGTACATGAAGCCGAGCAGCAGCGAGAGCGCGCCGTTCATGAACAGCCAGAAGCCGGGCAGCTCCTGCTGGTTGCCCTGGATGTCGGTGATGGTGGGGTTCTGGCCGAACGGCGCGAGCATGAGCCAGATGCCGATGATCGCGTTGAACACCGCCGCGATCCAGATGAGCACGATGACGAAGGTCACGCCGCCGGGGCGCTTGGTCTGGACGTCGCTGGACATGTCTCTCCTCCGGTGGCCGAGGGCCGATCGCCCTCGCACGGGACGAGGATGGCAGACGTGGAGTGCGACACAGAGGACGCGGAGACCGGCCACGGGGAGCGTGTCGGGGCCCTAGTCTCGGCTCTCGTGACGGACGCGCCCATCGGCATCTTCGACTCCGGGGTCGGGGGGCTCACCGTCGCACGCGCCGTCCTGGACCAGCTGCCGCACGAGCCGGTGCTGTACGTCGGCGACACCGCCCGCGGCCCGTACGGCCCCCGGCCCATCCCCGAGGTGCGCTCGTTCGCCCTCGACGTGATGGACCACCTGGTCGAGCAGGGCGTGAAGATGCTCGTCATCGCCTGCAACTCCGCCAGCGCCGCCGTGCTGCGCGACGCCCGCGAGCGCTACGCCGTGCCCGTGGTGGAGGTGATCCAGCCCGCCGTACGCCGTGCCGTGCGCGTGACCCGCACCGGCCGCGTCGGCGTGATCGGCACCCGCGCCACCGTCACGAGCGGGGCGTACGCCGATGCCTTCGCCGCCGCGCCCGACATCGCCCTGGTGCAGCAGGCCTGCCCGCGGTTCGTGGAGTTCGTGGAGGCCGGCGTCACCGGCGGCACCGAGCTGCAGTCGGTCGCGCACGAGTACCTCGACCCGGTCGTCGAGGCCGGCGTCGACACGCTCGTGCTCGGCTGCACCCACTACCCGCTGCTGGCCGGCGTCATCTCCTACGTCGTGGGCGAGGACGTCACGCTCGTCAGCAGCGCGGACGAGACCGCCAAGGACGTCTACCGCACGCTCGTCGCGCACGGGCTCGAGCGCGACCCCGCGCTGCCGGCGCCGCAGCACCGGTTCCTCGCCACGGGCGACCCCGCCCCGTTCACCGCACTGGCCAAGCGCTTCCTCGGCCCCGAGGTCGTCGCCGTCGAGCACGCTGTGGAGGTCGTGTCCTGATGCGCCTGACGATCGTCGGATGCTCGGGGTCGTACCCCGGGCCGGATTCGCCGGCCTCCTGCTACCTCGTCGAGCACGACGGGCACGCGATCGTGCTCGACCTCGGCAACGGCGCGTTCGGCGCGCTGCAGAAGCACACCGACGTCTACGACGTCGACGCCGTGGTGCTCTCGCACCTGCACGCGGACCACTGCATCGACCTCACGTCGTACTACGTCTTCCGCAAGTACCACCCGGACGGCCACGCGCCGGTCATCCCGGTGCTCGGCCCGACCGGCTCGGCCGACCGCCTCGCCCGCGCGTACGACCTCCCGCCCGAGGAGGGCATGGAGGGCGAGTTCGACTTCCGCGACCACGTCGAGGTGACCGAGATCGGCCCGTTCCGCATCACGACGACGCGGGTCAACCACCCGGTGCCGTGCTTCGCCTCGCGCGTGGAGGCCGGCGGCCGCTCGCTGGTCTTCAGCGGCGACACCGGCGAGAGCGACGCCCTCGTCGAACTGTCCCGCGGCGCGGACCTCGCGCTGTACGAGGCGTCGTTCATCAGCCGCTACGAGAACCTGCCGCCCAACCTGCACCTCACCGCCGCGCAGGCGGCCGAGCACGCCAACCGCGCCGGCGTCGGGCGGCTCGTGCTCACCCACCTCGTGCCGTGGACGCCGCGCGAGGAGACCCTCGCCGAGGCCGAGCCGGTGTTCGAGGGCGAGCTCGCCCTCGCCACCCAGGGCCTCGTCCTCGAGGTCTGACCGATCTGGATGCCTGAGAGTCCCCTGGAAGGGGCTCTGGGGCATCCGAAGCGGGTCGGGGGCGGGCGTTAGGGTCGCCGCATGACCCGTTCCGACGGCCGCGCCGCCGACCAGCTCCGTCCCGTCACCTTCCAGCGCGGCTGGCTCGACCACGCCGAGGGCTCGTGCCTCGTGTCGTTCGGCCGCACCCGCGTGCTCGTCGCCGCGTCGTTCACCGCGGGCGTGCCGCGCTGGCGCAAGGACTCCGGGCTCGGCTGGGTGACGGGGGAGTACTCCATGCTCCCGCGCGCGACCAACACCCGTAACGACCGCGAGTCGGTCCGCGGCAAGGTCGGCGGGCGCACCCACGAGATCTCCCGTCTCGTCGGCCGCTCGCTGCGCGCCGCGATCGACCTCTCGGCGCTCGGCGAGAACTCGATCATGATCGACTGCGACGTGCTGCAGGCCGACGGCGGCACCCGCACCGCCGCGATCACGGGCGCGTACGTCGCCCTCGCCGACGCCATCGAGTGGGCCCGCGGCCAGGGCCACGTGAAGGCCGGCGCGCAGCCGATCATCAACTCGATCGCCGCGGTCAGCGTGGGCATCGTCGACGGCGAGGCGCGCCTCGACCTGCACTACGACGACGACGTCGCCGCCGACACCGACATGAACGTCGTGATGACCGGCGACGGCCGCTACGTGGAGGTGCAGGGCACCGCCGAGGGCGAGCCGTTCGACCGCGCGCTGCTCGACCAGCTCCTCGCCCTCGCGGCGCAGGGCTGCGCCGAGCTCACCGAGCTGCAGAAGGCGGCGCTCGCCTCATGACCGACCGGATCGTGCTGGCCTCGCGCAACGCGCACAAGATCGAGGAGATGGACCGCATCCTCGCCGAGGCCGGGCTGCACGTGGAGGTCGTCGGCATCGGCGCGTTCCCCGAGGGCTCCGTGCCCGAGGTGCCCGAGACCGAGTCGAGCTTCGCGGGCAACGCGCTGCTGAAGGCGCGCGCGGTATGCGCTGCCACCGGCGTACCGGCCGTCGCCGACGACAGCGGCCTGTGCGTCGACGCGCTCAACGGGATGCCCGGCATCCTGTCGGCCCGGTGGAGCGGCGGGCTCGTGCCCGGGCGCAGCACCGACGTCGCCAACCTCGAGCTCGTGCTCGCCCAGCTCGGCGACACCCCCGACGACCGGCTCGGCGCGGAGTTCCGCTGCGCCGTCGCCCTCGTGCTGCCCGACGGCCGCGAGGCCACGGTCGACGGCATCATGCGCGGGCACCTCGTGCGCGAGCCGCGCGGCACCAACGGCTTCGGCTACGACCCGATCTTCGTGCCGGACGGCGAGGTGCGCACGAGCGCCGAGCTGAGCAACGAGGAGAAGGACGCGATCAGCCACCGCGGCAACGCCCTGCGCGCCCTGGTCCCCGTCCTGCGCGACCTGCTCTAGCCCGATTCGGTAGTGGAATCTCGCAGCAGAGCGCGAGGCGGATTCAAGGTGCGGTCGCAACACCGTCGTCTGTTTGAGGGTCCGACAGTAGCTCGGCGAGGGCTTCTGCCGGGTTCTTCCAGCCCAGGGTCTGGCGGGGTCGTCGGTTGAGCTGGTCGGCCAC